>CALIZL010000075.1 GCA_938028745.1 uncultured Prevotella sp.
GACAGGTATACGGATTCAGAAATGAGGAATACTTCACATTAAGACTATATGCATTACATGATAACCGTCTACGCATTTAACGGAAGAACCTTTTAAAGGCACTGATGTCCCACCCTTTTTCGGCAGACTTCAAGGCTACGATGGTTATAAAATCTTTCTGTACACTGTCTTTAAGTACCCATACGTCTTTTGCAGTAATCAAAAGAGAATACCTCAACCATTTGGCATCCATGCCTTTGATCACAGCTTTTATAAGCCATGTATTAGCTTTGTCTTTGTGTTTACCAATAAAAGTCTTGCCTGTCCATCGCAACCTATGAGTGCTCTCAACGTGTGTAACACGATAATTTGGCACTTCCTTCTCTCTCATGGAATCAGGCTGTATAATCTCATTCTTGTTTTGTTGTGCATTGTCTTTTATGCGCAACGATGCTGTTTGCGCAATGCAATTGCAGAGCACGCAAGTCAAGCAAACTATATTTAACGTTAATCTTTTCATGCAGTCTTTATTCTTTTTGTCTCTTGAATTTTTGTTGGTTTGACATTGGGTTAATGGAACGTTTTCGTTAAGCCAAATGAACAACGTCGAGCTCGCTCGGACATTGTCATGGCGAGAAAACGCACTTTTCGAGGAACGAGAAAAGAAGGTTTATCAGCTGCCTCAATTTCTATATACAACTTTCCCGCCTTTATCAATCTGAAAATAATCTCATCACTCGGTAAATGCCCTCCTATCCCCGATATACTCAAAAGAGCCATGTCACAACTCGTTATCAGAGTAAGACATAGCCCTTTCTTCTAAATTTTATTTTTGGCGCACATCCTTGCTGGTGAGGCCGTTCTTAGTGGCTGTTTCCCAAAGGAATACTTACGCCAATCATGCCGCTAATCGTGCGCGTATCTTGCCCGAAGTACATGTAATCGGTGGCCAATGTAACTGGGCCAAGCTTAAAACCAAGTCCCAAGCCCTTGCCTTGGCTTTGTATCATCGAGTAGCTTAGGGCGATGCCGATATGGCGGTTAAAGCTGTAATTGCCTGCAAGGGTCAGTTCCGATTGCGTATTTACCTCGCCAAAGCGTGTGGTTGAGAGTGCGCCAACCGTCAACTTGTCTTCGAGCAGCTTGTATTGTGCGCCCAACACCATGGTGGTGCGTAGCGAAGTGGTGCGCGATTTGCTCTCTTCGGCCTTTAAGTTCCACAGGTCTGAGTTAAACACGTCGCCGCTTTCTATGGTTTTTCTGAACTCACGACGGTGCTCGCCTGCGTGTACGCCGTCGAAATCGTACTCGCGATTAAAGTCGGAAACACCATTGATGGTTTTGCCTTGACCCCACGAAATGAAACCCAGGTCGAGCAAGGCTGCCGATAGGGTAAAGTCGCGGCCAAGCTTATAGGCTGCGCCAAGGTCTACTGCTGCACCGAAACCGGCAAGACCACCGCCGCCATCAATGTCAATTTTGTCTACGTACTTTTTGTCGTCGGTAACGAAAGTCAAGCCCGCCATCGAGCCTTGCACCTCTGCACGCGCCTTGATGGTGGCCTTTCCCTTAACCTTTTGCAGCTGTTCTTCGGTAATTGTCGACCAGTCTTGGTTGGCTGCAATATCTCGCAGGTTGGTTTGCATGGTAATTTCGTCAACCTTCATGTTGATGTCTGCGATGCCAAAGAGCAGCTTAACCTTGGCTCCCAGCACCAGTCGGTCGCCAAAAGGCCTTGTGTAGCCCACGCCTGCCTCCATGTACGAGTTGATTTTGGCCTGCATACCATTGGTGTGCAGGTTGGCATTGGCCCACGATTGGTCGCTCATTCCGCGCGAGGCTCGCATGAATTCGAACACGTCGCGCTTAACGTTTGCATCCAAATCGAGCTTTAAGCTGAGGTTAACGTTCCAGAAACCATCGCCGGCCCACCAGCCCGCAGCGGCCAAATCGCTGGCCAACGACATGTTCAGGCGGTTGTTGTCTTTAAGCTGGTTGATGAATTTGTCGGTGGTAAAGTAGTCGGCTGTCTTTGAGCTGTTCAGTAGGTCAGAGAAATATTCAGACGAGATGGCGTTAGAACTAACGCCCATATTGAAAGCACCCAAGCCGGGAATGTTCACAAATCCGCGCGAAGGTGCAAGTGCGGGGTTAAGCTGTTGCTTAAAACTTACGCCTTCCATGAAAAATGTTGTGCGATTGAATTGGGCGAACATCGCCATTGGAGCAATACCCAACAATAGGGTTGCTAGAACTTTCAAGTTTCTTTTGGGGGTTGTTTTAATGTTCATCTATTATCGAGGAATTAGGTTATCAATCTTTTAATATTGTGCTGCAAAGATACAATTTGTTTTACATTTAGCAAAGTTGTTTAACGAATTATCGCACGAAAAAGTTAAAAACAAACCTTGTGCGTGTGTTTTTTGCTGTGCAGTTGGTTTAGTTCATTGCCTCCCGGGGCATGTAATGTGTGGCCAATGTCTGTGTTTTCGGGTTAGTAAGCATAGCGGGGGGATGGGGTTAACGCAGGGATAAGGCCGTAATTGAAAGGCCAATAGCCCCATAACTTAGGCTGTTGGCGCATGGGGTAGCTGCTTGGCAAGGCGAGAAAGTGTGCGAAACGGAAAGCATAAAGGAGATGGGCGAGCAGCTTTTCGTGGCTGTTCGCACATCTCCCTGTAAGTTTGTTGGGCTGGCTTTCGGCCTTTACGTATTGCGCTACAATTCAAATTTGTAGCCAAGGGTGAATTGGAAAACGCTGTTCTTGTTGGTTAAATCCGAGTGATCGAACAATGAAACAATGCCTGGGCAGTAGCGTGCGTCGAGCACGAAGTTGCTGAACTCGTAAGATAAACCGATGGGTATGGCTATATCATAGTCACGCATGTTTGTGTTTTTATACTCAGGAATAGTCCTAACATAGTCTCTGAGGTTCATATCTCCTGATTCGCCTTTGCGTTCTATATGTGTTTTGTCGCTCAACAAAAGGCCAGGTTGCACGCCAACCTTCGCAACTAAACCGTTCGTAATGTGGAAATTGAAGAGTACAGGAATGTTGAGGTATTCTAGATTCGCCGTGGCTTTAAGGTCGTTTTCGGAACGTTTGCAGCCTTGTTGCGAGTAAAGAGCACCTAGGGTGAGCGAGAAAGATTTGTTAAGTTGGTAATTGAGTTCAAAACCTCCGCAGAAACCAGCTTTCATGTCCATCTCAACCGTTGACTTAGTTAAGGTACTCAGGTTTAATCCTACTTTGGGCAGCAGGGTGAATGTGCCTGGTTCGGTTTGTGCGAACGATGTTGCAGCGAACAACAACGATAGGCATAGGGTAGTAAATTTTTTCATGTTAATTTGTTGTTTATGGGGTTTTATATAGTTATGTGTGTGTTAAACAGGCCCCGTTCCAAAATGGAACTCATGGTTCGGGAGGTGTTTTATAAGGTGATTAGTGTGTTAAACAGGCCTGAAAGAAGCTTTTGCTTACCTTCTGGAATTGATGTTAGCCCCACGAAACCACTCCTCGCGTAGGCGAAAAGTGGCTCGTGGTGCTGTGTATGTTTAAAGGTCGAACTTGTACCCAACTGAAAGCTGGAACACGCTGTTTTTGTCTGACGAACGCGAATCGTTGAACAATGGAACTAAACCTGCGCAATATCGTGCATCTATTACCACATTACTAAATTCGTATGATACGCCAATGGGAATGGCCACATCAAACTTGCGTAGTTCGACGTTGCTATATTGTGGGGCGAGACGAATAAACTGCTCTACGCTCATTTCTATGGATGTTCCATTGCGTTTTGCGTTTGCTTTGTCGTTCACCAAGAAGCCTAGCTGTAAGCCTGCTTTGAGGGCAAGTCCCTTTGTTACATAGAAATTGATGAGTGCAGGAATGTTAAAGTAATCTAGTTTTACAGTTACATCAGTGCCATTAATGCTTTGTTTTCCACCTTGTTGCGAGTAAAGTCCTCCAAAAGACAGGGCAATAAGTCGGTTAATCTGATAGTTGAGCTCTAAACCCGTGACCAGGCCTGCTTTCACATCAAGGTTTTGATCCGATGCTAGGATGTTACTTAGGTTCAATCCCACTTTGGGTTGCAGACTGAATGTGCCAGATTCGGCTTGCGCGAATGCCGTTGTTGCGAACAGCAACGACAGGCATAGGGTAGTAAACTTCTTCATCTTAATAAAAGTTTTATTGTTGTTTGATACTATGATATGTTTTTCGGCTAAGCCGAGAGAAACCTATGTAAGCAGTTGGCATCGTTGTTAACCCCACGATGCCACCCCTCGCGTGGGCGAAAAGTGGCTCGTGTGGCTATTTATTTTTAAAGATCGAACTTATACCCAACGGTGAATTGGAACACGCTGTTGTGCCCGTTGCGCCACCATGAGCGGGTGGTAACGTTGTTTAAGCCGAGGTTGTAGCGTGCATCGAACACCAATTGGCGATATTGGTACGAAATGGCGAAAGGCATAGAAAGGTCTACCGACTCGATGTAACCGTCGTCCCAGTGTAGGCGTTTCATCGAACGGTGGAAGTCTTCGTCGTAGCTGTATCCGTCCGTTCTTAGTGTCACGGCATCGTTCACTAGGATGCCCGGCTGCAAACCAACCTTTAACTCAAGCCCCGGCGCCACGTTGAAGTGCACCATGAAGGGCAGGTTGAGGTAGTCGAGATGGATGTCCGTGCGGTAATCCCTGCTGTAAAACCACGTGTTGGTTCCTTGTTGCGAATAGATAAGCGACCCAGAGAGCGTTACCACGTCGGAAACGCGGCAGCCCAATTCGCCACCTAATGCCAATCCTAGGCGTACATCGCCACCCCAGTTGGTAACCGTGGCGATGTTGAAACCGCCCTTAGGCATGATGTACCATTGTGACGAACGCGCATAACTGCGCCTGTAACTTCGCCTACGTTGCGAAAAGGCGTTCACCGTGACGGCTAATAATAGCACCATCAATAAAATCTTTTTCATAATTCTAGTTGTTACAATTCAGTTGATACGTAAAATAATAATTTAAATAGATACGATGATGCAGAGCCTGCACCATTAAGATTTTTCAAGGTATTCTCTCTCTTTATCTCGTGGCAAAGATATGTAAAAAAACAATACAAAGCCTAATTCGATATGTATTTTTAACTTGTTTTAGACATCTTGACATGCAAGTGCTTGCTCGAACATTTGCCTATGCCAACAAAAACGTTTATCTTTGCAAGGCAAGGGAATGGCTCTTTAACGGCCGCCCACTAACAGCTACAATTATCGTAAGGCCCGTTTGCCGCCACGCCGATACGCTTTATTTTGCACGGCGAAAAGGCAAAGGTTGCCCAAAAACAAACTAAATTGCCCCTATGAAGCATGCCGCAAAGATAGATGTTGCCGTGTTGATATTGTTTTTTAACCGTCCCGAACCCTTTGAAAAGGTTTTCAGGGCGGTGAAAGAGGCGCGCCCGTCGCGACTTTTTCTGTATCAAGACGGACCACGAGGCGAGAAAGACATGCCCGGCATTGAGGCTTGCCGACGCATTGCCGCCGACATTGACTGGGAATGCGACGTGAAACACCTGTACCAAGAGCGCAACTACGGCTGCGACCCCTCCGAATATATCTCGCAAAAATGGGCTTTCTCGATGGCCGACAAGTGCATCGTGCTGGAAGACGACGACGTACCTACGCAGAGTTTCTTCCCCTTTTGCAAGGAAATGCTCGACCGATACGAACACGATGAGCGCGTGTGGATGGTGGCAGGCTTTAACAGCGACGAGCAAACAAAGGATGTTGCAGGCGACTACTTCTTCACGTCGGTGTTCTCCATTTGGGGTTGGGCCTCGTGGCGGAGGGTTATCGACACGTGGGATGCCGACTATCGGTTTATGGACGACCCGCAAACGCTTGCCCAACTGCGCCAACTTATTGCCCAACGGCAACTTCGCCCCGACTTCTTAAAGATGTGTGCCGACCATAAGGCTAGCGGAAAAGCCTATTACGAAACCATTTTCTGGGCCTCGATGCTGCTCAATTCGGGTGTGGCCATCATGCCCACGCGCAACCAAATAAACAATATCGGGGTGATAGAAGATTCTACGCACTTCTCAACCCTCAACACCATGCCTGCTCCTTTGCGCCGCATCTTCACCATGCAACGTATCGAGCAGCGCTTTCCACTTACGCATCCGCCCCACATCATCGAGCATGTGGCCTTTAAAGAGCGCGTTTATCGCCGCCACGCATGGGGACATCCGTGGATTAAAACGCGTTATGCCTTTATCGAACTGTGGCTCAACCTGCGCCACGGCAACTTTAAACAGATTGGCAAGTCTGCGGCTAAGCGCGTAAGAATGTGGCTCGGCACGGAGAAACATCGCTGATAATGATACATTGGCAGCACCTGTATCTCCCCGAAAAAGGCAGGCTGCCGCAACCCCTCTAAAACAAAACAACAATATAAAACAACAGACATGACAATGAAAAAACTCTTTGCCTTAGCGGCATTTCTCACGGTTGGGATTGGCGCATGGGCGCAAAACCTTACCCAATACGTAGACCCCTACATCGGTACAGGCGGACACGGACACGTGTTTTTGGGCGCAAACGTGCCTTACGGACTGGTGCAGGTTGGGCCAACGCAATATAAACGCGGTTGGGACTGGTGTTCGGGCTACCATTACAGCGACTCGGTTATCATCGGTTTCGGCCAAATGCACCTCAGCGGAACAGGCATCGGCGACTTGGGCGACATCGCTTTGCTGCCCACAACCGATGCAACGCAACACGATGTGATGTTCTCGCACAAGGGCGAACACGCACGTCCGGGTTATTATTCGGTGATGTTGAAGTCGGGCGTAAAGGTAGATCTCACTGCCACTGCCCGCGTTGCGTTTCACCGTTACACCTATCCGGCCGATGCACAAACGGCTTTCGTAAGGCTCGACTTGGCGCAAGGCATCGGTTGGGACAAGATGACGAAGAGCGCGTTTAAGCAAAACTCGCCCACAGAAGTGTCGGGCTATCGCTATTCCACGGGCTGGGCGAAAGACCAACGCGTGTATTTCGTGGCCCAATTCTCGCGGCCTGTAACCCTTACTACAAGCCAAGGCGACAGCTTGGCCGTGCTTTCAACCCCCAATAACGACGAACCGCTGCTGGTGAAGGTGGGAATTTCGCCCGTGAGCGAAGACAATGCGCGCGCCAACATCGCTGCCGAACTGCCCGCGTGGGACTTCCGCGGCACGGTGGCTAAGGCCAACGAGGCATGGAATAAGGAGCTGAACAAGATTGTTATCACCACGGACGACGATGCTGCACGCCGCACTTTCTACACGGCCATGTATCATTCGATGTTCGCCCCCTCGGTGTTCAACGATGTTAACGGCGACTATCGCGGAGCCGACGGTAAGGTATATCGCGGCGATTTCAAAAACTACACCACCTTCTCGCTGTGGGATACCTATCGCGCTGCCCATCCGTTGATGACCATTATCCATCCCGAAAAGCAACGCGACATTGCACAAACCATGCTGCATATCTACGAACAGCAGGGCAAGTTGCCCGTTTGGCATCTCGTGGGCAACGAAACCGACTGCATGGTGGGCAATCCGGGCATCCCCGTGCTGATTGACATTGCGCTGAAAGGCTTTGATGTGGATAAGAATAAGGTGCTCGAAGCGGCCAAAGCATCGGCCATGCGCGACGAGCGTGGAATGGGTTTGCTCAAGAAATACGGCTATCTGCCTTGCGATCTCGACCCCGAATACGAAACCGTTGCTAAGGGCTTGGAGTACGCCTTGGCAGATGCAGGCATTGCCAAACTTGCCAAACAGCTGGGGCGAACCGAAGATTACAAGTACTTTTTAAAGCGTAGTCAGTCGTATAAAGACCATTACTTCGACAAAAACACGGGCTTTATGCGCGGAAAAACATCGGATGGCAAGTTCCGCGAGCCGTTCGACCCATTTAATTCGGTGCATCGCCAAGACGATTACACCGAGGGCAACGCATGGCAATATGCTTGGTTGGTGCCCCACGACGTACACGGACTGGTGCAATGCTTTGGTGGCGAGAAACCATTTGTGGCTAAACTCGACTCACTTTTTATTCTAGAAGGTAAGATGGGCGCCGATGCGTCGCCCGACATTTCGGGACTTATCGGCCAATATGCTCATGGCAACGAACCCAGTCACCACATTATATATATGTACAACTATGTGGGCATGCCGTGGAAGGCCGCTCCCAAGTTGCGCCAAGTGATGAATACGCTTTACAACGACGGCATCGACGGACTTAGCGGCAACGAAGACGTGGGGCAAATGTCGGCTTGGTACATCCTTTCGTCTATGGGATTGTATCAGGTTGAGCCTGCTGGCGGCAAGTATATCTTTGGTTCGCCACTCTTTAAAAAAGCTGTGGTGAACGTTGGTGGCGGCAAAACGTTTACCATAGAGGCCAAAAACAACAGTGCCAAGAACATTTATATTCAGAGTGCTAAGCTTAACGGCAAGACGTACACCCGTTCGTACATCGACTATAAGGACATTATGAAGGGTGGAACACTCGAATTTGTGATGGGCGAAAAGCCTTCGGCGTTCGGAACGAAAGCCGCCGACCGCCCCTAACTGCGGGGCTTAGGCATCGTGCTTGTGGCATAGATGTGGCACAAAACAAAAAGAATGGCGTTGCGAGCATGCCTTTGGCTGCTCCAACGCCATTCTTTTTTGTGTGTATATGCCCCATGCAAACGCGGTCTGCACGCAGTTGCCGCACGGGTATGTGTCATCGTTGGCATGGCAAGGGGTGTGCCTGCTGCCCCTTTTACTAAGCGAAACGAAGTGTGTTAAGACCCATTTTGTGGCGTACAAGATACCTTGTACTGGGACTACAAAGGCCTTGTAGTGCGGCTACAAGGTGTTTGTAGCGATACTACAAGCGGCTTGTAGTGGGGCTACAAGCAGCCTTGTACGCTGCAAATTGCTAGCACGCGCGGACTAAAAGCTTAGTTGGCGCGTGACGGAGATAGGCGTAAACGGACTTATTGTCCGCCTAGTCGGTCGAAAAACACAATGACATCGTCCCATGTTTTGAGGTCGTTACCGCCGAAAAGGATGGACGAACCAAGGAAGTTCGGGTGCTCGTGGCGCGAGATAAGGTAGTCGCCATAGAGCAGATTGGCGTTGTTGCAGAACACAACGCGATTGAATGCAGGCGCATTGAGATACTGTTCCACCCATGCCAGCTGTGCCGTTATCTGTTCGGGGGCATTTGTTGGCGATGGTGCAAGTATGTAGACATCATAGTTTTCGATGAGCATTTCGTAGGCTTTGTGCATGCTGGGCATCGGCTTTTGGTAGCTGTCGGCCAGTGTGTTGGCGTGGATAAACACGATGGGGCGTTGTCGTCCCGTCTGCTTATCGTCTATTTGGCGTATCAGCGGCACCAGATAGTGCATCGCCACCTTATCCGTTAACCTGTGCCCACCGTGAAAACGTATGGCCGTGGGGTAGTGTTGGGCGAAGAGGTCGAAGGTGTCTACGCTTGTGTCTTCGTCGCCGAAGAGTCCTATTACGCGTTGTTGTTCAGCCTCGTCAATGTCATCGAATAGCAGTGTTGTAATTTCCTTGTACTCGTTTACCAAGGCCTTGGTTACGATAAAGTCTTGTATGCCGTCTGTTCGCGGACTTTGGAAGGTTTGTTTGCCCACCATATTGTGTTTCACCATCGTGTCGCCCATCTCGAAAGCGGGGTTAATCAGTATGCGGTCTGTGCCTCTAAGCATCTCGGCATACATGCCACCCATTGATGTTCCGATGATGAGGTTGGGCTTTTCGGCATCGCATGTTTGCTTCAATAGTTCTAATGCTTCGGCTGGATGCAAAGGGAGGTCGGGCGCAATGATGGTGGCCGCGGGCATAAGTGTACGCAAGAGCGTTACTGTTCCCGACTGACCCGATGAGCCAAAGCCGTGAACGTACATTATTTTCTTGCCCTCCATGAGGGCGGGATATGTTTTTGTTGGGTCCATTTTTTTATTAGGAGTTATGGAGTTCTTTTTAAGGAGTTATGGAGTTCTTTTGAGGAGTTATGGAGTTAAGGAGTTAACACTCGCTTCGCTCGTTAGGAGTTAAGCCGTATGCAAGGGAGTTGTGGAGTGAGTTCTTTTGAGGAGTTATGGAGTTATATTTGAGGAGTTAAGGAGTTATATTTGAGGAGTTAAGGAGTTATCACTCGCTTCGCTCGTTGGAATTTAGCCGTAGTTACTCTGCAACAAGACTATTGGCTTAACTCCTTAACTCCTTAACTCCTTTAACTCCTCAAGGGGAGTAAAGCTATAGTTACTCTGCAACAAGACTATTGGCTTAACTCCTTAACTCCATAACTCCTTAACTCCTCAAAACAACTCCTTCTTAAACGGCAATTCAAGTTGTATCCATTGTGGGCGATGTGGTTCGTCGTTCATGTTAGAAACCTGAACGCCCAACAGCCTTATAGGTCGTCCGGAGTAGTCAACCTCGCTTAGTAAAGCCTTTGCAACGGGCAAAATGTCGGCCTTTTGGCGAAGTACGTGAGGGGCTGTTCTGCTGCGTGTAATCTGCGTAAAGTCGTGAAACTTCACTTTTAGCGTGAGCGTTCGCCCCTTAAAGTCGTTCTTTTTCAAACGTTCCACCAACTCTAACACCAAACGATAGAGTTCGGTTAAGAGCACAGTGGGGTTGGAACTGTCTTCGTTGAAGGTGCGTTCGCATCCAACGGACTTCCTTATCCAATGTGGTTCAACGGGTCGAGGGTCGATGGCGCGCGCAAAGTTGTAGTACATCTCGCCGGCCTTACCGAACACTTGCCGCAGCCGTAGTCGCGAAAGCTGGCGCAAGTCGGCACCGTTGAAGATGCCCATAGCGTGCATCGTTTCGGCCGTTTTATGCCCCACGCCCCAAAAGTCGGTGATGGGCAGATTGTCGATGAAGTGCATTGCACGACTGGGATGTATCACCGTGATGCCGTCGGGCTTACGAAAGTCGGATGCCACCTTAGCCAGAAACTTGTTGAACGACACCCCTGCCGAGGCCGTTAGGTGCAACTCGTTGCGTATCTCCTGTCGGATGCGTTGCGCAATGTCAACGGCCAACTCTATTTCCAGCTTGTTTTGCGTAACGTCTAGGTAGGCCTCGTCTAGCGATAGCGGCTCAACGAGGTCGGTATAACGGTGAAATATCTCGTGAACCTGCTGCGATACCTGCTTGTATTTCTTGAAATCGGGCGGTATGAGTATCAGTTCGGGACACAATCGCTTAGCCTGCACGCCCGACATGGCCGAATGCACCCCATACTTTCGTGCCTCGTAGCTGGCCGTACACAACACCCCGCGCCTGTCTTCGCTGCCAATGCCCACGGGTTTTCCGCGCAGCGAGGGGTCGTCGCGTTGCTCCACCGAGGCATAGAAGGCATCCATGTCGATGTGAATGATTTTGCGATTGAAGTCTTGCGCAGGCATATCGAGTTGCGATTGGGGCGAAACGCCATTGCAAAGTTAGTTATTTTTTGGGGATAAAGGGGCTATGCGGCAAGCTTTGTGAAAGGTTTGGCGATGCGTTTTAAGCATTATCAAGCAGTTGGTTGCTCATCGTCTAAGGTGTTTCTGCAAGCAAACGGGATAGGGGTAGCAGGTGGGGCGAGTAGCTGTCGCCGCCTTTGGTTATGGGTTTTAAGTTTAGTTGGCCAAGATCTAATGGCGTTTGGCCTTCGGTAAGGTCTACATCGTACACCAAGTAGAGGTCTTCATGCTGTTTGGTAACGACCATTTCTGGTGCTCCACTTGCAGGAACAAGGCGCGGCCCCTTATCAGACAGTAGGTAGGCATGGTGCTTGTTGCTCTTGTTGTGGATAATCAGGATGCGAGCCTTGGTAAATCCCTCAACCAATTGCAGCACGGCACCATCCATTTTCAGGGCGATGCCAATGCGTTTTGTGGTTTCAAGTAGTTGTATGTTTTTGTCGAAATGCACGCCTTCTTTGGTAATGAGCAGCACAAGGTCTTTGTTGCTTATGCCGCATTGTGCCTTGGGTGTGGGCGATGTCAGCTCGTTGCGGCGGTCTTCGCCAATCTTGCATTCCAATATTTCAAAGTGTTCGCCCAGCAGTTGTTTAATGTTTTGGTTCTCTTCGATGGTTGTTGCCCTTAGTTTTGGGTCGTTAATGGTCTCTGGTCTTTCTAAGGCAAGCGAGTAGAAACATTGTTGGTTGGGGGCGTCGGGATAGGGTTTGAACACCTTTCCCAACACTTGTTTGAAGTTTTGGCGTAGCACTTCCTCGCCGTCAACAAACTTTCGCGGGGTCATGATGTGGAATTGGAAATGGTTGTCCAGCATACATTGTATCTCTTTTCTGAACTGTGCACGCACCTTTTCGCGCCAAGCGGTTTTCATCCCTTCGTTTTTTCGGCCGTATAAGGCCACTACGTAAAGGAAATTCACATCGTAATGGCAAACAAGGAGCGTGTCGCGGTCGAACAGGCGGTTGCGAAATTGGCGCGAAGTGAAGTCCTTGTCCTCTCGGTCTACCCACGTAATATCGCTGTGCATCTCCAAATCGCATTGCTTTGCAGAGATAAAGAAGTTGGGTATGATGTTGTAGCCCTCGGTCGTTTCGTCGCGGAGCATGCCCGTACCTGCTTGCAGCTCCACCTTTTGTTCTGCCTTTCGGTTGTCGTCGAGAAAGAGGTTGAGGTTCCATTGCACCACGTTTCGGGCATAGGTAAATTGCTTATAGAGTGCTTCTTTGCCGATGCGCGTGTTGCGCTTATAGTATTTGGAGTCGCCAATATAGTAGATGTTGTCTGTGCTAGTCTCGGTAAGGGCCTTATAGCGATAGATATGATCTACTTGTTTTCCGTCTGCTTGGTCTTTCAATTCGGTTGGCAGCTCGTTGTTTTTGCTGCCAATCAGTTCGTCGATGATGTCTTCGAACACAATTTCGAAGCTCTTTACCAAGAGGTATTCGCGCTGCTTGGTGTTTACAACAATTTGTCTGGCTTCGTCGAAAAAGGCAAAGCAGAGGTTCCAAAGCTCCAAGGCTTTGTCTGAAAAGTACTTGTATCTGATTTGTTGCAGGCGCGTTTTGCCCATTCCTTTGAGGTAGCTGGCAAACTGCTGGTTGCTGATGGTGTCGTAATGGCATTGGGTTTCGAAAGGGAAACCATATTCGTGATGAATGTAATTGAGTATGGAGAAATAGATAACCATCAGTTCCTCGTCGAAGTTTACTTGCCTGCGCTTGTTCATTGGATGGAGATACACGGGTCTGTTGCTTTGCAAGTAGGCTTGCGAGTGGGCGATGGTCTTGGTCCAGTTTATCTTGTTGTGTCCGCTATGTAGGTTCTTGATGGTGAAGAAGAAAAAGTCTTGGTTGTCTTGGTTGAACTGAATGAGCGAAAGCAGTATGTCTAAGAAGGTGTTGCTCATGCGGCGTTGTGCGTGCCCAATCTGCGCCATACGTTCGTGCAGCACTATTTGTGTGTCTTTGTTTCGCTCCTTAAAAACGCAGATGGCGCGGTATATCCACACGGAAAGTTCGTACACAAAGTGCCGTTCTTCTTCGTTCAGCGGGTTGTTTCTGTCTTCAAGGTGGACGATGTCTTCGGGATTGTACTTCTGGAAGGCTCGCCCCTGCTCGTCTAACAGCACCTTTGGCAGGATAAACACGCAGTCTTGTATGTTGGCATTGTAGTAGTAGCCCACATACCCAATGCTTACTTTGCCGCCAACGCCTATGGTGGGGCCAAGTTCGCTCACCACTTTGAGAATGTCTTCGGTGGCTTGGTAGGGGTGTTCTTCAATTAGAATCCTCATTCGTTGGCGTTTGGCAGTCCTTGGTTTTCTGTTTCAGTACTGGTGATTTCGATAAAAGAGTGGTCTTTATCTATTTCGTTGTCTAGCTTTTTTAGAAAGTCGTTAACTCGGTTTGTGTTGGGCGTTCCATCCTCGTTAAAGAAGTCGGAGAAGGTGAACTTCACACCTAGGTTGTCGGTAAAGATGCTGTGGTCGAACCCATAGTTCTTAAACACGTCGTTCCAAAGATAGAACAACACCTTGCTGACGAACTTTTCGGCACATACGGTCTTTGATTCGGTGTTCACAAAGAAATATCCCAGCTTCTTGTCTTCCGAGTGGGTGGTGTCGTCTATTACGCTGTTTATTTTCTGTAAGAAGCCCCACCAGTCGTAGGTTTCGATGCCAATCTTTATCTTGTAGCTCTCTTCGGCATGGGGCTTGATGGGTATATACACCCAATCCCAGCGGCGTTTGAAGGCCGAGTCGATGGGGAACAGCGACTGGTCGCTGGTGTTCATGGTTGCCCAAATGTAGAGATTTTGGGGCAACATAAGCCTTTCTCCGCTCTTTACTTCTTGTGGAATGTCTGTGCGCGGGCTTTTGGCTAAGGCATCTTGCAGGTAGTTTGCCAGGTCGGTATCGGCTTCAATGGGGTATTCGGACTTGCCCCCTTTGCGGTCTAACAACTGAAACAGGTCGCCAAATATTTGTGCGCAGTTGCCGCGGTTTATCTCCTCGATAACCAAGAACACGTCTTCGGTGGTGTTCCACGCAGCTGCGTAGGCCTTAGTGAAGGCTTGGGGGACAAACTTATAGGTGATAACCTCTTCTTTTTCGCCAGAGGCGAGAGCGGCTCCAGTTGGTTTCATTGAGGGTTTATAGGCTCCTACGAAGGTTGCGTAGTCGCTATCGGGATGGAAGGTGGTGCGGAAACATATTTTATTTTCGTTATCTACGTTCCGTTTGATGGTATTAGACTTACCCGTGCCTGGTGCTCCATAGAAAATCTGTTGAAGAACATTGGGAACTTTCCGCCTATTTCCTGTGGTTGCAGGTGTCTGTCCTGAATTGGCAATAACCATCTTTGCCATTGTAGACAAGGTGGAGGTGTAGCCGTATTCATATTTGTCTATGTCGCTTTTACCACATAATAAGTCCCTTGCAACGTTTGGAGCCGCATCGGGATTTTCGCTGAAAAAGGCAACATATTCATTGAGTAAGGCCTTTGAAATAGTGCGAAGTCCAACGGCTCCTCTACTTTCCGACTTTACAAGATAGCACAGCCTGTCTTCGTCTACAATGGTTACCTGCCCGTTGTCAGACACATCTCCAACTTGAAGTATGTTTTCTATGATCATATTTTTTTTGTGTTTATGCCTTGTTCGGTAAAGAAACTGCAAGGCGTTCAATCCATTAGTGTTAACAATTCCCTTTGGGTAGCTTGGGTGTGTCCTTAATTATACTCTTCTCTTCTTTTGCAACACGCCGCTCCACTTTCTTAATGTCTTCGGCTGGTGGTAGCTCTTCTGGTTTGATACCTCTTTGTCCAAGCATTCCTCGAACACTTCGGTTGTTTTGAACATGCTCTGCTGTTATGCTATTTTCACCATGAAGGTTTTTCTGCTCTACATTATAGTTGGTCATTTCTGTTGCAAGATTTTTAGCTGCTATCGTTAAGGTTGGGAGATAATCAGCCAATGCGCCACTCTTGATACCTAATCGTTGTTTCATTTGTTCGGTGGTGAGTCCGCCAAATAAGGCATAATCTCCCTTCGAACGTATTCGTGCAAAGCCCTTCTCGTCAACGCCTCGTTCGTATATGTTCCTGCTTAGCTGTTTCTCGGATGAGCGCAGACGTTCGCGGGTATCTAGTCGGGCAATTTGCTGTAGCCTTTCTTCAATAAGCTCTGTTTTTCGTGTTTGAAGTGCAAAATAGCTTTGTGCAAAGGCTATTTCTTCTTTCTTGGGGTCTCCATTTTGGGCAATAAGGTAGCAGGCATAACGAGTTAGCATGAAGTCTTGTACCTTGCGTTGTGATCCGCTACCAAGTAAGACCATTTTCGTGACCTCACGAAAATGGTCGTCTACGTTGACTTTCAGTGTCTTACAAGATTCTATTGCTCTGCTAATAGCGACAACGAAGTTCTCCCAGCGGGTGTAACCTAACACCTGTTGTAGCTCACGCGCATACCAAACCTCAATGGTATTGTTAGCATCGTCTTTAATTTCTTTGGCTATTAAATCAAAGGCGTTTTTGTATTGTTGTATTTTTGGGGTATCCATTTCCTACTTCTTTTGTGTTGCATATTATTAAGATGTACATAGACTCAATTATTCTAAATGCGGCATGCTTGTAGCAAATCGTTTCTTTGTATGGTTTAAATGCGTATTGAGCCTACCTTAGTTAGAGATTGGTTGCTAGTGTTGTATATATTGAATGGTGTCATATTCTTTCTCCTATCTCTTCTTCTTCCAGTGTCTCTAACACAAAGATGGCGTGGATTTTGCGTTTCTCTACGGGTGGAATGTCCATGTAATTGCGGTAGAGGTCTTGCAGGTAGGCATCGGGGTTGCGAGGGGCCATGAAACGTTTGCCCTCGAAAGTGATTTCGGTTAGGGGGAAAATGCTGTCTTGGCGGTGCATGATGCCGTAGCCGTTGTTGTGTAGGATGTTGGAGATATAAGTGTCGCGGTTGCGGTTTAGGGCGCATAGCAGAGCCCAGACGGAGCGGCAGACAGCGTATTTTGCGCCGAACCAAAAGAATTCGGCAAACGAACGGAGGCTGTAATGGTGGGCCTTGTGCAGGATGGAATAGCTGCGCGAGATGCCTAGCGTTAGTTTTTTAACGAGCTTACGCGAAAGGGTGGGGTAGGCAATAAAGGGAAAGATGTCTACAAAGAGCCCCTTTTCGTAGTTGTGCGAGAAGTCGTCGCCTGGTTCAACGAAGAACGAATTGAGGTCGCGCACCTTGGTTATGGGCTCTTTGAGGTGCTTGTCTATCAGTGGCGACTGCACAATAAGGCCCTTAGGCAACTCCTTTTGCGCCACTTCCACAAAGCGTAGCAAGTCGGCCTTGTGCATGGCGATGTCTATATCGTCGTCCCAGGGGATGAAACCGCCATGCCTTACCGCGCCCAACAGCGTGCCGCCGTCTAGCCAATAGGGTATGGTGTGGCGTTGGCAGATGTCGTGTATGGCTTCGAGTATGGTCAGTTGTTTAAGCTGACAGGCGCGAAGATGGCGTTGTTTAAAGCGTTCGAGGGGCGTGTTAGCGGTCATCGTGCGCCCTCCTAACGTCTATCACCAGTCCCGTATCGTCCGAAAGCAGGGTGCGCAAGGTAGCCTCGGCCACCTTTTCAGATGCCAGTAGGGTGTCGTCGGGTTCTATTCCGAAGTTCTTTACGCGCATGGGGGTCTTCGTTCTTTCGGGGTTGATGCAGTTGATGCGAATGCCGTCGGCCTCCCATTCTTGCGCAACGGCCTGCACAAAGTTAACGATGGCGGCCTTGGTAGACGAGTAGATGCTGTAAAAAGCACGACCGCGCGTGTATGATGAAGAGGTGAAAAACACCAAGCGCCCACCACTTTGTTTGAGGTAGGGATAGGCGGCGAGAGCCACATTAACCGTTCCCATGTAGTTGGTTTGCACGCTATAAGCGATGTCGGCGTAGTTCATCGTGGCCAAAGGCTCCTTTTGTAGCAGTCCTGCCGTGTTCACCACGTAGTCTATTCGGCCTTCTTCTTTTGCCACTTTTGCAAAGGCGCGCTCCACATCTTCTTTGTTTCCTACGTCTACGCCGTTGCTGCTACGCGAGAAACAATGCACCTTTGCCCCCCGTTCGGTCAGCATTTTGGCCGTGTCTGCACCAATTCCATAACTGCCGCCAAACACAATGGCTACCTTTCCTGCGAGCGAAACTTGGGCAAGGTCGATGCGTTCGGCCTCGTTGTTGCGCAGCTGAAAAAGCTTGTCTAGCATGTAGGTGTCTTCCTTGTAGGTAAGTTTCATGTTGCTTTCTTCGCCTTCCACCACGTAGATGGGCGTTTGCGGCAGGTATTTTTTCACCACTCCGCAGTCGTCGGTGGTCTTGAAATTGGGGTCGAGCAGTGCCTTTTCGTAAGCCTCTTTAATCACTTCGAGCGCGAAAGCCTGTGGCGTTTGTCCGCGACGAAGGCGAGAACGGTCGGGTATATGACTGATAAAGTCGCCTTCCACCTCGATAATGGTGTCAGCAGACGGCATGGCCACGTCGATGGCCGAGTAGTTTTGCAGTGCATCCACCACGTCGTTCAGTATGCGTTGGCTAACCAATGGGCGCACGGCATCGTGGAAAATAAGGTTTACCGGCTCGTTTTCGTAGGCTTTGATGGCCGAAAGGCTCGACTCATATCGTTCGTTTCCGCCTTTAAGTATGCGCTTAACCTTGGTCCATCCGTTTTTCAATACGATGTTTTCGATGTCTGCAATGAGCATGGCATTGCTTACGATGGCTATCTCGTGGATGTGCGCATTGCGCTCGAACACATCTACCGTGTGCTCGATAACCATCTTTCCAGCCACTTTGAAAAACTGTTTGGGGGTGGTCATGCCCAATCTTTTTCCCACTCCACCCGCCAAAACGACGGCTATGTTACGTTTTTCCATATTGATGCGATTGTGTTTCTTTGTATGCAAAGGTAGTGTAAACTTAGTGATTTTACAAGAAAGAAAACGAAAAAGCCGCGTGCCAGCTCTTCTGCTTGGTATAAGGTGCAGGAGAAACGAGTTGGGTATGGGCTAGGATTTTAAAATGCCAATGGCGGACAAGCATCGCTGCTTATCCGCCATTGTTGCGTTTTTATAGTGTTTTAAATCTAATGTGTTATCTTTACGAATAGCGTAGGATTTGGCCAGGTCTAACCTTGTCGTTTCTGCGCATGTGGTTAAGACGGCAGATGGTGTCGATGCTAACGCCACGCTTTTCGGCGATAGTTGCCAAAGTTTCGCCCGATGCCACCTTATGATAAAGTTTCTCGGCAGCGTTGTATTGTGGCGTTTGTTGGCTGTCGTCCCTGTCGCGGCCCACCTTTCCGTACACGTCTTCGCGGTTATATCCACCGTTTCCAACCACTCCGCGCAGCTGGGTAGCCTCTGCCGAAGCCATTTCGTAAGTAGAACGACGGAACATATAGTTGTCGGCCACCACGTCTTGCGCTCTGAAGTCGAAGAATAGTGCGGGGTTAAGTGCCACACCGCATAGTCGTGTTTCAAAGTGTAGGTGCGAACCCGTGCTACGGCCAGTGTTTCCACCAAGTCCAATGGGGTCGCCCGCCCTAACGTCCTCGTTTTCTGTTACCAATTGTTTTGATAGATGTCCATATATGGTTTCCAATCCGTTGGGATGCCTAATAACGATATACTTTCCGTATCCCGCAGCCTCGTATTTCACGATGCGCACCTTGCCAGAGAATGCTGCGCGTATGGTGTCGCCAATATAAACCTTTATATCTAAGCCTTTATGTTGGCGGCCCCAACGACTTCCGAAGTTACTAGTTACAACTCGGCTGGGTGTTGGCATGCAGAAATGACGCAGGTTGATGAGGAAAGAGTCGGGCAAAGCCGTTACGTGATGGGTGCGTGTGTTGTCCCACGACTCGTAAAGGTTCGCTGCTGGCGATTGTGCCGCCTCTCTTCTTAGGATGCTTTGTAGGGCAAGTGTGTCTACCGATTTCATCTTTCGGTCGACTGGAGCTTGTCTAGCGAGTAGGTCTTGCGCAGCCAATGGTGTGGCGCACATAGAGAGAAATGCTGTAAAAGCAATCGTTTTAATTGTTCTTTTCAGTCTCATTTTACTTTTTTTAGGTACAACGTAGGCGAAATAATAATGGTATTTACATTCGCTTGTTAAACCATTTTTTGCATGGTTGATGATAGGTGTTTGTCAAAAGACGATGCAAATATAGCGAATTTTTATATAATACGAGCATATTCCGCTATTTTTTCAGTATTGATTAACATGTTTAACAACATGTGGTCAGTTCCATTAATCCCTTTGTAGCACGTGGAAGAGGGGTGCGTTTGTAATGTTTTCGGTTAAGTTTAATTAACGTTTGTTACTCTTGCTTGGACATAAATATAGGCGCGTTAACATTATTAAGGATGTTGTTTGGGCGTTGTTCTTGCGCTGTATATTCATGCAGAACGTGCGAAAAGAAAGGGTTTTTCTGTTGTATTAATTGCTTTAAAGTGCCTATTTTGTTTTCTCTTTTTCGCCTTTTCGTTGCTTTTGCAGTTCAGGCTTCCGCTTTTTAATTATTTCTAGCAGGGTTACAAGGAACGTTACGCTTGTTGTGGGAAATGTTTACCGTGATTGTTTGCTCCTTAAAACGCGTTGGATGCACGTTAAGAAAAAAGAAGAGAGAACGTGTTGTGATTGGTTATCTCTTTGGAAGGTAAAAGTTGCAGGGGGTGGAACGTGGCTTAACACTCAGACCGATAAGCCTAAATAGCCATACCCACAGCCCCCTCTCCAAGCGGTAAAAGGGGGCTGTGGGCTTGGCTTAGATGATGAGTTGACGAGTTAACCCGTCGACAAGTAGACGGCTCAACGAGTTGATAAACCGCCAAAGTTTACTTGTTAACGATTTGATTGGGCTGTCTTTTTCTCACTCTTTCACCATTTTATGCCTTATCGGGTCGTTGTATTGCTCTTGTAGGCGTAGCAATTCTTTTTTCAGATTGCGCGTAATGGTTTCTGTTCCTGGCCTACCGTAGATGTTGTTAAGCTGCGACGGGTCGGTTTTGAGGTCGTAAAGTTCCCATGCGTTGATGTCGTCGTAGAAGTGTATCAGTACATAGCGTTGGTCTTTTACGCCGTAGTGCCTGCACACATGGTGCTCGTCGGGGAACTCATAATAATGATAATAGAGCGACTTTCGCCACGGCACGCGCTTGCCTTTGAGCAAGGGCAGCATCGAAACGCCTTGTATATCCTTGGGCACTTGTACGCCGGCAAGCTGCAAGAAGGTTGGGGCGTAGTCGATATTTTGCACCATTTCGGTGATGTCGCCGCGCTTTCCACCTGGCATATATATCAACAACGGCGTGCGGAACGACTCTTCGTACATGAACCGCTTGTCGAACCAGCCATGCTCGCCCATGTAAAAGCCTTGGTCTGAAGTGTAAACGATGAGCGTGTTGTCTAGCAAATTGTGTTTGCGAAGATAGTCGATAACCCTGCCCACGTTGCGGTCTACGCTATGGATAACGCGCATGTAGTCGTGCATGTAGCGTTGATACTTCCATTCGGCAAGTGCTTTTCCCGTAAGTTTGTCTTCCTTAAACTTCTTTATGATGGGGTCGTAATGCTTGTCCCATTGTTCTCTTTGCGATGGCGACATGCGCAAACGAGCCTCCCTTCCCCATTTTTCGAGCCACTTGTTCGAGTGAATTTCGTTCTCTCTGTCGGCCATTTTCAGGTCGTAAACGATGTCCATATCCTTTATGATGCTCATTTTCTGCTTGGCGGCAGCCTGTCGGCCTTCGTAGTTGTCGTAGAAGGTGGCAGGCAAGGGATAGGTGCGGTCGTTGTAAAGGTCGAGGTCGCAGGTGTCGGGATCCCACACGCGGTGTGGTGCCTTGTGATGAAGTAGCAGGCAGAAAGGCTTATCCTTGTCGCGTTTGTTTTCAAGCCAATCGAGCGCAAGGTCGGTAATGACGTTGGTTACATAGCCTGGCCGTTTCGTTTTTTGGCCGTTGCACTTGAAGTCGGGGTTGTAATAGTCGCCTTGCCCAATAAGAATGTCCCAATAATTAAAGCCAGTAGGGTCTGAGGTAAGGTGCCATTTGCCAATCATTGCCGTTTGGTAACCCGCCTTTTGCAGCAGCTTGGGATAGGTTTGTTGGCTTCCGTCGAAGGTCTTTGTGTTGTCTGTAAAGCCGTTGGCATGACTGTGTTTGCCCGTAAGCATGCAAGCGCGCGATGGCCCGCTGAGCGAATTGGCCACATAGCTGTTGGTAAATCGCACGCCATTGTTGGCAATCCAGTCGATGTTTGGGGTTTCGATAAACCGCTTGTCGTATGCGCTGATGGTTTGATACGAGTGGTCGTCGCTCATGATATACACGATATTCATGGGCTTCTTGTGCTTAACTTGCTTGGTTTGGGCCGTGGCGTTGGCCATTGGCGCAAGTAATGCCGCTCCCGTTAGGGAAAGAGAGAGGTTTCTGTTCATTGGATTTGTTGTTATAAAGGCCTCATTCCTAGCCCTTCTTTGAAGGGAAAAGCCTCACCCCCAACCCCTCTCCAAGGGGAGAGGGGAGTGAGATGCTTTGTTGTTTTAATTATTAGTCTAGGCGTTAACTCGTTCACTTGTCTACTTGTTCACTCATCAACTCGTTAACTATTTCACTTGCTATTCCCATCCAGGATTTTGTTTCCACTGGTTCTCGGTGAGGTTAAGCATACGTGGGGCGATGGGTAGCAGGTAGTCGCGAGCGGGGTTAAAGTGCCAGCCTTGCTCGTTTCCCGCAGGGTTACTAGGCAGAATGTAGCGTAGGGCGTCGCCTGGTTTGCCCGTTAAGTAGAGGTTGTTGCCCGTGGCTTGGTCGTAAACTAGCTTTCCACCGTATGTGGCATTGTTCTCCAAATTGCTGCCCACGAAGAGTGCGCCAACGGCTCGTTGACCCACGATGAGTTCTTGAGCGGCAGCCCAACGCATGATGTCGTCGAAACGTTTGCCCTCAATGGCCAGCTCAACGCGCCTTTCGCGCCTAACGGCTTGCAAGTATTTGTCGAGCGCATGGAAAGGATAGTCGGCCGATGTGTTGTATTCGCGGTCGAAATCCATATCGGGCATGCCCACGCGTTTGCGCAAGGGACTTACCAGTTGCACAATCTTTGCGGCATTTGCTGCACCATCCAGTTCGGCCAACGCTTCGGCATAGTTGAGCAATACCTCTGCAAACCTGAACTGAATGCCTGGTGTGCTGCCACGGAATTCGGCGTCTAGGCTTCCCTTGAAGTCGATTTGCACATGTTTAAGTATGGAGTAGCCCGTTTCGTTTTTGTGGTAGCTCGCCCCCGTTAGCGGTGGAAGCTTGTACGGACCTTCGTCAGGGCGCAGCTGTTGACCCGGCATACACACCGTTTGCGATAGGCGCGGGTCGCGCAAGGTGGGTTTAAGTTCGTCGCCAAAAACCTTTTTCACGTCGGTCTTAGCCGTGCCAACAAAGGGTTGTCCGTCGATGGTTAGGTAGTCGTCTACCAGCGAAGCCGTTATGCCGGCACTTCCTCCGCCCTTGTTTAGGTAGCGGTCTACGTTGTTTCCGATGTTCGTTCCATCGTAGCGTTTAAACCAAAGCACTTCCTTATTGTTAGAAAGGTCTTCGGTTTGAAACAGCTGTCGATAGTCGTTCAGCGCGTTGTTGGTGGTGTAGATGGCCCACACGTTGCGGTCGATGATGGCCTTGCAGGCCTCAACACATTGGTTCAGGTAGTCCGAAATCTTGTCGGATGTAACGGTAGGGTCGAAGAAGGGGTCGTTCTTTGCTTTGTGGTGTTTCTCCCAAGTGGCCTCGTATAGGGCCACTTCGGCCTTTAAAGCGCGAGCCACATCACGATGAACGCGCATCGATGCCGCGCTGTTTTGCTCGTTAAGGTTGGCAATGGCCTTGTCTAGTTCAGAGAGAATGCTGTCTGCAATCACCGTTCGGTTGGCTCGTGGCAATAGCATTTGGTCTTTATTGGGGTCTAGGGGGGCATCTAGCCACGTAAGTTGGCCGTAGCTTTTAAACAGTGTGTAGTAGAACCAAGCCTTGAAATAGTGTGCCTCGCCCACGCATTGCTTGTAGCGTGCCGAGCCCTTTTCGTCGCAATTGCCAAGGTTGTTGAGCAAGAAGTTGACGTTGCGAATCTGGGTATAGGCATCTAATTTTCCTGCACTGGCAAGGGTTAGGTCGCCGTTGAGGCGCGTGTTGATGGCACTGGTCGACATGTTGTCGCTTATCAAGTCGCCGCTGGCAATGTACGCTCCCGTCCAGTTAAATCCCTGTTCGCGTACACCCTTCTCGTAGAATTGGTCCAGATAGCTCGTTATCTCGCCAACGCCTGTGAACGGCTTAACGGTAGAGAGCACGCCTTCGGGTTCTTTGTTGAGGTCGAAACAGCTCGAAAGGGATAGCGTTAACGCTCCTATATATATATAATGTGTAAGTTTCATCTTTCGTATATTTTAGTTATAAGTTGACGGTAAGTCCAAACGACACCACCTTATTCATGGGATAGTTCTTGCCACCTTCCTTGTTATAGTCGTTTTGGGTAAACACTCCTTCGGGGTCGAACATGCCTTTGAGCTTGGTAAAGGTAAGCAAGTTCTCGCCAGAGAAGAACACGCGCACCTGTTCGAGGTTGGCTTTCTTCACCCAATGTTTGGGTAGGATGTAGCTGAGCGTTATGTTTTTGAGCCTGCAATAGGCTGCGCTTTGCAGATAACGGTCGGTTGTGTGGCGCAAGGTTTTTGCACTATGCGCGCCCACAGCACCTGCCGTGTTGATGTAAGGCCGTGGATAGTAGGCGTTGGGGTTGTCTTTTGTCCAGTAATCAAGGTGTTCTTTGAACACGGTTACTTGTGCATAAGGCCCCGAACCCCAGAAGTAGATGTTGCCCGCAGGGTTCCAGTCGCGCTTACCCACACCTTGGAACATCAAGCTAAGGCTCAAACCCTTCCAGCTAACCATACCATTGATGGTGTATTGATAGCGGGGCGTGGTGTTGCCGATAACCTCCACGTCGCCCATGTCGCCCAAAACGTTCTTGCCGTTATTAATGTTCTTGTCGCCGTTAAGGTCTCTGAACTTCAAGTCGCCTGGTTCCCAGGGCTTGGTTGTAAAGTACGAGGTGTTGTATGTGCTGTTATATTGGTCGGCTTCGGCCTGTGTTTGTATGATGCCATCTACGCGATAGCCCCATATTTCGCCAACGCGCCTGCCCTTATACCAACTTCCTGAGGGGTTGTTACCCGTTGGGTTGGCGTATTCGGTAACAACGGCCGATGCGTCAGACAGCGAACCGCCCACCTGGAAGTCGATGTCGCGACCTATTTTGCCGCGATAGTTCAGCGTTAGTTCCCATCCGCGGTCGCGCAACGAGGCGTTGTTGGTTTGCGGAGCTTTTGCTCCGAAGTAGTCGGGATAGTCTACACTAGGGCCAAGCATGTCGCTGGTGTTGCGCTCAAAGAGGTCGAAACTACCCGTAAGGGCATTGCCCAGCAGGCCAAAGTCTAGTCCGATGTTCTTGCTGTTTACCTTTTCCCACGTCGTCGCGCTGTTTATCACGGCTGGCGCATTGATGTGCATGCGGCGACCTTCGGGGAAGATGTAGCTGCCAAGACCATCGCTTAGTTCCATGATAGAGGCAAAAGTGTAGAGTGCTGCACCCGACTGGTTGCCCAAACGACCGTAAGACATGCGCAGTTTAAGGTGAGAGAGCGTGCTGGTGATTGGTTCCATGAACTTCTCTTGCGTGATATTCCAGCCCACCGACACGGAGGGGAACCAGCCCCAACGGTGTTCGGGCAAGAAACGCGATGAGCCATCGTAGCGTCCGTTGAACTCAACGAGGTAGCGACCTTTGTAATCGTAGTTTATCCTGCCGAAGAAACCGCGCGTGGCCCAGCCGTTACGCGTGTCGGTTACAGGTCTGTCGCCCGTGCCCATACCCACGTTTGGGTTGGTGGTAGAGTAAATTCCGGTGATGCCATTGTAGAGATAGTCGTAGTCGTTGTCTTCTTCTTGGTAGCCACCCATAAGCGTAAGGTTGTGGGCATCGAACAACGAGAACGTGTAATTGCCGTAAAGACTGATGTTTTGGTAGCGTGTATGGCTCTCGGCACGCGTAAAACCGCCTTGCGCCGATATGCCCAACTCGCTGCGAACGCCCTTTGTCGTGCTTACGCCATCGGCCCCATAGATGAGCGGAGCCACGCTCTTGGCCTGATACGACCAGTTGGAGAGCTTGTAAGTATAGTCTAAGTAGATGTTGAAACCCTTGAAGGGATTGAACTCTAAGCCACCGCTGAGGTTCATCAGGTCTTGTTTGGTACGGGTGTATGTGCCACTTTGCAAGTAGGGAATCATTGAAAGTTCGGTGAAATGTCCGTTGGGGTCTACCACCGAAACCGTAGGACGGAAACGCGCCAGCGAGTGGAAGAACCCATCGGCGATTGCACCACTGCCGAAGGGTGTCTTGTCTAGCGAGTGGCGGAACTTCAAACCAAACTTCATTTTCATCCACGGCGTAATCTGCGAGCTAATGGTCGAGGCCACGTTCATGCGCTTATAGTTGATGTCGGCATAACGAAGAATACCGTCTTCTTCAAGATATCCGCCCGATATATAATATTGTGCGGCTTTAGTTCCACCGCTAAAGCTTAGGTTGTGTTGTTGTTTAAAGGCGCTGTTTTTGTAGTGTAGCTTAAAGTAGTCTACGTTTCCCACACCGCTTTCAGAGTTTTCGAAGGCGGGGTTCATGTTGGCGTTGGCTGGCAACTCATACCAAGGGTTCACGCTTTCGGGGTTTTCCATGTACTGCCTAAGCTTTTCCAGCTTCTCTGCGCTATAAAGGCGCGACGAGCCGGCATTGGTAACGCCGTCGTTCCAGAAGTGGGCGAACTCTAAGGCATTAGCCATCTTGGGCAAAACCGTTGGCGACGACCATCCCACGGAGCCCTGGTAGCTAACGTGCAGTTTGCCCTCGGTGCCCTTCTTTGTCGTTACCAAGATAACGCCATAGGCGGCACGAGCACCGTAGATGGCGCAAGCAGCGGCATCTTTAAGCACCGAGATACTTTCGATGTCGTTGGGATTAACGTCGGATAGGCTCATTTCGATACCGTCTACCAGCACGTATGGATGACCAGTTCCCGATAGGTTGCCCTGTCCGCGAAGGCTTAGCGTACCCGTTGCGCCGGGGCGGCCAGCCTTGTTGTTGGTAACAAGCAGACCAGGCACCATGCCCTGCAAGCCTTGCGAGGCGTCGGTGATGGGGCGCATCTGCAATTCGTCGCCCTTAACGGCCGACACGGCACCCGTTAGGTTCACCTTTTTTTGCACGCCATAACCAACCACCACCACTTCGTCTAGCGATTCTTCGTTGGCTTTCATCACGATGTTCACATCCTGAGCGGCCTTCACCGTTTGGTCGGCAAAGCCGATATAGCTCACGGTTAGTTCGCTTTGTGCTGGCACTTCGATGGTAAAGTTTCCGTCGATGTCGGTGATGGCGGCGTTTTTGGTGCCGCGTTGTGTCACCGTTGCACCCACGATGGGTTCGCCATTGGCATCGGCCACATGGCCTTTCACCCGCACTTGCTTGCCTGTTTGCAGGTTGGCTGCGATGGTGGGGTGGCGTTCGGTTGTGCTTAATGTGGTTGGCGAACCAGCAGGCATGCCAGACGTTTGTTGGTTAGAAAGGCCATTGGCCGTGCCAACCGTAAGCGCATGCGCCTGCAAGCCCATGCTGCCATATAGCAGAAGGG
Source organism: uncultured Prevotella sp. (assembly GCA_938028745.1). Lineage (GTDB taxonomy): Bacteria > Bacteroidota > Bacteroidia > Bacteroidales > Bacteroidaceae > Prevotella. Next base: position 27,315 of record CALIZL010000075.1, read on the forward strand.
CCGTAGCAATAACCTTTTGAGGCTTGCTTTTTGATAGGTTAATTGTCATTGTTTAAAGATTTAGCTTAATATTTTTAGTTCATTTCATCCAGTGCTAGCACGTTGTTGTTAGTTGCAAAGCGCGTTGCTGCCTAGCAGATTGTGTCGTTTGCGTGTTGGTCGTAGAGTAGATATGTTTGTGTGATGCTGCAAAAGTAATAATAAAAAAAGAATAATTGATTAATGTGTTGGAGAAAAATGCTTTGATGGGGAAAGGTGCTTTGCTTTTGGTAGACTTGCGGTTGGTGCTAGATTGGCTAACTCGTTAACCTATAAGTTCTCAAATCCACAAGCTTATAAGCTTGAAAACTCATAGGCATAATAGCTTACAAACTCACAGGCTTAACAACAGATAAACACAACAACTGGCACGGGGTACTGAACAAAGATAAGATAAAATCTGAATTTCTGCCCCATTTGTTCTGTGACAAAACGTGGTTGTAAGTCTTAAACAGCGGCTTGGCGTAAGCCATTCAATACATTCTCTACAAGTTGAAAACATCTTACCAGTAGCACATAATGAGGAGAGAGTCAGGACGACTACTTTTATGTTTCTTATGTTCTTATGTCAAAAATGGACGTATTTATGCCAAAACACGAAAGACGAATGATTAACTCGTTCACTTATCCACTTGCTTTCTTGTTAACTTGTCAACCCGTCAGCCTGAAACGTTGTCAACTTTTCAGTGTAAATTTTAACATTATGACTGTCCTTTTTGTACACCAATCGTTCACCTTGTCGCAAAAAATCGATTCTCGCGAAGGTTTGTTTTGATGCAAAAAGGGGGGTAGCCAGTGAATGCAGTGAAATGAATATTTATTTCAAACGAGTGCCATTTGCAGCATTTATTGGGCTATTTGCTGCTAAATACAGTGCAATATGCCGCTAAATGGAGTGCGTTTTGGTGCTAAATGGAGTGCGTTTTGGTGCTAAATGGAG
>CALIZL010000076.1 GCA_938028745.1 uncultured Prevotella sp.
GAGAAGTATAAATTAGACTACTATATGAAGAATAGAACGGCTATTATGGATTCATGATGGCCAACTGCAAGCTCATTACTCATTTCGGCGCATATCGAAAGATTGGTTGAAAGAGAACAGATTGACATCATTCATCCGCCGGACAATTCCTCTGTTCGGCGGATTTTTTATTAGTGTCTTCAGTCTCGACATTCCCTTCCTGCATTACTTCAAAATTTGAAATATTGAGGAAAGGTTTTCAACCTACCAGATGTTTATTATGCCCCAAAACAAACATCTTGATATGGATGTAATTATAGCCTTAAACGAGTTTAACCCACATAAGAATAACGTATCGATGCAATGGCGAATGATTGGTAAATACATGCTATTATTTCTTGACGAAGACTTAAAGATGAAGTCATATCAGCACAAACCTATGTAAAGTTTTTAGCTCAACATTTAACATTATGAGTACCGTTTTTATCAACCAATCGTCCACCCGACCGCAAATAATCGATTCTCGCGGAGGTTTGTTTTGATGAAAAATGGGGTTAGTTTGTAAGTGGTGAAAGCTGGATAAACATTGTATAAAAGCTATTATTATACAGGACGGTGGGCAATTAGCAGCAAAAGTGGTGCTATTTGGGGCAAATTGCATTGCAATTAGCAGCAAAATGCAGTGCTAAATGCCGCTAAACGCAAGGTAAAATGCAGCAAAACGCGGTGTAAAATGCCGCTAAATGCAAGGCAAAATGTAGCAAAACGCGAGGCGAAATGTATAATGATGCACGCTGCATGTTGGGTTTATTGGTCTACGATTGATGAAAAACCGATGTTGTTAGTGGATAAAAGCACTATAAAAAGTGATATTTTAACCACTAAAAGCCGTTGTTGGGGCAGTGAAAATTTGCAGGCAGGCGACCAACTAGAAAGGCAAAGTGGTGCTAAATGCAGGTGCTGCGCTCAAAAATGGCGTAAAAATAAAATTTGAAAGGCTGAAAATAGGGGATAATTGCGTACTTTTGGGTATTGTTTTTCGCTAGAAGGGACGGCAAAAAGAATGTATTTTGTAAAATATTTTCAAGTCTTTTAACAAAGCGAACGCATCTTATCGCTGAATAGTTGCTCAGAAGAGAAAGCTTAAACCCCAATTGGGCATTAGGTCGCTTATCAAATAATTGAAGCTGTTTGCATTGTTTCCTGTACATCTCTCGTTTGCTTGTCGACATCTTGCCTGCCTTATTCTTTTGACGTAGTCCGCTACGACTTTATGAATAAGACAAACAAGATGTTCAACAATACACAAAATCTAAGCGGCTTTAATGCCCGATTTGGGTTGAAAGATAACCCCTAATGGCATTTTTTACTTAAACATAACACCGCTTAATAGCATTAAGCCGCAGTTGATGTTACAGCCAATTGGCTGATTCGGGTTTAAGCATAACACTAATACAGAAAGGCAATTACATAATATAGTTGTCCACTAAAACTTTTATAGCATGCGGAATGGATATAAAAGTTTTAGCGGACAACAATAGAAATGAAAGGTGACACAGGATTAAAAAACTTCTACCCCCTTGTACATTACGAATGCAAAAGTAAGCATTAGAAAGGCAATGCGCACAAAAGACTACTTCGGTATTTTTCTTTTCTACGAGTGGTTTGTTGCTTGCTGGCAGCAGATTGGGAGATTTGGGGTTTCCCTTTTAAACCCTTAACACCCGCTAGAACCTGTGCTTTACGCGGATGACAGTATGAACAGAACGTACATCCACAGCACAAGCCTTATCACTTTGCGTGTTTTCCTTGCCTTTTCTTCCACCACAGATAGTAGCCGCTGATAGGCAGGAAACCGCCAACAAGTGCGGCAAGCCCATGAAGTATCTTTGAGAACCAACCACCCCACTTGCCAGTGTGCAACGATTTGAAAAGTTTCTTTCCGCCAGGTTTCTTGCCGTCAGCTTCTTTCTTTGTGTCGTTTGCCCCACCCGCTTGTGGCTGTGTTTGTTCCTTCGCCTGCTCCATATTGCCGTTAGCAAAGGCATTTCCTTTTGCATCAGTCGGTTTGTCGCCCGCTTTGGGCATCTTGTTTTCCATCTTCTCGGTGTTCTGCCCGAAGAGTTTCGACATGCCTTGCCTGTACCAACCGAACGAGAATACAGGACCCGTAATGGCCATCAGGAACAGGAACACGAAGGCATAGATGCCTAAGGACACGTGCGTATCATACACAAACCGGCGAAAACCCTTGTTTGTGCTTACCTTTAAACGGCTTTTCAGCATCTTTTTGCTTTTGGGCCACCAAGCAACAACGCCCGTTAGCAGCACAACCGACATGCACATAGCTGTTACGGCCACGATAACTCGACCAACCGAAAGTCCGCCACGGGGATTGTCCGGCACCATAAAGAGCCAGCGATGCAGTTTCTTTACAGTTTTGTAGAAGGGTTCTGCACCCTCTTCTATACCCAAAAGCGGCAAAACTTCTTTTGTAAGCAATAGCAGTAAGCCCGTGAAACATAGAATAATCATAAACACACCTAGGGGCAATGCTAGCCACTTGTGGATTTTCAAACAAATTCTTCTCATATACTAAATGGTCATTATTTATATTTGCGTGCCTTTAAACACCTTAATAATAGACTAACAATAAGCCCGAAGGTTTAAGGCATGTACTAAAAATTCCCCGCAAGCGTTCGATTGTTGTTCCTTTTATTGAGGGTTGGGGGTCGGACAAATGGTAAGGGAATGTTGAGTGGATATATCGTAGATTATGCCGCGGTCTACTGCCAAGCGCACAAAAAATGGCCGCAGGCTGTACAATCAAGGCATAAAACAAGTTGGGGACACAAGCCTAAGCCGTATCCCCAACATCTTATTTTTGTCTGATAAACACGTTAATTGGACAGCCGTGCATGTTCCAATTTTCGCGTATCTTGTTTTCCAAAAAGCGGCGATAGTTCTCCTTTACGTACTGTGGCAGGTTGGCATAGAACACAAACGAGGGTATCTGCGTGTTGGGCAACTGCGTGCAATACTTAATTTTGATGTACTTACCCTTGGTGGATGGGGGCGGATAAGCCTCGATAAGGGGAAGCATCACTTCGTTAAGTTTCGACGTTCCCACGCGTGCCTTGCGGTTAAGATATACCTGTTTGGCCGTTTCAAGCACCTTAAAGATGCGCTGCTTGGTAAGTGCCGAGGCAAAGATGATGGGGAAATCCACAAAGGGAGCCATGCGTTCGCGAATGGCATTCTCGAAAGTCTTTATCACCTTTTGGTCTTTATCTGGCACCAAGTCCCACTTGTTAACCACCACAACAAGCGACTTTTGGTTTTTCTGAATAAGCTGGAAGATGTTCATGTCCTGCGATTCGATGCCGCGCGTGGCATCAATCATCAGAATACAAACGTCGCTATGCTCGATAGAACGTATCGAACGCATAACGCTATAAAACTCCAAATCTTCGGTAACCTTGTTTTTTCGGCGTATTCCGGCCGTATCTACGAGGTAGAAGTCGAAGCCAAACTTATCGAAACGCGTATAAATGCTGTCGCGTGTTGTACCTGCAATTTCGGTAACGATGTTGCGGTCTTCGCCTATAAAGGCATTGATGATGCTGCTTTTGCCCGCGTTAGGTCTGCCCACCACGGCGAAACGAGGTATGCCGTCTTCAACATTATCGTTGTCGCCAGGTTTTAGTTGCTCAATAACAGCGTCGAGCAAGTCGCCCGTTCCGCTGCCTGTTGATGCGCTAATGGGGAAGGGGTCGCCCAGACCCAACGAATAAAACACGGGTGCTTCGTAAATCTGCTCGTTGTTGTCGGCCTTGTTCACCACCAACACCACGGGCACCTTGGTTCGCCTGAGTATCTGCGCCACATCCTCATCGAGGTCGGTTACGCCCGTATTCACGTCTACGAGGAACAGCACCAAGTCGGCCTCTTCGGTAGCCACGAGCACTTGTCGGCGAATGGCATCTTCGAAGATGTCGTCCGAATTGACCACCCATCCGCCCGTATCTACAACCGAGAACTCGCGCCCAGCCCAGTCGCACTTGCCGTATTGGCGGTCGCGCGTGGTGCCAGCGGTATCGCTCACGATAGCACTACGGGTTTTTGTAAGTCTATTAAATAAGGTGGACTTGCCCACATTGGGACGTCCCACGATAGCTACTAAGTTTGCCATAAATGTAAATTCTTAATCGTCGAAAAAGCGTGTTAGCGTGCCATGCGCGGCCAAATTCGGCTTACACGTGGCTCACGAGAAACGTCTTATTCGGGGTTATAGCCAAAACTGTCGAGTTCTTTCTTCGAACTTCGCCAGTCTTTATCAACTTTCACGAAGGTTTCGAGGTACACCTCTTTGTCGAAAAACCTTTCCAATGTTTTTCGTGCCTCCGAAGAAACCTTCTTCAACGCCACGCCCTGATGCCCGATAACGATGCCTTTTTGACTTTCGCGCTCAACGTAGATAACGGCATTGATGTGTATTTTCTTTTCTGTTTCCTTAAATCGCTCGACCTTAACCTCCACCGAATAGGGTATTTCCTTATCGTAGTAGAGCAGTATTTTCTCGCGAATTATCTCGCTTACGAAGAAACGCGCAGGCTTATCGGTAAGCTGATCTTTGTCGAAATAGGGCGGCGATTCGGGCAACAGCTCTTGTATTCGGCGCAGTAGGAGGTCGGTGCCGAACTTGTTTTTGGCCGAAATGGGTAATATTTCGGCCTTGGGCAGCAGCGCGTGCCACCGCTCCACGATGTCGCCGAGAGTTTTTTGGTCGCTCTCGTCAATCTTATTGATGAGCAGCAGCACGGGAATCTTCATGCCCCGCACCTTCTCCAAGAAGTCGGCATTCTTCTCCGGGTCTTCAACCACATCGGTAACGTACAGCAACACGTCTGCATCGCTAAGTGCCGACACCGAGGAAGCCAGCATCGACTCTTGCAGCTTGTAGTTGGGTTTGAGCACACCGGGCGTATCCGAGAACACAATCTGCATCTCAGGGGTGTTCACAATGCCCATTATTCTGTGCCGCGTGGTTTGCGCCTTAAAGGTGGCTATGGAGATACGCTCGCCCACAAGCTGGTTCATCAGCGTGCTTTTGCCCACATTGGGGTTGCCAACGATGTTTACAAATCCTGCTTTGTGCATGTTTGTTGCTGTGATAAAGGTGTTTGTTTAGAGCTTGGATAAAGCTCAAAAAGACGCATCTTAAGAAATTAAGGATGCGTCTTCTTTGTTATTATTCAATTAAAGTTGGGGCAAACGTGCCGTTTTTACTTTCCTTGTTCGGCCATTTCGGCACCGTCGTAGGCCCACTTGTAGTAAGATGCGCCATGAACGAAACCAGCACCAAAGCCGGTAAAGATAAGGTTGTCGCCCTTCTTCAATTGTTTTTCAAAATCCCAAAGCACCAAGGGCATACATGCCGCACTGGTGTTTCCGTAGCGTTGGATGTTTACCAGCACCTGTTCGGGCTGCACCCCGATGCGTTTACCCACCGCCTCGATAATACGAAGGTTGGCCTGATGCGGCACAACGTAGTTAATATCTTCGGGTGTTAGGCCATTGCGCTCAATCAGTTTGGTGCAATCGTCGCCCATTGCCGAAACGGCATAGCGGTAAACGGTGCGACCCTCCTGATAAGTGAAGTGTAAGCGATGGTCTACGGTGAACTGCGAAGACGGACAAACCGAGCCGCCGGCCTTTACATGAAGGAAAGGCAAGCCCATTCCGTCGGCCACGTGGAGCGAGTCTACCAAGCCCACGTTTTCTTCCGTAGTTCCTTCCACCATCACAGCACCAGCCCCGTCGCCAAAGAGCGGACAGGTAGCGCGATCCTTATAATCGGTGATGGCCGACATCTTATCGGCGCCGATAACGATAATGCGCTTATGGCGTCCGCTTTGTATCATGTTGCAAGCCACATCGAAAGCGTACATAAACCCGCAGCAGGCAGCCGAGAAGTCGAATGCGAAAGCATTTTTCAAGCCCAGCTTACCCAGCACGATAGATGCTGTGGAGGGGTGGATGTAGTCGGGAGTGGTGGTGGCAACGATAACCGCATCGATGCTGTCGGGGTCAACGCCCGTCTTCTTCATCAGAAGTTTGGCGGCCTTACGGGCCAGATAAGAAGTACCGAGCCCTTCTTCCGTGAGGATGCGGCGCTCCTTGATACCAGTACGCGTAGTAATCCATTCGTCGTTGGTATCGACAATGCGCGACAGCTCCTCGTTGTTAAGGACATAGTCGGGCACGTAACCGGCGACGCCTGAGATTATCGCATTTATCTTATCCATTATTCAGCAACCTCTTCCTTAACGATAGCTACCTTACCTCTGTACTGTCCGCAAGTGGGGCAAACCGTATGATAAATGTAATAAGCGCCACAGTTGGGGCATAGAGCCAGTGTGGGAGCTACGGCTTTATCGTGAGTTCTTCTTTTAAGTGTACGAGTCTTGGACTGTCTTCTTTTAGGATGTGCCATTTTGTCTTAATCTTTAATATTGTTTTTTTATTTCTTTCAGTTTCATCCAGCGCGGGTCAATCGCCTCTTCTTCATCCTCATCGCCACTTCGGTTGGCAGCATGTGCATCCAGCACGTCTATCATTGCTGGGTTGCATTTGCCAGGCGCGTGCACATGCTTGATGGGTATGTTAAGTGCGATAAACTCGTAAACGAACCACGACAGGTCGATTACCCCAGGGTCTTCTTCCAGCGTAACCAGTTCGTCTTCTTCTGAATATTCTTCTCCAAACCTCACTATCAGCCGTTCTTTTGTGTTAACAGCCTGTTCCATGTCGTCGAGACACAGGTCGCAAGGTATGCTGACCGAACCTTCTATGTTGAAGTTCAGCTCAAAAAGGTCGCCGTTTCTTGTAGCTTGCAGCTCAACGTTCACCTTTCCTTTCCTAATTTCGGGGGCGTCGATGGCCTCAAAGAAACTGTCGTCAAGCACGTACCCCAACAAGGTTTTGCCTTGCTTTAACGCCTTGACATCCAGCTTAAAGGTTTCTAAGTCACACATTTGGTGTGCAAAGTTACAAATATTTTCCGATAAGTTATAACGAAACTCAAAAAAGTTAGCGTTAGTTGGTTAGTTTTTGAGTTTATATTGGGGGGGGGCGAAATAACATTTCAAAGGAATTAAGTGAAAAGCATTGTGATTGAAACGAGAACTATTTTCATCCTTTTATCTTTTCACGATTTTCTTGCATTCCGATGCTTTTGACATCTGCATAGCCTACATACAAAACGCTACCGACCCCTTTGTAGCGACACTACAAACAAGCTGTAGCGACACTACAAGAGGTTGGTAGCGACACTACAAAGGGCTTGTAGCCACACTACAAAGGCCTTTGTACGCACCCAACGACAAGCGGATGAGTGACAAAAGCTTTTAGATGGGGTGGCGATTGATGGTTAGCCGAGAGGCGGAATTAGCCTCGCTGACTGTACAATTCGTTGAAATCCACCCTAAACCGGTCGCCGTGTATGCCCTCGGCATCGCGCATTCCGCAGGTAACCACCATCGTAATTTCCGCGCTGCGAGGCAAACCCAGTGCGCGTTTCACGCGCAAGCTGTCGAATCCTTCTAACGGACAGGTGTCGTAACCCGCCTCGGCCATAGCCAACATAAAGGTTTGCGCCACCAAACCACAACTCTTATGCAGCACTATGCGCGTATCGGTTTCGGAGCATTGGCGGAACATCGGGCGAAACGCGCCTACGCTAACGAGCATCGTTTTGCGCACCGCGCCCCATAGTCCGAAGAACTTGCTATATAAGAAAGGTATCATCTTGCCATAATAACTCTCCTTCTCCTTGATGCGCCGTTCTTGGTCTTCGGGTGCCGAATGTCGCCTGATGTTGTCGCGTTCGAAACTTATTAGTTGCTTTACGCGTTGCCGATAGCGGTCGTGACGGGTAACGAACACCACCATTTGTTGTGCCGTCTGCGCGCTAACTTGGTTTAAACAAGCTGTTGCAAGTCGTTGCAACAAGGCTTTGTCGGTAACGTGCACCATCTCGTAAAGCTGCATGTTGTTGCTTGTTGGGGCCAAAGTGGCCAACTCTAAACAACGGCGAACGCGCTCTGCGCTGATTGGTTCGCTGTTAAACTTGCGCGTTGCGCGCCTAAACTCCAAAATTTCTTGTAAATTCATGCTGTAATATTTATATGAGAGGTTCGTAAAATTGTTTTCTCTAGGAGTTAAGGAGTTAAGGAGTTAAGCCAAATGCTTAGGGGTGTTAGGCTAATAGGATAATTCGGACCTGTCTGACTTGTCCGACTTATCCGAAAGCTAGAAAGAACTAGAAACCTAGAAACCGCTAGACGCCTTTAAAGGCGTTAGCCATTTTTTACCTTTTCACCCTTTCACCTTTTCAACTTTAGGAGTTATGGAGTTAAGGAGTTATGGAGTTAAGCCAAATGCCTAGGTGGCGTTAGCCATCTTTTCACTCTTTCACCTTTTCACCTTTAAAGGCCATTTTTTCACCCTTTCACCTTTTCACTCCCTCCTCTTTCTCTGCTGCAAAGTTACAATACGAGAAGCCAACAAGACGTTGATTTAAGTTAAGTTTTTCGTCGGTCGCACATTCTTTTTTGCAATCGGCTAAGGCTCTCCGGACTGATGCCCAACAAGCTTGCGATATGTTTTTGCGGTACACGCTGCAACAGTTCGGGGCGAACAGCCATCAGATGTTTAAAGCGTTCTTCGGGTTTTAGCGAGGCTAACGACATGGTTGTATCTATCGAACGCTGCAAAACACGTTCGGTGGTGATGCGCCCGAAGGTTTCAAAGCGATGGTGAGCAGCATAAAGTTCCAGCAAACGAGCCTTTTCCACGCTGTACACCACAGTGTCTTCCAACGCCTGCAACGACAATCGGCTCGGCGTTTCGTCTGCAAAACTAACGAAATCCGTTGCCCATTGGTTCTCCAACGTGATGTCGCACGTGGCCTCCGACCCATCTTCTTTAATATGGAAATGGCGCACACAGCCCTTAGCCACAAAGAAAAGATGCCGACACACGTGCGAAGCTTGCAGCAGAAATTCGCGCCGCTTAAAGCTCCTTTCCACAAAATAATGGTCTACGGCAGCCAATTCGGTATCGCTAAACACCATTGTTTGCTGGCAATGTATTTTCAAGGAATCGAACATAAGCTAAAAAATAAACACACAAAGATACTTATATTATCGGGAACAAGGCATAGAAAAGGGCGAAAAATCACAACAAGTGAGTATTGCCGAAAATAGAAGTTATTGTTACTTTTGTAGCGTTATAACAGATTAGATTTCATAAAATACAAGTACAATGAAAATCAGAACAACCATCAGGGCACTTGTTCTCGCATCTGCCCTGTTCTTCGGTAGTGCGTGGGCCATCGCAGCCAACCACGTTAAAGTGAGCGGCAAGACGGGAGAAAGCACGTTCTTCGCACTGGCCGACAAGCCAACGGTAACCTTTACTACCAACAAGTTGGTAATCACGGCAGGCAAACAAACCGTTGAATATCCGCTGAACGAGTTCCGCTCATTCGAGTTCGCCGACCCATCTTCTACGGGCATCGACACCGCTCCCTCGCCAAACGAGAGCCAAGCCGTGTTCAGTTTCGGCCAATCGGTTCACGGCGAAGGGCTGCAACCTGGCTCGCGCGTGTCGATATTCAATGTTTCGGGTCAGCTAGTTGTATCGGCAACAGTCAACTCCGACGGCTCGGTAGACCTACCTTTGAACGGCCAAACGGGCGTATTCATCGTTAAATCCACATCAAGAACTTTCAAATTCATCCAGAAATGAAATATCTCTTTACACTTGTTTTCGCCCTACTAGCGGGCGTAGCCACTACCACGGCACAAACAGTAACCATTACCAAGACCGACGGAAGCACCGTTAAATATAAAGCCAGCGAAATTAAGAGCATTCAATTCGCCAACGAAGAGTCGCCAGTAAAGCCCATCCACACCGCCACTGGCTACATCTTGGTTAGTTCTCCCTTCTTCTTCGACACCTATTATGGCGACGATGCCAAGATGGAAGTGTACAGCCAAGACGGGAAAACCTACTGCAAGTTTACCGACGAGAAGTGGGGAAACGGCACTTTTGAGGTTAAACTCGATAAGGGAAAGGTTAGCGGAAACGGCACGATGAACATCGTAGACCCACATAAGGGCGGAGCTGCCAAACCATACAAAGCCATGATGGCTGGTTCGATGACCGCAATTAACATCAGCGTAACAGGATTGATGGGCAGTACAACCATTAAATGGAGAAACGGAAAGGCTTCGGATGCCGTTAAACTATCTGGCACATACATGGGCGAGAATACGATATCAGTAGGTTTCGCAGGTACGTTTACCAACAAGAATGCTGCACATAGCTTCTGGGTTAACGATGATGGTACGTACAGCATCATGGTTCTAGGCCAACAAATTAACGGAACAACGATGGGCGACCTAACCTTAGGCGCGTACACCATCAACAATCTTACCTACGATGAGGCTACCAAAACGTTCAGTAAAGACTATTCGAACGATGGCTTAAAGATGAAGTTCAAGGCGGTTAAGGATGGTGCAACAAGCATGGAAGGCGACTATGCGCTAACCAAAGCCAACATCAAAGCCACCTTTGACAAAGACGGCAACCTGAAAGTGGAAAACAGTTTCACGGCCGGCAAAATGCCATTCCCCCTCGAAGCCGTATTTAACGGTAAGATAAAGAAATAAGGCTGCTGCCAAAAGCACGGCCAAACCAAAGCTGCTGGGGCGCCAGAGCGGAAAGCAACTGCAAGCATAATCTCACTTGCGGCAATGCTTTCCTCTCGCCCCAGCTTTGGCTTTAACAATGAAACGTAGAGAGTTGGTCTCTTCTCTCTCCCCCAAAACATCACTCACCACACGCACAAAATCCCATGCCCATCATCGCAAAACCAATTCGTTTGCTTACCATTGGCTTGCTCGCCGCCTTGATTTCGGCCTGCACAGGACTGTTCGACGGCATCTACGACTCGCCCGACAAAGCTCCGAAAATCAATGCCAACCAACTGGCAATAGATGCAAGCGACTGGCATAACTGGTATTACATCGACTTCGACTCGCTGAAAATGCTAGCCGAATCGGGCGATGCAGATGCCTTTCTGCATGCTCGCACCCACTTCACACCCTTCCCCATCCCTACAATTAAAGACGAAACACAGGCAAATAACCAAACAGGCATCTACACGTATTGGTTCGACGTGTTTGGAAAAGGCTTATCACACAACGAAAAAAGAGACTTTAAACCCACTGCCAAACAGCCCGAACCGCCTGCATGGAGCATCGCCATACACCGCGACAACGTGCGAACCAACGGCGGAGCGGTGCTAGAAACCAACTATACGTCGATGAGTCAGCTACCCGAAAGCAGCGCACAGTTTATGGGAGCAACCTTCAAACCCGACGAATGGACCACCAACGCCGTTTGGGTAGACCAATCTCAGATGCTCAACAGCCTCATTGGTTGCCAAGGAATAAACATCAACAAGCAGCTTTCATCATGGCTAAGCCTAGAAATACCGCCCATGCCACCCGCATACAAGAACAACAGCCACGTGTTTGTGGTGAAACTGAACAACGGAAAATTCGTGGCCTTGCAACTAGAAAGCTACATCAACCCCACAACAGGCACCAAATGTTATCTCACCATTAATTATAGGTATCCGTATTAGAAGTCGACGAGTTGATAGGGGCAGCCACCTTTTCACCACTAGGAGTTAAGGAGTTAAGGAGTTAAGGAGTTAAGCCAAATGTATAGGTGGCGTTAGCCATTTTTTCACCTTTTCACCCTTTCACCTTTAGGAGTTAAGCAAATGAATAAGTGGCGTTAGGCTAATAGGATAATTCTGACCAGTCTGACTTGTCCGAAAGCTAGAAAGAACTAGAAACCTAGAAACCGCTAGACACCTTTAAAGGCGTTAGCCATTTTTTCACCCTTTCACCTTTTCACCTTTTCACCTTTTCACCTTTAAAGGCCATCTTTTCACCCTTTCACCTTTTCACCTTTAAAAGCCAACTTCACATCAAAGTTACGCTCATGTTCCACCGCACATTCACCATTCTCCCCCTCCTCTTATCCCACATAACAGTCAACGCAGCCCTTCCTGCCGACACGCTTAACCGCACCATCGACCTCGAACAGGTGGTGGTAACCGGCACGCGAAGTCCGAAATTGTTGGCAAGCACGCCCGTTCTAACGCGCGTCATCACACGAAAAGACATCGAAAAGACCGATGCCACCAACCTGCGCGACCTACTTCAAACCTCCATGCCTGGCATTGAGTTCTCGTATGCCATGAACCAACAAACTCATATTAACTTTGCAGGGTTCGGCGGACAAAGCTTACTGATACTCGTTGACGGCGAACGGCTGGCAGGAGAAACGATGGACGACGTTGACTTTACCCGTTTGAGCATGGATAACGTTGAAAGGATAGAGATTGTTCGCGGTGCAGCCTCGGCCCTTTATGGCTCCAACGCCGCAGGTGGCGTTATCAACATCATCACACGCAACGCCACACAGCCTTTTAAACTAAACCTCAATGCGCGTGTTGCACGTCACAACGATTGGCGACAAGGCTTGAACATGCAACTGAAAAAAGGTAAATGGGCCAACACCCTGTCGGTTACCCACACGTCGATAGACAACTACGACGTAACCAACGGCCCTTCGCCCATATCGCGTGTTGTCACTACCATCTACGGCGACAATACGTGGAACGCCAACAACCAGTTATCTTTCAGTCCTGTGCGCGAACTGAAACTAACTGGACGTGCCGGCTACTTTTTCCGCGAAACAACCCGAACGATAGACGCGCCCGAACGTTATCGCGACTTCTCTGGCGGCCTACGCGCACTTTGGCAGCCATCCGACAAGCAACATTTAGAACTCTCCTACTCGTTCGACCAATACGACAAGTCGACCTTTCTACAACAGTATCGCCTCGACCTTCGCTCTTACTCGAACGTACAAAACGCCTTCCGCCTGCTCTACACCCTCAACTTGCGGCAAGGCGACGTGCTTTCGCTGGGTGCCGACTGGATGCACGATTGGCTATTGAACCCCAACCTCGAAGGCCGAACACGCAAACAACGCTCGTGCGACGTCTTTGCACAATACGACCTTAACCTCGGCAAGGCGTGGGAAGTGGTTGGCGCACTACGACTTGACCACTTTTCCGACCACGCCAACACGCGCCTAACGCCCAAAATCAGTCTTCGTCACACGCCCCTACCCCATTTAAACCTGCGCTTTGGCTACGGAATGGGGTTCCGTTCGCCCACGCTTAAAGAGAAATACTATAACTTTGACATGGCCGGCATTTGGCTCGTAACAGGCAACGCCAACCTTAAACCCGAAGTTAGCCACAACTTTAACCTCTCGGCCGAATACACGCGCTTGCATTATAACTTCACGTTGAGCGGGCATTATAATCTGGTGAGCGACAAAATAGCCACAGGCGCGCCTTTCTTCGCCAACCCATCAGAACCCATTCCCCATCTTCCTTACATCAATTTGGCGCGATATGCGGTGCTGGGCTTTGAGGCCACAGTGAAAGGAAAGTGGCAAAACGGTATGTCGGCACAGCTTTCGTACTGCTTTACACACGAACGCTTGCCCAAGGATAAGGACGGGAAACAACTGAACAACCAATATCAGCCTGCCCGAAAACATACCTTCACTGCACATTGGGACTATTCGCACCGCTTTAATAAGACCTACCAACTGGCTTTTAACATAGACGGACGTGCGCTTTCGCCCGTAGACAATCTGGAATATGTAGACTATTACGACCTGTCTAAGGGCACCAACACCATTCATTATCCCGCCTACACGCTGTGGAAGGTGTCTGCCGTGCAGCAAATCGGCAGCATATTCACGCTCACACTATCGGTAGACAACGTGCTAAACTACCGCCCCCAATACCATTACCTTAACTCGCCACTCACCGATGGGGCTAACTTTATGGTGGGAGCAGCCATCAACCTATAAAGGTGAAAGGGTGAAAAGGTGAAAAGGTGAAAAGATGGCTGCGCCTTTTAAAGGGGAAAAGGTAAAAGGGTGAAAAATGGCTGCGCCTTTAAAGGTGAAAGGGTGAAAAGGTGAAAAATGGCTAACGCCTTTAAGGGTGAAAAGGTGAAAGAGTGAAAAGATGGCTAACGCCTTTAAAGGTGAAAGGGTGAAAAGGTGAAAAGGTGAAAAGGTGAAAAGATGGCTGC
>CALIZL010000077.1 GCA_938028745.1 uncultured Prevotella sp.
TCTTTTCACCTTTTCACTTTTTCACCCTTTCACCTTTAAAAGCCATCTTTTCACCCTTTCACCTTTTCACCCTTTCACCTTTAAAAGCCATTTTTTCACCTTTTCACTTTTTCACCTTTTCACCTTTAAAAGTATTTCTCTTTGGTAAAATAATGTCTGTATTACGCACATCGTTACGATATTTTTATTATATTTGCACATTGTAAACATTACAATAAGAATGAACAAGAAAAGCTTTTGGTACCGCGCGTTCGACCTTTACTATGATGGTTTTAGGAGCATGACATTGGGTAAGAAGTTGTGGTTGGTGATATTCATCAAGCTCTTCATCATGTTTGCCATCCTCAAAGTGTTTTTCTTTCCCAACTTTTTGAAAGCAAATGCACCCAAAGGAGGGGAGGCCGACTATGTGTCGCGCACGCTAGACCAACGCCAAAAATAGTGGCGGCTATTGTAAGCCGGGGCCACTGGGCATGGCGAAGGCCGGCAGACAGAACGCCCCCAAAAGGCAAATCGCACAACACAAGGAAATAATAATCATTAAAATAAACTATGTTCAATCAACTATTTCTAGACATTTCAACGGGTACGATAGACTGGTCGCGTGCGCAGTTCGCCCTTACGGCTATGTACCATTGGCTCTTTGTGCCCCTTACGCTTGGCCTTGCCGTTATCATGGGCATTGCCGAGACTTGCTATTATCGCACCAAAAAGCAGTTTTGGAAAGATGTGGCGCACTTTTGGCAGAAACTATTCGGTATTAACTTTGCTATGGGCGTGGCCACTGGCATTATCTTGGAGTTTCAGTTCGGCACCAATTGGAGCAACTACTCGTGGTTTGTAGGCGACATCTTTGGTGCGCCCTTGGCCATAGAAGGCATTGTGGCCTTCTTTATGGAAAGTACGTTTGTGGCTGTGATGTTCTTCGGGTGGAAAAAGGTTTCGCCAGGTTTCCACCTTGCATCAACATGGCTCACAGGTATCGGCGCAACCATTTCGGCTTGGTGGATATTGGTGGCCAATGCTTGGATGCAATATCCCGTGGGTTGCGAGTTCAATCCCGACACCATGCGCAACGAGATGGTAAGCTTCGCAGATGTGGCCTTGTCGCCCTTTGCCATTGATAAGTTCTGCCACACGGTAACCTCTTCGTGGATTGTAGGAGCCGTATTTGTGGTGGCTGTAAGTGCCTATTATCTGTTGAAGAAACGCGAAATGGAACTGGCTAAGCAAAGCATGAAGATAGCCGCTTGCGTTGGTTTTGTGGCTTCGGTGCTCGCAGCTATGACTGGACACCATTCTGCCACGCTCGTTGGTAAGGTTCAACCCATGAAGCTGGCTGCTATGGAGGCGCTATGCAAGGGCGGCGAGAGCCAAAGCCTTACTGCAATTGCTTTGGTTAATCCCTTTAAGCAGCACGATTATCGTTCAGGCGAAGAACTTGCATGCCATGTTTCTATTCCTTATGCCCTCTCGGTGATGGCTACTCACACCACGCATGGCTTTGTACCTGGTGTTAACGACCTGCTGGTTGGTTATGTTAAGGCCGACGGTACACGCGAACCATCGGTGGCAGAGAAGATGGTGATGGGTAAGGCTGCCGTAAATGCCCTGATGGTGTATCGTAAAGCCAAAAAGGCGGGCGACGAAACAACTGCTCAGAAGGTGTTGCCCATCATCAAAGCCAATATGAAATACTTTGGATATGGTTACATGGAGAAGGAAGAACAGGTGGTGCCCTACATTCCCCTTGCATTCTGGTCGTTCCGTTTGATGGTTGGTTTGGGTTCGTTCTTCGTGCTTTTCTTTGCTGTCCTCACCTTTTTCAGCTATCGCAAAGACTTGTCGCGCTATCGTTGGCTACTTATTTTGGGCATGTGCACCTTGCCGATGGGCTACATCGCCTCTGAGGCAGGATGGGTTTTGGCCGAGTTGGGTCGCCAACCGTGGACCATTCAAGACATGTTGCCCACCTGGGTGGCGGTAAGCGACGTTAGTCCTGCCTCTATTGCCACAACCTTCTTCCTCTTCTTGGGTTTGTTTACCACGCTGCTTGTGGTAGAAATAAACATCTTGGTTAAACAAATTAAGAAGGGCCCTGAGTACGGAAAATAAAAAGCCTCACCCCCAACCCCTCTCCAAAGGGAGAGGGGCATGGATAGCTTTGCTACTTTAAAGGAGGGGTTAAGCCTAATGCGTTGGGGCTTGCGTCTGTAAGAAATCTAGGTTCCCAAAGAAACCTGGGGCTAGGATTTCTAGGAAATCTTGGGAAACTAAGATAGCAAAAACATGCGCGGCTTTGTGGGCGTTATCCATCTTTTCACCCTTTCAGCTTTTCCCTCTTCCCCTTTAACAGAATAAATAATATATTATGTCATACGAATTTTTGCAACATTATTGGTGGTTCTTGGTGTCGCTCCTAGGCGCATTGCTGGTGTTCCTGATGTTTGTTCAGGGCGCAAACACCCTTATATTTACCCTTGGCAAGACCGAGAACGAACGCCGGTTGGTGGTTAATTCCACTGGCCGAAAGTGGGAATTTACCTTTACTACGTTGGTGGTATTTGGTGGTGGTTTCTTTGCATCGTTCCCTTTGTTTTATAGTACCAGCTTTGGCGGTGCCTATTGGCTTTGGATGATTATACTCTTCTCGTTTGTTATTCAAGCCGTTAGCTACGAATTTCAAAACAAGTTGGGCAATCTCTTGGGCGTTCGCACATTCCAAACGTTCCTCATCATCAACGGCGTTGTTGGTCCGATACTCTTGGGTGGTGCTGTGGCCACATTCTTCAACGGCTCTAACTTTGTTGTAGATAAAGGTAACATTACGGCTATGGCGCAACCTGTGATTAGCCGTTGGGCCAATGGCAGTCATGGGCTCGACGCTTTACTCGACTTGTGGAACGTTGTCTTAGGCGTAGCCGTGTTCTTCTTGGCGCGCGTATTGGGTTTGCTGTATATTATTAATAATGTGGCGCACGAGGCAATCGTTACTCGCGCTCGTAAGCAACTGCGCCTTTGTACGGTGGTGTTCTTAGCATTCTTTTTGAGTTTCTTGGTACACGTACTGTTGAAGGATGGCTATGCTTACGACCCACAAACGGGCCTTATCTTTGTGCAACCCTTTAAGTATCTGCACAATCTCACCACGATGTGGTATCTAACCCTCGTGCTTTTGGTGGGCGTTGTGTCGCTACTCTACGGCATTGTGCGTACCCTTCGCGAACCCAACTTTAAGCGTGGCATCTGGTTTGGCGGTGTTGGCGTGGTGTTGGTGGTGTTGGTTCTGCTGCTTTGTGCAGGCTGGAACAACACGGCTTACTATCCTTCTAACGCCGATTTGCAAAGTTCGCTCACCATTGCCAATAGCTCTGGCAGCGAGTTTACGCTAACAGCCATGTCGGTTGTGTCGTTACTTATCCCCTTTGTATTGGCTTATATCTTTGTCGCTTGGCGCGCCATAGACCGCAAACCCATTACCGAAGACGAGATAATGAATGGCGAAAGCTATTAAAGTGAGTGGTGAGGTGTTGGGTTTATGAGGCTTTGAGTTGTTGAGTTTATAAGTTGGTGAGTTGTTGAGTTGTTGTGCTTATCGGTTAATGAGCGATGAATGCTGAACATGATGAGGCAAACTTACCAATTTATAAACTCACAAAGCCCAACAAATCACAGGTTTATAAACTCAACATCTCACCAACTTATAACCTCAACATCTCACCAACTCACAGGCTCATAACCTCAAAGCCTCACCAACTCGTAAACTGATAAACTCAGGAAACCTTATAAACTTACAAACTTAAAGTTATGAAAAAAGCATTGTTTACTTTAGTTTGCGCCATGTTTTGCATGGTAGCTTTGGCGCAAACGCAGGCCGATACGGTTCGGCATCAGGTGTTGTTAGAAACCAATCTAGGCAACATCCGCGTGGTTTTGTATAACGAAACGCCTAAACATCGCGACAATTTTATACGGCTTGTGAAGTCGGGTTATTACAATGGAACCCTTTTTCACCGAGTAATAGAGAACTTTATGATACAAGGTGGCGACTCTACTTCGCGCCATGCGGCCTTCGGGGAACCTACTGGTGGCTATTCGCCCGACTATACCGTGCCTGCCGAAATAGTGTTTCCAACGTATTATCACAAGCGTGGCGCATTGGCAGCTGCACGCGAAGGCGACGATGTTAACCCCAAATGGGAGTCGTCTTCGGCTCAATTCTACATCGTTTATGGCAAACGTATGACCGATTATCAGCTCGATGCCGTGCAAGCAAAGTTGGATTTGAGAACTAACGGCAGTGTAAAACTGACGCCCGAACAACGCGAAACCTATTTTAAGAAAGGCGGAACGCCACACCT
This sequence comes from uncultured Prevotella sp., assembly GCA_938028745.1. Classification (GTDB taxonomy): domain Bacteria; phylum Bacteroidota; class Bacteroidia; order Bacteroidales; family Bacteroidaceae; genus Prevotella. The sequence continues at coordinate 4,362 of CALIZL010000077.1, forward strand.
CGACGGCACTTATACGGTGTTTGGAGAAGTGGTTGAGGGGATGGACGTGGTAGAAAAGATACAGAAAACGCCCTGCGACGAGCGTAGTAGGCCTTTCGAAGACATGAAGATTATTAAAGCTGTGGTGGTGAAGTAAGGGTGAATGCAATGTGGCAGGCCATTGAAAAGGCCTGACTGTAAAGGGAAATGGGGCGTTTGTTTGAATGTACCAGCATGCCTTTTGCATAAAAAATGCGTTTCTTGGCACGGCAAGATGCAATATAATTTGCGTGTTGCCGTGCCAAGAAACGCACTTTTTTGTTCAGGCTAACGAGCCGTAGGGTGGTGTTGGTTTATCCTTTCTTCACCTCAACAATCTTTGTGGGAGCCTGCTCCTTGTTTCGTCTGTTGGTAACAGTAACCACAGCTTGCGCCAAGTTTATGAAGGCTTGGCCCGTTATGGTGTCGGCATCCAACGCCGCGGGCGTACCCTTGTCGCCGTTTTCGCAGATACTTTGAACCAATGGAATTTGCGCCAATAGGGGTGTTTCCATTTCGTCGGCCAGCTGTTTAACGCCTTCTTTGCCAAAGATGTAATACTTGTTTTGGGGCAATTCGGCAGGTGTAAACCACGCCATGTTCTCAACAAGGCCCAATATAGGCACATTCACCTTTTCGTTTCGGTACATGTCGATGCCCTTTCGCGCATCGGCCAAGGCCACGCTTTGTGGCGTACTGACGATAACCGCGCCCGTAATGGCCAGCGTTTGCAGCAAGGTGAGGTGTATGTCGCTCGTTCCCGGCGGCGTATCGAGTATGAAATAGTCCAGCTCTCCCCAGTCGGCGTCGGCTATAAGCTGCTTCAAAGCATTGCTGGCCATACTCCCACGCCACAGCGTAGCCGTCTCTGCATTTACAAAAAAGCCGATGCTAAGTAGCTTAACGCCATATTGTTCGATGGGTTCGATAAGGTCGCGGCCGTCTACTTTCGAGGCATAGGGTCGCGCTTGCTCAACGTTGAACATCTTAGGCATTGACGGACCGAAGATGTCGGCATCCAACAAGCCCACCTTATAGCCCAATCGGGCAAGTGCAATAGCAAGGTTTGCCGACACTGTGCTTTTGCCAACACCACCCTTACCCGAACTAACGGCAATGATGTTTTTTACTTGTGGCAGTAGCTTTCCCACTTCGGGACGAGGCTTAGCGGCAAATTCGGTTTTTATTTCCACTTCTACATCGGGGCTTACATGGTAGTGTATGGCCGCCTCTGCCGCCTTGATGGTCGACTTTAAGAAAGGGTCGGTCTCCTTGGGAAAGAGTAATGTGAAGCTTACTTTCATGCCATCAATGTGTATATCGTCGGCAAGCATATCGCTTTCAATGATATTCTTTTTCGTTCCGGCGTACATCACTGTGGCCAATGCGTCTTTTATCAGTTTGGGATATAATGTCATGATGTTTTTGTTGTTTCGTTATGCAAATGTAAGTATAAATTGGGTATGCTCCAAACAAAAGGCAGAAATCTGCTAATCGGCCTCTCCCCCCGAGCCCTCTTCAAGGGGATAGGGGAGTGGTATGCTTTGTTGTTATGGCGCAAATGTTCTTTTCGTATTCCTTGCTTACAGCCTGATGGGCACGCCAACCACCACTTCCGTCAGGTCGGCTTTGGTTTTATGCGCCTTTACGTTCACGCCAACCGTAAGTCCATTGAGCCAAGGTAAGGCGTAATGCAGGCCAATTCGTTCGTAATAAGGTGTTTCGTTTATCTTTGCGTTGGCTCCCATGCGGCGATAAAGATAAACGCCGAGCGACATAGCCAGCGACAGTCGCCCATAATGCGCCTCGTGTTTGGCCGCCAAACCGAAAGAGAATGGCGAGTGATGGAGGTTGTGTCCGGCTTGTTGGTCTAATGCTTCCACGCGACGTGCGTATGTTCCGTAGAACGCGTCTAGGCCCACGCCTGATGACCAACGGCGTGCGTAACGCCACATCAAATCGGCTTGTAACGAGTAGGCGGCGTAGATGCGAAAGCGTTCTGTGCGATAGTCGGGATGCCCAGGTGGCGTTCCAAACTGCGTCAACAGCCAGTCTTCGAGCAACGTTTTCGCCCCCACGCCTGCCGCGAAGTTGAGGTACATACCCCGTTCGAATGGTTTTTTGCTGCGTGTTTGCGCTGTGCGCAATGTTTGTTCGTAGTAAGGGGTGTACAGCAAAGCTAGCGATGCGCCCAAGGTGTTGCTGCCCTTATTGGGGCGATAAAGGGCGCCATTGCTGTGGTGTACAAACTCTAACGATGCTCGTAACCCCCATTTTGGGGCGAAATGGAAGGTCTGGTGCAGGCCTGCGGCAAAGTAAATGGAGGCATGCGACCCGATAAACTCGTTGTCGATGGCGTTCTCCTTATTATATACAGACGACGAAAAACCCACGCCGCCACTGAGCGAATAGGCCGTTTCCCATGTTCGCGAGCGATGAAGAGGGCGATAAAAGGTGGTGTATAACGAGAGCGTATTGCCCAATGGCGACTCGTAAGGCACGGGAACAAGCAGTCCCCAATCGGCATCGGCCTCGCGATGTAGCCTTACGGCGTTGTTAAATGTGTAGCGTAGGCCAAAGGCGAAGGTGGGATTGCCATAGTCGACGGCAAAGAAGCCGCTGTCTTTGGGCAGCGGAGCGCGCAACAATTCGAGGGCCACAGAAAGGTTGTCGCCCCGTTTAAGCCATTTCTTCACATATTGGTCGGCTGCCACCACGTTTCCTTTCATGGCCGAAAGGCTCACGCCCCATCGCGAAACGCTATCCGTTTGTTGGCCAAAGGCCACGGCGCCGACCCACGCCAACGCGCACAAGGCCAGGCAGCGACACCTCGTCCACAGTCTAGTGTCGCTTGTATCTCGCTTTTCGTCGTTTGTAAAAAGCATTGCCAACGTGCTAGTTAAGCACTTCATGTGCTATATCTTCAACTGGTATCTCTTCGTTTCCGCGTGTTACGTCGCCATTCTTCGCTACAAGATAGAAACCCTTATTCGGTGTCCACTCCATGCAAAACAGGTTAGTGGGACTGTCGTAGCCATAGTGCTTGATATGCCTAAGTACCCATTGGCGAGTCTTTCCGCAATGGTACAACGAGCTGTCTACAATGGCGCCGTTGTTCACAAGCAAGTACGAATCGGACACATTTCCCACTTCCGACACCGTTATTGCACCGTTAGTCTCAAATCGGACATCGTCTACATCGAACATCGAGAACACTCCCTTTTGCCTAAGTAGCAAGCGAAACTGCTCCATTTCCAAGCTGTTGCGTTTAAATGCCTTGAAGTTGATGGCTCCACCTTTCACCAAATACACGCTGTCGCCCTTGATGAGGCGGCGCAATACCTTAGAGCGCATGCAGAAACGGATAAAGAGATTGAAACCTGTCCACACGGCGAGGGCGAAGAGGATGTGCCAAACGCTCATGTCGGGGTTGTAAAGCACACCGCCGACCAGAGCTCCTATGACAAACGCGCTTACCGTGTCGAGTGGCGTTAGCTGTGCCATCTGCGCCTTACCTGCAATGCGTAAGAAAACCAAGATGCCAATCATGCCCGTTATCAGCTTGACGGCGATTGCTAAATACTGCATACTTGTTACCGTTTATGTTGTGGTTTTTGTTTGCAAAGATAGGAAAATGTGCGCAAACATTCATCGTTGTTAGCGTTAAAAACGATGAGTGGTTGTATGATGGTTTGCGTTCTTGTGTTCTTCCTTTTGCCAACCAACTGTGCGGTAATGGGCGCAAGTGCCGTTGCTTGCTTCTTTAGTTTTGTTCAGAAAGAAAGCGATTTCCTTTCGTTCATGTAGGGACATAATTCATATACATTCGTGCGCTTAGCAGCTGGCCTCCTCATAAACTCATGCGCTATTTAGCAGACTGCTCTGAATTGAAGGCATTTAAAAGATTGATTCTGCATAAAATTATTTTCTTTTTTGCACCAGAATACCCCAATATATACAGGTTTTCACCATGTAACATACAGTAAGTTGGCGCAGTGGTGAAAGTTTCAGGGTCAATATCATTTGTAAGCACGGGCAAGGGAATGACATCATACATGTCGTTTAGATGATAATTGATGTCATAATGCTTTGCTACCTTTCCGTCTTTATCGGCAAACACAAGCGTCCAACTGGCTTTCTCCGAATTGCCGAACAATCCCCAAAAGATGTTATAACCGTTCCATGTGCCTTTGTAGTTGCCGTCAAAACCAGGGAACACCAGTTTTGCAGACGGATATAAATAGCTGTCCAATATCTTTTTGCATTCGGAACTGTTGCACATAACATTGTCTTTGTTTTCAATGTCTTCCTTTTTTATCAATCTACCTGAGTCATTAAAGTATATTGCTTTATAATTGGCATGAAGTGGCTGGCCTATCCTTTGGATTAATACAAACCCAGACTCTTGCATCGCTCCTTCGCACGGCCTGAGTTTGCCAACGTTCAGCTTTACTTTATCAACAGGTCCTTGCCCGCTTTTGTGCATGCGGTATAAAGTTAGGTTTTGGTCATTCACCAAGTACACGCTGTCTTTGACTACTTTAAACATCGATAGCTTTGTTGGCAACGCATCTATTACTCTTTCGTACATTTTCTTTGTTCCTTTAAAGCAAACAACACTTAGCGGTTTACCTCCCGCAAAGTAGAAAACATCATTATCCGCAATTGAAAAGCCAGACATGAATAACAAATTCCTTGATTGAACGTAGCGACATGCAATTCCATTCTTGCCATTAATGTCGTACTCCCAATGTTTTACCACATGATCTTGTGCATAACCAACTGAAAATATGATTAGCAATAACAATAAACCAACATACTTTTTCATAAATAACGATTGCTTTGATATATAATTTACCCGTTGGCGGAATAAAATAAAATCAACAAATATAGATAAAAAGTTGCACA
>CALIZL010000078.1 GCA_938028745.1 uncultured Prevotella sp.
TATGGAGTTAAGGAGTTAAGTCAAATGCCTTGATGGCGTTAGCCATTTTTTCACCTTTTCACCTTTTCACCTTTTCACCTTTATAAGCCTTTACAAGCCATTCTTCCCCCATCAAACATCAATTTCCAATCCCTCTTGGCCTAAGATTGTGTTTGGAAATGTGGCCTTAGCCTCGGCTAGCAAAACCTCTTCGGCCTCGTATCGAGCACTATAATGCCCCAAAACAAGCTTGCCTACGCCTGCATCGCGTGCCACCTTAGCCGCCTCTTCGGCCGTACTGTGGTAGTAAAGTCGCGCTCGCGAGGCCATCGAACTATCGTAAGTGGCCTCGTGATAAAGGGTATTCACGCCTTGCACAGCCTTGTGTAGCTGCGGCATATAGCGCGTATCGCTGCAATAGGCGTATGCGCGGGCTGGGTCGGCAGGCGTAACTAGGCGCGCATTGGGCACGGTACGGCCCTCATCGTCTATCCAATCGGCACCCAACTTGATGTTGTTTATCTGACTAATGGGTATGCGATAGAAGTCTATCATGTCGCGACGGATGTGCGGCAACAACTCTTTCTCGCGGAAAAGAAAGCCACAACAGTCGATGCGATGCTCCAAAGGGATGCTCTCTACGGTAAGGCTCTTGTCTTCGTAAATCACTTGTTGCACCTTAGTGTCTACGGCATGGAACACCACATCGAACTCGATGCCATTGCAAAAGAAATCTAGTTGTATGCGGAGCATCGGTCCGAGTTCGGCAGGAGCATACACATGCAGGGCCGCCGTGCGACCAAGTAGGCCGAAAGTAGAAATCATACCGATGAGCCCGAAACAGTGGTCGCCATGCAAATGCGAGATGAACACCGCCCCGATTTTAGTGAAACGTATGCGCGAACGGCGCAGTTGAACCTGCGTCCCCTCGCCGCAATCAATCATAAACAGCTTTCCACGGATGTCTACTACCTGCGATGTGGCGTTGTGTTTCAGTGTTGGCAACGCGCTGCCACATCCCAGGATATGCACTTTAAATGGTTCCAAGGGCGTTTACTTTTGTCGCGTGAAGGTGAAGATGCCGTGTGCGTTCTCCAAATAGAGCGAGTCGCCACCCAAGGCGTTCACGGTAAAGGTGTCTTTATTGAGCAAAAGTTGTCCGTTAAACACCTTCCACGAAGTCCAAGGGTGTGCCTCTTCCTTCACAGCCGACAGCACTGTGCCGTCTTCCATCAGTTCGAATTGTTTATCAATACTGCGCCATTTGCCCATCAGGGTGGTAAGATTAAGTACTTGATTGGCCTCGTATTCGCCGTCGGCGTTCTTATATCCCACCACTGCCAGCCTGTCGCCTGCGAGTAATCCGCCCTTAACGGCCGACTCGTCGTCGACATCGAAGAGATAATTAAGTGTGTCGCCCTGTACAGTAACCAGTTCCAAGTTGTGCATGGCGGTGTTAACGCCACACACACCATAAACGGTGGTGTCGCCCTTGCTTTCCTCTGTGGTTGCAAGCGACTGCTGTCCGTCGCCCTTTTTCTTACCATCGCCGCATGCCACAATGAATAAAACGGCCATAACAGCAAACAATATGGTTGATACTCTCTTGTCCATACGCTATATATATTTAATGTATTAGTATTTGAGTTCGTGAGCTTATGAGTTATTGAGCTGGTGAGTTTAAAAGTTCGTGAGCATGTAAGCGGGTGAACGCCTGAATTTAAAAGCCCTTGAGTTGGTGAGTTGTTGAGCTTACTAGCCAGTGAGCTTATCAGCTGGCGAGCATGTAAGCGGGCGACCACCTAAGTTAACAAGCCCACAGTTTTGCAAATTGTATGCGATAAAACTCAAAAGCTTAGAAACTTAGAAACTCAAAAACTTAGAAGCTCAGGAACTCATCTCTCGTTCTTCGTTCTTAGCCTTATTCCACAGTTCGTCCATCTCTTCGAGCGTCATCTCCGTGAGCGGCTTGCCCTCCTTAATGGAATGCTGCTCCACATAGTTGAACCTTCGAATGAACTTCTGGTTGGTTTTTTCCAACGCATTGTCGGGATTGAGGTGGTAAAGTCTTGCTGCGTTGATTACGCTAAACAAGAAATCGCCCAGCTCTTGGGTAGACTTCTCCTTGTCTTCGCGTTTCAGTTCGGTTTCCAACTCGTCCAATTCTTCGCGCACTTTCGCCCAAACGTCGTTCTTTTCTTTCCAATCGAAGCCCACGTTCCGGGCCTTATCCTGTATGCGATAGGCCTTGATGACACTCGGCAGCGCATCGGGCACCCCCGAAAGCACCGTCTCGTTGCCATCCTTCTCTTGCAACTTTAGCTGTTCCCAGTTCTTCAACACCTGCTCTTCGTTGTCGGCTTGCACGTCGCCATAGATGTGCGGATGCCTGAAAATCAGCTTATCAGCCTCGCGGTTGCACACGTCGGCTATGTCGAACTCGCCCTTTTCGCTGGCCAACAGCGCGTAGAATGCGGTGTGCATCAATACGTCGCCCAACTCTTTGCAAACATTGTTCATGTCGTTCTTGGCCAAAGCATCACACAGTTCGTATGTTTCTTCTATCGTATTCGGGCGCAGGCTCTCGAAGGTTTGTTTCTTGTCCCACGGACATTTCTCTCTCAAATCGTCTAGCACATCGAGCAATCGCCCAAAGGCCTCCATCTTTTCTTCTTTCGTATGCATACTATATGTTTGGTGTTGACAAACGCCGCACAGCCCAAAGGCAACATGGCGAATGTCGTTCTGCTGATGCAAAGATAATAAAAAATAAACTGTAACGTTGAATAAAAGTGCTACATTTCGGCATTTCACATTTTATTCGTACTTTTACACCATCAAAAACGATAAGCAGAAGAATGAATTTTTACAATCGGGAAGAGGCTCGACAACGCATGAACAACTTGGCCATGCAGGGCGTTCCTTTCCTTTTCATCATAGATTACGAAGGCAAACGTGCCGTGGTGGAACCCGAAAACGAGGTGGATGCCAACGAGTTGAAGTATTGTTTCAACGGGAAAGGCAACGCCACACAGACCGCCAAGCCTGCCAACAAGGACATCGAATGGGGCATTGAGCCACCCACCGAGGCCGAATATCAGCATGGTTTCAACATCATTAGAAACGCCATGTTGGCCGGAAACAGCTATCTGGCCAACCTTACTTGCCGTATAGGACTGCGAACCAACCTCTCGCTGCTCGACCTTTACAATGCGGCCGAGGCGCGTTATCGGCTTTGGATGAAAGACAAGCTGGTGTGTTTCTCGCCCGAAACGTTCGTCAAGATTGCGCAGGGAGAAATTAGTTCGTACCCGATGAAAGGCACAGCCGAAGACCTTTCGCCATCGTCGGCCGAGCAGTTGCTGGCCAACGAGAAGGAGGCTGCCGAGCATGCCACCATCGTAGACCTTATTAGAAACGACCTAAGCATGGTTGCCTACGACGTACATGTGGAGCGTTACCGATACGTGGAGCGGCTGAACACCCACCGCGGACCGCTTTTGCAAACCAGTTCTGAAATAAGGGGGCGGCTCATGCCCCACCTCATGCAACGTCCGGGCGACGTTATTTTTTCGCAATTGCCTGCCGGGTCGATAACGGGCGCACCCAAAAAGAAGACCGTGGAGATAATTGCCGAGGCCGAAAATTACCATCGCGACTTCTATACGGGCGTGATGGGGCGATGGGATAACAGCGAATTGGATAGCGCAGTGATGATTAGATTCATCGACCAATACCACGGAAAGCTATTCTTTAAGGCTGGCGGTGGCATCACGGCCAAGAGCAATTGGAAAGACGAATACCACGAAGTGATTGAAAAAGTGTATGCACCAATTTGTAGAAACCATCAGGATTGAAGGCGGTAAAGCCATGAACCTGCCCTTGCACGAGGCGCGAATGAACGCCACACGTGCACATTTTGCCCCACATGCCGCACCCATTAGTCTGCAAAAGTGGCTCGACGATGCGCCTTTAAGCGAAGAACGCGTCAAGGCAAGAGTGGTTTACGACGCTGATGGGGTATGCGAAACCACGTTCCAAACATACAAGCGGCGCGAAATACAGTGGCTCCGCATGGTGGAAGACAACGACATCAGCTACACATTTAAAAGCACCGACCGACACGAACTCGACCGACTGCTGGCTTTCCGCGATGGTTGCGACGAGGTGCTTATCGTTAAAAACGGACTGGTTACCGACACATCGTTTACCAATGTGGCCTTCTTTGATGGACATAAGTGGTTCACGCCCGCCCAACCGCTACTAAATGGCACCATGCGCCAATGGCTTTTGCAACGTGGCCAGCTAACGGAGGCACAGTTTACACCCGCCTCGCTCGCCTCGTTCCAACGCATCATGCTCTTCAATGCCATGATTGGCGCACACGAATTGGAACTACCCATCACACATATTATATAAAGAATAGCGCACCACTTCGTGGCGTTAATCCAATGTTTTTTAGTAAATTTGCACTCTCTACACACGAAGTGAGACATTATAACAATAACACAGGATATGGAAATAGCAAGTAAGTATGACCCCAGAGAAGTGGAAACCAAATGGTATCAGTATTGGCTAGACAACAAACTCTTTGCCAGTAAGCCCGACGGAAGGGCTCCCTACACCGTGGTTATCCCACCGCCCAACGTAACGGGCGTGCTACACATGGGCCACATGCTTAACAATACGATACAAGACATCCTCGTTCGTCGCGCACGAATGGAAGGAAAGAACGCCTGTTGGGTGCCTGGAACCGACCACGCATCCATTGCCACCGAGGCAAAAGTGGTGGCCAAGCTGGCCGAAAAGGGCGTGAAGAAAACGGATTTAAGCCGAGATGAGTTTCTAAAACACGCCTGGGATTGGACGCACGAACACGGCGGCATCATCCTTAAACAGCTTAGACGATTGGGCGCATCGTGCGATTGGGACCGTACGGCATTCACCATGGACGACGAACGCTCGGAAAGTGTCCTCAAAGTGTTCTGCGATCTCTACGAAAAGGGATTGATTTACCGCGGCGTTCGCATGGTTAACTGGGACCCGCAGGCGCAAACGGCACTCTCTGATGAGGAAGTGGTGTACAAGGAAGAGCACTCCAAGCTGTTCTACCTTAAATATATGGTGGTTGAAGAGCCTGGAAAATACGCCGTAGTAGCCACTACACGCCCCGAAACAATTATGGGCGACACCGCCATGTGCATCAATCCGAACGACCCGAAGAACGCTTGGCTTAAAGGCAAGCACGTTATCGTGCCGCTGGTGGGCCGCGAAATACCCGTGATTGAAGACGATTACGTGGACATCGAGTTTGGAACGGGATGCTTGAAGGTAACTCCTGCACACGACATCAACGACCATAACCTGGGATTGAAACACGGATTGGACACCATCGACATCTTCAACGACAACGGTACGCTATCCGAGGCGGCTGGTTTGTACGTTGGCATGGACCGAATGGACGTGCGCAAGCAAATCGCCGGCGACCTAGAAGCGGCTGGTTTGATGGAGAAAACCGAAGATTACAACAACAAAGTGGGCTATTCTGAGCGCACACATGTGCCAATCGAGCCGAAATTGTCTACCCAATGGTTCCTTAAAATGCAGCATTTTGCCGACTTGGCACTGCAACCTGTTATGGACGACGACATCGCTTTCTATCCGCAGAAGTACAAAAACACCTATCGCCACTGGCTAGAAAACATCAAAGACTGGTGCATCAGCCGTCAGTTGTGGTGGGGACATCGCATCCCAGCCTACTACTTCACGGCCAACGGAAAGCGCGAATGCGTTGTGGCACTCACCGCCGAAGAGGCGTTAGCAAAGGCCAAAACCATGTGTGACACCCTCACTGCGGCCGATTTGGAACAAGATGAGGACTGTCTTGACACGTGGTTCTCGTCGTGGCTGTGGCCCATCTCGGTGTTCAACGGCATCACCCAACCCGATAACGAAGAGATTAACTACTATTATCCCACGAGCGACCTTGTAACAGGACCCGACATTATCTTCTTCTGGGTGGCCCGAATGATTATGGCAGGGTACGAATATCGTGGTAAGATGCCTTTCAAGAACGTATATTTCACAGGTATCGTACGCGATAAACTGGGGCGTAAGATGTCGAAATCCCTCGGCAACTCGCCCGACCCCATCGAACTGATAGAGCAATATGGCGCTGACGGTGTTCGTATGGGCATGATGCTTTCGGCACCTGCGGGCAACGACATTCTTTTCGACGAGGCACTATGCGAACAAGGACGTAACTTCAACAACAAGATTTGGAACGCGTTTAGGCTCGTTAAGGGCTGGGAAGTTAGCGACCAACCGCAACCCGAGGCTAGCCGAATTGCTTGTCAATGGTTTGAGGCCAAGCTACGCCAAACCAACGAAGAGCTGGACGACTTGTTCTCGAAATACCGCATATCGGAGGCCCTTATGGCTGTGTATCGACTTTTCTGGGACGAGTTTTCAAGCTGGTATCTCGAAATGATAAAGCCTGCTTACGGCACACCCATCGACAGCCAAACCTACAACGTCACGTTGCGCTACTTCGAAACGCTGCTCAACATGCTGCACCCCTTCATGCCTTTCATTACCGAAGAGCTGTGGCAGCATATTGCCGAACGCAAAGAGGGCGAGTCGATTATGTGCCAATGCCTGAAAATAGATGCGCCCACGGAGGCCGACAATAAACTGAATGCCGACATCGAAGTTGTTAAACAGATTGTGAGTGGTGTGCGAATGGTGCGAAACCAAAAGAACATCGCCCCCAAAGAGCAACTTTCGCTGCAAGCCATCGGCCAAAACCATTACGCACAATACGACGAAGTGGTGACCAAAATGGCCAACATCGACAAGGTGGAAGTGGTAAAAGAGAAGTCGGCAGACACGGCACAGTTCATGGTTGGCACAGACGAATACGCAGTACCCATTGGCAACCTTGTAGATATTGATGCTGAGATAAAGAAACAAGAGGCGCAATTGGCTCACCTCGAAGGTTTCCTTGCTGGCATCAAGAAGAAACTATCTAACGAACGCTTTGTGGCTAACGCTCCCGAGGCTGTTGTTGCTTTGGAACGCAAGAAACAAAGCGACTCGGAAGAAAAGATTGCCGCGCTAAAAGCGTCTATCGAGGAATTGAAGAAAAAGTAAAGTCGGGGTCGGCGTAAAACAAACGCGCCATCACCCACCTACAAACGAAGTTCCTGAACCGCTCCGCACCATCTAACACGCCCTTGCAAGCGCAAAACTTGGCGATGCGGGCAAACCAATGGCAGCGAACGGTGCAGGAACTTCTCTCATTTAATCCCCAAACATCCCCTTCATGCAAAAGAAACTCACCTCATTACTCATACTTTTGGCAACGCTCTTTATTGTGAGTTGCCACGAAGACGTGCCTGCGCCCTACCCCATTCCGCAAGGCTTGCCCGACAAAACCATCTTTGTCTACATGCCGTGGAGTGCCTCCAGAAACAACACAACAGGTAGTCTGTACAACAATTTCTTACAGAACATCAAGGATATAGAGGCGGCCATCGAGACAGAAAAGGGATTGGGGCGTAACAAGCTGATGGTGTTCATCGCCACATCGGCCAACAGCGCGGTGCTGATGGAGGTGAAATGCGCACCCTATGGCACTTGCCGGCGAGACACGCTGCAACGTTACGACCAGCACAACATGCCTGCCTACACCACTACCAACGGCTTAGCCAGTATATTTAACGAAGTAAAAGCACAGGCCAAGGCCAAACAATACGCCCTCATTGTGGGCTGTCACGGCACGGGTTGGCTTTTCTCAGAGGGCAAGAGCAGAGCACGTACACGCTATTTCGGCGGAACCGACCGTTATTTTCAAACCAACATCCCCACATTGGCTGCGGCCATAGAGCAGGCTAAGATGCCCATGCAGTTCGTTATGTTCGACGACTGCTACATGTCTAACATAGAAGTGGCCTACGAAATGCGCCACGCCACCAACTATCTTATTGGCTGTTGCAGCGAGATTATGGCTTACGGCATGCCCTATAAGAACATTTGGAAATACCTGATACAGCAAAACCCCAACTATCAGGCCGTAGTTAACGAGTTCCACAAGTTTTATTCTATTTACCAATGGCCATACGGAAACATCGGCGTTACAGATTGCAGCAAGGTGGACGAGGTGGTTGCACGCATGAAAACGATTAATGCTGCCGCCGCAAACAAGGCCAACCTCATTGATTGGGAAGACGTTCAGCGACTTGATGGTTACGAAAAGACCATCTTCTTTGATATGGGCGACTACGTAAACAAAATCTGCACTACGCCCGAAACGCAGGAGTTGGCGCGCGACTTGCATACAGCATTGGCCCAGTTAGTGCCATATAAGTCTACAACGCCATATATTTACACTGCCCTTGGGGAACTTAACTACAACACAATCCGCGTAAATGCGTATAGCGGAATTACTATCAGCGACCCCACAAAGTCGGATTTCGAGAAGGCCTTAACCACTAAAAAGGCAACTGGCTGGTGGAAAGCGACACACTAATAATAGCTGTAAACATTGGGAATAAAGGACTTATCCCAACAAACCAAAAGGACATTCCAACGAAACAATAGGCTATCCCAGCGGTTTAACGAACAAATTCCTACGTCTTCTTGTTGTTAGAAGACGTAGGCATTTGCATTATCACCCACTAAATCATAGCAATGTGGGGTTGTTTTGTTCGTTCGCTAAAACACAACACATGGCAAACAACGCATCATCAGTAACAAAGCAACCTGTACAAGACACCTTGTAGTGTAGGTACAAGCACCTTGTAGTGGCAGTACAAGCCGCTTGTAGTGTCAGTACAAGCACCTTGTACTACCACTACAAAGCATCTTGTACTTTCCTTAACCGCGCTTTTGAACGATATAAACAAAGCATATTACTCCCCTCTCCCCTTGGAGAGGGGTCGGGGGTGAGGCCGGTTATAGGGTGGCGTGAGGCCAGTTGTGGGGCGGCGTGAGGCCAGTTGTGGGGGCTTTATCCCCCTACTCATAATCGTCAATCACATTATTCATAAAGTCCATCATGGGCTTACCCACCTTAAATATGCGCGTCATCTCGTCTATCCAGCCATCGCCTTCAAAGAAATTGTCGGGCACTTTCACCCATCCGCAATAATCCTTCATGCGCAAATACTGTATAAACTCATAGTCGCGGGGAAATCCACTGGGTGCGCTTTTAAGCGAATCCAGCCCAAAGCCGCGTGTACCTTCACCCCATTTGGTTTCGTTGGGCTTGCCAAACAGGTCTACGAAAGCCTTATTTTCCACAATGCCACGCCATGTATCAATGTTACCCATAATCTCATTGCGACACGAAGTGAGAATATTCGTGGGCAGCCAATAACCACCCACGGCCAAAAGGCAGTGTCCTTGTTCCAGATGCAGGTAATAACCGCCGCGCAAAGCCTTCTTACCCTTGGCGCACATGTATGCGCCAAAGTGGTTTTTGTATGGCGACTTGTCGGCCGAGAAACGCGTATCGCGGTTAAAACGATACACACAATCCTTCACTTGCAGGTGACTAATCTCGCTATCGAACAGCGAGATGGCACCGAGGGCTTGGCGAACACCCTCCTCAAAGTCGGCCCTGCATGCCGTATATTCATCCTTATGCGCCTGATACCAATCGCGATTGTTGTTCGCCGACAGCTCGGCCAAATAGTTTAAAATACGCTTAACGTTCATCTTCTCTAATATTTATTGGTTTTTTAGGCTAGCAATCGGTTATCGCCTAGCCCTCATTATATTGGTTTACATTATTCGGTATAGTTGGCGTTATGCTAATTGGACAGCTCAGAACAGTCTGACCACTCTGACCAGTCCGACTAGTCTGACCAGTCTGACTTGTCCGACTTGTCCGAGAGCTAGAATGAACTAGAAATCTAGAAAGCTCTAGACACCCTTAAAGGGCGTCAGCCATCTTTTCACCCTTTCACCTTTTCACCCTTTCACCTTTTCACCCTTTCACCCTTTCACCTTTTCACCCTTATTCCAGTTTCGAACCCTCCAAAAGCTTGGGGCAAATGTCGTTAAACACACACTCCTCGCATTTGGGTTTGCGGCTCAAGCACACATATCGGCCATGCAGCAGCAGCCAATGGTGTGCCTTGTTCACATCAACGCTGGGTATGTGGCGCAACAATTCTTGCTCCACTTTCAATGGCGTGGTGGCCTTCTTGCTCACCAAACCCATTCTATGACTCACGCGATATACGTGCGTATCTACCGCCATGTTAGGTTTGTCGAACCAAACAGCCTGCATAACGTTGGCCGTTTTTCGCCCGACGCCAGGCAATGTCGTCAGTTCGGCCGTTGTGCTGGGCATTTCGCCCTTGAAATCGTCTACCAATTTGCGCGCCATAGCCACCAAATGGTTGGCCTTGGCGTTAGGATAGCTCACCGACTTGATGTACTCGAACACCTCTTCCACCTCGGCTTTGGCCATTTCTTCGGCCGTGGGGAAACGTGCAAACAAGGCAGGCGTAACCTGATTGATGCGCTTATCGGTGCATTGCGCGCTGAGCAACGTAGCCACCAACAGCTGAAAGGCAGAGCCAAATTCGAGTTCGGTGGTTACAACTGGGGCTTGCGCGCGGAAATAATCCAATATGTATTTGTATCGTTCGTTTCTTGTCATCGCTAAAAATAAGTGCCATGTGGCACTGGTTAAATATGTTTCGCGCCTACATCAAGGCGTTAAGCTACGCCGGAGGGCTGTTTAGAAGGGCAAACCCACAGCGAAATGGAAGGCGAAATCGCGTTTGAAGTTGGGATAGAGCAGCGGATAATGCTCTCGCGAGGTTTCGCAGGCAGGGTTAACGGCCTTCATACCAAAGTCGAAACGCAGAATGAAGTAGTCGAAGTTGAGCCTTAACCCCAATCCGTAAGCCACGGCTATTTGCCGATAGAAACTGTTAAAGTTGAATTGTCCGCCAGGTTGTTCGGCATAGTTGCGCAAAGTCCAAATGTTTCCAGCGTCTACAAACACCGCTCCGTGCAGTTTCCACCCCAAAAACGTGCGGTATTCCAAGTTCATATCCAGTTTCATGTCGCCCGTTTGGTTGATGAAGTCGATGCGCCCATCCGTTCCTTTAAACGTTCCAGGCCCCAATTCGCGCACTCGCCAACCCCTCACCGAGTTTGCTCCACCCGAGAAATAGCGTTTTTCAAACGGCAAAATGGTGCTGTTGCCGTAGGGATAAGCCACGCCAAGACCAACGTGGAAGGCCAATGAGTTGCGCTCGTCGAATTGGAAAAGGCGGGTAAAATCAACATCAAACTTCACGTATTGCGCATAGGCAATGTTCACCAAGGTGTATTTTCCGTCGGCATTTTGCGGCAAACGAAACAGCTTAGACACCGCCTGCAACATGTTACCGGCCGACTCGACATGCACTTTCAAAGCGTTTTCGCCATCGTTAAAGGCCAAACCAAATCCCATTTTAAGGATAAATAGGTCTTCGTAATTGTAGCGAAGAATGGCGTTTCGGCTCGTGGCGTTGTCTAAATAGTCGGCCTTGAAACGCGAACTTATCCACGGCATGTACACGTAGTTGATGTCGAAAAAGTCGTATCGGTAAGAAATATGTTGGCGAGGTTCGTTCCAATGGTACCGCCACGCCGTGGAAAACACGCGCCGATGAAACTCCGGACGGTTTTGAAGGTTCCAATTAAGCGACAATTCGCTGGTGGCTACACTGCGCCTGCGGAACGTACGCGACAACAAAGGGGCAACAAATTGGGGAAAGGTAAGCTTTGTTTCCACGCCATACTCCTGATAGTCTTTGTTTTGATAGCCTTCCAATCCCGTAATGGCCTCGTATGCGGCACGTAGCTGGATGCTCAACAACTCGCTGCCCCTAAAAAGGTTTCTGTTTTCGTACGTAACCGAAACTGCCGCCCCTAGGTCGCCGGCTGTGTTGGTGCCTTCGGGCTGGAACGAAATGGACGAAGGCTTGTTGGTACTGATATTGATGTCGCAATCTAGCAAAGTGGTATCGGGCACTTCGGTAAAACGGATGTTGGTATAGCGCACGGCCTGCATGCGAGCAAAGTTGCCATAGGTGCGTTGCAGCTGTGTGGCACTGAAAAGGTCGCCTTGTTTAATAAGTGTACTTCGGCGCAACACACCCGGTCGCAAGTGTATCGTAGCACTGTCGTTGCTAGAAAAAGTAACATTACGTATGCTATAACGTGGATGCAACGTTTCGGGGGCATTGCTGTTGGGACGGTAACGCAGTAGGTGGAGCATCAAGTTGATTTGATTTTTACTTGCGGTAGAGTCGGCCCCATACAGAATAAAGTCTTTATGAAAACGGTAATAGCCGCTATCCAACAGCACGCGCGTTATGCGTTTGCGTTCTTCTTCGAGCCGCGTAACGGTAAAAGGGTCGCCCGCTTTTAGCTCTTGGCGGGCGGGATTGTCCAAATCGAGCATTCGGGCGATAACAGAGTCTTGTATGTCATAACGCACCGAGTTGATAAAAAAGGGCTTTCCGGGGTGCAAAGTGTAGATGGCCGTAAGGCGTTTGCCCTTGGCTCGCGTGGTCAGGTCAACTTCGCCGTTCATGTAGCCCATGTTTTGCAAGGCCAGTTTCAGGTCGTTGCACGACAATTGTGCCTGCAATGTGTCGTACACCACAGGCCCTTCGCCAATCTTACGCAGCGTGCGGTTAATCCATCTGGTGGTGTCGCGCCCCGAAAGAGCGTATGCGCCCAAGGGAATTTTGAACACAGAGAACCACTTGGAGTTGGCCTTCTGTCGGATATAAGGTTCGAGCGAGGCCACGTTAAACTTCTTCGTGTCGGCCTTCAGTTCCACTTTTTCAAGCAAGTAGCTTTCGTCTGGCACGAATTTAGTTGCGCTACACGCCGCCAACAAGGCCAACATGCACCACAAAGACAAGACTTTTAACGCTTTACGCAATAACAGATGGGGTTGATATATATTTGTTCCTGAACGCTCCATTTCTGCACAAAGGTACAACTTTTTGTGTTTTCGGGCAAACACGCATGCAGAAAAGGTGGGGCAAGAAATGTTAAGTATTGTGCGATATAGGGGTAAAACGAAAAACCATCGGCCACTCTGCCTATATGTACAGACTTTGTTCTGACATAAAATTGGTAACATACGAAACAAAGAAGGCATTGACACCGAACATATAGAACAGATATAAGAAATTTAGCTTGTGGGTAGTATGCGGTTTGTCCTTATCATCCTCTGGCATAAGAAACTCAAAAAGCTAACGCGTACAACGCTCATAAACTTATCAACTCAAAAACTAACAAACTTATCTACTCACCAACTCACAAAACTTAAATTATTACTTTTATTTTACAACATCGCTCTAATTTTCACGCCGTTCTAGCGAAAATATAGGTTAAAAAGTAGGTAAAAAGCCACTATTTCTAACCTTTCACGTCTTGAGGGTTGTCCATTTTTAAGCCTAGAACCTGCATTTTGCACCATTTTACCTTTCTAGTTTGATTGTCGGCTCGTATTTTTTCAACCCCAATTTCCCACTTTTAACCCCCAAAACCCCACTTTTTAATGGTTGTTTGCCCCTTTGAGCCCTGTGTTTAATGGCTCAAAAGGGTTTTGTTTATACAAATGCTGTGGATGTTTATGCTTTTCGTTTCGTATTTAGGCGCATTTTGCACTGCATTTAGCCGCATTTCACCTTGCGTTTAGCACCAAAACGCACTGCATTTAGCGGCATATTGCACTGCGTTTAGCACCAAAATGCACTTCGTTTAGCAGCAAATAGCCCCAAAACTGCTGCAAATAGCGGCCTTTTCAAATAAAAATTCATTTTGCCAACATTCACTTGCTACCCCTTTTTGTATCAAAACAAACCTCCGCGAGAATCGATTATTTGCGGCAAGGTGGGAAATTGGTGGACAAAAAGGGCACTCATAATGTTAAAATTCTTGCCGAAAAATAGACAAAAAAGCGATTATTCCGCATACACGCGCAGGGGCAACGGTACAGAGAACATACGCGTTTACAACTGCCTGCGCGAGCGGTTGCAGGGCATTCAACAAGCAAGCGAAAGGCAGCCAAATGCAAAATAAAACGGCGAAAGCCTTCTTTCCATGTGATACAAACAAAAAAAAAGACCGGGTGCATCACTGCAGCCGGCCCCCAAAAAATTAGAGAGTTATAAAAAAATCAAGTTGTTTATCTGTGTCTCAGAAATTCAAATTTAGCTTTATCTTGCATCACTACATGATACACGTAGTTGTTTTCGCGCTGCATCATTGTTCTGCAATGATTTGCTTACCCTGCTCAACAGCCTCCATGTTCAGCGGTATCAAGTTGTGATAGCGTTCGGGAAGGGTTTTAAACAGTGCCTTATTCAAGCCCTCGGTACTAACCACAGGGCAAACTTTAAGCAGTCCGCCAAGTACAATCATGTTGAAAACTTTGGCGTTCTTCATTTCGGCTGCCTTGTCCATAGCATCCATCCGATACACCTTAATGTCGGTTCGCAATGGCGGAGAGGCTATGCCGTTGCCGTCGTAGATAAGTATGCCGCCAGGCTTTACGCGTGGTTCGAACTTGTCGAGTGACGGTTGGTTGAGTACAATGGCCACGTCGTACTTGCTCAGAACGGGCGAAGAGATGCGCTCGTCGCTCACAATGACCGTTACGTTGGCCGTTCCGCCGCGCTGTTCGGGTCCGTATGCCGGCATCCACGTTACCTCTTTATCTTCCATCAAGCCAGAGTAGGCCAATATCTTTCCCATTGAAAGCACTCCTTGGCCACCGAAACCGGCGATGATTATCTCGTGTTTCATTCTTTCGTTCTGTCTTTTAAGTCGCCCTTCTTATAATGGTCGAACATGTTATCTTGCATCCATTTGTTGGCATCGGCGGGCGACATTTTCCATCCGCTGCTGCAAGTGGACACGATTTCAACGAGCGACGAGCCTTTGCCAGCCATCGAAGATTCGAATGCCTTGCGTATGGCACGCTTGGCTTTATTGATGGATGCCACGGTGTCCACACTCTGTCTACTCACAAAGCACGTGCCTTCTAACTGCACGGCAAGGTTGGTCAGGTCGATGGGATAGCCGTGAAGTTCGGGCGTTCTGCCTGTGGGGCAAGTGGCCGTGGGCTGTTCGAGCAGCGTAGTGGCCGACATCTGTCCACCCGTCATGCCGTAAATGGCATTGTTGACGTAAATGATGGTGATGTTATCTCCACGGTTCAACGAGTGCAATGTCTCGGCTGTGCCAATGCAAGCAAGGTCGCCATCGCCTTGATAAGTAAACACAAGGCGGTCGGGCCAAAGCCTTTTGATGCCTGCTGCCAATGCCGGAGCGCGCCCATGAGGGGCTTCTTGCCAGTCGATGTCGATGTAACGATAGGCAAACACGGCACAACCAACGGGGCTAATGCCCACCGTTTTCTCTTCCATACCCATCTCGGCGATAACCTCGGCTATGAGTTTGTGCACCACGCCGTGCGAACAACCGGGGCAATAGTGCATGGTTGTGTCGTTCAAGAGTGCCGGTTTGGCGTAAACTAGGTTCTCAGGACTGATTATATCTGTGGTCATTGCAACTTCTCCTTTAACGCTTTTACAATCTCTTCGGGTTCGGGAACGATGCCGCCTTGTCGGCCAAAGTGGGCCACGGGGATAGTTCCTTCAACGGCCAAGCGCACGTCTTGTACCATTTGCCCTGCGTTCATCTCTACAACGAGCAAGCCTTTCTTGCCTTGTGCAAGGCTATCCAACTGACGTTCGGGGAAAGGCCACAGCGTAATGGGACGGAAAAGCCCAACACGTATGCCTTCTTCGCGAGCCAATTCTACGGCTTTTTCGGCCACGCGCGCCGCACTGCCAAACGCCACAAAGACGTATTCGGCATCATCGGTGTGCAGTGTTTCAAAACGCACTTCGTTGTTGCGTATCTCTTCGTACTTAGCTTGCAGTGCCCTGTTCTTTACTTCCATCAACTCAGGACGCAATTCGAGCGAGGTGATGATATTGGGTTCGCGGCCACGAGTGCGGCCTGTTGATGCCCAAGGGCACTCCTTTATTATCTCTTCTTCGGTTCGGCGAGGTTTCATTGGCGGAAGAACCACCTTCTCCATCATCTGTCCGATAACGCCATCGCTCAGTATCATGGCCGGATTTCGGTACTTAAAGGCCAAGTTCATGGCCAAGTCTACGAAGTCGGCCATCTCTTGTACCGAGTTGGGAGCAAGCACAATGACATTGTAGTCGCCGTTTCCGCCGCCACGCGTGCTTTGGAAATAGTCGCCTTGCGAAGGCTGAATGGTACCCAAACCAGGGCCACCACGTTGCACGTTAACGATAAGTCCCGGTATCTCGGCACCCGCCATATAGGATATTCCCTCTTGCATGAGGGCCACACCTGGCGACGACGACGAGGTCATTACGCGCTTACCCGACCCGCCGCCGCCGTAAAGCATGTTGATGGATGCCACTTCGCTTTCGGCTTGCAGCACCACCATGCCCGTGGTTTCCCAAGGGCGCAGCTGGGCCAATGTTTCAATTATCTCGCTTTGAGGGGTGATGGGATAGCCGAAGTACCCGTCGATGCCGGCGCGAACGGCCGCATGGGCTATCGCCTCGTTACCTTTCATTAGTCTGACTTCACGCTCTGCCATCACTATTCTCCTTCACTTTCATTCTATAAACGGTGATGCAACCATCGGGGCAGACGGTTCCGCACGCGGCGCAACCCACACATGCCTCAGCTTTCACGGCTTGCGCATAAGCATATCCGCTAGCATTCACCTTTTTCCGAGCCAGTTCCAACACGTCGTATGGGCACGCCACGACGCACAGGTCGCATCCTTTGCACCTGTCGGTGTTGATAACCACGGCTCCTTTTATCTTGTTCATAACTTCTTTCTTATATGCTGCCTTGGGCAGTACTTTCGTTGTGGCAACGCAACTGCATGTGTTGCGATTGAATTTCTTTACTTGCAACGACGGCGAAAGGTTGTCGCCAATGTGCAGTAATTTGTTTTTCAAGGATTAAGGGCGTCCTTAGAGTAGAAGGCCAAGATGCTGTTGAGCATCTCCCGCGCATGAGCCGCAGGACTTTCGGGGTCCAATTCAATGGCCTCCGCATAGCATTCCAATGCCTTTTGCCAATTTCCCTGTCGGCGATAGGCATTGCCTTGTTCGTAATAATCCTCGCTATTCATTGCGTTTTACGAATGGCGAACGAGGCACGAACGCCCCGTTCGCCATCCACTCCATATTTATTTATAAAATTCTTTCTTACCTGCCGAGAGGGTATTCTTCATCAACGAGCAGATGGTCATTGGGCCAACGCCGCCAGGAACAGGCGTAATGAAGGAACACTTGGGCGCAAGCTCGTCGAACTTAACGTCTCCGCTCAGTCGGAAACCGCCCTTACGCGATGGGTCTTCCACACGCGTGGTGCCCACATCAATCACAACGGCACCCTCTTTCACCATGTCGGCCGTAACGAAGTCGGGGCGTCCGATGGCTGCCACGATGATATCGGCCTCGCGACACTCGTCTTTGAGCGACGGCGAGTGCGAGTGGCACACCGTAACAGTGGCATCGCCGTATTGCTTTTGCATCATCAGCTGCGCCATTGGCTTACCAACGATGTTGCTACGGCCAAGCACAACGCACTTCTTACCCGAAGTGGCGATGCCGTAACGCTGCAAAAGGGTGAGGATACCCAACGGTGTGGCCGAGATGAAACACGGCAAACCAATGGCCATGCGCCCCACGTTGATGGGATGGAAACCGTCTACGTCTTTGCGATAATCCACTGCCTCGACAATCTTTTGCTCGTCGATGTGCTTAGGCAAGGGCAATTGCACGATAAATCCGTCTACGTCTTCGTCCTTGTTCAGCTTGTCTACGCAAGCCAACAGTTCGTCCTCGGTAACGTCTTCCTCAAAGCGGATGAGGGTAGACTTAAAGCCACATTGCTCGCAAGCAATCACTTTGTTCTTCACATACGTTTCCGAACCACCATCATGGCCCACTAGCACCGCAGCCAAGTGCGGTTGTTTACCTCCGTTAGCAACGATTTGCCTTACTTCTTCGGCGATCTCCGCCTTGATGGCAGTAGCAGTTGCTTTTCCATCTATTAACTGCATCATTTCTTAGTTAGGTTTTAAAGTTTCGGCATTCCGGGCATTCCTTTCATCTTGCTCGCCATGCCGGCCATCTTCGCCATATTGGTTCCGGTCATCATCTTCATCATCTTTCGTGTTTGGTCAAACTGTTTTATCAGTCTGTTAACCTCTTGGATGTTGGTTCCGCTGCCCTTCGCAATACGTTGTCGACGGCTGTTATTAAGGATTTCAGGATTTGTTCGTTCTTTGGGCGTCATGCTTTTGATGATAGCTTCGATGCCCTTGAAGGCGTTATCGTCGATGTCTACGTCCTTGATAGCCTTGCCAACGCCTGGTATCATCGACGCCAAGTCTTTAAGATTTCCCATTTTCTTTATCTGTTCAATCTGTTTTAGGAAATCGTTAAAGTCGAATTTGTTCTTTTGTATCTTCTTTTGCAGGCGCTTTGCCTCTTCTTCGTCGAACTGTTCTTGGGCTCTTTCAACCAACGACACAATGTCGCCCATGCCCAAAATGCGGTCGGCCATACGCTCGGGATGGAAAACATCGATGGCTTCCATCTTCTCGCCCGTACCAACAAACTTAATGGGCTTTGTAACAACCGTGCGAATGCTTAGCGCAGCCCCACCACGCGTGTCGCCATCTAGCTTTGTCAGCACCACACCGTCTATGTCCAAGCGGTCGTTAAACTCGCGAGCGGTGTTCACGGCGTCTTGTCCCGTCATCGAATCCACCACGAAAAGGGTTTCGTCGGGGTTCAAAGCTTGTTTCAAACGATAGATTTCGTCCATCATCTCTTCGTCAACGGCCAAGCGCCCGGCGGTGTCCACAATCACCACATCGTTGCCTTTGGCTTTGGCCTCACGAATGGCGTTGTTGGCTATTTCCACCACATTCTTGTTGTCGGGTTCGCTATAAACAGGCACGCCCACTTGTTCGGCCACCACCCTAAGCTGCTCGATAGCCGCAGGACGATACACGTCGCAAGCCACGAGCAAGGGGTTCTTGTGCTGTTTGCCTTTAAGCAGATTGGCAAGCTTACCGCTAAACGTGGTTTTACCCGAACCTTGCAAGCCCGACATCAATATGATTGCCGGGCGATTTGTAAGTTGCAGGCCTACGGTTTCGCCACCCATGAGCGCAGCTAGCTCGTCGTGCACAATCTTAACCATCAGTTGCCCAGGCTTAACGGCCGTAAGAACGTTCATGCCCAGTGCCTTTTGTTTTACCGTATCGGTGAAAGTCTTGGCCACCTTATAGTTAACGTCGGCATCGAGCAAGGCTCTACGCACATCTTTAAGGGTTTCGGCCACGTTGATTTCGGTGATTTTTCCTTCACCTTTAATTATTTTAAAAGACCTTTCAAGTCTGTCGCTAAGATTTTCAAACATTTAAGTGTGTTGTCTTTTTAATTGGTTTTATGCAAAGATAGTGATAAATGGGAGAATAGAAAATACTTATATCCAAGTTTTAAGAGAATTTAAATTTGTTGTCGTTTATTTATGCGCATTTACACAGCGTATGTGCAACCGATAAGCTTACAAACCAATTTGTCGGCTTTATTGTTCTGTTTGTGTCGTCCGCTGCAATTGTTTCATCATACTTTACACCCAATTGCAGTGTGATTTTACGCTTTTTTACACCCCGACATGTCCCAAAAACCATCTAAATTTCGGGCTTTGCCCGCATGCCAACCGCCTAATAAAGGTCAAAATTAATTTGATTTACACCATTTTCCAGAATATTATTTGGCGCAACAATCGTCTCGCATCTTGTCTAACTGGCTAAGTTATAGCATCCATTGCCTACGGGACGAGTTAGCACACACAAGGGTTTAACACCAGTACAAGCGGCTTGTACTGACACTACAAAGGGGCTTGTACTGATGCTACAAGATGCTTGTACTGGCACTACAAGGTGCTTGTAGCCCAACTACAAGACGCTTGTAGCCCAACTACAAGACGCTTGTAGCGTGACTACAAAGATGCTTGTAGCCGCGCAACAAATAGTTTTCACCTACCCATTTACGGCAAAACGGCGGTGTACGAACAGCATTCCAAAAGCAATTCTTTTAGGCTATAACAACGCCGACACCGCCTTTCAAAACTAACATAAGTTAAAAAGACGGAGAACAGATAGCCGTTTGCCCGAAATTTGCTATTTTTGTAAAGCTAAAATCGCAACAAAGGCCAAGCGCATTACATACCAAGCCTTCAACGTTTTGGCTGCCACAGCGAGGGCACAGCAACAAGTGGGCCTCACCCACCCCCTGCAACCCCACGCCACGGCAACGCGAAAACGGCGACAATAGAGATACTAGAAGACATTTACAGTTATGAATGAGAATTTGAAAGAAGAAAGCAAAAATCACAACAACCCCTTTTTCGGGGAATATAAAACACCGCACGAAACCGTGCCTTTCAACCTGATAAGAACCGAACACTACGAAGAGGCATTTTTGGAAGGTATCAGGAGAGACGACGAAGAGATTGAGAAACTTATCAACGACCCCGAAACGCCCACCTTCGAAAACACGATTATCAGGGTGGACAACGAGAACGGAGACCACTATTACGACCTGCTTAACCGCGTGTCGAATGTTTTTTCGTGCATGCTCAGCGCAGAAACCAACGACGATCTCGACGCGCTGGCACAAAAGATGAGCCCCATTCTTACCCAACACGCCAACGACGTGCGGCTGAACAAAAGGCTTTTCGAACGCATTAAGTACGTGTACGAAAACCATCGCGAACTAGATGCCGAGGAACAGATGCTCTTGGAAAACAGCTACGACGGCTTTGTGCGTAGCGGCGCACTGCTCGACGACGAGGGTAAAGAACAACTTCGCAAGCTAACAGAGGAGGCTGGCGTGCTGTCCTTGCAGTTTTCGCAAAACCTGTTGAAAGAAAACAAAGCCTTTACACTGCATATCACCAACGAGGAACAACTGGACGGACTGCCCGATACGGCCCGCGAAGCAGCCGCTCTTGCCGCTAAGGAGCAAGGCAAGGAGGGCTGGATGTTCACGCTCGACTTCCCCAGTTACTCGCCCTTCATGACTTATTCGTCGCAACGCGACCTGCGCAAGCAACTCTACATGGCGCGAAACACCGAGTGTACGCACCAAAACGACACCAACAACTTGGAGATTTGCAAACGCTTGGTGAACCTCAGAAGGGAGCTGGCACAGCTTTTGGGCT
This sequence comes from uncultured Prevotella sp., assembly GCA_938028745.1. Lineage (GTDB taxonomy): Bacteria > Bacteroidota > Bacteroidia > Bacteroidales > Bacteroidaceae > Prevotella. Next base: position 21,319 of record CALIZL010000078.1, read on the forward strand.
ACGACACATACGCCGACTACGTGCTTAAACACCGCATGGCCACCAACATCGACAACGTTTATCGCCTGCTAAACGACCTCATCAAGGCCTACAAACCCACGGCCGAGGCCGAACTGAAAGAAATGGAAAGCATGGCCAAGGAGATGGAAGGCGACGACTTTGAGCTGGAACCTTGGGACACTGCGTACTATTCGCACAAGCTGCAAATGCAGAAATACAATCTCGACAGCGAAATGTTGCGCCCCTATTTCGAACTGTCGAAGGTTATCGACGGCGTGTTCGGACTGGCCAATCGCCTATACGGCATCACCTTTAAGCCCAACAACGACATCCCCGTTTACCATCCCGACGTGAAAGCCTACGAGGTTTTCGACCGAGACGGAAGCTATCTGGCCGTGTTCTATGCCGACTTCTTCCCCCGAAAGGGCAAGCAAGGCGGTGCGTGGATGACCGAATTTCAGGGGCAATGGGTAGACCGAAAGGGCAACAACGTAAGGCCACATGTTAGCGTGGTGATGAATTTCACTAAGCCAACTGCCGAAAAGCCCGCACTGCTTACCCTTGGCGAAGTAGAAACTTTCTTGCACGAGTTTGGCCATTCGCTGCATGGCATGTTCGCCAACAGCCGTTTCGAGAGTCTTAGCGGCACCAACGTATGGTGGGACTTCGTTGAGCTGCCCTCGCAATTCATGGAGAACTTCGCCATAGAAAAGGAGTTTTTACGAACTTTTGCCTTCCACTACGAAACAGGCGAGCCCATCCCCGACGAGCTTATCGACCGCATTGTGAAAAGCCGAAACTTCATGGCGGCATCGGGATGTATGCGACAAGTGAGCTTCGGATTGCTCGATATGGCCTACTATACACAACGAGAGGCTTTCACAGCAGACATCATTCCCTTTGAGAAAGAGGCGTGGAAAGAGGCCATCATCATGAAACAACTGCCCGATACGTGCATGACCACCCAATTTTCGCACATCATGGCGGGCGGATATGCCGCAGGATATTACAGCTATAAGTGGGCCGAGGTGCTGGATGCAGACGCTTTCAGCATGTTCAAGAAGAACGGAATATTCGATCAAGCCACGGCTCAAAGTTTCCGCGACAACATTCTTTCGCGTGGCGGAACGGAGCATCCGATGACGCTTTACAAGCGTTTCCGCGGTGGCGAGCCCACCATCGACGCGCTGTTAGAACGCGACGGCATCATGGCCAACGGCTAATCATAGCTACATTCGGCTTTCGCCGCCAAACAAAACGCCACAACAACAAACATTCAACCACCCATATTATATATATGTGTACCGACAACAAACAAACCGTTCTAGACCTGCGCTACCTGCGCATGGCACGCATTTGGGCCGAAAACAGCTACTGTGTTCGCCGCAAGGTGGGCGCACTGGTGGTGAAAGATAAGATGATTATCAGCGACGGATACAACGGAACGCCCAGCGGTTTTGAGAACGTGTGCGAAGACGACAAAAACGTTACCAAGCCATACGTGCTGCATGCCGAGGCCAACGCCATCACCAAGCTGGCCCGAAGCAGCAACAACAGCGACGGTTCAACGCTTTACGTAACGGCCGCTCCCTGCATAGAATGCTCAAAACTCATCATACAGTCGGGCATCAAACGTGTGGTGTACGGCGAGAAATACCGATTAGAAGAGGGCATAGAACTTCTTCGAAAAGCTAACATCGAAGTGATTTATCTCAATCCAGAACAGAATGAACCCTAACAGACGAAACAGATATATGCCCTTGCTCATGGCCGTGTGCGTTGCATTCGGCATTGTGATTGGCACTTTCTATGCAAACCACTTCTCTGGCAACAGGCTTAACATCATCAATTCGGGTAGCAACAGGCTCAACAACCTGCTGCACATCATCGACGACCAATATGTCGACAACGTAAACATCGACTCGTTGGTGGATAAAGCCATCCCACAGATACTGTCCGACCTCGATCCGCACTCAGTTTACATCACAGCCAAAGACATGCAAGCCGCCAACGACGAGCTGAAAGGGTCGTTCTCGGGCGTGGGCATCGAGTTCAACATCCGCCAAGACACGCTGCACGTGCAAAACGTGATAAAGAATGCACCTGCCGAAAGGGCTGGATTGCTGGCTGGCGACAAGGTGGTAACCATCGACGGCAAACCCTTTGTGGGCAAAATCGTTACCAACGACGAGGCCATGCGCCGACTGAAAGGCCCGAAAGACACGAAGGTGCGCATCGGCGTACTACGCTATGGACATCAGAAACCATTGGAATTTACCGTCACACGCGGCGACATCCCACAAAAAAGCATAACCGCAACCTACATGCTAGACGATGATACGGGCTACATTCGCGTTAAGAACTTCGGCGAAAGAACTTATCCCGACATGCTCATCGCCTTGGCCAAGCTGTCGCAAGAGGGGTGCAGGAACCTTGTTATCGACCTCCGCGACAACACAGGTGGTTTCCTCCAATCGGCCGTACAGATGGCTAACGAGTTCCTACCAAAGAACAAACTGATAGTGTACACGCAAGGGCGCAAGTCGCAAAGGCAAGACTATGTGAGCGACGGAAAGGGTAGTTACCAGCGTATGCCGCTCGTTGTGCTCATCAACGAAGGCTCGGCATCGTCGTCAGAGATATTTGCCGGTGCCATGCAAGATAACGATAGGGCCACCGTTATAGGGCGTCGTTCGTTCGGAAAGGGACTAGTACAACAGCAAATGGGCTTTACCGACGGCAGTCTTATTCGCCTTACCATCGCCCGTTACTACACTCCGTCGGGCCGTTGCATACAAAAGCCGTACACTACCGGTGACGCTGCCGACTACGAACAAGACATTTACAGCCGCTATCAGCATGGCGAGTTCTTCTCGCAAGACAGCATCAAGCACACAGGACCTGCTTATCACACGGGCATTGGCCGCTTGGTGTACGGCGGTGGCGGCATTACGCCCGACATCTTCGTGGCCGAAGACACAATCGGACTTACCTCTTACTTCAAACAAGCGGCCATGAGCGGGCTTATCTTGCAGTTCGCCTACAACTATACGGACAACAACAGGCAAAAACTTGCCAAGTATAAAACCCTCAAAGAGTTGACCGACTACCTGGGCAAGCAAAATTTGGTGGAACAATTTGCCACTTATGCCGACAAGCATGGTCTGCAACGGCGCAACTTAATGATACGCAAATCGTACAAAATGCTGTCGCGTTTCATCATCAGCCGCATCGTTTACAACATGCTCGACGACGAAGTATGGACCCAATACCTTAACGAAGACGACCCCGTTATAACTGCCGCCTTGAAGGTGTTTAAAAATAATGCCGCTTTTCCCAAGCTCACGCATGCCGACAAGGGCAAGGCCGCACCTCAACAAAAGCGAAAATGATGGACAAGAAGGCGTTAAGACAAGAGATTAGGCTACGCAAGCGACAATTCAACGGCGAACAATTGCGCCAGTTGTCGCTTGCCATAGTGCAGCGTTTGCTGGCTCATCCCAAAGTGGTACAGGCCAACACGGTGATGTTCTACCACTCGCTGCCCGACGAAGTGTACACGCACGAGGCCGTAGACCAACTCGTAAAGATGGGCAAAAGGGTGTTGTTGCCCGTGGTTATCGACGAGCAACACCTCGAAATACGCCAATATCAAGGTCCACAAGACCTTAAACTAGGCGCAATGAACATCCTAGAACCCGCAGGCAAGCCCTTCACGGCCTATCAAGAGATAGAAACCATCTTGGTTCCAGGCATGAGTTTCGACCCTCATGGCAACCGACTAGGTCGCGGAAAGGGTTATTACGACCGCTTTTTGGCACAAGTTCCGCAGGCCTATAAAATAGGGGTGTGTTTCGATTTCCAAAAGGTAGACGAAGTGCCAACCGACGACAACGACATAAAAATGAATGAAGTGGTGTAAGGCCAAGGCATTGCCTGCAAGTCCAAGCCCAACTCCCCACCCCACTCCCTATTATGTAAACCGCCCCACACAATGAGAGAAAATGCCACCCCCAGCGGCATACACCCCATGCTTTACCTTATCTATACAAATACGATAACGAATTAACGCAGCTCCTAGCCAAGCTAGTTTCCAGAAACATTGATGCTTGATGCGCATAAGCAAACAACGCGCCACTAGGAAAATAAGCTCCCAAAGCCCATTAAAACTCAGCAAAGGGCAAACAACGAGCCACAAAGGATGACATAAACCCGTGCGTGAACATTCTTGAACACGCATATAACATAAACTAAATAAAAAAATTAGCTTATGAAAACGAACATTTTTTATTCTTACATCCTTATCCTTGCCGCCGTACTTTGGCACACACAGGCAAGGGCAGAAAAATATGTTGTGGAGATTGGTGGCGTGGAATTGACTTCCGACAACTATAAGAACATCACCGCGGCAGGTGGTTTTCCGGCAGTGAAAAAGGGGAAAATCACCTACGATCACACAACGCGAGTGCTTACACTCAATAATGCCATAATCAAGCCCAAAGAAGGAACTCCTGGCATTGACATGTTTATCGACTACACATTTAAAGACAGACCGCTCATCATTAAGTTGATAGGACACAATGTCATCGATGTAACGGGAAATGCCGAAGGCATTAATACGCTTAAAAGTTCTGTACGAATTACTGGCAACGGCACACTAGACATATCTGCAAATGCAGGTATCGTGCCGGGCGGAGACCTCACCATTGATGGCGGATGCGCCATTGATTGCAAAGCCATCGTTTCTGCCGACAATGTAATTATCGACGATGCACAACTACACGCCATTTGCAGAGACTGGCGCCCTGCTGTAAGGGCGTTTCAGCATATTGTGTTAAAGGGCGGAAGCTACGTTGCTAGTCCGCAAGGTGCAACTTATCATTCCTGGCCTGGCACTTGGGAAAACTATTTTGAGAAAGACGGAGTATCGTGCAAAGATCTACTCATTAAGCGTGGTAAGAACACGGACATCAACCGTATTCCGCTCGCTCCTGTCCACAAACCCGATGCCATTTATACGCTAGACGGGCAACAAATGCAACAACCTTTCGAACAGTTGCCCAAAGGCGTGTATATCGTTAACGGCAAAAAGAAAATGAAACGCTGATGCCCAAGCGGCAATAAGCACACGCACGCTCGGCATTAGCCGAGTGTAACACCAAGCACTCAAATCAATAGCCCCTAACCAGGGAGCTATAACAACAACATTCAATCAACAATAAAAACAAAGCTTATGAAAACAAATAGATTGTATTCGTATGTGATTATTCTAGCCATTACCCTTTGGCACATGCCAGCTTGGGGCAATGGTTACAACTTGCAGATTGGCGGAACAGAAGTAACTTCGGACAACTACGCCAACATCTCGGCTGCTAGCGGTTTTTCGGCTGTGCAAAAGGGCATGGTTAGTTACGACCACGCTTCAAACACGCTCACGCTCAACAACGCCACCATTAAGGCAAGCAAAGACGTGAGCGCCGTTAAAATGTTTGCGACAGGAAAACCTTTTGTAATCAAACTGGTGGGGCATAACATCTTGGAAACATCCGGAACGGGAGATGCCGTAAGCACGTTCTTCTGTTCGTTAAGGCTCACTGGCGACGGAACGCTCGAAGCATCGGCTAACCTAGCTATCACTTCGGGCAACTACTTGACGCTCGACGGCGGATGTACCATTGAGGCCGAAGCCCCCATATGGGCTTCACAAACAATCGTTATCAACGATGCCAAAGTACACGCCAAGGCAAAAGTGGGAGAACCCGCGCTCTCTGCGTTCGGCGGCATCGAACTAAGGAGTGGCTCTTACGTGGCCGATCCCGAGGGTGCCACCTGCGAACAATGGAATCACAAAGCCAGAAACGGGAAGGCTTACGTATATCTTAAAGACGGCAAACCATGCGACGATGTTCTCATTAAACGCGGCAAGAACACCGGTATCGAAAACGCTGCCACGCCACCACCAACTAAGGAAGACGTGATTTATACGCTCGATGGCGTACGGATGAAACTGCCCTTTGAGCGTCTACCCAAAGGCGTATACATTGTTAATGGTAAAAAAGTGAAGAAAGAGTAGTAGTTTTCTTGCACTCTGTTATACTTCGCCACCACATCATAATCCCTAACTAACTTTGCCTTTATCCCAGACTGGAATAGATGTTCAAATATAAAATGCAACTAATTCCAATGCAAATGGGAAAGGGAAGATAAAAGTATGTCATTTCTGGCTGGTTCCAAAAAACACCTTTGGCGGCTTTTAGAACCAGCCTACGCTAGATTTATGGAACAGACACCAGCCTGGTATGTGCCTGAATACACAATGAATCATACGGTTTATTTCATCCCATGCGAAATGCCATCTGTGATGATACGTCCTTTTCGTGCATCAATAATGGTATAGCGAGGGAGTGTTAAGCGCGCGTTAAACCAACTTATATTCCAACAGGGAATGTTCTCTTCGTTAACATATCGGTCTATGCTGGTACGCTCGTCATAAAGATCGATATTGCGTTTTTTAACAAAGTCCAAGACCTTTTGCCAAGAATAGCCTTTGTAAGGCTTATCCATATCTGTTTCTTTGATGAGATAACCTTTCACATCATATTCTCGCCATATCCCACAATTAAAACTTTGATAATAATATTCGCCAGACTCTTGAATGTTGCCATTCATGAAATAACATCGATACTCACCAAACAGACTCCCTTTTTTCAGCTTTGTCGTAACATATCCAACTTCGGTTTTTGTCACAGTTATGACGTTTCCCGCAGAGTCCGTGTATTCGCACTGGCTGGGTGGATACATAAATTCTTCTTCGGGAAATTCCTGTTCTTCCTTTTTCCTATATTCAAGGAACCTTTTGTTGACGTCAGCCGTATCGAGCTTTTCAGAACAACGAATATTGCTCCTCTTCTTTTTCGCCATTTTCTTTGGGGGCGTATGTGTCGTACACGCCACCAAGAAAACGCACATTAGCATTAAACACCTTACCATTTTCATGCGCATATATACTTAGATGTACTATTTTTAAATGTTCTTCCATTGGTATTCCATCTTGCGATGGTAGGTATTCCAATCCATATCCGAGTGACACATCATTTTATCTCATGAAACAGGATTGTACTAAAATCACGTCCATCCTAAGCCAATTAACTTACACTTGCTCTACCAACATCGGCAAATATAGACGCGTTTGCAGTTCGGCAAGCCAAGCAGAATGGGCTATAAGGGCGTCTATCTGCTCCGCAGAAAGAGCCACAAGACTAGTGCCAACACGCCGAGCCAAGTCTATGTTATCGGCACTAGGCACGCTTTCTTCAAACTTACTCCACCCCACACTTGCCTTAATGTGCTGCAAAATGGCCGTTTCTGCCTCGGTTCGTTGTGCGTCTTGTGCCTTCAAGCTTGCAACTTCTGCCTCGCTTATGCCGTGTGCCTGCCACACATCGGGATGTACATTGCCATTGCGAAGGTTGTTAACAAAGCCATGTAATGGGCGTTCGCTGCAATCCCATTCAAGTGGCACGTAAGCAAAATGCTCCTTATTGGCAAAGCCCTCGTAAAGGTTGTCGCTGCGTTGCATCTTCTTTATGCGGTTCATCATCATACTAATGGTATTCATCGCGAGGTTAAAGAAGTGTGTGGTACCTGCTGCACTTACCTGCCCATTGCCTGCATCGCTCACCACAATGTACTCGCAACGAAAGCGACTCTTGTCTTGACTTAGCTTGTGCGCTCCTTGATTGTCGTACACGCCACCATCAATCAGTTTGGGCGGTTCGGGCTTTTGTTCGCAATCTTCGTACTTGCCGCGCACAAAAGCCGCACCAATGGTTATCGGCGTAAAGCCGTATGGCACGCACGAAGAAGCCATCACGGCGCGTGAAAGTGGAAAGCCGTTAGCATCGAACATGGATTGTCCATTGATGCGATAGGCATATTCGCCCATCATTCCGCGCGAAAAGGTGAATGGCAGCTGCGTGGCAAGGTTGGTAGAATTGATGCAAATTAAGGGTGCTTGGGGCAAGTCGGACAGTGTTTTGCGCTCGAAAAACACTTTATCGTAAAGTTTTGAAATGAGTTTGCTTGTGGGCAAGGCCGTAAACGAGTTCTTCAAGATGCCCAAAAGCGCAAGGACTAATGCGCATACGCCTACCAACGCGGCCACGCTACCTGCCCAAATGGGATGGTGCGGCCATAAAGTACCCATCACTAATGCCGTGATATAACCCAAAACCACGGCAAAAGCAAGCACAAGAACGCCCAAAACACCTACATAAAGAAACGAAGACCAAAGCACACCACGCTGCAAACGCGCAATAAAACCTTGTTCAAATGTTTGGTAATCGTCTTTATGCAGGGCGTAATAGGCCGTAGTTATCGACCCGCCCGACACCGAAGAAATTACGTCTACCTTGTTGAGAATGCCCAACTTGTGCAATGCCCTCAACGTTCCTACATGATAAGCAGCAGCACGATAGCCGCCTCCCGATAGGGCTAAGCCTATTTTCTTTTTGTCTTTATTCATCGTTAGTTTTTATTAGGAGTAATCAAAGGAGTTAAGGAGTTATGGAGTTAAGGAGTTAAGCCAAATGCCTTTTAGCGTTTAAGTTTATGAGTTTTATTTTCTTTGCCTGTATGTTCTTGAGTTAGTAAGTTTATGAGTTTTGATTTTCTTTGCTAGTATGTTCTTGTGCTAGTAAGTTTATGAGTTTTGATATAAACAACTTACAAACTCAAAACCTCACCAACTCACACTTAATACACTTTAATTTCAGTAATAACCAGCGCCCCAACCTGCTCATTAAGTCGGCGCATCAGTTGTGTTCGCATCATCGCGAGGTCTTGGCGAAGTGCTGGATTGGTTATCTTAACAAACAAAGTTTGGTTCTTAATGAACTTCTCTGTGGTGTAACGCGCCACCATAGCGCCTGCCACCGTCTCCCATGCGTCAATCAGTCGTTTCTGTTGTAAAGGCGTTTCAAGTCCTTCGTCACGCAGAAGTTTCATCAATATCTCGCCCAAAGGTTTCACGTCGCGCCTAAACATTGTCGCCTCCTTTCTCGGTTATCTCACCGTTTTCTACATAAAAAAGCTTATAATCAGTAGTCCCCGACTGCAATATGCGGTCTAGGTGCTCTCGGTTAGTGTCTGTTATAAATATCTGCCCATAGCTATCACCCGACACCAACTCCACAATTCGTTCCACACGTTGGCTATCCAGCTTGTCGAAGATGTCGTCGAGCAACAGCAATGGCGTGGTTTTAGATGCCGTTCGCTTTAAGAAATCAAACTGCGCTAGTTTCATCGCCAAGGCATAAGTCTTGCTCTGCCCCTGACTACCCTCGCGTTTTAGTTGGTAGCCGTCAATCAACATCTCCAAATCGTCGCGGTGAACGCCGTGCAAAGAGTAGCCCACAGCCCTATCCTTATGCCTGTCTTTGCGTATCACATCGAGCAAGTCGCCCCGCTGACAATGCGAGATATAGCGCAGAGAGACACGTTCCGACCCACCCGAAATGCGCTCGTGAATGCTTTGGAACACAGGAATGAACTCTTCTACAAAGGCTGCGCGCTTGGCATATACCACTTTTCCTTGTGCCGCCATCTCCTCTTCCCACAGCTCTAGCAAAGCTAAGTCGGGTTCGGCCTCCATTCTTAGCAGGGCGTTTCGCTGTTGCAAAGCCTTGTTACATCGGGTTAAAGCCTCGATGTAAGTAGTGTCGTATTGCGCGATCACCATGTCCATCAGTCGCCTACGCTCCTCGCTGCCACCATCAATAAGTGCAGCATCGGCAGGCGAAACCAGCACCAAGGGTATCAACCCAATGTGCTGCGACAGCCGTTTGTAAGCCTTCTTGTTGCGTTTAAACTGCTTTTTCGACCCACGTTTCATGCCGCAATACACGTTTTCGGCCTCGCCAGCCTCGCTGGTATAGTCGCCCTCAAGCACAAAAAAGTCCTGTTCGTGGGTAATAAGCTGCGAATCAATGGGGTTGTACGCACTTCTACAAAACGAAAGGTAGTACAACGCATCGAGAAAATTGGTCTTTCCCGACCCGTTTTGCCCAATGAAACAATTGGTTTTGGGCGACAGCTGCAAGTTGACAGCACGCAGGTTTTTATAATTGATAATTGAAATGCAATTCAAAATCATAATCGAAACAAACAGTTAACTCTCTTGCAAAGTTACGCCATTTGGGTATGAAAAACGAAAAAAGTAGCTGATATGTTTCACTATATGCGAGAAAATCAGTAATTTTGCCCCACTTCTTAGAATAATAACAACGTTTAAATATATAATGGCAAACAAAAACAAACAAGGCGTTGCCGAAACTTTCGACGCATCGCAAAGCTCTGACGCATTCTTCTCGAAGAACAAAAAAGTGATACTTGGCTCTGTTGCGGCCTTGGTTCTCATCGTGGCTGGCTTCTTCCTGTATAAGTCGCTCGTGGCTGGTCCACGCGAAGAAAAGGCTAGTACGGCCTTGGCCAAAGGGCAAGAATACTTTAATCAAGAGCAATTCGACAAGGCCCTGAACGGCGATGGAGCTGGTTATGTGGGTTTCGCACGCATTGCCGACGATTACAGCAGCACCGATGCAGGCAACTTGGCCAACCTCTATGCTGGCCTTTGCAATGCAAACCTCGATAAGTGGGAAGCTGCAAAGAAGTTCCTCGACGCCTATTCACCTGCCTCGGATGCTATGGTTAGCCCTGCTGCTGTTGCGGCTTTGGGCAACGCCTATGCACACCTTAACGACTTGGACAAGGCTGTTGACAATCTGAAAAAGGCTGCAAAGCTGGCCGACGGCAAAGACGCCGATGGCGCAAACAGCACACTTTCGCCCCTGTTCCTTATCCAAGCAGGCGAAATCCTTGAGTCGCAAGGCAAAAAAGAAGAGGCTTTGGCCATCTACCAAGACATCAAGAAGAAGTATGTTAACTCCATACTCGTACAGAGTTCGGAGATTGACAAGTATGTGGAACGCGCATCAACGAAATAATGGCTACCGCATTACACAACCTTTCGGAATACGACCTGTCGAAAATTCCCGATGCCAGCAACATGTGTATCGGCATCGTGGTGTCTGAATGGAATCCCGAAGTGACGGGTGCTTTGCTGAACGGAGCCGTTCAAACCCTCGAAAGGCATGGCGCATTGCCAGAGAACATACACGTAAAAACTGTTCCTGGCAGTTTCGAATTGGTTTATGGCGCACACCAAATGGTGCTTAACGGCGGATATGATGCCGTTATCATACTGGGGTGCGTTATCAGAGGTGAGACTCCGCACTTCGATTACATCTGCCAAGGCGTTACATATGGCATTGCAAAACTCAACGCCACGAGCGAAATCCCCGTGGTGTATGGCTTGCTAACAACCAACGACCAGCAACAAGCACTTGACAGGTGCGGTGGAAAATACGGCAACAAGGGCGACGAATGCGCCATTGTAGCCATAAAGATGGCTAAGTTTTAGGTCTCTAAGCCAAAGCGAACCAACACAAAACAAGATAAATATATGGGCGGAACAGGTGGATTGTTCCGCCCATATCGTTATAAACACAGAGAAAACAATGAAAGATTTTGCCGCCATAGACTTCGAAACGGCCAACTTCAAAAGGGAAAGCGTGTGTAGCGTGGGCCTTGTTCTGGTGGAAGAAGGTAAGGTTGTGGGCAGCTATTACCATCTTATACAACCCACGCCCAACTATTTTGAAGAGCGGTGTGTTACGGTTCATGGGCTTACCACTGCCGACACCAATGGCCAACCCACGTTTCCCGACGTGTGGGCAGAGATTGCGCCGCTGATACGCAACAAGCCGCTTGTGGCGCATAACAAGGCTTTCGATGAGTCGTGCCTTAAAGCTGCCTTCGCCGCTTACGACATGGAATATCCCGATTATCCCTTTTATTGCACGCTATTAACAGCACGTCGTAAGCTGAAAGAAGCAGGATTGGCCGATTTTAGACTTCCTACCGTGGCCAGCCATTGTGGTTACGAACTTGATATGCACCATCATGCCTTGGCCGATGCCGAGGCTTGTGCTGCCATCGCATTGAAAATACTCTGATTGGGAGCATCCCTCCCCCATCGTTTACCCCATAAAACAAAGCACGAATGAAACTGCAACAACTTTTACAACGTTATCAATTCGACGACCTCATGCCCGTTGTCGCTGACATGTTCCCTGGCACAGGCAAGTTCCGCGCCGCTCTCGAACAAGGCTATAACATCCTGATGAGCCTGCAACCCGTGGCTTCTAAGAAGAACATCCGCTACCGAATAATGCCCGACCCCAACAGCGACGCATCGTTTATGGGTGCCGAAGATGCAGCTTTCGACACCACATGGGAGGTTTGCTTGGGCAAAGAGGTGGTGAAAGAAAAGGGTGTAGACCTAACCGACATCGAACTTGCGGCCAACTGTCTTGTTAATGTCTGCCTCATCGGCCGACATCCCAAAGCCTTCGACGAGGCCTATCGCGCATTGAGCAAGGCGTAATTGCAGGCTGACTAGGTCAAAACACTAGGGTGATTGCTTATTACCATATTACAGTAAGAGTAAGCAATCACCTTTTATTTAACAATTACATTATACTTTGTTAGGCGTCTCATTACCATCACATAAAAAGATACGTAATATTTTTCCTTTTATCCGCTTGCGAATATCAAAACCAAAAGGTATATTTGCAAAGTAGAAAATACATTTGGAGGAAAAGAGATGGTGGAGAAGAAACAATGAAAGTTTTATGGCTGTAAAGCACAAGAGACAATAGTACATCAAAAAGTAGGAGAAAGAAATAATAGAAGATTACGAGAGACTTACAGGGAAAATCCAACTTCTTTAAGGTACTATGAACGATTTGCTTAATTGAGAACATCAATAAAGAATACTAGACATAAGGTTTTTTACTGCACAACCTGTGATAATATAAGGGCTACAAACAACTCTCTTAGCCATTAAGAGCCCTTTAATAATTGCTAATCAAGCACCAACAGCATGAGTCAATACATTTTATTTACAGCAAAAGACAACACAGGATTCTGTGGAATTGAGGGCATGCCGTTCTACCAAAAACATGCGAAAATCCTATTTGAAATTAGCATTGACTGTGAGATATGCACGTTTCCAAGTTTCGACCAATTGTGCATGGATGCTCAAGATGCGCTATTAGATGGTACACCAATCAGCAACACCACACTTTTCAGTTTCATACGCACTCTGAAAGACGAAGAGTTCTATTCTTGGTACGGCTCAGAATGTGGCGATTTAACCGAGTTCAGCAGTTTCAACGCGCTTGTTAATCACATTGAAAAGAGCCTAACCACTGCATCAGGAGAATTATATATACACTATAAGAAGAGTAACAACACACCTACTCCAACATAAAGTAAAGAGTCGGCAAGTCGGTCAAAATTATATCCCTGCAATGAAACCACGACAAATACCAAGAATTGAGGTTAATTTCAACGAACTAGTTGAAGATTTTCAAGTGCTACTATCAAAAGAAGACAGTATCATTGATTGCGATGGAAACATCATTGTACTACAAGAAGGGTTGGAGATTGAGGTTTTTGAACTTGACTTTGACGAGAACAATAAAAGGGACGACATTGAAGCAAGAGGTTATGCAACAAGATACAGCAATCCATTATACGAACAAGTAAAGTGGTGTTGCAAAATAGATGAAAAAGGGATTACCCATTCAAAGGGCTGAATCAAAACTAAACCACACCACACCTGCAAAACATTGAAGTAGTCAACACTGAGCAGCACATGCTGCTGTCATTGCTGCCCACCATAAAACACCTCATGCGCGAAGGGTTTACAAGTCAAAATAACCTACAAAACTACTTCTTTTTCAATCGTGCAAATTCCTTTTTAGCCTTGTCCAACTGCTTTCTGAAGGCCTCATCAGCATGCAGGCGCGCCACGGCAGCACTTGCAGCTAGGCGTGCAGCATCTACATCGCTCTGATAATGAAAGCCGGCAATCACCCTACTTTCGCCATATTCGTAGCCACGCACAAGTATCTCGTCTTGTCTTTCGGGGTTAATCTCGGCCAAAACCAGGGCCATAGCCCAGCCGCGAGCCGTATGACCAGAGGGGAAAGAGCCTGTATGGCGCAGTTCTTCCTCTTCGTGTGGCACGGCTGTTCCCTCTCCAAACTGCACGTATGGGCGCTTACGCATGTATTTCTTCTTCGCACTACGCACCGAAAGGCTGCCATCGTTCTCCACTCGCTCCATCAAATAGTACAGTTCGGGCGTTGTTTGCTTGCTAATTGGCATGCCGAACGCCTCTGAAAAGCCATAAAGTACGGAGTCGATGTCAACAGATGCATCGTAAATGGCTTGCTTTCCACGCGCTGTATTGCGCATAGACTTACCCCATTGATAGCGATTAAAGTCGTTAAGGTATGCTATGCTCGACGTATCGGGCGGCGCGGGGATGAACTTTGTGGCATCCGCAAAATCCGTTTTATTTAGAAACGAAGGCCAACGATTAGCTTTAGACGTTTCTTGAGCGTTCAAACACAGCGTGCCCAATAGGGCAACGAAGATTAAAGCAGTTCTCTTCATTATGGTTTTCCGTTAAGTGTAATCTATAAATTAGTCTTTTCCAACACCTGCGCAATAACTTCGGGAAAGTGGGCTTGTTCCAATTGGTGTACTTTCTCGGCAATATCGTCGGGCGTATCGCTGTCTGATAAAGGCGTAGAATATTGTGCAACAATCTCGCCAGCATCGCAATCGTCGCTCACCCAATGGATAGTGATGCCCGTTTCTTTCTCTCCTGCGACCTTAACCGCCTCGTGAACATGGTGCCCATACATGCCTTTCCCACCGAATTTTGGCAGCAAGGCAGGATGAATGTTGAGCATACGTTGATGAAAAGCAGCAACAAGGAAAGGCGGAATCATCAATAAGAAACCGGCCAAGACAATGAAATTCACCTCGTGCGCATTCAACAAGTCCATCACTTTGCTTTCATCGTTAAACTCGGCTTTGGTTAATACGGCCGTAGGCACATGGTGGTTCTTGGCCCTAACAAGGGCATAGGCATCGGGCTTGTTGCTCAACACCAAGGCGATATGTACGTTGGCATCATCGGCAAAGAACCTGATGATGTTCTCGCAGTTGGTTCCGCTGCCCGAAACAAAGACGGCAATGTTGGTCATAGGGTTTGTATATGCTTTATTGTTTACGTTGGTTAATGTTGTTCTCTGTACAAAAAGCGCATGTAAAAACGCCTGCCACTAGCCTACATAGGCCCGAAAAGGCATAAAAGGCTGGCTTATAATCTGCTTACAATCAGCTTATTCGTCGCCATCGTCCTCATCGTCGAACCCGAACATCACGGGATCTACAAAGGCATCTAATGCGCGACGTTCCTTTTTCGTTGGTCGCCCCGTGCCGTGCGCCCTGTCTATAAAGCCACTGATGCGGCTCATCTGCAACAGTTCGTACTGCTTTTGGTCGGTAACGTTCTCGTAAATTTCGGGCAACAGCTTTGCTCCCACACGTTGTTCGATGGTTTTCAGCACCTTGAACGAGTAGGTTACGGGCGGTTTTTTCACGCTCACCACGTCGCCTTCCTTAATCGTTCGACTTGGTTTCAGGTTCACCCCATTAAGCGTTACGCGCCCGTTTTTGCAGGCATCGGCCGCTATCGAGCGAGTTTTAAATATCCGCGCGACCCACAACCATTTGTCTATCCTAGCCTCGTTCATCGCCAAAAGTTATGCGTTCTTTTTGTTAAACTGGTTCATTGTCACCGTTATCCCTGCCAAGGCAAAGCTCTTGATAATCTCAATGCTGCGCTCAATGGCAGGCTCTAAGGCTTTAAGTTCCTCGTCATCGTATTCGCCCAACACCCAATCTACCTGTCCTCCGCGCGGAAATTCGTTGCCGATACCCACACGCAATCGGGCATATTGCGGTCCGATAAGCTGCTGGATATGCCCCAACCCATTGTGTCCGCCATTGCTGCCATTGCCTTTCAGTCGCAAAGTGCCAAGCGGCAGGGCCAAATCGTCTACCACAACGAGTAGGTGTTCTTGTGGAATATTCTCTTTATCGAGCCAATAACGCACGGCGTTTCCACTGAGGTTCATAAACGTTGACGGCTTTAACAGAACCAACTTGCGACCTTTTACCATCGCAGAGCTGACAAAACCATAACGCTTATCCTCAAAAACAATATTGGACGCCTTTGCAAAAGCGTCCAATATCATAAATCCAGTATTGTGACGGGTTGCCTCGTATTCTCGTCCGGGGTTTCCCAAGCCTACAATTAAATATTTCTCCATTCAGAAAAGTGGTTATTCAAAACCCACGTTTTTACTTACCTGCGGCAGCGGCAGCAGCGGCAGCGGCGGCAGCACGTGTCATCTTAACGGTGCAAACGATAACGTCTTTCGGCGTTACCACTTCCAAACCTTCGAACGAAAGTTCGCCAGCCTTGATGCTCTTACCGATGGTCAGTGCAGTTACGTCAACGTCTAGCTTTTCAGGAATTTGCTTGTAAGGAGCCTTAACCATCACCTTACGGATAGAAAGGCTAAGACGTCCACCATCGCGAACACCCTGAGCCAAGCCCACGAGGTTAACGGGAATACCGATAGCGATGCTCTTTTCTTCGTTTATTTCGTAGAAGTCCACGTGCAGCAGGGCATCCGTTACGGGGTGGAATTGCAGTTCCTTCATGATGGCGGTGTGCTTTTGGCCATCGATGTCGAGGTTAACCACATAGATGTGGGGCGTATAAACCACCTTGCGAAGTTCGGCCATAGGCACAGCGAACGAAAGAGCCTCGGGCAGACCGTCAGCGTTTTTTTTCTCGCCATAAAGGTTACAAGGAATCAATCCTTCTTTTCTCATCTCCTTAGAAGCCTTCTTTCCCAGGTTGCTTCTGCTCTTACCTGCTACATTAATTTCTCTCATAATGTGTTACTCTAAATTAAGTTGTTAAACAATTGTGCTTAATTCGCCATCACACGAAATATCAATTTCTTGATTGATGCGCCTTAAAAAGCGGTGCAAAGTTACGTCTTTTCTTTGAATTACGCAACGCATGGGTGTTAAAAGTGCACCTTTGGGGCGTGCGATTTAGCCCTTTTCGTTTCCTTATTTACTTGCTTGCACGATTTAAACGCAGTCCGCAGAGCATGCCGTCCATACTTCCAAGCAGCGAAGTGGCGGTTTTCAGCGAGGCGTTTCCACTGAAACTGCCAATAGCTTTGAGGTAAGTGAGCATCTTCGAGGCATCCATCACGATGAGCAAGTCGTTGCCGTCTACCTGCGTAGTGCCAACAAGTTGTTTTATTTCGCCTGCATATTTCAGCACCACTTCTTTACCCTTGATGGTAAAAGTGCCGCGCAGACGTCGGCCAGCGATGGTTTGCGTAAAGCGACCGTTGCGTGTAAAGGTCATTTTCATCGCCCCTTTGGTAATGCCCACCTTGTTAAGTTGCGTTTCAATGGTCTTTTCTATGGCGCTCGACGCCAGCTTTCCGCCAGCCTTTTTCAGCAAGTTCTCACTCATAAACACCACAGCCGGTTCGGTGTAAGTCCATTCGCCAACAAGATTATCAATGGTAGCCACTTTCTTATCAGAGAAGATGGAGGTAATACCCGAAAGCAAATCGTCGGTTGTTCCGCCATTCGATAATATGTCTGCACCATTTTGCAGTATCTTCCCAAAGTCGAATTGGGCGTACGCTTTGTTGCCCATTAGCGACATGGCAGCAATGGCCATGCCCACAATCATTTTCTTATTCATTGTTATACCCTAATTTTCGTGGTGCAAAGTTACGCAAATTTGTGGGAATACAAAGTTTGGGGATAAATTTTCTAGGGTAACTACGAGGCTTAGAACAACTAGGATGCCTAGGAAAACTAGGATACGTAGGGCTACTAGGATGCCTAGAAAGCCTAGGATAACTAGAATAACTAGAATAACTAGGATTACTAGAATGCCTAGAAAACCTAGGATACCTAGGGCTACTAGGATGCCTAGAAAGCCTAGAAAACCTAGAATAACTAAAACACCAATTATCCCCTCACTCTTCCAGCTTTCGCCTCTCCAACTCTGCTTTCAGCCTTTGCACTTCGACCTTTAACTGTTCGTTCTCCACTTTCAGTTTCTCTAACAGTTCGTCTTGTGCCTGCCTATACCCCGTGCGAGCAGCGTGCATACGTTCTTTTATGCCGCCCTGTTCCACAAACCATTTCTCTAATACTTTCAGATAACTGCACATCATCTTATCCGTTATGTGGCAAAGCGTAAGCAGCGTGTTGCAGAACTCCTCCGCCGTCCATTTGTTGGCGTAAGGCAAATAGCACTCTGCCCTGTTGTTTGCCCTGCAAAAATTGAGCATCGAGTTGTAGCGAGGATGCGCATTGTCCCAACAAGTAAGGCCGCGCGTATGCACAAAATCTTCATAATCTTCGCGCAACTCGCGAAGTGAACCACGAGCCACATTAAGCAGTTTAAGCTCCATCTCTGTCGAAGTGTTGCCGTCTTCAATTCCCTCGACAATGTTTTGCTTACTCGACCGCGCCGCCTGAACCATTTGGTCTACGGTGCGGTCGCCATACTTAGGTAAGAAACGCTTGCAGAAGATATACGTTAGTTGGAATATGGCATCCGCTTTCTGATAGAAGTGCAAGTCGGTGTATTTCGTGTTTCTGCGCAGTACGTCTTTTGCTGTTTGTTGTTTTTCTTCTGGTAGAAAGGTCATAGATTAGGTATCTTATCTTGTCATGATGAAAAAGATTGACGTTTGTAAAGCAGTTGCCTGCTGTAACGCGCATGCAGACATCAGTACAAGGTACCTTGTAGTGTCCCTACAAAAGGCTTGTACCGACACTACAAGGTGCTTGTAGCGCAAGTACAAGAGCCTTGTAGTGCGAGTACAAGGTGCCTTGTACTGATGTGTTGCTGCGCTTAGATGGTGCGTTTACATCGTCAACTCCACCACATAATCAACGTCGGTGGGCACTTTATCCAAATGCAGGGTGATGCCATCGGCATGCTTGGTAAAGTTAACACGCTTGCCAGTGGCAAACACTGTGGCCGACTTTGGCATGCGTTTGCCCAATGGCAGGTAAAGACCAGCCTCTTGCAAGTCTAATATATGTATGTAAAGCTTGTTGCCACGCTGCGTACTTACGCCCCAATGATGCGGTGCAACCAGTCCGCCACGCGTGCCATAGATGGTGTTGCCATACTTAGATAGCCATTGACCAATCTCTTTGAGACGAGCCACAGCCAGAGAAGGGAGTTCGCCTCCTGGCTCCGGACCAACGTTCAACAGCAAGTTGGCATTCTTACCAGCAGCCCTAACCAACATTTGTATCAGCTCTTTACCCGACTTATAGTTGCTGTCTACAAGCGAATAACCCCAATGTTCGTTGATGGTTTGGCACGATTCTAAGGGCAGACGGCTAATGCTTTGACCCGAAAGACCTGCCTTATTCTCGCCAGGAAGGTCGCGCTCGAATATCTGAATATCTTCGCCTGCGAAGGGTGTTTGATGGTGATTGTTGGCTATTAAGCATTGGGGTTGCAGCTTATGTATCATAGCATATTGCTGCGGAAGTTCCCAATCGAAGGGCGTTGGGTCGCTGTCGTGGTCCCACCAGCCATCAAACCAAATGGCACCAACAGGCCCATAGTTGGTAAGTAGCTCGGTAAGCTGCGTATTCATAAAGTTGTAGTAGCTCTTCCAGTTAGCTGCATCCTTAGGTCTACCCGTTCCTTTGCCCGTTCTTCCAATGGGATAGTCGGTGCGATACCAGTCTAGGTGCGAGTAATACAGGTGTAGCTTGATGCCTTGACGGGCGCAAGCCTCGGCCATTTCTTTGATAATGTCGCGCTTAAAGGGCGAACCGTCCACCGAATTGTACGTGCTGGTGCCCGTCTTAAAGAGCGAAAAGCCATCGTGATGGCGCGTGGTGATGGTTACATACTTGGCTCCTGCGGCCTTAATGGCAGCCACCCACTCGTCGGCATTGAAGTTTGAGGGGTAGAAAGTCTGCGCCAACTTGGGGTATTCCTTGTAGTTGATGTTGCGATTGGTCATCACCCATTCGCTTTCACCAATCATCGAGTACAGTCCCCAATGCAGAAACACGCCAAACTTTTGGTCTTGAAACGCTTCGCGCGCGGCAAGGTTTTGAGCCGTTGGCGTGTACTTGGAGGGTGCGTTGTTGTTTTGTGCCACCGCCCCTACGAAAGGAAGCAGGGCAAAGGCAAGTAAGATTGTTTTTTTCATTGCGTAAGTTAGTTTAGACATACATGTATGTTATATATATAATATGGTGTAAGGCTTGTGCCCCATACGTTGTTTTTAGTTGCCTTTCTTAGGCTTTCGAGGCGGCATCGGTGTGCGCGATGTGCAGATAAGTACACAGCTTAAACAGCTTGAAGGCCACGAGCGAAGGCTTGAAACCTATGATGCGCCGATGCAACAGGGGCATCAGCTTGTTTAAAACCGAACGCACTGCCCCATCTAACCGCCATCGGCGCAATCGCCGTTCGAGCCGAACGATGGGCGAAAAGTCGGCCAACTCGGCACGAAAGGTGTATAGGGTGTGAAGTCCTTCGATGGTTTTACCCACGAAAACCACGTTGCTATCATAATGGTTAAAGCCAATGGGGTTGTTGATGTGGGCCACCTCAATGCCTTTTTGCGCCAACGACATGCCCCAAAACACATCTTCGTAGCCGTAGGTGAGAAAGCGACTGTCGAACGGAACGGCCTGCATGACGCGCTTTGACACCAAGATGTTAGACGTATTGAGGTTTTGATTGGGGCGTTTGGCGCGTTGTTGCGGCGTAAACTGCCGTTCGGCGGCTTGCTCATAGCGCACTTTCAGCAACCTTTCGTCGTTCCATGCACCGCCATTGGTGGTGTTTCCGCCGTAAACCACGCCCCACTCGTCGGGGGTTTGCAAGTAACGCTCCACAAAATGGGGCGAAACCACGCGCATATCGCTGTCAATAAATAGCAGCCAAGGCATGTTGGCCATGTCGGCCAAGTGGTTTCGGATAACTGCGCGCCCCACGTTTTCCTCACGAACGATATGCTTACAATGGCTCAGTGCCGTTATTTCGGCATTTCGGGCGATGTCGTCGGGCTGGTCACTGCCGTCTTCGGCCACCAATATTTCAAACTCCAAGCCACCCATTTCGCTTGCCTGCCTGTGCAGTTCGCGCACAAGGGGCAGACAAACGTAGTTGTAGGTGGGGATGAGGATAGACAATTGCGTTTTCATTCTCGTGCTTACTGCTGTTGAGATGGGGATTTATGGAAACGTGTTTGGGCCAGAAAGCCGTTAGCTAACCGCCCCTGCCGCTCCCTATGTCTATGCGTTGCCTGCTGGCTTGTTGGGCTTTCGGCGATTATGACTGCCCCGCGAACGGCCACTCTTGCCGCCTTGGGCGTGTTGGTTGGTGGGTTTCTCGTTGCGATTGCGCCCTCCACGCGGTTGTCCGTACTTCTGTCTACCACCGCGCGAACCTCTCGAACCACCCTTTTGCGGTGCTCGCGATGCCGTTTTATATTCGGGACCATCGCCTATACCTTCGGGCAACGGCACCTTTTCTATCTCTTTTTCCAAGAAACGCTCAATCTGTTGGAAGTAATAAACGTCTTGGTCGCTGATAAGTGTAATGGCAACGCCATCGCGTTCGGCACGTGCCGTTCGGCCAATGCGGTGCACATAGTCTTCAACATCGTGCGGAACATCGTAGTTTATCACCATCGTAATATCGTCAATATCAATGCCGCGCGACAATATATCGGTTGCAACGAGCACGTCGGTTGCGCCACTCTTAAACTTAAACATCACCTGGTCGCGTTCCTCTTGCGAAAGGTCCGAGTGCATTTCGTCGCTGTTTATCTTCATCCGCACCAAGGCGCGGTTAATTTCCTTCACCTTTTGTTTCTTGCCAGAGAAGATAATCACGCGGTTAAGGTTGCCTGCCTTAAAGATGTCTTCAAGCACTTTAAGTTTCTGCGGCTCGTAACAAAGGTAGGCTTTCTGCGCTATTTTCTCGGCTGGCTTGCTCACAGCGAGCTTAATTTCAACGGGATTTTTCAGCAAAGTCTTGGCCAACTGCTCTATTTTAGGCGGCATGGTGGCCGAGAACATGATGGTTTGGCAGGTTGGCGGCAGCTGTTTGGCAATGGTCATGATGTCTTCAGAGAAACCCATGTCGAGCATACGGTCGGCCTCATCCAACACAAAGAACGACACTTTGCTCAAATCAACATTGCCCAACTGTATGTGTGAGATGAAACGACCAGGCGTTGCGATGATAATGTCGGCCCCCAAGCGCAGCGACTTTATCTCTTGGTCGTAGCGGTTGCCGTCGTTTCCGCCGTAAATGGGCAAACTGCTCACGCTGTCTAGGTAGTAGCCAAACCCTTGCATGGCCTGATCTATCTGCTGTGCAAGTTCTCTTGTGGGCGACATGATGATGCAATTGATGGCATCGTGTGGGAAACCGCCATCGTCGAGCATCGACATGATGGGCAATAAGTAAGCGGCCGTCTTGCCTGTGCCTGTTTGTGCCACGCCCAAGATGTCTTTTCCTTCTAGAATCTGGGGTATGCAATGCTCCTGAATGGGGGTACACGTCTCGAAACGCATATCGTAAAGTGCGTCGAGAACGTTGTCGTTTAAGTCTAATTCTTCAAATGTCATGTTGTGTAAGGCACGTTTTCTTCTTTCCTGTGCCGCTGTTTTTTAATATGATAATCTTCTTGCCTTGGTTTGTTTGCTGGCTATTGGCTGCCTGCCTACTCGGCGTTAGTTGGGCGCGCTGCGGTAACAGAAGTAGGCCACAACAGCAAAGAGCAGGTTGGGAATCCATGCGGCGAGCATGGGAGGCGTATTGGCATTGACGGCAAACGTGGCCGAAACGGTTTGCAAGAGAATATAACCGAAACTCAAAGCCAAGCCGATGCCGAGGTAAAGTCCCATTCCGCCCTTGCGCTTACGCGACGAGAGCGACAGGCCAATGGTGGTTAGGATGAACGATGCAAAGGAGGCGGCGATGCGTTTGTGGTATTCCACCTCGTATTGCACCACGTTGCTGCTGCCCCGCCCTATCTGTTTGGAGATGTAGGAAGAGAGTTCGGGATTGGTGAAAGTCTCTTGTTGGCCCTTAGAAAACACTAAGTCGGCTGGTTCCATCATGATGAGGGTATCTCGTTTGTCGCCGTATGTTATCTTCTCGCGCAAGGCTTTCATCTCGCGAATGCGCCAATTATACACCTGCCAGTGGTATTTTGAATCGCTGATGGTGTCGTATTGTATTTCGGAGGCTGTCATGTGGCTCACCAATTTCTTGTTTTCAAACTTGTCTAGCGAAAAGCCATAGCCCCGTTTCGTCTTGTCGTCGTAGTGTTGTATGTAGGCAATCACGCCGCGGTCTACCTGCAATTGCACGTTCTGTGCCGACGTATTCTTCTTGCTGTTCTTGTACATCGACTCGAAGTTCTGCCTTATCACCGTGCCATGAGGTATTACATAACCGCTAAGATAGAACGAAAGACACGATATGAGCAAGCACGACACCATGTAAGGACGCATCAAACGATTGAAAGAAACGCCTGCGGCCAACATCGAAATGATTTCGGACGTGCCGGCTAGCTTGGAAGTAAAGAAGATAACGGCAATGAATACGAACAGCGGACTAAACAAATTGGCGAAGTAAGGCACGAAATTGGCGTAGTAATCGAACACGATGGCCTTCAATGGCGCATGAAATTGGGTGAACTTTGCCAAATTCTCGTTCACATCGAACACGATGGCGATTGAGATAATGAGCAAAATCGAGAAGACGTAGGTGCCAATGAACTTGCGAATGATGTACCAATCGAGTATTTTGAGGTAGCGCGTGGGCAACAATACGCGCAAGAAAGCCAAGCGGGCAACAAGCCATGCCACC
The DNA here is from genome assembly GCA_938028745.1 of uncultured Prevotella sp. GTDB lineage: Bacteria > Bacteroidota > Bacteroidia > Bacteroidales > Bacteroidaceae > Prevotella. The sequence continues at coordinate 45,290 of CALIZL010000078.1, forward strand.
CACTTTTGCCTCATACACCGTAGCCTCAACAGCTTGATAGAGCGTCTAATTTGCATTCGTTACATTGTTTTTTGCGCTTTACACGCGTCGGTTAAGGTTGTCGATAACGCTGGCTTTCCACTGAACGAAGTCGCCTTGCTCGATGTGCATGCGCGCATCTGCCGTTAGTCGCAGGTAGAAAGCCAAATTGTGAATGCTTGCTATTTGCATGGCGAGCAACTCTTGCGCCTTAAACAGGTGATGCAAGTAGGCTTTCGAGTGGATGCGGTCTATCTCGCAGCCCTCGGGATCGATGGGCGAGAAGTCGTCTTCCCACTTTTTGTTGCGCATGTTCATCGTTCCTTGGTAGGTAAACAGCATGGCGTTACGCCCGTTTCGGGTGGGCATCACACAATCGAACATGTCTACGCCACGTTCAATTGCTTCGAGAATGTTCTGCGGTGTGCCTACGCCCATGAGGTAACGGGGCTTGTCTTTGGGCAAAATTTCGTTTACAACCTCAATCATTTCGTACATCACCTCGGTTGGTTCGCCAACAGCCAAACCGCCAATGGCGTTTCCGTCGGCGCCTTTGTCGGCCACATGCTTGGCCGCCTCTTGGCGAAGGTCTTTATAAGTGCAGCCTTGCACGATGGGAAAGAGGCTTTGCTGATAGCCATACAGCGGCTCGGTTTCGTTAAAACGCTTGAAACAGCGGTCTAACCAGCGTTGGGTTAAGCCCAAACTTTTCTTTGCGTATGCGTAATCGCTATTGCCCGGAGGGCACTCGTCGAATGCCATCATGATGTCGGCACCTATTATTCGTTCGGTGTCCATCACGCTTTCGGGCGTAAACACATGCTTGCTGCCGTCGATATGCGAACGAAACTCGCAGCCATTCTCGGTTAATCGGCGTATGCCTGTGAGCGAAAACACTTGAAAACCGCCCGAATCGGTAAGTATAGGCCTATCCCACGTGTTGAACTTATGCAGTCCGCCTGCCTTTTTCAGCACGTCTAGGCCTGGCCTAAGATAAAGGTGATAGGTATTGCCGAGTATGATTTGCGCCTTCACCTGCTGGCGCAGTTCGCTGAAATGCACACCTTTCACCGACCCACATGTGCCTACGGGCATGAATACGGGTGTCTTTATTTGTCCGTGGTCGGTGGTGATAATGCCCGTTCGGGCGTCCGATGCCGTATCGGTATGTTGCAATTCAAATTTCATCTCGCTATCAATCCTTTTTCTTCTCTTCCTCAATGTCGAACTTGATGGCGTTTTCCACCACCTCGTTGGTCAGTGCAAAGTCCCAAACGTCTTGCACATTCTCCACGTAATGGAACTTAACGCCCGTGAGATATTTCTCTGGAATTTCTTCTATATCTTTCTTATTGGCGCGACACATCATTATATCGGTGATGCCTGCGCGCTTTGCTGCCAATATCTTTTCTTTTATTCCGCCCACGGGCAGCACCTTTCCACGTAGCGTTATCTCGCCAGTCATGGCGGTGTTCTTACGCACTTTGCGTTGGGTTAACGCCGAGGCGATAGACGTGGCGATGGTGATACCAGCCGAAGGTCCGTCTTTTGGGGTGGCTCCTTCGGGCACATGGATGTGGATGTTCCATTGGTCGAACAGGCGATAGTCAACACCAAGCTTGTCTACATGGGCCTTAACGTATTCCAAAGCGATAACGGCCGACTCTTTCATCACGTCGCCGAGGTTGCCCGTAAGCGTTAGTTTTGCCCCACGACCTTTGCTCAACGAGGTTTCGATGAACAGAATTTCGCCGCCAACGCTTGTCCAAGCCAAGCCCGTAACCACGCCGGCGTAGTCGTTGCCTTGGTAAATGTCTCGGTAATAAGGTGGTTTACCCAGCAGTCCTTCTATCTCGGCAGGCGTTATTTTGACAAAAGGCAACTCGCCGTTAAGTGCCCGCAGGTAGGCCATCTTGCGCAAAGCCTTGTCTATTTGCTTTTCAAGCTGCCTCACACCACTCTCACGAGTGTATTGTTCAATAATCTTTTCCAGGGCCGCCTTGTTGAAGTTGGGTTTCTCTGTGGCGTTTTTAGCCAAGCCCGTGTTCTGCAATTCGCGCGGCACAAGGTGGCGTTTGGCAATTTCTATCTTCTCTTCGGTGATGTAACCGCTCACCTCGATAAGTTCCATACGGTCGAGCAATGGACGCGGAATGGTGTTGAGGTCGTTGGCAGTGGCAATGAAAAGCACGCGCGAGAGGTCGAAATCAACATCGAGATAGTTGTCGTGGAAGGCGTTATTCTGCTCTGGGTCGAGCACTTCGAGCAAGGCCGACGAGGGGTCGCCGTGCAAAGTGTTCTGCGTTACCTTGTCTATCTCGTCGAGAATAAACACGGGATTGGACGAGCCTGCTTTCTGTATGCTCTTGATGATGCGGCCAGGCATGGCGCCAACATAGGTTCGGCGGTGTCCGCGAATTTCCGATTCGTCGTGCAATCCGCCCAACGACATGCGCACATACTTACGGTTCATGGCCGTGGCGATGCTCTTTCCAAGACTGGTTTTACCCACTCCGGGAGGTCCGTAAAGACAAATGATGGGCGATTTAAGGTCACCGCTAAGCTGTAACACGGCCAAATGCTCCAAGATACGGTCCTTCACCTTTTCCATTCCATAGTGGTCGTGGTCCAAAACCTTTTGGGCACGCTTGATGCTGAGGTCGTCTTTGGTGTATTCGTTCCACGGCAAGCCCACCATCGTTTGCAGATAAGTGAGCTGTATGCTGTAATCGGGACTTTGCGGATTAAGTGTATCGAGTTTATCTAATTCCTTATAGAATATCTTGCTTACCTCTTCCGACCACTTCTTGCCCTTCGCTTTTTCCTCCAATTCGCGGTGTTCGGGCGAACCTTCGCCGTTACCCAGCTCTTCCTTGATATTCTTTATCTGTTGTTGTAAGAAGTATTCGCGTTGCTGTTCGTCGATGTCTTCGCGCGTTTTCGAACGTATGGTTTGCTTAATCTGCAACAGCTGCATCTCCTTATTCAGGGTTTTCAGGGCGATATACACGCGTTCGAGCGAGTTGTCGACCTCCAACATATGCATCTTATCGTTAAGGTCGAAGGGCATGTTCGAGCAGATGAAGTTGGTAGCGATAACATCGTGGTGTATGTTTGCTATGGCAAACTGCGCCTCGTCGGGCATTTCCTCGTTCATCTTGATAAATTCCACGGTCTGACTGCGAAGGTCTTCCATGGCCGTATGGTATTCGCTCGTGTCTTCGCCGATAAATATTTCGGGTTTCTTAGTGGTCTGCGCCACGAGGTAAGGCTTGCGTTTCACCACGTCTTCTAGCTGGCAACGCCCCAATCCCTGCACAATGGCAGTGATGTTGTTGCCAGGGCCCGACATTTCAAGCACCCTAACCAACTTGGCATACACGCCTATGGGAAAGAGATCTTTCTTTCCTGGCTCCTCAATATCGGCGTTTTTCTGGCAGAACACGGCAAAGACCTGATCGGGGTCTTTCTTTAATTTGTTTACAAGACTTACACTTGCAGCCCTTCCCACAAGTATCGGCGTCACCACACCGGGGAACAATACGAGATTACGAGTGGCCAAAACAGGTACCACATCGGGCGTAGGGGTGTCGAAAAGCGTGCTGATATCGCCCTCGTAGTCGGCAATCATTTGTATTGAAGTATTGTTTCTTCTGTCCATTTATTCTTCTTTGCTCTTTATTAAGGCTACAAAGGTACGAATAAATCGTGAGATTAGGGCATTTCGCCCACATTAATAGCTAGTTCGAACACTTTGCTGCAATAAGATAAACTATCATTTTTAAAGCCAAAGATATAAATATCGGCTCATTCGTTTGGTTGTTTTGTAATTAAAACCTACCTTTGCCAACAGCTATTTATCAATAAAGCACGCATGACTAGGCCTACATCTACACACGCAAACCTTCTTTACCACGTGGTGGCTTTCGTCACGGTGGCCATTTGGGGTTCTACATTCATCTCCACCAAGCTCCTTATTTACGCCGGACTTTCGCCTGCGCACATCTTCACCTTGCGTTTTCTCATTGCATATGTGTTGATGTTGGGGTTCACGCTCGTTGGTCCACGCAGGGCAGGCGGCCGCAAATTGCTGTGCAACAACCTTTCCGACGAGGGTTGCATGATGCTATTGGGCATCACGGGTGGCTCTGCATTCTTCCTCATGCAGAACGAGGCGTTGCGCTTTTCCACTGCCACCAACGTGTCGCTCATTGTCTGTTCGTGTCCGTTGTTCACTATGGTACTCATGCGACTGCTGGTGCACGGCACGCGTTTAGGCTCCTTGCAGGTAGTCGGAACGCTTTTCTCCTTTGTAGGCATGGCCGCAGTGGTACTCAACGGCAAGTTTGTACTTCACCTTTCGCCGCTAGGCGACTTCCTTGCGCTATGTGCATGCCTTGCATGGGCTTTCTATTCCATCATCATGAAACGCATGAACGAACGCTACGACAGCCTTTTTATCACCCGAAAGGTGTTTTTCTACGGTCTGCTTACCATGCTGCCTTACTACATACTGGTGCCGCAGATGCCGCCACTGCATGCCTTGACGCGCCTTGATGTTATCGGGCACTTGCTTTTCCTCGGCGTTTTGGGTTCGATGATCTGTTTTCTTACATGGACCTGGGTAATGGGAAAGCTAGGAGCCATGCGTGCAACAAACTACATTTACGTCAATCCCATCACCACCATTGTATTTGCATGGCTCGTACTTCACGAAACCATCACGCCCTATTTTATTGTGGGAACGGTGTTTATACTCGTGGGATTGTTTCTTAGCAGCAAGGCAAAAACCACATGACAACACTTGGCACGCTCCTCATTTCGCTTTTTACGCTGGTTCAACTTAATTGCGAAAACCTCTTCGATTGCCGTCACGACAGCCTGAAAAACGACCAAGAGTTTCTGCCCGAAGCCTATCGCCATTGGACTCCCTCGCGATACTGGAAGAAACTAAACCGCATTGGGCAAGAGATTGTGGCCTGCGGAGGGGAAGGAAAGCAATGGCGACTGCCCGACCTCGTGGCACTTTGCGAGGTTGAAAACGACAGCGTGCTGCACGATCTCACACGCCGTTCGCTACTTCGCACGGCTCGATACGAATATGTAATGACCCATTCGCCCGACCTTCGCGGCATCGACGTGGCCCTACTCTACTCTCCCTTTACCTTTGCACTTGTTAAAAGCTATGCCCTTCGCATAAAGCCACCTACGGGCATGCGCCCCACACGCGACATCCTGTATGCCAAAGGTCTAACCTTTGGGGGCGACACGCTGCACGTTTTTGTGCTCCATGCGCCCAGCAGGGCTGGCGGCGAGGCCAACACACGCCCTTATCGCATGGCCGTGGCAGACCGATTGTGTACCGCCATCGACTCGATTAGGCAAGGAACCCCAACGGCTAACATCGTGGTTACGGGCGACTTTAACGACTATGGCGACGCGCCTGCTTTGCGTTTGCTGGCTGTCAACGGCCTAACAGACGTGTCGGCCAACGCCATTGGCATTAACGGCGCGAAAGGAACTTATCGTTACCAAGGCGAATGGGGTAGCCTAGACCATATTTTCGTTAGCCAAAAGATATGCGAAAAGGGCGTTTCCTGCCACATTTTCGATGCCCCATTCCTAATGGAAGACGAAGAAAAATATGGCGGGAAACGCCCTTGGCGAACCTATCAAGGCCCTAAATACCTTGGCGGTTTTAGCGACCACCTACCCTTGGTAGTTACTTTCGGCATGCCCGATGCGGCAAGTAAGCCCTGACACGAGCAAGAAAACTGCGCAACGCCCCTATAAATAAAACGGTGTTAACCAACAACAGCCAATGCACATTGCATGTTTTTGCCAGCCGAATGATTACTTTCGCATGCGTACAAGCGGTGTGTAGCCGCAGTACAAGGTACTTTGTAGCCACACTACAAGATGCTTGTAGTGGCACTACAAGACGCTTGTAGCCACAGTACAAGGTGCTTGTAGTGGCAGTACAAGACTGCTTGTAGCCGCACAAATCTGTTGTTAATGCTCTTTCTTTGTGGCAGTTTGGGCTTCGCCGAACACCACTTTCGTCTTATCGAAACCTAGCGAACGCAGCAAGCTAGTGAACTGTACGCGAGCGTTTTCCTCGGCCAACGCCATATTGGTAGGCGTTAAACAGCGTTTGCGCATCATGGCATTAGCCTTATAATAAAGGCGGTCGCGGTCGGCATCGCTCCATGTTCCCGTTGAGAAAAACGATTTGGTGCGCGCCTCGTCAATAAAATTGTTGTCTAAAAGCTTTACGGGCGGTAGCGTAGCGCAAAGCGTGTCGCCCTGCATCGACAGCCAACGTGGGCCTGCCTCGCGCAGATTAACGCCCAAACGCAACGTACCATAATATATACGCACCAACTTATCGTCGCCAAAGAAACCGTATTTAATGGTGTCTACCAATTCTTCGTCGTCGATAGACAGAAACTCCCACTCGCCAATGGCCTCTATTTGTTGTATCTGGTTGGGCGTAAGGTCTATCTTATCGTTGCTCACCACGCTTATACTGTTATCGGTTTCGCAGCGACAAACAGCCACACAAATCACCACGAATGCCACAACCACTAAGGCCAAGTACAGCCAATAGCGGAAAGGAACTAACGAAAGAAGGGAACGAAACTTACTCATTGTCAGTCCTCCTTTCTGTATTGCCAAGCAAAAGGCGAGTGATGTCTCCGTAATTAAAGTCCTTACGGAAGTTCACCGTTATGTTTTCTTCTTTAAATCCCATCTGCGCCACCATCGGGATGATAACATTGGCGGCGTTTTGGCGTGCCTGTTCCATTACCTTCATTTGCGGAATAGACTTCACAATCGACTCTCGGCCCTGCCTTTCGTAGGCCGTCAGTTCGGCATCGGTGAAGTTAGAGCGCGCAAAATCCACATATCGCTTAATACCTTTGTTGTCTATGCGCGTGCCTGTGAGTTCCACTTGCGGGTCGGGAAGGGTTATTTCGATGCGGTCGCCACGCCTCTTCACATTGTCTTCGCTAAACTTACCGAAATCTACATACGCCTTCAAAGTGGCCTCCATAGGTATGGCCACCTGCCGTTTGCTTAGTGGCAGGTTGATGTTGAACTTGTTACCAAGGAACGAGCCCTTAATTGTTTTCTCGTCGTTGTGCGTGATAATCTTATGCACGCGTATCTCGGTGGTGTATAGTCGCGAACATTTTTTGAGTTGAGTCACCATCATCGGCACCGTGTCTACAGCCTCCTGACCCGGCTCGGACTTGTTGCCCGAACAGCCCAAGACCATGAGAACCAATGCCAAAGCCATTAAAATAGTTCTGTACATGCGTCTAAATGTGTTACGTATGCTGCAAAGATAGTAAATAATGCGCACATCGTTTCGTTTTTTACACTATTTCTTCTTATCTTTGCGCGGTAAAAAACCTATAAGTAAATGAAACAACATCTTTTGGCCCTCGTTACCATGAGCGTGGCCATCTGCCTGTCTTCGTGTGGAGGCAAAAAAGAAAAGACCGACATCGTTGCGCGCAAACCCATCGTTGTGCGCGCCACTGAAACGCGTGCTATGGGCGACCATAGCGAAAGCCGAAAGGTAGAATGGATTGGGGCAAGCTACACCATCGACACCCAATTTAAGGCCGACAAGTCGCTACCCCTCATCAACGACGGCGAACAGAAGTATTACGACAACCGCGCCACGGTGAAAATACTGCGCAAAGACGGCACGGTATTCTTCAACCGCACGTTTTCTAAGGCCGACTTCATCAACCAAATTGACGCCAGCTACAAAGGTGGAGCCCTGCTTGGCGTGGTGTACGACAAGTGCGACAACGACTACTTGTACTTCGCTGCCAGCGTTGGGTCGCCCGATAAGTCGAGCGATGAGTACGTTCCGCTGGTAGTTAAGATTTCGAGGTTTGGCGAAGTGAGCATCAAAAAGGATGCTACACTAGACACGCAAAGCGAAATGGGCAACAGCAACACGGCCGAAGAAGAGGAGGAAGGCGTATAGACGGGCGCGTTGCCCATGTGCAAATGCAGAACACCTTATGTTTTTTATCGCCCAACGAGGTTGAAAGAAACATGGTTATGTTTGGCACAACAAACGTTTCTTGCAAACATTTTTTATCAGTACATACACAACCCATACTTTGCAAGTTGTGAATACAGAATATCGAAAGGCCCTATAAACCAACCATAAAAAGCGGTTTATAGGGCCAATTCTTGTTGTTATCGGATGTTTGACGGTTTCAGGCAGCTTCGCCATTGATGATTTCCCTGAGTTGATTTCAATCTTACCGTTTGGTCTGATGAAACCTCCATACTTCGGAACAGTAGTACATTCCCCTTTAAACAGGTGGAACCTAAATTCGGGCGAGGCCTAGAAACCCATCAAAAATGGCTTGCAGGAAGCTTTTAGCGTTTGCCTTTTCGCGACCAACCAAATTGAAGGCCGATGATAAACAACACTAATAAGACTTCACCCAAAGCTACAAACGAGTCTCCGGGTATGCGCAACCATCTTAATGTCTGCATGACATCTTGTTGCATGAACTCGGCCGACCTTGCCGACCAGTAAGCATTGGTGATGCTCTCGTGGGCTTGCAAGATGCCGATGGGCAAGATACTTACCACCGTCATCAGTAACAAGCCGATGTTTATGCACCAGAAGGCAGAGCCAATAAGCTTGTTGTTCCACTCGTAATCGGGATAAAGGCCGCGCAAAACAAATAGCATCAAGCCAATTCCCAAAATGCCATAGACCCCGAAAAGAGCTGCATGTCCATGAACGGCAGTGGTGTTCAGTCCCTGCAAATAATACAAGGCAATTGGCGGATTGATGGAGAAACCGAAGATACCTGCACCCAAGAAGTTCCAAAAGCACATCGCAATGAAGCAATATATCGGCCACTTGTAGGACTTTATCCAAGGCGTGGAACGGCTTAACTGGTAGTTATGGTACGCCTCCATACCTATAAGTACGAGCGGAACAAGCTCCATCGCACTGAATGTAGCCCCTAGTGCCAGCACAGCCGTTGGCGTTGCACTGAAATACAAGTGGTGGAAGGTTCCTAAGATGCCACCTGCAAGGAACACAATGGTGGAGAACAACACCGAAATCGTGGCACTCTTTATCTTTAGCAGCCCCAAGCGGCAGAACAAGAACGATGCAACCACCGTGGCGAACACCTCGAAGAAGCCCTCAACCCAAAGATGAACCACCCACCAACGCCAGTATTCGGCAATAGCCATGTGGGTTTGGCGACCATACATCAAACCGGCGGCATAGAAGAAAGCAATTGCCAACGAGGCAATTACAAAGAGAATAAGCAAATGGCGGCTTTCGTCCTTACGCTTGAGCGCAGGAATGAGGGCACGTATCATTAAGAATAGCCAAAGAACTAGCCCCGTAAGCAACAAGATCTGCCATAGGCGACCCAGCTCGACATACTCGTATCCCTGATGTCCGAACCAAAAGTTCTCTACCAAGCCAAGCTTCTGCATCACTCCGAACCATTGGCCAGCCAGCGAACCTGCAACAACGAACACCAATGCGCCAAAGAGAACGTTAACACCTAAGGCCTGATATTTGGGCTCGACACCCGAAACAGCCGGAGCGATGTACAGACCCGTAGCCAACCAGGACGTTGCAATCCAAAGGATGGCTAGCTGAACGTGCCAGCTACGCGACACGGCATAGGGGAAAATATCTTGTATGGGCAAGCCAAAGAATGCATCGCCCTCTACGCCGTAATGGGCGGTTATCACACCCGAAATCATCTGAACCAGCATCAAAGCGCCTACCACCCAAATGTATTTCAGCACGGCACGCATGGACGCAGTGGGTTTAAGTTCCCTCATCGGGTCCGTTTCGGGTGCCCTCGACACATGCTCCTCCTTATGCTGTGCATAGTAGTAAACCAAAATTCCCACACAGAAGAGCAGCAACAACACACTAAATCCCGACCAGAGATGCAGCGAGGTGGGTGCAATGTTGCCTATTACGGGGTCGTGTGGCCAGTTATTGGTGTAGCTAACATCGCTGTTGGGCCTGTTGGTTACACATACCCAGCTAGACCATGCGAAGAAAGCGTCCATCTTATCAAAACGCTGTTCGGCCGAAAGACCGCCTACCGCCTCAACAGATTTCTCGCGCATAGCATACGCATTGCGCAACTTAGCCATAGAGGGGTCGTTCAAGAACAGCTTAGCATAATAGTTATGCAACTGTTTGGCCACTCTAGCGCGCATGTCGCTAAAAGTGATGACGCCCGTTTGCGCATCATAAGTGTTCTTACGGAGCTCTTCTTGCAACAGCACCTTGTACTTGGCCTTGTCTGCTTCGGCCAACTGGGCATACACTTTACCATCTTTCTGGGCCAATTCGGCTAGCATCAGCTCCGACTCCCGATGCAAATAGTCGGCCGTCCAATCAGGAGCTACGTATGCGCCATGCCCCCAAACGCTACCAACTGTCTGGCCTCCGATAGACTGCCAAACGTTCTGTCCGTCCTTAATATCTTGTCCTTCGAACAACGTTTCGCCACTCTCAGTCACCACCTTGTTGGGAAAAGGCGGCATCTCTCTGAAAATCTCAACGCCATAGAAGCATAAAACGGCGAACGACCCTATAATGACCGCCGCCAAAGTCAACCATAATTTCTTTGGTGTCATGTTCTTGATTTTAGTTAATGTTCAGTTTAAATTCTTACAACTTATATTAGATTAGGGCATACCACACCCTTCTCTCAATATAATGAACAACAATGCGTGTGCCATAAGCCCGCAAAGCATACCCGAAAGAAAAGAAAAAACCACATTAGGTAACATTTGTTGCTTTTGCGCAATGCGCATTGGGTAACAAATGTAACCGATAAGTGTGACGCGTGAGTTATGCCACGCCACACAGCTTTTCAAGAAATTCCGTCCTCATAAACGAACGACACCATCCAACAAAAACATATATGCAACAAGCGTGCCATGAAAAAATCGATGGAAACCACCTCGAATTAAACACAATAGTAAAGTTCCTGATACATTAAAGGCTACGCTTGTACCACCCATAAAGGCTACGCTTGTAGCACCCATACTATCCTACCTCAAACAAAGCATCATCAATCCGTTCCACCAATCTGTTCGAATCTATCCTTTCATCTTGTCAATACTAATCTATCTAGAAAATCTTATTGTTGTACACAACACCTGCTTATAGGCATCACGTTAGGATCTCCTGCTATGTATTTTTGGGGACAGCAATTGTTTAAAATATGATGTGTATCACTCTTAAGCCGTAAGCAATAAGATAAGAAGGAACGATAATAAAGCAAAATGACAAGTATATACCAGATAAAAGCAGAAAGAAAGTGAAGAGCGATATAAAAAAACGACAACCGAACCTTAGCGGGGATTTGTTAGAACATGCCGTACTTAATTTCAATATTTAATTTCCCTGTGTTTACTTCTATTACTCCAAGGAATCTCATCAATAAGCGAATCGTTCTTAAAGACCCGAATTTGGGCAATGTTTTCTTTCTTAGCTAAGGTAGTATCCCATTCTTCAAACTCGTCAAACAATTTTATGTGCCTGAATTTCGAGGGTGTTAACTCAATGCTTAACGTATCAGAAGGATAGTCAACCCTTATTGCACGAGGTTTTCCCGGTTTTCCTGCGACCACCATTAAGTTGGAATAAAAGCGATGATAGAATAGAAAAAAGCCAACGGTTTTTCCAATAAACTCCCCATATTTACCTTGTTTGTGTACAGGATTGTAGGCAATTGGCTGCAAGGTCCTCGTTGTTGTATCAAGGCAAAGTTTCAATTCGGTAGGACTAACCACACGAACCTTCCACGCAGTTTCACCAAGAACCAATGTTGTATCGTTCTCAAGTCTCCAACGTTCTGTCCAAAACAGGCATCGCTCAACATGCTCATGTAAGCTGTCTTGCGGGTCTTGGTCTAAGATTTTCCATGTCCCGTCTTTATTAAAATAGAAACACAAATGCCATCTTTCATCATTATCAAAATCTACATACCAAACCCGATACTCGTCTCCATAGAGAATATCGGGAAGTTTATCTCGCCCGTCTGCACACGAAGCCATGAACCCTCCAACAAGAGTGAAAGCCATTAACATTGTTGTAACCCTCATAGCTCGCATTAAAACTTTGCCGTCCATATATTTTAGAAAAGCTTGGTGGTACACAATTTCTAGTTTCTCGCTGGTCAAGAGAATATTAAGTAACATCTTCTTCATTCTAATTCAGATCCTTTTCTTATTTATTTGTGTTGCATGTTTTCAGTTTGTCGTAAACCTTACAGGGAAAAGAGCCAGTATGGGAGTATCTCCTTCAAGGCCACTAATGTCGCTTTCCGCATCACGAACCGCCCTCAACAACATCTCTTTATATTCTTTTGGCAATACGTCCGTCAGCCTTAACTCCGCTATATTCAATTTGGGAACAGCCAATAAAAGGACTATTCCCCGTACGTTTGTGCAGTTAGCATCGTCAAAACGTATTTTATCCAAAACTTTATCTGCCAAAGTTGATACCCATCGCGTATCCAAACACCATGTGGCATTCTCAACTTTCTGCCCACTTCGAGTAAGATAACAACACCTAACAACCTCTCCATCTTTCTTCCAAACCTGCTTATAAGCAATGCCTTCTACATCATACAGCACCTCTGTTTCTAACTTACTAGATTGCAGCCCCGTCTTATTCTGTCCCCATAAATCAACAGGGACAAGGCTTAGAAAGATGCAAATACACAAGAATAACCTTTTCATACCATCACCTCACTTTCTATATATAAACATACTCATTATGCACATTTTATCTGTATTGAACAACGTTACAGCTCATTTCCCCTACTTTGCCGTTGATTTCTCCTTACTTATCGCCTGTCGTTTCTGTTGCAATTCGCGGCGAAATATCTCAGCCCAACTTTCTTTTGCGAAAAAAGAAAATGGTAATATGATGCTTGATTCGAACGTTTCCTTTGTTTCGATGTCCCTTTCAGGCGTGAACGGAAGACTCTTAACGAACGACAAGAAAACGTTATAAAAGTCTGCATAGGTGGCAGAGTCTGGCGGTGTACGCTCATACTTGGCCATAACCGCCTTACCATCTTCGTTCAATTTCAGCTTAACTAACAAGAGCATCGTGTCGGGACATGCTTTCTTCTCACGATAAGTACAATAAAGTGAATAGGCCATCTCCCGCAAAGAGTCCTTAGACACGCCCATTTCAGGGTACCTCCTATTATATAGACTCAATGCAGGCTTTAATGGAGAAGACTGGTCTTTGCTTTTTATGTATATAGTACGCCCACGTACACCTTTCCTCTTAATAACCAATGTGTCCTCCGTCAGTTTCAAAATCTTCCCTTCCCAATCAAGCTCCGCCGGGTAATGGCTGCTATAACGAAACACTTTTAATGTTCTTCGCTTGTCAACTGAGAAGAAGGTAGACAACCACATACACGCTCGGATTACGTACACTCGATGCCTCCTCTCGTCGTATTCCATATATTCAAGACCCTGTTTCTGTAAAGCCACGCCCCAACTACCAATGACGCAATCCCAATACTTAATGCTGTCGGCCGTTAGGAGTGAGATGTACTCAGCCACTTTCTGCCCACGGCTTTGTTTATTAACCTTACTCTGTCCCCATAAGTCAAGGGGGATAAGGCTTAGAAAGATGCAAATACACAAGATTAACCTTTTCATACCATCACCTCACTTTCTATATATAAACATACTCATTATGCACATTTTATCTGTATTGAACAATGTTACAGTTCATTTTCCCCTACTTTGCCGTTGAATTCTCCTTACTTATCGCTTGTCGTTTCTGTTGCAATTCGCGGCGAAGCCTTACGCCCCACCTTTCTAGTGTTAAGAACATGCAAGGAAAAGAAAGGTTCATATCGAACGTTTCCTTTGTCACAATGTCCACTGAGGGTTTATAAGGGATGCTCTTAACAAACGCCAAGAAAGCGGCATAAAAGCCAGCATAGGTGGCAGAATCAGGCGGCAAACAACTATACTTGGCCATAACCACTTTGCCTTCCTTACTCACTGTTATACTAATTTCTGCGTTCATTGTGTCAGGACACGCATTCATGGCATGGTAAACTCCACATATCGAGTCTATCTTTCTGTACAGAGTGTCGGTCTGCATCCCTATTTCTGCCGTCCTCATGTTAAATGGATTCAATGCAGGCTTTAATGGAAAAGACTGGTCTTTGCTTTTTATGTATATAGTTCGCCCACGTACTCCTTTCCTCTTTACAATCAATGTGTCCTCCGTCAGTTTCAAAATTTTCCCTTTCCAATCAAGCTCCGCCGGGTAACGGCTACTATACCGAAACACTTTTAATGTTCTTCGCTGGTCAACTGAAAAGAAGGTAGACAACCACATGCACGCTCGGGTTACATACTCTCGATGTCTCCCCTCATCGTATTCCATATATTCAAGACCCTGTTTCTGTAAAGCCACGCCCCGTCTACCACTTTTGTAATCCCAATACTTAATGCTGTCGGCCGTTAGGAGTGAGATGTACTCAGCCACTTTCTGCCCACGACTTTGTTTATTAAGCTTAGTCTGCCCCCATAAGACAAGGGGGATAAGGCTTAGAAAGATGCAAATACACAAGAGTAATCTTTTCATACGCGATATTTTATAATTGTTTTTCTGTCATTTTCTAAATTCTCGCCCACTATCACCTACAAGGCTACACAACAAACTTCTCTCCTTGGTTCGTTGAACTTCCCCTTTTCATTTATCTACCTTGTATACAGTAACCTTGTTGTATTAAGTCTTTCGTGCACTATTTTGCGAGACTTTCGTTTTAGGTAAGAGATAACGCACAATGATTTTGAAGAAACAAATCCCAACCATTGTTCCAACAAGCGTGACAAAGAAGAAGTTAAATAGGGTTGGTTCAGGATGGTAACCCGTGTCAGACGATTGCTCAAAGAACAGCTCAAACACCTTTCCTCTATCGCACTTACCAACATCATAGTCACATCCATTACCTATAACACAAGGAACAACTATAAGATAGTTAACTAAATGCGAAATAAGTATAGCGCCACCTATTACTATATTAAACGTCAAAAATCTTTTCATACGCGATATTGCAAATTAAACTAGCCCTCTTTAATTACACGTTCAACAAATTGTGCTTTTAACATGGAGCTCTTCATTTATGCTTGCCATTGACTAAAAGACTAGACGCACATTTTATCAATCTTACTCATAGAGCAACATTTCCACATTGAAATAAGCAGGTCTGTCATAGGTTTTATGATTAATTTCTTTAACTTCATGAAATAACAAATTGGTTAGTCAGTAATTTTTAGGCTATGTGTTTCTGAGTCCTTGCGCTTGCAAGGTTGTAAGTAGATGGTATATTGCCGTACAAGGCGATAACTTGTGGAGCAACTTACCAACTACGCAACAATGGTTCTAAAATCTACCAACTCAGAAACTCATACTTTGAAAAACCAAGAAACGTACAGCCTAAAACTCGCCAATCCACATTTACTTCAACTCGAACTTAGCCGTTTGGCGCACATCTGTTTCGCTGGCGCAAACATAAGCAGTGAATGTTCCAGGTTCGGCAACAAAGCCGTGGGTGCGTTCCGACCAATATTCAAGGTCGCCAGGCGTGATGTCAAAACTTACCGTTTTGGTTTCGCCGGGCGCAAGAGCCACCTTAGCAAAGTTCTTCAGCTCTTTATTGGGGCGCTCTTCGCTACATTTATCGTCGCCAATAAACAACTCAATGGTTTCTTTACCAGCCCTGCTACCCGTGTTTGTAACGGCAACAGAGAGGGTTATCTTGCCGTTCTTGTCCATCGTTTGGGCCGAAAGCGTGGGCTTGCCATATTTAAACGTGGTGTAGCTTAGCCCAAAACCGAAGGGGAATTGCGGCGCAACACCCTTGGTATCAAACCATCGATAACCCACATAAATACCTTCATCGTAGTACACTTGCTTGTCTACACCGGGATAGCCACGCTTGCCAAACTGGAAACAAGGGTAGTCGGCCTGTCGCTTGGCAAAGGTTATGGGCAGCTTGCCACTTGGATTTAGTTTGCCCGAAACCAATTCGGCCAGTGTTTCGCCCGACATCGAACCCAAATACCAACAGTGCATCAAGCCCTTAACGCTGTTTATCCACGGCGTGGCAAAGGCGTTTCCGCCGAAAGTAAGCACAATGATGTTCTTTTGAACCTTGGCCAATTCGGCTATCAGTTCATTCTGTCCGTATGACAAGTCGTAGTTCTCGCGGTCGCCGTTTTCGCAATCTTGCCTACGATTCTTATTTAATCCGCCCACAAAGATAACGAGGTCGGCCTTTCTAGCGGCTTGCAAAGCCTCTTCTTTCAGTCGTTTAAGCGAGTCGGCCGATAAAGGTTCCACCGCATCGTAAAGCGGTTTGCCCGCATAATAGCCACGTACAAAGGTGATTTTATCACCGTAAACAGACTTCAACCCATCAAGGGGCGATATGTCGAACTGTGTTTTCAACTCCGAACTTCCGCCACCTTCACTCATGTTGCGCACGGCATTATCGCCCACCACTAATATTCGCTTATAACGATTAGGGGCAATGGGCAATATGTCGTCTTGGTTTTTAAGCAGCACAGCACCTTCTGCGCCAACGCTCTTGCATACGGCGTAATGTTCGGGCGAACATTGGTTACCAATCGTTTTATGGCTATTCATGGACGTGCGAAAGATGGTTCGTAACACACGTTCTACCTTATCGTTGAGCACCGACATGGGTATGCGACCCTGCAAGACGAGTTTTTCTAGTGGACTAGCCATATAATTGGCATCGTAACCTTGTGCGCCGTCTTCTGTTTTGCGGTCGGGAGAGGTGCCCATCTCGATGTCTAGCCCATTCATAGCAGCCTGCCACGTGTCGTGAGTGCCCTCCCAATCACTTATCACCGCCCCATCAAAACTCCATTCTTTCTTTAAAATCTTGTTCAACAGCGAGTCGTTGTGGCACAGGTGTTGACCATTCCACAGCGGATACGCACCCATGATGGTCCAAACGCCTGCTTGTTGCACGCATTTCTTAAATGCTGGCAAGTATACTTCGCGCAAAGCACGTTCGCCCACGTTTACATTTACGGTAAAGCGGTCTGCCTCTTGGTTGTTCAGCGCAAAGTGTTTAAGGCAGCAAGCCACGCCGTTGGCCTGCGCCCGCTTGATGTAAGGCAGGGCCATTTCGCCTGCCAAGTAGGGGTCTTCGCCCATATACTCAAAGCTACGCCCGTTAAGTGGCACGCGACAGATGTTTGTTCCCGGCCCCAGAATGACGTCTTTGCCTCTGAAAGCGAACTCCTCGCTTATGGCGTGGCCGTATTCGCCTGCCAAATCGCGGTTCCACGTGGCCGCCAAACAGGTTAGCGAGGGGAAGGCGCAGATGGAATCGTTGGTCCATTGGGCATACCCCCAAGTACTCCAATTCAGTTCGGCACGCGCACCGTGTGGCCCATCGCTCATGTTTAGTTGCCTAATGCCCAACCTTGGCACGCCAGCCGAGGTGAACATGCTTTGAGCATGGATGAGTTTTACTTTCTCGTGAACGGTAAGCCGTTTAAGTGCATCCTGCACACGAACCTCAACAGGTGCGTCGGGATTAAGGTAAACAGGAACTGTTTTTTGGGCTGATGCCATAAGGGCGAAGGCCATCGACAGAGCAGCCATGGTAAGTTTACTTTTCATATCATCGGTTATTTATCGTTGTAGAGGTATTAACCTGACAACAAAGGTCGCAATTTTATTTGAAAAAGACAATAAAATAAGGAAGGAAACAAAGGGGTAAGTTGTGAACAACCTTAAAGTTTTGTACTTTGCTTAGAACTAAATACGCTCTGCACACAAGCACATCACCCATGTAAAAAATATGCTCAATCGGTTCTTTTCATAAGGATTAGGCGGTGAAGTCGTCTTGACTTTTAATGTTTCTATACATTAAGAGGCGTTTGTTCTCTCT
>CALIZL010000079.1 GCA_938028745.1 uncultured Prevotella sp.
GTGTTATAATCTTTACGGTTCTTTTTCAAGTGTTCCGTCAAATGGGAAATACGGTAGGAGAACAATGCTATCTGGCTCTCAGCAGAACCAGTATCAGAGTTAGACTTCCCGTATTGTCCAAAGATCTCTTGTTTTTTTGCTTGATCTAAATACATAGAACTTTTGTTTATAAAATGGTTTTGTGCATAAATGCGGGTGCAAAGGTAATACTTTTTATTGGTTCAACCATCCTCTTTACCAACCTTTTATCGCGCAATGTGATGATTTTTAACAAATAGGGGTGCCCTCTTTCTCGCCTTTCCCGTTTCTTTCCTTACTTTTATTCCTCGTTCACGTCGTTTCTCCGCGCCGTTTTCATCGCCTTTGTACACTGGTTCTGCGCTTCTCTTTGGTTGGCCCTTGGCAGTGGTTCTTTTGCTTGCTGCGCGCAAAAAAGTTTCTCTGTTTCTCCTCTTTTTATTACCTTTGCACCGTTTTTAATAACAAATTATTTTATGTACAAATCATTATTCAACAAGCGTGCGAGCCTGCGCTTTACGCATTTCTCTCGTAAGGGATATGCGCTTTTCTCGTGTTTGGGAAAAGAAGTTATCGTGGGCACGCTGAGCGTTGCAACCTTGGCGCATGCCAAGGCAGAAGGCGTGAGCACCCGCACCCCGTTGGCAGCAGACACCCTTACGCATAAGGAGCTGAAACTAGACGAGGTTGTGGTCACTGGTTCGCGTGCGCCGCTCACCGCCTTGCAGGCGGCTAAGGTTGTTGCCGTTATCACCAGCGACGATATTCAGCGGGCTGCGGCAACCAGTGTTAACGACGTTTTAAAGTTAGTCTCGGGCGTGGATGTCCGTCAACGCGGAGGCTTTGGAGTTCAGACGGACATCTCTATCAACGGCGGAACGTTCGATCAGATTACCATTCTATTGAATGGCGTGAACATTAGCAACCCCCAAACAGGGCACAACGCCGCAGATTTTCCCGTTTCTCTTTCTGATATCGACCGCATCGAGGTGCTCGAAGGGGCATCGGCACGTGTCTTTGGCGCGTCGGCTTTTAGTGGAGCCATCAACATCGTGACCAAAACCGAGGCTCAGAGCGGCGTCAGGCTGTCGGCCGATGGCGGCTCGTTTGGCACATTTGGTGGCAGCGCGGCCCTTAGTTTGGTGTCGAAGGCCGTGAACCAGCAGCTTAGCGGTGGCTATTCGCAGTCGGATGGCGGAACAATCAACACTTATTTTCGTAAGCGGCAGGGCTATTACCAAGGTAATTTTGCGGCAAACGCGGTAGACTTGTTTTGGCAAGCCGGCCTTATCTCTAAGGATTACGGCGCAGGAACATTCTATGGCATTGCCAGCGACAACCAATATGAGGCCACGCGGAGGTTCATCGCCTCGGTGGGTAGCAACATCCGACCCGTGGCCAACAACGTGCTGACCCTTTCGCCAACCATCTATTGGCAACGTAACTGGGACCATTACCAATGGAAACGCGGCATGACGGGTGCCGCAAAAGGCGAGAACTACCACCGAACAGATGTGTTTGGCGGGTCGCTAAACACGGTGGTAAACTGGCTGCTGGGCAAAACGGCCATAGGGGCAGACCTTCGTAAGGAGGTGATTTACAGCACGGCGTATGGCGAAACCTTGCCTGCCGACCAATGGAAAAGCATACATGGCAGCGACAGAATGTACGAAAGGCGGGGCGAAAGAACCAACACGAGCCTGTTTTTAGAACACAACGTGGTGCTGGAACATTTCACTCTTTCGGCCGGTTTGCTGGCCAACCACAACACATGGCTATCTGGCGGCCTGCGTTTTTACCCCGGCGTAGACATTTCTTGGCGGCCAAACGTGCAATGGAAGGTGTATGCCTCGTGGAACAAGGCCTTGCGTTTGCCTACTTATACCGACCTCTACATCAGCAACCGCGCACAGGTGGGCGACATGAACCTTAACCCCGAACGCGTGAACACCTACAAGCTGGGGGCGCGTTATCGCACAACGGCACTCGAAACGCAACTGAACGCCTTTTATAGCAATGGGCGCGACATGATTGACTGGGTGTTCGAAACGGCTGCATCAACCCGTTATCATGCCCTGAACATTGGCAAACTGGACAACATGGGAGCATCGGTAGACCTCGCTTTCATGCCAAGAGAGCTGTGGGCGGGCAGTCCCTTTACGGCCGTTAAGTTGGGTTATGCCTACATTCACCAACAGCACGAAACCACGCAACCCATACATAAGTCGCTCTATGCCTTAGAATACTTGCGCCATAAGTTTACGGCAACGGTAGACCATCACATCGTTTCGCGCCTATCGGCTCACTGGGCGATGCGCTGGCAGCAACGAATGAACGGCTACCACCCCTATACCAAGGTAGACTTAAAGCTGCAATGGACGGCGCCCAACTATTCGCTTTATGTACAGGCCGATAACCTTACGGCTCATCCTTATTACGATTTGGGCGGCGTTAAGCAACCTGGGCTATGGGTAATGGCTGGCGGAAGCATTAAGCTGAATTGGTAATGCCCGATAGGTAAAGCCTCTCTATGCTTTTGGGAGGTACAGTATAATGTTTTAGCGGCAAACTTCTCGCAAAGAGAAGTTTGCCGCTTTTTTTGTGTTTGCAATATCGGGCTTGCGTCGTTGTTGTGCAAGTGTTATTTAACGCTATTTGTTTAGCGAGATGTTTGATAAGTGTTACCTTTGCATGTAACTAACAACAAACAATTATGGAGTATAAAAAACTAGGAGCAACAGACCTCCGCTTGTCGGTTATCACCTATGGTTCGTTTGCTATTGGGGGCACAATGTGGGGTGGAAATGAAGCGGCTGATTCGATAGCGGCTGTTCGCGCATCTATCGATAATGGCATAACGAGCATCGATACCGCACCTTTCTATGGGTTCGGGCTGAGCGAGGAGATGATTGGGAAGGCCATTAAGGGCTACGATCGTTCGCGTTTGCAGCTGCTAACAAAATTCGGATTGGTGTGGGATAATAGTAACGCAGGTCGTGGCGAACGTACTAGCGATGCGCTGAAAGGTGGTAAAACCGTTAGTGTTTACAAATATGCGAGTAGGGAAAACATACTTAAAGAGGTGGAAGAGAGCCTTAAACGATTGGATACCGACTATATCGACTTGCTGCAACTGCATTGGCCAGACAGCACAACGCCCATCAGTGAGACAATGGAAACACTGGACTTGTTGGTGAAACAGGGAAAAATAAGAGCTGCTGCGGTGTGTAATTACAGCGTTGAACAATTGGAAGAGGCTGCCAAAAGTATTCAGTTGGCAAGTAACCAGGTGCCTTACAGCATGCTGAACCGCCAAATTGAGGCGCAACTTGTGCCTTATGCACTGAAAAATAATTTGGGAATAATAGCTTATAGTCCGATGGCGCGTGGTTTACTTACTGGAAAATACTTCGAAGGAAGCCGCTTGAAGGCAGACGACCATCGTAATGAATATTTCTCGCGATTTAACTTAGAACGCGTTGAAGCGATGCTTAACCGTCTTAAACCGCTTGCAGAAGAGAAACAGGCGACGTTGGCTCAACTTGTTCTGAGGTGGACTACGCTGCAAAAGGGTATTAGCGTGGTGCTTGCTGGAGCGCGAAACGCCACACAAGCCATTAGCAATGCTGCTGCAATGAGTTTCTCGCTTTCTAACGAAGAACTGCTGTTTATCAACCGCGAGGTCGACGCTTGTACAGCCCCATAATGTATTTGGCAAGAGTTTTGGTTTGCTTGGGTGTTGCCTAAAAGCTGCTTTTACCTGGTAACTGATGGGGCGGGCTGGCTGAAAACTTGCAGCTTACACCAGGAGACCTTATTAATATAGGTGCTTGCGCATGTGCGTTTAAAGCAAAATTGGGATTGCCCGATGCCCCAAGTGGAGTGTTCGGACAATCCTGATGACGTGTGTTACAAACCTTATTACTGGTTTACCACCACCTGCGCATCTCTGTATGCCTTTTCTACAACCAGTAACATGAGGGGACGGATAAAGAAATCGCGCTTTTCGCCCACCTTTACCTTGTAGTTGAGGTTGATAACCGAGGCGTTGCCGCTTAGAGATACGGCGGTGATGTCGGTTTCGCAGTCGGTTTCGGGCAGAACAATGGGCAGTACAAACTCGTTGGCGAAGTCAACGCGAGTGGGTTCGCCGCCTTTCCCCATGAATGCAGCCAAGCCGAAATACTTGTCGAAGTCTTTGTCGTTGGTTATTTTCTGCCCCACAGCCAGTTCTTGCCCTTGGTTCAGAAAGAAGTTTCGCGCCTCGTGATAGCTAATTTGTTCTATGTCGTTGTTGGTTTGTTTGCTGGCAGTGCAGGCTGTTAAGGCAAGTAGGCATAGGCCTGCAAGTGTGGCGCGGAGTATGCTTTTGGTTTTTCTCATCTGTGGTAAAGTGATTTGTTTCGTTTAGCAATTGTTGTTGTTTCGTTTGGCAATTGTTGTTGGTGGACTAGGTTTGCCAATCGGCTTTCACCCTTTCCTTGCATGAGCTAGTCGAGAAGCGAGGGAATAAAAAAAGTCTAAAGTGGCATAATTCAATGCGCGCCTTAGACCCCTTTTCCTATTCCTTCATGAAGCCTCGCCCCAATTTGTTATGCCTTATGCTAAGGGCGAGTTCCTGTTGTTGTGAAAATTCCACACGTATTTGTTACGTGTACCATATAGAAGAATCTACTGTTTGACCGTAAAGTTCTTCTTCGTTGTAAACATTGTCGAGCTCATAGTCTTCCTGACCATAACTCTTTCTTTTAAGTTTCATGGTTTAACCTCCCTTGGGGCCCGTGGTCTCTGATAGACCCCTGTTAGTTGGTGATAGATGAAGAGACCGTCATCTGGTTGTTATAGATAGTAGAGTAACAATTAATGAAAACTATACTGAAATGCCGTATTAGTGGTATTGCTCTGCAAAGATACACATTTATCTGTTAACTTGTTACTTTTATGGTTCGTTTTTTCTGTAATTTAGCACTTTTTTAATTATTAAGGTGCTGTATTTTCACTTTGTTGATTTATTTTTTAGTGTATTTTAGTAGTTTTCTTTTAACGTTAAGTCGCAATAATTTACTCTTTGTTAAGATTTTGTATGGTAGATGTGCACTTGATGTTTACAACTTGAAAGTGCTAAATCGGTGTAGGGCGACAATGTGTGTTGGCGGCGGTTTAGGATGAAACGATTTGCAAACGCGATGTTTTTCGCACCATTTTATGGCGTGCGAAGAATGCTTTTCAATACTTTATCCTTAACTTTGTGGGGCAAACAACAAATTACATGATGATGAAATCATTGCAGAACAGAACAACCATACGCCGATATAAGGCCGACGACGTGAGCGAACAGCTGCTAAACAACTTGCTGGAACAGGCCGCACGCACGCAAACGATGGGCAATTTGCAGCTATACAGCGTGGTGGTGACGCGCGATGCGAGCCAAAAACGCCGCCTTGCACCTGCCCATTTCAATCAGCCCATGACCACGCAAGCCCCTGTAGTGCTCACCATTTGTGCCGATTTCAGGCGTACCACGCTTTGGGCCGAACAGAGAAAGGCGCATCCTGGCTACGACAACTTTCTGTCGTTTATGAATGCGGCCACAGATGCCTTGCTCTTTACGCAGACTTTTTGCTGCTTGGTCGAAGAAGAGGGGCTGGGTTATTGTTTTCTTGGCACAACCATTTATAACGCCCAGCAGATTATTGACGTGCTGCAACTGCCGCCCTTGGTGGTGCCTGTGGCTACGCTTACCCTTGGTTGGCCCGACGAACAGCCTGCATTGAGCGACCGACTTCCGCTTGCGGCCTTTATACACGATGAGGTTTATCGCGACTATACGCCCACGAAGATAGACGACTTTTATGCGGGAAAAGAAGATTTAGCCGTTAACAAGGCCTTTGTTGCCGAGAACAATAAGGAAACTTTGGCACAGGTTTACACCGACGTTCGCTACACCAAGGCGGCCAACGAAGCCATGTCGGAGGCCCTGTTGAAGGTACTAAGGCAGCAAGGCTTTATGTGATAGGTTTTGACTGGCAGCACAGAGCGCGTTGATTGTTACGCTTACGCGCGCGCACGCGCGTATATATTAAGGTGTGGTCGTATGGGCGAAAGACCATGTACAGGCCAATAGCGTTTGGAAAAGCGTAAAAAACAAATGCCTAATGCACTAGTTAGGAAATAATTTAACATCCGTTCTGTTGGCCTGCCTGTGGTGGGGATGCTGTTGTAGTCCGCGTGTATGCGTTGTCTGCTATTGTTGGTGAGGGCTGTCTAAGCCGCAAAGTCGTGCTTTCTTTGCTGCTGGTATGCGCTTATCTTATTGCTGGTGTGGATTGTTTCGTATTCTGTTTATGAGGTTGTAGTTGCTTGTTTTATAGGAGTTTATGCTCCGTTTGTTTCTTAGTTGGTAGTAACTATAAGGCAGTAGCTTTACTCGAACTCTGCTAATGGTTTGCATCTCTATCGTGGTTCTTCGTTTTTTATGCCTTTTGCAAGTGTGCAAAGCATCTTGTTGTTGTGGCGAGATGTTGTTCTTAGTGATGCGTATGTTAATTAATAATGCTTTTTGGGTTAGTTTGTTTTACGATATTTGGTGGTTATAGGATAATGGTGTATCTTTGCATTGATAACATATAGCCGAGTTGAAGAACGGCGAAATGGGGTTGCGTCATGCTAAATGGCGCATCACGATATGCAAACATCTTGTGCTCAGTAATAGTTCTTGGGTATATTTGTTGCAGAGTGTAACAGATATAAGGCATTATGCCTAATGAAATCAAACTGAGAACTTTATGAAAGGTAAGACATTCAACATCTTGTTTGTGGCTATTGGGCCACGGAGGTAAGCTCGGTGTCGTAGACTTCGCGCTGTAAGGCTGCTGACGATAAAGAAGAGATGCTTTGTTGGTAGCTTGAAAGTGCAGAACATGAAGTAATGAAAGCTCTTGTTGTGTGTATGGATGCTGGCGAAAGGAGCGTTAGACCGATACTTACTTTCATTATGATTTCAAAAAACGCTGATACAACCACACGCACAACAACCTGCAAGGTGGCTTGGAGTGGCGAATGCCAAATCCTGAATGGCTGTTGGATTGGAGCGTGTACCCAAAGTGGACGCGATTGGATGATAAGCAGCATTGATTCTAAAAGCCTTGATTTAATGTTCTTGGCAAGAATAATAATTAATTAAAGGACGAAACAACCTTTGTCCGATAACGCGGCGCAGTTAGGTACGCTTTTAAATGTACGTCTGCTGCAAAAGCGGCGGAGATTTGTTTTTATCACTTTTACTAGTTTAAATTACAACTTTATGAAAAAGAGATTTTTTTATTGGATGTTCGTGGCTATTGCAGCCATGTCGGTAAGCTTGATGTCGCTGACTTCTTGCGGTAATGACGACAAAGATGCAGACCCCGTAGCTGCGCTGAAAGCACAGATTGTGGGAGAGTGGGAATTCAAAGGCAGTCATTATGGTTCTGGCGACCCAGTGCTAGAAATGTATAAGAGGGAAGTCTACACTTTCAAGGCAGATGGTAAGTTGGACATAAGTGATGGCTTGAAAGTTAAGCAAACTAAAACGTGGGGCGTGCTTATTGGAGACAAAAAGTATATCGAGATTGATGGTGAAAAATACGCATTGAGAACTATTGACGATAATACTCTTGAGTTTGTCTACAATGAAAATAATGGCGATTTCTATCGATATATAAAAGTGAAATAGTTTTTAACCTCTACGGGCTGCTGGCATCTAGTTGCCTGCATGTCTTCTGTGTGTTTGGGGTTATGTATGGTAAGAAAGGGTCGGTTTGGGTCGTTCATTGGTCAACAAGCTGCCAGCAACCTATCGGTACAAGACCGTTTGTAGTCTCCCTACAAGCGTCTTGTAGTGTCAGTACAAGCATCTTGTAGTGCCAGTACAAGCATCTTGTAGTGTTAGTACAAGCCACCTTGTACCAACGCTGCAGTCCACAACTTAAAGGCTACTACTTGCAAAACCTAATCTTTTAGGCGTGTGTTGGCAATGCCATGATTACGCTCTATCTCATTTTTAGTTAGCTTTTCCACTGCCTGTTGGGACTTAATCTGTCATCCTTATCTTGCGCTTTCAGCGGCATAGTGCGACATGTTGCATTAAGAAGTATGCGAAATCTAGGCGTATAAGGCCAAGAAATGTAGAGGAGGTGATTTTTAGATGCTGCCTTTAACGATGCTGAGAAATGTGCAAGGGCGCATTTGTCTACAAAACAGCAGTTGCATTGTACAAGCAATGTGCCCGTGACAAATCTTAGCAGGCTTCTGGTTTGAGGTAGAAGAATGTGGTAGGAATGGCTGTTACAGCGGGTTTTATGGCTTTCGCAAGTTTCTTCTGTTCGTTCTTCCCCTTGTCGTTTTTTATAAACAGAGAAAGCAAAGATGCGACTGGCTCGTTGTATAAGGGCGTGATTAGCAGCTGTGCCTTTGGGCGGCAGCTTTCCCTTATGACTTAACCAACAGATAACTTTGTAAAATTTTCTTTCGCTTTGCTTTGCATATTTTGAAAAATAAACGTAACTTTGCCAACGATACCATAATAAACTAGCAGATGCAAGGTTGGCATGTGGTGCGCCATGCTGATGGACACAAAGCGGTGTGTCGACATGTTGCAAATAACTAGTAAAACGCACTTTTGTTTAAGAAACCAAGAAGAACATATGGTTAATACTGCCAATAATTTAAATTGTACGCTTATGAAAAAGAAATTACTCTATCTTGTATTCGTGGCCTTAGCGGCTATGACAGCAAGCTTGTTGTCGTTAACATCGTGTAGTAAGGACAATGATAAGGATGAAGAAGCTGCATCCGTTGCTGAACTTCAAGCAAAGTTCGTGGGCGAATGGAAGGATTTGGGGCTTTTTGATGAAAAGGGAGAGAAAACGAGTGGAGCAGCGGATATTCGTTTGATATTTCAAGCTGATGGAACGCTGATAACTTTGCTTAACGGAAAAGAGAATGATCGTGAGAAATGGAAAGTGGAAGTTGATGGAGATAAGAGATACTTGTACATGGGCTTTTTGAAGTTTACTGTACTTTCCTTAAACCAAGATGCTTTCGACGTGCAGTATTTCCCAAAGGTCTTCAATAGATACCAAAGGGTAAAGACCGCTGCTCCTCCTAAGAAATAAGCCCGTTAAGAGAAAACGATGGTGCTTCCCAAGCACGCAACCATGTAAAACGCACCTGTTGTGCCAGTTAATAGCTCGTTGTTTGGTAGATAACAGGGCCACTAATGGGACTTAAACCCAAATCGGTCGTTAGATCCTGTGCAGATTTTGTGTATTGTTGAGCATATTGTCTGCCTTATTCTTGAAGACGTAGCGGGCTACGTCAAGAGAATAAGACAGGCAAGATGCCGACAAGCAAACGAAAGATGAACAGGAAGCGATGGAAACAACCCAAAATAATAGGTAAGCGTTCTAACGACCGGTTGGGGTTAAATATGTTCGCGTGTGGGGCGTTTTGTGACCATACAACTGCATGGGTTAAGCAAAATCAGTTCTAACAAGGGATAGTCTTACCTAGCAATGCGTTAGTGTTCTACGGCGTGAACTGGTTTCAATCATCGTGTTTGGCAATGTTTTCATAGGCCGCGAGGTCTAGTTTGTGGCCGTATTTTGTTTCCAAAGCCCGTATGTCTTGCAGGGTCTTGGCAAGGAAAGCCTTGTATTCTGCGCCGTCGGGATTGAAGGGTTTATGGTTTAATGCGGCTTGCAGGGGCTGCCATTCTTTTAAAAAGGTGTGGGCAGAGAATGAGAGATAGGCATCGGCAAAGCGTTGCCAGATGTATTCCACAGCCTGTTCGGAGGGGTGGAGCATGTCGGGAGCATAGAAACGATAGTCGCGCAGCTCGTCGTTCATTAGCTCGTAGGCAGGAAAATACGTTGTGCAATCGGGATGAAGGCCAAGCAAGCGGTGCGTGGCCAAAAGCAGTGTGGCCTTTGATAGGCCGCTGGCAACAAAGCCATATTTGGCATAACGGATGGGGCTGACCGTGAGAACAATCTGCACTTGCGGGTTGCGCTCCTTCAAAATGGAGATGGCTTGTTGCAAAAAGTCCACGCATTCGTCTACCGACAGCTCCTTTTCCACGAAAAGCTTTTGGGGTAGCTTGCGGCAATTGTCGGCTATTTCGCCGGTTTCTTTCCAGCAATAAACATGGTTTGTGCCCAAGGTAAAAATGGCCACAGCAGGACTTTCGCCACAACGTTCCACGGTATGCAGAATACTTGCGGGGTTATACATCACGCCGTAAGGGTTAACCGTGGCCCGAAATTGGGCATCAACAAAGCGTTTGCCCATGTTCTGGGCAAAGCAAGAACCCACGAGGAGGACGTGTGCGAAGGGTGGAATGTGGTATGTAGGCTGGGGGATGGCTACGGGAGTTTGCAGTTGCATAGTGTTGTTGGTTTACTTGCTTTTGTATAGTTGTCACTAGAACGCAGGGGCGCGTAAGTAACGGATGCAGGCTCGTTGGTACAGGCTCGTTGGTGTCTGTTTGCACGTTCTCATGTGGGTGGACACAAGTCTGATGTGTGCATACACAAGTCTGAATGTAGGATAGGCGTAAGTCCGATGTGGGGTAGGCGCAAGTCCGATGTGTGGTAGGCGCAAGTCCGATGTACGTAAGCATAAGCCAGATGTACGTAAACATAAGCCAGATGTGCGTATGCCTAAGCCAGATGTGCATAGACATAAGTCTGTTGTGCGAAGGCATAGGCCTGAAAGCACGTATGCGGCCTGCGCTAAATGGCCGTATTGCCCTTTTATTCCTATTTGTATATAAGGAGAGCGGGTGCGAATAGTGCGAGAATTTGCAACGAAGGGGGCATGGCACGCTAGTATTTACGGAGCATCAGGCATACGGGCTTGCCTAAGTTGATGCGCTTTCGCGTGTCGACGAGTAGGCCAGTATTGGCGTTTCGCTCGAAAATCTGTATTGTGTTGTCGTCTCGACAGGCCACAAGTAGGTACTTGCCGTTGGGTGTTATGGCGAAGTTTCGGGGGTGAAGTCCCGTTAGTTGGTAGCCCACCTTGGTGAGCAGGCCCGTTTGTGGGTTGATGGAGAAGATGGCAATGCCGTCTTTTTTTAAGCGATGCGACGTGTAGAGAAACTTTCCATCGGGACTAATGTGTATGTCCGCACTACCTCGTCCGCCGCCTTCGTCGGCCATTAGCGTTTGTATTTCGGTTAATTTTCCGTCGTTATAATGCATAACCACGCACGTTCCGCCCAATTCGTTGATGAGATAGAGATGCTTTCCGCCCTTGTCGAAAGTGATATGGCGCGGTCCTTCGCCGCGTTTTACCTCGTAGGCCACGTGGGGGTTGGTTAAGATTTCCTTTCCGTTGGGGACGAAATCAAACCTGTGTATGCGGTCGTTACCCAAGTCGGTGGCCAAGAAATACTTGCCATCGGGCGTGGGAAGTCCGCAGTGGATGTGCGAAACGGCAGTCGAATCACGTCCGCTAAATCTCGTTTGTTGTGCTGTTCCGTGCAGTCTGCCTTGCTTGTCGAGCTTAAACGCACTGATGTCGCCACCCGAATAGTTGGCCGTTATTAGGCAATGCCCATCGGTGTAGAGGTTGCAAGGGTCGCTGCCTGGGCGATTTTCGGGGTCGCAGAGCCTGTCGCCGGCCTTGGTTGAGACGAAAGTGGGGTTTGAAAGACGTCCCGTTTTCGGGTTATAGTCAAAGCTATACACTCCTTGTCGACCATCATTGAACTCGCTTACGGCATATAATCGGTTGCCGTTGGGCGACAAAACCACGAACGAAGGATTGCCTGCCTTGGCCGAAGAACGAAGTGAGAAGTGTCCCGTTTCTTGGTTGAAGTGGAACACATAGATGCCTTCCGAAGGGCTGTCTTCGGTGTAAGTGCCAACAAAGAGGGTGAGTTGTGCAGACGGTTTGCCTTGGGCGAAACCGCAAAGCGACAATGCCGAGAGGACGAGGGAAAGCAAAGGACGGGGATGGAGCATGAGAATGGTGAATAGTGTGGGTTTGAAATGTGGTCGCAGTGGAGAGCCTAATGCTACTTTTGCACTGCTAAAACGAAAGGCGGAGCGTGGGAAAAACACTCGTTGCCCGCTTAATAATGGGTGGCGAAAGCGCAGGCAAGGCGTTTCGCCTTTGGGCTGTTGGCCCTGCGATGGCGTTTGGGCAAGGTGCCAATTGGCATTGCCGAACGCCTGTGTAGACGGCTTACTCAATGATTTCGCTCAGTGGTTGAAGAACAAATTGTCGTTCGTTCATGTGTGGGTGCGGTATCACGAGGTCGGGCTCGTTCACGTGTAGGTCGTCGTAAAGCAAGATGTCGATGTCTATTGGGCGGTCGTGATACTGCCCGTCAGTGCTTTTTTGGGTGCGGCCCAGTGTGCGTTCGATGTCTTGTGTGGCCTCCAACACCTCTCTTGGCGACAGCGATGTTTGGCTACATACAGCCGCATTGATGAAGGTGTTGGCCGAGCTGAACCCCCAAGGGGCGGTTTCGAGCAGAGCCGATTGGCGCACAACGGGGCCAATCAGCTCTGATATCTGTTGGATGGCTAGCTTGATATTGCTTTCGCGGTCGCCCAAGTTAGCCCCAAGACTCATGTAAACCTTATGTTCGCGCACGGCTGTTAGTCGTTGAGAATGAGCAATGCATCGCCAAAGCAGCCAAACTTATACTCGTTTTCTACCGCCAGGCGATAGGCCTCCATCACAAGATCGTAGCCGCCAAATGCAGCTGTCGACATCAACAAAGTGGAGAGTGGGTGGTAGAAGTTGGCCATCATCGTATCGGCCAGCCCAAAGTCGTATGGCGGGAAGATAAAGCGATTGGTCCATCCCGTGTACTCTTTCAGCATCCCATCGGTGCCAACAGCCGTCTCGGTGGCCTTCACCACGCTCGTTCCGATGGCGCAAACACGTCTGCCTTCTGCTTTGGTCTTATTCACGATGGCGCATGCCTCTGCCCCGATGTGCATAGATTCTGAATCAACTTTGTGCTTGGTTAGGTCTTCCACTTCAATGTCGTGGAAGTTGCCCAATCCGCAATGCAGCGTGATGAAAGCCGAGTTGATGCCGCGAATTTCCATTCGTTTAAGCAGTTCGCGACTGAAATGCAGTCCTGTTGCAGGTGCGGTTACGGCTCCTTCGTTGGCTGCGTAGATGGTTTGGAAGTCCTCCATGTCCTCTTCCGTGCCGTGATGGTTCTCGCGTTTGTCGATAATGTAGCGTGGCAGGGGCGACTCGCCGAGGGCAAAGAGCGAGCGTTTGAACTCGTCGTGGTCGCAGTCGTATAGAAAGCGCAGCGTGCGTCCGCGGCTTGTGGTGTTGTCAATCACCTCGGCCACCATTGTTCCGCTGTCGTCGAAAAATAGCTTATTGCCGATGCGTATTTTGCGTGCAGGCTCCACCAGAACATCCCAAAGTCGCATCTCCTGGTTGAGTTCGCGTAGCAAGAACACCTCAATCTTGGCATCGGTCTTCTCCTTCATGCCGTATAGGCGCGCCGGGAACACCTTGGTATCGTTGAAAATAAACGTGTCGCCTTCGTCGAAATAGTCTATCACGTCGCGGAATTGCAGGAAGTCGCCCTTTACTGGCTTTCCTTTTTTGTCTTTACGAAAGAGGTCGATGGTGCCCGACTTCTTGTGGAGTACCATCAGTCGGCATTCGTCGCGGCGTGTTAGTCGCGACATTTCCTTTTCTCCCTTTTCGTTTTTTATCTCATGATACACGCTGTTGGGATACAGGGCGATTAGCTCTTGCGGCAGCTTGAAGTTGAATTGTGATAGCTTCATGTTGATGTTTTGTATTGTGGAGGGGTTGTTACTTAATGAGTTTACAAGTTGACGAGTTTACAAGTTGACGAGTTGGTGAGTTAACCAGTTAACGAGTTTGCAGGTTCACAGGTTGACGAGTTTACAAGTTTACGAGTTTGCAAGTTCACAAGTTGACGAGTTCACAAGTTTGCAAGTTCACAAGTTAGCGAGTTAATGAGTTAACAAGTCCGTTTCGCTCTCTGCAACTAAATTATTGGCTTTGCTCCTGACTACTTCCTTACTACTTACTCCCTACTACTTATTACTTACTACTTACTCCTTACAACCTTGCTTCCTTACTCCTCTACTCCTTACTACCTTATTCCTAAGAAAGGGAGTTCTCGATATCTTGTTGGTCGAGCCATTCCTTAAAGGAATCTAGTTGCAAGCAGTTCTCTACGCGCACGTCGCCCACCCTTGTACGGCGCAAGGCAGTGAGGTATGCGCCACTTTGCAGTGCTCGTCCCACATCGCGCGCCAAAGCTCTGATGTATGTTCCCTTGCCGCACACCACACGGATGGTGAGTTGCATTTGGCTTGGGTCGAAGTTCAGCACCTCTATTTCGTCTATTCGTAGTGTCTTAGGTGCCAGTTCCACGTCTTTTCCTTTTCGTCTAAGGTCGTAGGCGCGGTCGCCGTTCACCTTTACGGCACTGTATGTTGGCGGAACTTGTTGTATCTCGCCCACAAACTGTTGTAGGGCGTTGTCGATGGTCTCGCGGGTGATATGGCCTGTTTCGAAAGTCTCGTTAACGGGATGCTCCATATCGTAGCTAGGCGTGGTAGCACCCAATTGCAGTGTGGCCACATACTCTTTGGTATGGGCTTGCAGCTCGGCAATACGCTTAGTAGCCTTGCCTGTGCACAGCACCAGTACGCCCGTTGCCAAAGGGTCGAGCGTTCCTGCGTGCCCAATCTTTACGCGCTTAACGCCAAGACGTCGCGACAACAAGTACCTTACGCGAGCCAACGCCCCGAAAGAAGTAATCTCGTAGGGCTTGTCGATGCAGATAATCTCGCCTTCTTGGATGTTCATTAGTCTACCATTGCTAGTGAATTACCTGCGAGCAGCCACGCTAAGATGGCACCACCCACGATGATGCGGTACACGCCAAAGGCGCGGAAACCGTATTTGGTGAGGTAGGCGATGAAGGCTTTGATGGCAACGAGTGCCACAACGAAGGCCACCACACTGCCTAGAAGCAATGTTCCCACATGACTGGCAAGCATAGAATAGTCGCCAATCTTGTGCATGTGGAGGAAAAGTTTCAGCAAATCGAGGCACGTTGCGGCGAACATGGTAGGCACGGCTAGGAAGAACGAGAACTCGGCAGCGTCTTTTCGCGTGAGCTTTTGTGCCATACCGCCCACGATTGTGGCCATCGAACGCGACACACCGGGTAACATAGCCAGGCATTGGAATACGCCGATGGCGAACGCACGGCGTGTGGTGAGCTTTGTTTCGGGCGAACCGTTGCCGAAAAGCTTATCGCAAAACAGCATGAACACGCCGCCCACAACGAGCATAACGGCCACCACCATCACATTTCCCAACAAGGCATCGATGTACTTGTTGCAAAGTCCGCCGATAATCATGGCAGGGATGAAGGCGATGAGCAGCTTATAGTAGAAGTCCCATTTGCGCAATGTGCGTTGAACGGGCGTCAGTCCTTCGGGTGGAGTGGAGTGGTCGAGCCTAAAAAAGCGTTTCCAATACAGCACCACCACCGCCAGGATGGCGCCAAACTGAATGATAACGTCGAAGGCTTTCACAAACTCGTCGCTCTCGATGCCCAACAGGGCTTGTGTAATAATCATGTGGCCCGTAGACGATACGGGGAGAAACTCGGTGAGTCCCTCCACGATGGCCACGATAATGGTTTGCAGTATGTCCATGTCGTGTTACGCTTCTTGTTGCTCTTCTTGCTGCTCTTTCGGGTCTTTGGGCTTGCGTATTACGGCGTAGATGATGGAGATGAAACCTAGAAAGCACACCACGGGGGCAACCTTAATGCGCGTGACACTGAAAATGTCGGGGTTAAAGGCCGTCTCGGTAGAGCCTGGCCCACTCATCAGTATTAGGCCCAACAGCACTACTGCCATGCCCACGGCTAACAAGATGAAGTTCATCTTGTCGAAAGCGAAGTTCTTTTTATCCATGTTTGTTGTATTTGTATTTGTGTGTTGGCCTCGCCGCTCGTGTGTTGGCGTTGTGCGGTTGCGACCTCAACATTGATGTTGCGATGTTTGTTTACACCATATTATATGTCGTGTGTTGTCCATTAGGCGGATGTGTGTCTGCCTTGTTCGGTCGATGCACTCCTTTATTATATATGGTGGCGATTGCTCTAAGCAAAGTGTCGGCCGTTCCTTTCGGTCGAATTACACCTTATTATATATAGGCGGCGTGTGCTTTGCCGTGCAATCTACTATATTTTATACAGCTCGCCCGCCTTCATTCGCAAGAACCGGTTCACCGAAATGTATGCGCAAATGGCGGTGATGAAGATGCCGAAGAGCAGTACGGCGCAGGCCGTAATGGCCAAAACCTGCCAAGTGATGATGCTCAGCATATTTTCTTGGTAGCGATAAAGCCCATATACGCAGCCTGCCAGCACCACTATGGCCAGTAAAGCAGCCACGATGCCCACGCCAACGGCTTGTTTGATGAAGGGCCGACGGATGAATCCCCACGACGCACCAACAAGTTTCATGGTGTGTATGGAGAAACGGCGAGCGTAGATGCCCAAGCGAACGGTGTTGTTGATGAGCGAGAACGACACGAAGGTGAGCAGTGCGGCCAGTGCCAACAGCACCAAAGATATTTTGCTTAGGGTGCTGTTCACGTCCTCAACCAGTTCGTGTTGGTAGGTGATGTCGGCCACCTTGGGATAGGCTTTGAGCTCTTTCGAAATCCAATTAAGCGAGTCGTTGTTGGCGTAATCGCCTTTAAGGGTTAGCTCGATGGATGCCAGGAACGGGTTGTCGCCCCCAACAAATTCGCTGGGGTCGCTGCCCATAGCGGCCGTTTGCTCTTTAAGGGCCTGCTCTTTACTGATGAAGGAGAGGCTCTTTATGTACGGGCGCGCCTGCAAACGTGTGCAAAGGCGTTGCGCTTCGGGGTTTGTTAGGTCTTGGTCGAGCATCATGGTAACTACGAGGTTCTCCTTTACGTAGTTGGTAAGGTTGCGTGTGCTGAATACCGAGAGCACTATTATGCCCAGCAAAATAAGCACCAGTGCGGTGCTTATGCATAGCGTTATTACCTGCAACCCGTAGCGGCTGCGGGCTTTGTTGTGTTTCTTTCTCATTTTAAAATGGCACTATTACACCGAATTTCCTGCAAAGTAACGAAAAAAACTCTAACTATACAATGTTTTTAACGCTTATTAGCGAAAAATGGGGTATAGGGAATGCTGCGCGATGGTGTAGGTGCATTAGGCGGACGGCATATGTTGTCGTGTACTGAGCATTATTGGGCGAAATGAAAAATTAGTTTACTTGAAGGCAATAAAAATCTTGCTTAAACAAGCTTTTTAAAAAAAAGAGTGTATCTTTGCATAACATTATCAATTGTTGCTAGATTCTAATTGACATCGATATTATCACTTTTTTCTATGCCTAAAAACAAGAAGTTAAGAATAAATTCTATTGAATTGGTAGCCCAAGCAGGTGCTGCTAATGAAGTTGTTGGAAGATTTGGTAGCGCTTCCAAACAACATCTTGTTGCTTATTCTGGTCGGGATAATGAATTTGGAAAAACTCTTAAGAGAGGATTGAAAAAAACATCAGAGAGCAAGGTAAATCCAGAGTATAGAAACCAGAATATAAAGCAGCAAGCAGGTTTTGCAGCCGAAGATAAATATACTGCTCGTGAAAATGCCGAGAGAATCATTAAAGGTGATAAGACCAGGTTTTCAAGAACTGACGATTTGGGAAAAGTTAACGATCCCATATATGATCACATCATACTAGATGGAGAAGGCATAGAGATACCAGGTACGGGTGAGCAAATGAAATTTGTTGGTAGCAATCCTAAAGCATGTTTAAATAAACTGGCAAGTAAAAAGTTCCAGAAATATCTTGATGCTGATGCAACAATAACCGTTTCAAGTGATTACTATCATGGAATTATTCAAGAGGCAAATAATCGCATACAATTACTTGAGAAACAACTTGATAAAGCAAATAAGAGTGGAAACTCAGAACTTGCTGAGTCTATTTCAAAAAAAATAGTTAAGGTTCGGAAGATAAAAGAAAGTGTTAAGGATAGTGGTATAACAACCAAAGAGGCTAAATTTGCAAGATTGCATCCGAAACTTTCAACAGCAAAAGATGTCGTTAAGATTTCTCATCGTGCAGGTGTTGAACAGGCAAAGGTGGGAGCACTAATTGGAGGAGGTATCTCTTTGATAAAGAATGTTGTAGCAGTGTCTAAAGACGAAAAATCTGCTGCCTCGGCAGCGAAAGATTTTGTTAAAGACACGGGAAAAGGCACTGTTACGGCTTATGCTACAGCATTCGCTGGTTCTGCGATAAAAGCAGGAATGCAAAATGCGAAGAATTCAACAATAAGAGCAATATCAAAAACCAATGCGCCTGCAATGATTGTTACTTCTGTGTTGGATGTTTCGACATCATTGAAAGCTTATGCTAATGGTAAAATAACTGGTGCAGACTGCCTTATAGAGATGGGGGAAAAAGGAGCAGAAAGTCTAAGCGCAACGATGTTTGCTCTTGTAGGGCAATCTGTTATCCCTATCCCCATAGTGGGTGCTATGGTTGGCTCCATGATAGGTTACACTTTAAGTGCAACCTTATATAATACACTTGTGTCATCGATGAAAGAGGCGCAGGTCGCTCATAAAGAACGAATAAGAATTGAAAAGGAGTGTGCGGAAGCCATAGAAATGATTAAGCAGTATAGGGTAGAGATGGACGCAATTGTTAGAAAATACTTTAATCATTATCAAATGGTTTTTGAAGATGCTTTTGGTCAGATGGACGAAGCATTTCTATCAGAAAATATAGATCAGTTTATCTGTGGGGCAAACAGAATATCGGTCGCTTTGGGCGGACAACCCCAATTCTCTAGCATGGAGCAATTTGATTCCTTTATGAATTCACATGAATGTCTTAACTTATAAATTATCGTAATATTATGCCATTGCCATTATTGTTTATAGCAGTAGCAGCTGCAACAGGACTTGTCGGAGTTGGTAAATCTGTAAAAGCGGTTGTTGATACACGTGAAGCGAGCAAAACAAATGAAAAAGCAAACGACCTAGTCAATAGTGCCAAGCGCCTTCTCGAGGAATCTAGAAAGAAATGCAGTTCTGAACTAAAGAAGTTAGGAATAGCAAAAGTTCGGATTCTTGATTCTAGTATAAATGATTTTATTAGTGTATTCGTTAAGCTCAAAAATGTCAATCTTCAAGATACAGCAGGGTTAGACGAAATGAGACGATTTAGTATTGATAGTAAAGACTTTGAAGAGTTAAAAGAGTTGGGTGGTTTTGCAACAAGTGTAGCTGGTGGTGTAGCTAGTGGTGCTTTGGGAGGTGCTCTTACTGCTTTCGGTGCTTATAGTGCAGCGGGTTCATTTGCAGCTGCATCAACAGGTACAGCTATAGCAACTCTAAGCGGTGCGGCTGCATCCAATGCTACTTTAGCTTTTTTCGGTGGGGGATCGCTAGCAGCGGGAGGATTGGGCGTCGCGGGCGGAACGATGGTTCTTGGAGGTTTAGTCGCTGGGCCTGCATTAGCAATTTTAGGCTTGGTTGTGGGCGCGAAAGCCAGTGCTGCAAAAGATGAAGCATATTCTAATCTTGCCAAGGCACATCAGATTTCAGAAGAATTAAAAACAGCCTCAGAATTATGTTATGCGATCTCACAAAGATGTAGGCTATTCATTGAACTTCTGAATAGATTGGATGGCTATTTCAAACCGCTTATAACCAAGTTGGACGCAGCCATTGCTGAACAAGGGGCTGACTATGAAAGTTTCACCCAAGAACAGAAACAGGTTACTGCCGTTGCTGCAAGCCTTGCCAAGGCAATAAAGATGGTACTTGATACGCCTATTCTTGACAAGAATGGTAATATAACGTCTGCGTCTAGAAATATTCTAAGTCAAGTTAAGCCTAATGAGATCGTTAAAGGTGTTCAGGAAAAAGGACCGTCTGCAGGAATGGTAACAGTTATGGGTGTTAAAGAAATGAGTTTGGAAGAAATAATCAACTCCTGTCAGTATGATGCTTGCGTGCGTGAAAATTATTTGGGTTTTGTGCAAACTTGTGCTAAGTTTAAGTGGGGTAGACTTGTTTCGCGTGTTAATTCATCATATGGCATGAATTTTACTTTGGATGAATACAAGTCTCATATTTCCATAATTGGAGAACCAGAACGAATCTGGGTTTCCGATTTGTCCAATGTATTGGGGCGTTTCGTTCTTACATATCAGGTGTCTTTGATTGTTGAATCTTGCCTTTTAAAAAAAGTTACTTTTCTTAAAGATGAGGATGTTGATTGGGATAAGTTGCTAGCCAAAGTTTCTAGCATTTATGGGATTTCAATGGAAAAATGGCAATTGTTCCATCGTGGCGTAAATAACCCGGAAGATGTTTTGGGTAGAATCTGTGAAAAAATTGTGTGTAGCAATGGGTGTCATAAGGCTTACTATTTTGTTGCATCAGAATTTAAAGAGCTAATGTTGAAATAAACTTGTCATGTATTTCTGATGTTCGGGGCATGAACGAAATTAGGGAAAACTCGCGTCTGAGGGATACAAGCGGTAAAAGAAGTACGAGATGAATAATGTTCAATAACAAAATCGTAGTTCTTTATGTACTGCAGGTTTGATGATGCCATGGCTTTGGTAGGTAGATGGGGAATTTGTTTTGTGGACAATGGGAAACTTCCTATCCGCAAATTGAAGAAAAACAATTGTGGGTGTTCGGCTAACTTGTCATAGGAGAGGGGAAATGGAATCAATCTTTTCTAGTCGGTGTCACAAAAAGAACACCGGGCCACAAGGCTTTTCTCGTCCGACATCAAAAAAACAACGTCAAGCCCAATAGAGGGATGACAAAGTATGAAAACCTACAAATAAAGTTAGAAATGGCTTGTCTTGCCTTAGGGGGGGGTAGAACTTCTGGTGAGGCTTTTAAAAGATTAGCTTGCTTCGTTCCCAATTAAATCCTAACTTGTACCCATGCTAAATGGGGCTTGGACGTATTGAAACATGAAAATCAGAGGACGTAAGTCTTCTGATTTTCTTTTTATACCCCTTCTGATAAAAATACATTTCAATAGAAAACAATATGAAAACATGTTGTGAGGTATTGTTATTAGTATATAAATATTTAAGCGTTTGTTCTCGCTGTACAGAACTTAGTGTAAGTTGCTGTTGTGTTAGGCTTAGCGCGTTGATAGCTGAGTGGCATAAGGTTAAAATAAGCACAAATGTTTGTTATATAAATATTATATATTAACTTTGCGTACGGAAAAGTTTTTGGAAATGACACATTTCGATAAGTTGAGGCTCACAGAAATCGTTTTATATATCTTGAATAAGACAAAAGGCTTGGACTATTACCATGTATTCAAGGTTATATATTTTGCTAATGTCGCACATTTGGCAAAGTATGGGTCACTTATGGTGTCTGATGATTTTTGCGCTTTACCAGACGGCCCTGTGCCTTCCATCCTTTATAATTGTGTAAAAGGCGAGCGGTTTTGCGATAAAGATTTGCAATCCATGTTGGATGAGAGCGTATCAAAAGGGAAAGACGACGCTTATTACATGCTTGAAGCAAAACGAGAGGCCGATGAGGAATACTTGTCAAAAGCGGATATAGAGGTTTTAGACGAGTCTATCTCTGAAAATGCGTACCTTCCTTATGGCGAATTGCGTGCTAAATCGCATGGCGAAGAGTGGAAACGCGCCTTTGAACAGCATGGCCTTAAGGTGATGGATGTTGTAGGCATGGCAAAAGACGGAATGGCTTCTGATAGTATGATAGCGTATATCAAAGAAAACTTAGCCGTTGAAGATGTCTTATCATGACAACTGTTCTTGGTGACATACTTGGAGATGTTGGCGACAAACTTACGCAGGATAAGATTGAAGTAGGGAGTGTCTATCTTATTAGCCTTGATCAACAAAATGGAATAACCCCGAAAAACAGTGATTTGACGCGCGATAAGTTCTTTATTGTACTTGGTTTTGACCAAGAGGGAAATGTTATTGGTGGCTTGGTAATCAATTCTAACATTAATTATAACCTGCCTTCAAGTGTTACGGATTACCATCTGCCGATAAAGGTGGAGCAATGTCCTTTCTTAAAACATAATTCCTTCGTTAATTGCTCAAAGATAATTGTAGCTAATAAAACAAAGTTCACTAAGAAGACCTATCGTGGGGAGATAACTGATCCTGAATTATTGAATCTTATTATCAATACAGTGAAGGATAGCCCAACTGTGAACACGAAGCAGCTAAAGATATTTGGGCTTATATAGAATGCTGTTGTTTGTATAAGCACCTCCAAGGCTGCCATACACACCCTTCAATGATATGACAATATGCTTGCAATGTGCGAAAGAAGTTGCCATTACGTTGGTGAGGTCGTCTTGACTTTTAATATTTCTATAAACAGAGATGGGCTTGTTGCCTTTGTGATGCCAACACAAGATAAACACTCCTCTCATATACGAAGTTCAAGACTAATCAACCCACTGGCTTATAAACTCATCAATAACCAACAACTCCCAAATACATCAACTCGTCAACTTACCAACTCACCAGCTCGTCAACTTACCAACCTGCCAACTCAAAAACTTAAATCGTTATTTTTATTTTTACAAAACGGCTTTAGTTTTCGCTCCGTTCTAGCGAAAATATAGGTTGAAAAGTAGGTAAAAAGACACTATTTCTGGTTTTTCACTCCTTCCAACTTGTCGTCTTTTAAGAAGAATACCTGCGTTTTGCACCATTTAGCCTTTCTAGTTTGGTTGCCTGCTCGTATTTTTCAACCCCCAAAAACCCACTTTTTACCCCTAAAATCCCACTTTTTAACGACTATTTTGCCCTTTTCGGCCATGTGTTTCATGGTTCTAAAAGGTTTGTTTATACTATTTGTAGTGTATATTTATGCTTATCAACTCGCATTTTGCGGCAAAACGCATTGCGGTTAGCACCATTTTACCTTGCGTTTAGCAGCAAAACGCGCTCCATTTAGCAGCAAAACGCACTGCATTTAGCGGCATATTGCACTGCATTTTGTACCAAAACGCACTCCGTTTAGCACCAAATAGCCCCGAAATAGGTGCAAATGGCAGTCCTTTCAAATAAATATTTATTTTGCCTACGTTTACAACCAACCCCTTTTTACATCGAAACGAACCTCCGCGAGAATCGATTTTTTGCGGCAAGGTGGGCGATTGGTGACTCGCAAGGGTACTCATAATGTTAAAATTCATGCCGAAATGTGGACAAAAGGTGTGTTGGCGAGTTAATGAGTTGAGGGGGGTAATGAGTTGGATAGTTAGCAAGTGGGGTGGTTGTGGCAAGTTAATCAGTTGGCAAGTTGACCAGTTGACGGCTTGCGAGTTGGGCTGTTATAGTGAAACAGAAATGGATTTGGAAAGCCATAGGTGCATCGTAAACAAACAAAACGTGCTCCTTTTCCTCTGCGTAAGGGGTTATGGATGCCATGCTATGCACGTCTTACATTCGTCTAACAGGCATTTTTCAAAAACAATTGTGTTTGACTATAACAAGTTTAATGGTTCACAAGTTAACAAGTAGACTGGTTACAAGTGGCTTGTTGACAAGTTGATGAGTTGGTTTGTTGACACGTTAATAAGCTGATAAGCTAACATGGGGTTAGATTTTAAGTGATTGATGGCGTGGTATGGCACTCGTTTTGCGCCAGCCAAGGCAAAAATGGAAGTGAATGGTGTGCAATGTTTACCAAAATAGGATTTGAAACGCGAGGGCGTGGCTGTTTGAAAAGGTTGGCTGTAAGGTAAATGGCGATTTAGTTTGTAGGGTAGTTGCGTGTTGTGGATGCTGTGCAGATTGT
This sequence comes from uncultured Prevotella sp., assembly GCA_938028745.1. GTDB lineage: Bacteria > Bacteroidota > Bacteroidia > Bacteroidales > Bacteroidaceae > Prevotella. Next base: position 23,945 of record CALIZL010000079.1, read on the forward strand.
TCTTTTTTCGTTCCTCAAAAGTGCGTTTTGCCTTTCCACTTCGCTCAAAGCTCCGTGTCGGCGATTTCCAATTCTCGCCATGACAATGTCCGAGCAAGCTCGACATTGTTCATTTGGCTTAACGAAAACGTTCAAAATGGAAAACAATGGCGGAGAAAAGCTTACGGAAGTTTTCCGTTTTAGTAAACTGTTGCGTTGTGATTGTTGGCTGATGTGGCGTTGTTTGGCGTATATTTGTTATACAACTTTTGTATTGCTTCTTTACTTTGGGCCTTACTTTGGCGGCAATGTTGAAATAAGATATTTTTTATTAAGTGCTTGATTTATATTTATTTATGCTCTATTTCTCATTAGGAATGATACACTTTACATCGAGGTGTGAATATGTTTGTACGAAAGTTAACCTTTGTTTATATGGCGATTGTTTGTAGTTCGTAATCTCCACAAATAGAGAATGTTTGAGAATAGTGCGTGTACAATTCTGAAAATTCAGAGTAAAGGCGTTTGATAATATCAAAAATAGTTTGTAGCTTTGCAAAAGAAAATAGAGGTTTAGTAATGGAAAATAATAAAACTTATTCATACGAAGAGGCCTTTGCGGCCGCTTTAGATTATTTCGCCGGCGACGAACTGGCGGCGAGAGTTTGGGTAAACAAGTACGCCATGAAGGATAGCTTCGGTAACATTTACGAGAAATCGCCCGAAGACATGCACTGGCGCATCGCCAATGAGATAGCGCGCATCGAGGGGAAATACCCCAACCCGCTCTCTGCACAAGAAGTCTACGAACTGCTCGACCACTTCCGTTACATCGTTCCTGCTGGTAGTCCGATGACAGGTATCGGCAATGGCTACCAGGTGGCATCGCTAAGCAACTGCTTTGTGGTGGGACTTGAAGGCGATGCCGACTCGTATGGGGCTATCCTGCGCATCGACGAAGAACAGGTGCAGCTGATGAAACGCCGCGGTGGCGTGGGGCACGACCTCTCGCACATACGTCCCAAGGGGTCGCCCGTAAACAATTCGGCGCTTACATCAACAGGTCTTGTGCCGTTTATGGAACGTTATAGCAACTCTACACGCGAGGTGGCGCAAGACGGAAGGCGCGGCGCGCTGATGTTGTCGGTTAGCATTAAGCATCCCGACAGCGAGGCCTTTATCGATGCGAAAATGACCGAAGGCAAGGTTACGGGTGCGAACGTGTCGGTAAAAATAGACGATAGCTTTATGCAAGCGGCCGTAGACGACAAGCCATACGTGCAGCAGTTCCCCATCGAAGGCGATAATCCAGAGGTGAAGAAGGAAATTTCGGCCGAGACGTTGTGGGAGAAAATCGTGCATAACGCATGGCAGAGTGCAGAACCTGGCGTGCTTTTCTGGGACACCATACTGCGCGAAAGCATCCCCGACTGCTATGCCGACCTAGGCTTTCGCACGGTTAGCACCAACCCTTGTGGCGAAATTCCGCTCTGTCCGTACGACAGCTGCCGCCTGCTTTGCGTAAACTTGTTTAGCTATGTGGTTAATCCGTTTACCAAAGAGGCCTATTTCGACTTCGACAAGTTTGCCAAACACGTGGCTGTCGCCCAGCGAATAATGGACGACATTGTGGATTTGGAACTCGAAAAGATAGACCTCATCATGGAGAAGATTAAAGACGACCCGCAAAATGATGAGGTGAAGGGCGCAGAATATCATCTTTGGGAGAAGATTAAGCGCAAAAGTAGCATGGGAAGGCGCACGGGCGTGGGCATAACAGCCGAAGGCGACATGATTGCCGCTTTGGGTTTGCGTTACGGAACGCAAGAGGCCACCGACGTAAGCGTAAGTGTGCACAGGTGTTTGGCACTGGCCGCCTATCGTTCTTCGGTGGTTATGGCTAAGGAACGTGGGGCTTTCGAGATATTCGATGCCAAGCGCGAGGCCGCAAATCCCTTTATTTTGCGCCTGAAAGAGGCCGACCAGTCGCTTTACGACGACATGGTGGCTTACGGTAGGCGTAACATTGCCTGCCTAACTATCGCTCCCACGGGCACTACCAGCTTGATGACGCAGACAACAAGCGGCATCGAACCTGTGTTTATGCCTGTGTACAAACGCCGTAGAAAGGTAAATCCCAATGATACAGACGTGCATGTAGACTTTGTTGACGAGGTGGGCGACAGCTTTGAAGAGTATATTGTGTACCATAAGAAGTTTATGGACTGGATGAAGGCCAACGGCTTTGATACCGAAAAGCGATATACACAAGAAGAAATAGATGCCATTGTGGAACAATCGCCTTATTATAAGGCCACAGCAAACGATGTGGATTGGCTGATGAAGGTGAGGATGCAGGGCGAAATACAGAAGTGGGTGGACCACTCTATCAGCGTAACGGTGAACTTACCCAACGATGTTGATGAGGCTTTGGTTAACCGCCTATATGTAGAGGCATGGCGTTCGGGCTGTAAAGGCTGTACGATTTATCGCGACGGCAGCCGTTCGGGCGTGATGATTTCTGTGTCGAAGAAAGACAAGAAGAAAGAGGATAAGCAAGAAGAACAGCCCATTGTGCCTTGCAAGCAGCCCGAAGTGACCGAGGTTAGGCCCAAGGAATTGGCCTGCGACGTTGTTCGTTTTCAAAACAATAAGGAGAAATGGGTGGCCTTTGTGGGCTTGCTCAATGGTTATCCCTACGAGATTTTTACGGGTTTGCAAGACGATGACGAGGGCATTGCCCTGCCTAAGTCGGTTACGAAGGGTAAGATCATCAAGAATGTAGGCCCTGATGGTCGCAGTCGTTACGACTTCCAGTTTGAGAACAAGCGTGGATACAAAACCACGGTTGAGGGCTTGAGTGAGAAGTTTAACCCCGAATATTGGAACTATGCCAAGCTTATATCTGGTGTTTTGCGCTATCGCATGCCCATCGACCACGTGATAAAGCTGGTGGGTTCGCTGCAATTGAAGAGCGAAAGCATCAATACTTGGAAGATTGGTGTTGAGCGCGCCTTGAAGAAATACATTACCGATGGCACCGAGGCAACGGGTATGAAGTGTCCTTCTTGTGGACAAGAGTCGCTCGTTTACCAAGAAGGTTGCCTTATCTGCAAGAACTGTGGCGCATCGCGCTGCGGATAAATTACGCATTTCCTTGCTCCACTTCGTAGCCTTATGGCTGCGGGGTGGGGCGTATTTTTTTGTTTAGTGGTAAGGAGTAGGGTAGTAAGGAGTTAAGGAGTTATGGAGTTAAGGAGTTAAGCCAAATGCTTTTAAACTTTGAGGAGTTAAGGAGTGAAGCCAAATGTTTAGGTGGTGTTAGGCTAATAGGATAATTCTGACCAGTCTGACTTGTCTGAAAGCTAGAATGAACTGGAACCCTAGAAACCGCTAGACACCTTTAAAGGCGTTAGCCATCTTTTCACCCTTTCACCTTTAAAGGCGTTAGCCATCTTTTCACCTTTTCGCCCTTTCACTATTTCACCTTTAAACGTCCTTTTCTTTATAGATTATGTCCCATTACATTCATCTTCGAAACCTACAATTCCACGCCTTTCACGGCGTTATGCCCCAAGAACGAACGGCGGGAAACGACTATGTTGTTAACCTTCGTGCCGAATATCCCATCGAACAAGCCATGCAGAGCGACGATGTGACCCACACATTGAACTATGCCGAGGTGTACGCCGTTGTTGAAACAGAGATGCAAAAGCCGTCGTGCTTACTAGAAAACGTGGCCTATCGCATCGCCCAACGGCTCTTTCGCGACTTCCCCCTGATACGTTCGATACGGCTCGAAGTGGCTAAGCAAAACCCGCCAATGGGCACCTGCGGAGGTCAAGCAGCAGTGGAAATTCAATTAAATAATGATAAAAGCCAGTGAGAAGAGCCCGAATACGGCCTTTTTTCTGTATTTTTGCATAAACAAAGCCGTTAATCGGCAGCTCAGGATACACAAGGGCGGGTTCTGAAACAGTCCCCTTGCTGGATTTTTAGGTTTTATCTGGGCATATTTCGCTTGGTTCTTGGTAGGTGTCATAACAAGCCTTGGCACTCAAAAGAACGAACGAGGGATGGCAGAAAAGCAGAGATACAGTGGAGAGTGAGGCTGGATGCAGACTTGAAATGCAACGAAAGCCTTTCAGTACATGCCCCAAATGTAACATGACATCGATGATGCGGCACTTCAAATCAGCGAGTATGAACAAAAAGATAGCCGCCCTCTTCGCCCTGTTACTCCTTCTGCCGTTTGCCGCAAATGCAGCAGGCAAGAAGTTCGTGTTGGTTATCGACCCCGGACATGGCGGCAAAGACGCTGGCGCATTGGGCGCTTTCTCGAAAGAAAAAGACATAAACCTGAGCGTGGCCATGGCCTTTGGAAAAAAGGTACAGCACAATTGTCCCGACGTAAAGGTGATTTATACGCGAACAACCGACGTGTTTATCGGGCTGAAAGAGCGGGCGGACATCGCCAATAAGAATAAGGCCGACCTGTTTATGTCGGTGCATACCAATGCTTTGCCTGGCGGGAAACAGGCCTATGGCATGGAAACTTACACCCTGGGAATGCACCGAGCTGGCGACAATCTGGACGTTGCTAAGCGCGAGAACGCCGTTATCTTGATAGAAAAAGACTATAAACAAAGCTATCAGGGCTTTAATCCCAACTCGGCGGAGAGCTATATCATGTTCGAGTTTATGCAAGATCGCAACATGTCCAACAGCGTAGACTTGGCCAAGATGGTGCAACGCGAAACCTGTTCGGCGGCCAATCGTCCCGACAAGGGCGTGCATCAGGCGGGGTTCCTCGTGCTCAGAGAAACGTCGATGCCCAGTTGTCTCATCGAATTGGGCTTTATCACCACGCCCGATGAGGAGCGGTTGCTCAACGATAAGGCGCGAGTGGAGAACATCGCCACGGGCATCTATCGGGCGTTTGTGAACTATAAAAACAAGTATTACAGTGGTGTTGTGGTGCCTTACAAGGCTGCACCCATGCCAACGCCTACCGTTCCCGACGTTGTTCCCGATGTGTACAAGTCTAACGATGTGCCTGCAACGCAGTCAAAGCCCGAACCACAAGCAACGAGAAGGACGGAGCGAACACCCTCCGAACCGATAAAACGCGATAGCGAAGTTGGTAGATCTGTACCCCAACGGGCGCAGGCCGCCAACCAAGATGCAACAGAACGCCCAACGGTGTCGGCGGCCGAACCTAGGTCGAACGAAGAAACCAGGCTGCCAAGCGTTACGTCGGGAAATGCCGAAGAGAAGATAATATCCTTCGGCGAAACGGCCATCGTGCCCATCTTTAAGGTGCAAATCATTGCCAGTCCCACGCGCATACGCCGCAACAGCCCACAATTTAAGGGCCTGAAAGACGTGGGATATTTCAAAGAAAACGACATGGTGAAGTACACCTATGGCGCATCGGCCGACTATAACGAGATAAACCGACTGCGAAAGAGCATTGCCAAGAAGTTCCCCGATGCGTTTGTCATCGCCTTTAAAGACGGCGAGCGCATGGATGTGAACAAGGCCATACGCGAGTTCTCGGTTAACAGACAAAAAGGAAACAAATAATTAAATATGAAAATCTTTACGAGAGAGGTAAAAATCGCCCTTGTAGCCATTGCCGGAGTGGTGATATTGTTCTTCGGTATGAACTTTCTTAAAGGGTTAACCTTATTTTCCAACGATACTGGCTATAAGGTAATGTTCAAAGATATAACGGGCTTGTCTAACTCAACGCCCATCTATGCCAATGGATTTGCTGTGGGCGTGGTAACGGGCATCCAATATAACTACGACCAAAAGGGCGACATCGTGGTTACGATAGACCTCGACAAGAGCATGCGTGTGCCGCAAGGAAGTACGGCCGAGATTGAGAGCGACTTCATGGGAAACGTGAAACTGAACCTTATTCTTGCCCCTAATAGCGGTCAGTTTCTTAGTCCTGGCGACGTGATACAGGGCAACGTGAGCAAGGGGGCATTGGCGCAGGTGGCCGATATGGTGCCATCTATCGAGCGATTGCTGCCCAAACTCGACTCTATTTTGGTTAGTGTGAACACTATTTTAGCCAATCCCGCCATCAACCAGTCGCTAGACAACGTGCAAGGGCTAACAGCTAACCTGCGCACCACTTCGCAACAGCTCAATGGTTTGGTGGCAGGTCTTAACCGAAGTGTGCCCGCTATGGTGGGAAAGGCCAACAAGGTGTTGGACAATACCAACACGCTGACCACCAACCTGGCTGCCCTAGACCTCGACGGAACAATGCAACAAGTGAACCGAACCTTGGCCAACGTGGAGGAAATGACACAAAAGCTTAACAGCAACGAAGGCTCGTTGGGCTTGCTGATGCGCGACCCAACCCTTTACAACAACCTCAACGCAACGCTGATGAGTGCCGACTCGCTGCTTGTCAACGTTCGCCAGCACCCCAAACGCTACGTGCACTTCTCGCTCTTCGGGCGTAAAGACAAGTAGGACTTTGAGTCTTTAAGTTATAGCGTTACAGCGTTTGTGCGGTTTTGAACCCCAAACTCACCAACTTAACAACCATAAACACATCGCCGCCACCATTCTACAAAGCTTAGAGTGGTGGCGGCTGTGTGTCTTAGGGCGGCTTGCAGCAAAGCATTGCCCCGCCATTAGCCAAGTTACAGCAAAGCATATCACTTCCTTCTCCCCTTGGAGCAGGGTTGGAGTGAGGTTGGAACTAAGGTTGATCAACGCTGGGTTGACTCTGGATTCAGCAAAGGCAAAAGCGCATTGAGGTCGCTAAGCGGGGTTTGTTTATTCGTTTGTTTGTCCGCAATACTCTCCTTAAACTCGCTTAATGTAATGTTTCACAAGTTTTGCAAAACCTTTCACGTCCTTAATCTTCTTCAAAAACGGCCTGTAATTTGCCAAAACCAATTTTTTTTGCGATATTTGCAGTAGATTTCAGAGACCGCGGCACGCCATGTGCCGAAAACCAACAGCAGTATATATATAATGGACGTAACTCCCGATAAACATTGGGAAGCAGCTCTTGCGCTCATTGCGCAGAACGTTTCTCCACAGCAGTTTGACACCTGGTTCAAACCCATTGTCTTCGAATCGTTTAACAACGAGACGAAGCTCTTGGTGTTACGTGTGCCAAGCTCGTTTGTGTACGAGTATATCGAGGAGCATTATATCGACCTGCTAAGTCGTGTGTTGTTCTCTGCTTTCGGCCAACGCATACGCCTTACTTATAGGGTGGTGGTGGACAGCGAGCACAAAAAGACCCAAGATATCGAGGCCGACCCCGCCGAGGCGCACGCTACGCAGGCTGCCAAGACATGGGGCGCAAAGCAAAAAGCTGTGGAAGAACCTGCCAAAGAGCAAGAGCTAGACCCACAACTCAACCCACACCAAACTTTCTCTAACTACATCGAGGGCGATAGCAACAAGCTGTCGCGTTCCGTTGGGCTGTCTATTGCCGAGCATCCCAACACCAATCAGTTCAACCCCATGTTTATTTATGGGCCGTCGGGCTGTGGAAAAACCCACCTCGTAAATGCCATCGGCGTGCAAACCAAGCAGCTGTACCCCCAGAAAAGGGTGCTGTACATCAGCGCGCACCTCTTTCAGGTGCAGTTTGTTAACGCGGTGTTGAAGAATGCCACCAACGATTTCATCAAGTTCTACCAAACCATCGACATGCTTATTGTTGATGATGTGCAGACGTGGGCCAGTGCAGATAAAACCCAAGAAACGTTTTTCCACATCTTCAACCACCTCTTTCGCAACGGCAAACGCATCATCTTGGCTAGCGATCGCCCACCCGTTGAACTGAACGACATGAGCGATAGGCTTATCACTCGTTTCTCGTGTGGCATCATTGCCGAACTAGAAAAGCCCAATGTGCAGCTCTGTGTAGACATATTGAACGCCAAAATACGACGCGACGGCCTGAAAATACCTGCCGAAGTTACGCAGTTTATTGCCGAAACGGCTAATGGAAGTGTGCGCGACTTGGAAGGGGTTATCAACAGTTTGATGGCTTATTCGGTGGTGTATAACAGCGACATTGACATGCGGTTGGCCGAAAGGGTGATTAAAAGGGCTGTGAAGGTAGACGATACGCCACTTACCGTGGACGACATTTTGGAGAAGGTGAGCAATCATTTCAACGTTAGCGTGTCGGCCGTGAGCAGCAAAAGCCGCAAGCGCGACTTGGTTGTGCCGCGCCAAGTGTCGATGTATTTGGCTCAGAAATACACCAAGATGCCTGCCAGTCGCATAGGAAAACTTGTTGGCGGGCGCGACCATAGCACCGTGTTGCATAGTTGTGCGCAGGTTGAGGCGCGCCTTAAAACCGACAGCCTTTTTGCTGCCGAGGTGGAAAGCATCGCCACATCGTTTAAGCTGAAAGGATAGGGGAGAAATTGTTTTTTTCTCCCCCATACAGATATTACTTGTTGTTAGAGATAATTTTTGCGCGAAGGTAAAGCCAAAGATGTTTTCTAGCCACGCTTGAAAGGCGCACATTTGTATTTGCTTATCAGTGTTTCGCGAGACTTCTTTCCCCACCAGATTGTGCTATTTCGTAGGCTTTATTCTCAATGTCACTTCTGCATAGAGGTCGGCACACCCCGCAATCATCAGTAGATGGCTCTTCGATAGAGGCATGTCTTCGTTGTCTATCTCGCATTTGTACACATTATATTGCATGCTGCCTTTGCATGTTACGAACCATTTAATGGTATGCGGCTCATCGTTGCCGAATAGTTTTTTGCTTCTAAATTCAAAGATATACGTTTCTCGTCCCCAAAAATCTTCCTTCCAAATCCGCATGTCAGTGGCAGATACATTCAATGTTGTTCCTCCGAGAAAGTTGGGTATGGTATTTTCTTTTATGTACGCCCATCTGGTTCTGTTAATTTCCAGGGGTTTGAGGTCGCTCCCTCTATAAACACGCACTTGGATGTCTTCCTTTTTAGCATTCCACGTTTCAGGCTTTGTGTTGTCTATGATGTTTAGAGAGTCTGCAATGTTTGTGCCTATGGCACTTTCGAACCTGATGCTTACCCTAAAAGAGTCTACAACATGAGGGCCGTCTTCATCCGAACACGAGAGTAGTGTACATACACAGATGCAAAGCATGGCTTTTGTCCATATCGTTTTTATATTGGTCTTCATGATTGCTGCATTTTAATTATATGTGAAATTGTGTTAGTGCTTTGTAAACGTGGCATACTTCAACCGATATCTATAATTAGTGCGTGTGCTTTCTGCGTTGTCGTTGTATGGAGCTGGAATATCTGTGTTAAAAACATTGTCCAAGAAGTATCCGTTGCCTTTCTTGTCTGTGGCATTTGTTTCCACTTGTTGCGTATTTTTGGGGTTAGCTCACCTATGTCTTCTTCACTTGTTTCAGAACAGGCCACAATGAATATCCCTCCCAAGCAGTAAAGGATTGTTCGTTTGATTGAAAATTTGTTCATGCTCTTTGGTTTTAAAGTGTTGACACAGCAAATTTAAGTAAAACATTTTTACGCGCCAAGCGTTTAATAATGTTTCTTTCTATTTATTTTTAATTTCCTGTTTTATCTTCCGATTTACAATAAAAATGTACTAATATTAATGATATTGTTGTGTGTTGTGTGTGCCGCGATGGGGTGTAATAATGAAAAATAACTGTGTTTATCCTACTCGGATGCTGAAAAGATGGTCTAGTAAGACGTATAGATATTGTTCTAAAAATATTGATGTTTGGTAAAACCTTTCTTATTGCTCTGAGGGGGAAGGGGTAAAATAACAGCCTTTGAAAGATAATTTGTTGCTTATCCAACCATATTCTATGAAAATGATGCTTTTTGGTGGTGGTTACTATTCGATACTAAAAGTAAACTATTATGGAGAAGCAAGGTGTGTGTTACCGATAAATATAGGTGGTGTAGCTTGCAGTCTGTTGTTATCGGCTGGCGGAATTAATTCGTACACTCGTCAGCTCGTAAAGCAACAAGCTCGTTAACTCAAAAAAACAAATGTCCACTTTTCAGTGTGGTTTTTAACATTGTGAGTGCCTTCTAAACTCACCAACTGCCCAGCAGGCTGCAAAAAAACGATTCTCGCGGAGGTTGGTTATGATGCAAAAAGGGGCTAGTTGTAAATGTTGGCAAAATGAATATTTATTTGGAACGACTGCCATTTACACCAGTTTTTAGGCTATTTGCTGCTAAACGCAGTGCATTTTGGTGCTAAATGCAATGCAATATGCCGCAAAACACAGTACGTTTTGGTGCAAAATGCAGTGCGTTTTGGTGCAAAACGCAGGGTAAAATGGTGCAAAACGCATGGTAAAATGCGGCTAAATGGAAGGTGATAAGCATAAAAATACACCGCAAATAGTATAAACAAACCTTTTAGAACCATGAAACACATGGCCCAAAAGGGCAAAATAACCATCAAAAAGTGGGATTTTAGGGGCTAAAAGTACGTGATTGGGCTTGAAAAATTACGAACATTCAACCAATCTAGAAAGGCTAAATGGTGCAAAATGCAAGTGGATTTCTTAAAAACGGACAGGTGGAACAATGCGTAGGCAGTAAAATAGCGGCTAATTACCTACTTTTGCGCCTTGATTTTCGCTAGAATGGCATGGAGGTTAGGGTGTGTTTTGTAAAATAAAAGCATCGGATTTAACAATGGGGGGACTTGTTGAGGAAGGTTTGAAAGGGTGCGTTCCAAGCACCGCTTTGGCTTTAACCCAAATCAGTCGTTAGATCGCTTACAACATGTTTTATGTTGTTTTCATCACTTCCTGTCCATCTTTTGTTTGCTTGTCGGCATCTTGCCTGTCTTATTTTTTGGCGTAGTACACTACGCCTTCAAGAATAAGATAGGCAATGTGCTCAACAATACACAAAAGCTAAACGGCTCTAACGATCGATTTGGGTTTAACGCTGCTTTTTCATCCGCAGGAAACTTTTCTCGCTCTTGTGCGCGTATGAATGTGCGCACAAGGTGAGAAATGTTCTTGATGATGCGTGCAAAATAAAGGGGTGTGCCCGATAAGGCCGCCCCTTTGTTTGCTTGCCGTTAGCGTTTTACAACTATGCTTGTTCGGATGAAGTTGAATGGCATAGCGTTTTTAAAACAGGTAAGCAACAGAGGCAGAGAAAAGGTTCATTCTTGAATTGCCAAAGAGTGAACTGAATTTGTTGAAACCCCTGTCGTACCCTAACATAAACTGATACTTATCTTTAACTTCTATTCCGAAACGAAGACCTGCTCCCCAGCTGAAACGGTTCTGTATCTTTCTGCCAAGGGCGTCTTTTGCCGTGAAGATATTGTCGTAAATAGTCCCTTTTTCTGTGTTGCCATCCATGAAAACTATTTCGTACTTCGATGTTCCAAATAGGCCAAGTCCCACGAAGGGGCCTGCGCTGACAAGCACCTTCACATCTTGCGAAACGGGAAATCTATAACCCACGTGTATCGGTAGGTTTAGATACCAGGGTGTTGTGTATTGTCTGGATGACTTATATAGATGAAGGCCTAGATCGCCAAATTCCACTTTCCACGCGTGTGACTCTAACAAAAGCGAGGCATCTGCATACCAACCCTCGGCAAGACCATTAAAACCATATTCGCCTTTTGCACCAATGCTGAACCCCATTCTTGCATCAATATTTGTGGATGAATGGAGATTAGTACCTGCCGTTACGCCAACTCTGAAATTTTGAGCTGCGATAGGTAAGCAGAAAACGAGTAGAATGAAGTACGTAACAAATTTCTTTTTCATAAAAACTGGCTTTGATAATTTGCCTCAAAGATAGTGTTTTGGATGGAATTTATTGCTGCGTTAAGTGAATATGTTAGCAGCCTTTGCATAATTTAACAACGGTGCGGGCGTGTTGAGCTGTATCAATAAATGGTGATGTTGACAGAGCCTTGCAGCTGCACACGCCCTTGTTATGCTGTTTAGGGTAAAAACAAATGTTGGCAGCGCGCGGGGTTAAACAACATGCGCCAACTACTGCTAGTGGTAGTTGGCGCATGTGTGCGTTAAGTGGGGCGTGCGTGAGGTTCTACACGCGGCTTTATTTCTCTTTTTCGTTGATAATCGACACGCAGAAAGTGCCGATAATGAGCATTGCGCCTGCGGCCATCATCATGTGGCTTTGCACGCTGCCCAGCAGATGTAGCAACGTGCCACCCAAGGCGGCGGCGATGATTTGGGGTACGCAAATGGTGCCGTTAAACAGACCTAGGTATGCGCCCATGTGTCCTTTTCCTTCCAAGGCGTTGGTTACGAAGGTGAAGGGCATGGCCAGTGTGGCGGCCCAAGCGCAGCCAATGAGAATGAAAGGAACGAACATGAGGTACTTGTCGGTGATGTAGGGAACCATCAAAAAGCCGATGCCGCCCAGCAATAGCGAAAGGCCATAGGCCGTTTTGCGGTTGCGGATGTTGGGTAACACCACTGCCCATAGCACGCTGCCAATGGCTTGAATGGCGAAAAGTATGCCCACCCAGTTGCCTGCCTCTTGGTATTGGGGCGTGCTGGTGGCCGAATGTAGCTGCATGTCGACGCCCCAAACGGTGTCGGCGATAGAGCCTGTGGTGTAGGTCCACATGTACATAAAGGCAGCCCAGCAGAAGAATTGCACCAGTCCTACGGTCCAGAACGTCTTGGGGGCGTTGCGCAGCAGGGCAAAGACGTTGGTCTTTTCCTTGTCGAGTGGCTTTTCCAGTTGGTTGTATTCGGCATATTCTTTCGGGTTCCACTCCTTAACCTTCAATGTGGTGTAGATAACGCAGAGTATAAGTATGGCTGCGCCCACGTAGAAGGACCAAATAACCGAGTCGGGGACGACACCTGCGGGGGCAATGTTGCTGATGCCGATGAAGGTGAAGAAGAAGGGGAAGATAAAGCCCACCACCGAACCGGCGTTGCAGAGGAAACTCTGTATGGAGTAGGCCAAAGCCTTTTGTTTCTCGTTCACCATGTCGCCAACCAGCATCTTGAAGGGTTGCATGGCCATGTTGATGCTCGTGTCGAGGAACATGAGTGCCGTTAGGCCGAAAATCATGGCCATACCTGCCGTCATGCCAAACGAACCGGCATTGGGTAGGAGGCACATCACCAGTACGGCTACCGTTGCACCCACGAAGAGATAGGGTATGCGGCGGCCAAAACGGGTCCATGTTTTGTCGCTCAGCGTACCAACGATGGGTTGAACAAGTATGCCCATCAGCGGCGGAAGTATCCAAAAGTAGCTAAGGTCGTGCGGGTCGGCGCCCAGCGTTGCGAATATTCGCGAGATGTTGGCACTTTGTAGGGCGTAGGCTATCTGCACGCCGAAAAATCCGAAACTAAGGTTCCATAGTTTCCAAAAGTCCAAGTCGGGTTTCTTTTTCAGTTGATTGTTCATATATGGTTGTATTCGTAATTCGACGTTAATGGTTTTTGCACCTCACTGAATGTTGGGTGTGGGCATGTGTGGTTGGGTGCACGTTGTGGGGGATGGCGTGGCTTAGGCCGTTTGTTGCGCCTTGCTTTTCTCGGATGCTTGGGGCTGTTTGTCCAGGTCTTTGCCGTTGTTGTGCGCCGTGTTGGTTTCCTTTGGCAGGGTTCGCGCCAGTTGTTCGGTTATGGATGTGGCAACGGGGCGTGTAGAGTCTCTCACTACTAGTCGGGTGCGAACCAGTCTCCGTTCTACCTTGCCTTTCTCGATATGTCCCTCCACGTGTCGCATGAGTATTTCGGCAGCCGCTTCGCCCACTTTAAACCCATGTTGGTCTACGGTGGTTAGGGCTGGGTCGCAGGCCACGGCGCGTTGTCCGTTGGTAAATCCGCATACGCTGATGTCTTCGGGAATGCGAAAGCCCTTGCGCTTGGCCGAGTAGAGTATGCCTATGGCCGTATCGTCGTTAACGGCGAAGAAGGCGTCGGGCCGGTCGTCCCTGTCTAACACCTCAGGCGCGATGCGCTCTGCATCTGAACGGTTGTCGCATTGGAACACCAGTGAGGGGTCTACCTTTATGCCATGTTTGAGCAGTGCATCGCAGTAACCGTTGTAGCGGTTCTTTGATATTTCGAGTTTCATCGATGCATTGAAACAAGCCACGCGCCTGCAACCTGTTTCCACCAAGTGGCTAACGGCGGCGTAGGCTCCTGCATAGTCGTCTACCACCACGCGGCTGGCGTTTACGCCTGTGCACACTCGGTCGTAGAAAACCAGTGGCACACCCCTGTCGATAAGGTGTTGGAAGTGGGCGTATTGTGTGGTGTCTTTGGCCTGCGACACGATGATGCCGCACACCTTGTTCTCGAAGAACGACTTACAGATGCTCACTTCGCGTTCGTGCTGTTCGTTGCTGTGGGCCACCATGATGCGGTAGCCTTGTTTCTCGGCTGCCTCTTCAATGCCTGCAAGCACCGAAGCAAAGTAAAAGTGCGTTAGTTCGGGTACAATCACGCCAATGATTTTCATCGGGCGTACCCTGCTGTTGCGCAAACTTTCGGCGATGAGGTTCGGCGAGAATTTGTGCTCATTGGCGTAGGCCTGTATGCGTTCGCGCTGTTGGCGGCTGATGCGTGGGCTGTTTTTCAACGCGCGCGATACCGTCGCAACCGAGACGTTCAACTCTCTTGCGATATCCTTCATCGTGATAGATGCTATTTCTCCCATAATTCTAAATTCTCTTTTGCCGCTAAAAAGCGCATATAGTTGTTGTCCTTGAAGCCTATCTGTGATGGCTTTGTGTAGAGGTAGACCTTGCAAAGATATAAATTTATTCTGTATTTCTTAGTTTTTATTCGGATTTATTCATGGTTTTCTGTATATTGGGAGGATTTTTTGAGTCAATGAGTTGGTGAGTTGATGAGTTGGTGAGTTTTTAAGTTGATGAGTTAATGAGTTTTTGAGTTGATGAGTTGGCGAATTGTAGGGATGTTTGGGGGTAAGCTTGTTGGTTTGTTGACTAGTAGGTAGAGGAAACTCTTTTTGTGTTCTTTAAGCTTTTCGTTTGTGTTGCCTTTTGTCTTTAAAAGCTTTTCAATTTATTTTGTGCAAACGTTTGCGCTAAACATTTTGCGCTTTTATTGCGAAAAAAGTACAAACTAACACAAAGAAAGCTACTTTTGCAAGACAAATGTTGTGGCTCATTAAAAACCGTGGGCTCGACAAACCTAGACGAAACAATAAATTGACTGAGTTATTTGGATTGGTGACGAACCGCGAACGACATATCCTGAAAGGCAGGAGATGACGTTTGGAAGGGCAAAAATTGGCCTCTTACGCGCGCGCGTACCTTATATATAATAACAGCAGACAACTATAATTTAAACAATGCATAACTTAAACTTTTAAAACTGAGAATGATGAAGCAGCTAATTAATGCGATGCCTCAAAGGATGGCCATGCTGGTGTGTGGACTTATCCTCTCCGTCAGTGCCTTTGCCCAGCAAATTGTGGTGAAGGGACATGTGAAAGATGCAACCGGAGAGCCCATAACTGGGGCTACGGTGCGTGTCGCCGGACAAGAAGGCGGAGTGGTTACCGACATCGACGGTAACTTTAGCATCAACGCAAATGCAGGCACCGAGATTACGGTGTCGTACATCGGCTATTCCGACACAAAGGCACCAGCCAGTGCCAACATGGTTATCGTTATGAAAGACGATGCCGCCAAATCGCTGAACGAAGTGGTGGTGATTGGTTATGGCATGGTGAAGAAAAGCGACCTGACGGGGTCGGTAACGGCCTTGAAGCCCGACTCGAAGAACAAGGGCCTTGTGGTTAACCCCCAAGACATGCTTTCGGGTAAGGTGGCTGGTGTGAACATTACGTCTGATGGCGGTGCACCCGGTGCTGGGTCGAGCATCCGTATACGTGGTGGCTCGTCGCTGAACGCCTCTAACAATCCCCTTATCGTTATCGATGGTGTAGCTATGGACGAGAACGGCGTGCAGGGTTTGTCTAACCCCTTGTCGATGGTTAACCCCCAAGACATCGAGTCGTTCAACGTCTTGAAAGATGCTTCGGCCACGGCTATCTACGGTTCGCGCGGTTCTAATGGTGTTATCATCATCACCACGAAGAAAGGTCGCAAGGGCATGGCTCCGCAAGTGAGCTATAACGGTAGCGTAACCGTTGGCGTTAAGAGCAACTCGCTCAAACTGATGGACGGCGACGAATATCGCGATTTCATCACGAAGAGATACGGAGCAGGCAGCAATGCCGCAAAGGCATTGGGCACTGCTAACACCGATTGGCAGAAAGAAATTTATCGTACGGCCGTGAGCCACGACCATAACGTGGCCGTGCAAGGTGCGATTAAGAACCTGCCTTACCGCGTGTCGGTGGGCTATACGGGACAACAAGGTATCCTTAAAACTTCCGATTTCAAGCGTGTTACGGCAGCTTTGAACCTCAATCCCTCGCTTTTCGACGACCACCTGACGATGAACCTCAACGCCAAGGGTATGTTTGCCGAAACGAATTATCCCAACTATGGAGCCATTAGCGACGCTTTGCGCTTCGACCCCACGCAAAACATTTACGATAACGCTAGCCCCCAGAGCAACAACTTCGCTGGTTATTTCCAGTGGCGTTCGCCAGGCGGTTTCCTCAATGACAAGAATTACGATTACGCCAACAACAACTTGGCTCCCGCTAACCCTGTTGGGGCATTGGCTTTGCATTACGAAAGGGCTTACAGCCGCTCGTTTGTGGGTAGTGCCGACATCGACTATAAGATTCATGGCTTTGAAGACCTTCGCCTGCACCTTACACTTGGCGCAGATGTTTCTGAGGGAACGCAAAACAAACGCATACCCCCCACTGCGCCCGAAGCTTTCTATTATGGTAGCTATGGTGCAGCCAACAAGCTGAAACGCAATCTCTCGCTCAGCATGTACGCGCAGTATTTTAAAGATTTCAACGAGAAACACCACTTCGACATCATGGCTGGTTACGAGTGGCAGCACTTCTGGCGCAACGAAACAAGCGACTATGCTGGCCATTATGGAGCTGGCCATAAGACGAATGCAGGCCAAGAAACCCCGCACGTGCCTTATCACTCGCGCACGGAGAGCTACTTGGTGTCGTTCTTCGGCCGTGCCAACTACACGTTGCTTAACCGCTACTACTTCACCGCAACGGTTCGCGACGACGGTTCTTCGCGCTTTAAGAAACACTGGGCTTGGTTCCCATCGTTCGCTTTCGCATGGAAGGCAAAGGAAGAGAACTTCTTGAAAGACGTAAACGCCCTCTCTGACTTGAAGCTAAGACTGGGTTGGGGTAAGACCGGACAGCAGGAAGGCATTGGCGACTATAACTATTTCGCCATCTACAACATCAACACGGGCACACAATCCTTCTATCCCATACTCGAAGATGGTAGGTTGGCCATGCCGCAGGCCTATGATAAGAACCTCACTTGGGAAACAACCACCACCTTTAACGTGGGTCTGGACTGGGGAATCCTTAACCAAAGGCTTAGCGGAAGTATCGATTGGTACTACCGTAAGACCACCGATTTGCTCAACTTTGCACCCGCAGCCGCTGGTACAAACTTTGATAACCGCGTGAATACCAACATCGGCGCATTGCGCAACACGGGTGTCGAGGCCACCATTAGCTGGAAAGCTATCCAAACAAAGGACTGGTATTGGACGCTTGACTACAACGTAACCTTCAACCAAAACCGCATTACCCAACTGGTTGGCGCAAACTCGCGACCGATAGAAACAGGTGCCTCGATACATAGTGGTACTGGTAGAAAAGTTTTGGCTTATGCCGTAGACCGCGCTGCTACTGCTTTCTGGGTGTACCAACAAGCTTACGATGCCAACGGAAAACCCATTGAAGGTGCTGTTGTAGACCGCAATCAAGATGGTATTATTAACGATGACGACCGTTACTTCTACAAGCACGCAGCCCCACCTGTAACGATGGGCCTCTCTTCGCGCCTTGAATATAAGAATTGGGACTTGGGCATGTCGTTCCGAGCAAGCATCGGCAACTACGTTTATAACGATGTTGAGGCCAGCCGAAGCGACATGAGCCAGCTGTGGGCACCAAACGGTTTCTTGGAGCAACGCCTTAAGTCGGCGTTCGAACTCAACTGGCAAAGCAGCAAATGGACGCAAAGCGACTATTTCGTACGTAACGCTTCGTTCTTGCGTTGTGACAATATTACCTTGGGTTACAGCTTCGACAAGCTCCTTCAAATGGGATCTTGGCATGGACTCAGTGGTCGTGTCTACGCCACTGCATCCAATGTGTTCACCATTACCAAGTATAAAGGGTTGGATCCCGAAGTGTTCAGCGGTCTCGACTACGAACTTTATCCACGTCCTACCTCCTTTATCCTAGGTTTGAGCTTGAATTTCTAACAACCTTAAAAGAGAAATTACAATGAAACGATATATCAAAAATATCCTTCCAGCAGCTGCAATGCTGCTCACCGTTGGGCTTTCTTCGTGTATAGGAGACCTCGACGTAACACCGATCGACCCCAATAAGAGAACGGAATTGGACCCCGTAGCCCTGTTTAACCAATGCTACGCCAACTTGTCTATCGAAGGTTTGGAAGGTCCTGGTAAGTCTACCGTTACTGCCGACGACCCCGGTACAACGGGATTGGTGCGCCAATACTTCAACGCCAACGAACTAACCACCGACGAAGCCATTTGTTCGTGGAACGACCCTGGTGTGGCTACGATGAACACCAACGAGCAAGGAGCCAGCAATGCCTTCTTAGCCATCTACTATAACCGCCTTTATTCGGGCATCTCTGTGTGCAACCACTACTTGGATGTGGCATCAGACGTAGATGCTACGCGTACGGCCGAGGTACGTTTCTTGCGCGCATTGCAATTCTATTTGGCCATGGACGCCTTCGGAAACATTGCTCTGCCACTCACCGTTAGCACCGAAAAACCTGTGCAAAGAACCCGAGCCGAGGTGTATGCATGGCTCGAAAAGGAATTGTTAGATATTGAACCACTCTTGACCGAACCAAAAGCCAAGAAGTCTACCGATGCAGGTTACGGTCGCGCCGACAAAGCTGCGGTTTGGATGTTGCTAACGCGTCTTTACCTCAATGCAGAGGTTTACAGCGGCACTGCACAGTGGCAGAAAGCCGCCGAGTATGCCGAGAAGGTGATAAAGTCAGATTATAAGCTCTTTACTGCTGGTACCGCCAACTATTCTGCTTACCAAATGCTCTTTATGGGCGATAATGGCGAGAGCGGTGCATCGGTAGAAGCCGTGCTGCCACTGCTGCAACAGGGGAACAAAACGGCGGCTTTTGGTAACACCACGTTCCTCATAGCCTCAACCTATGATGGCGATATGCCCGATCATGGCATAAGTGGAGTGTGGGCAGGAAACCGTGCACGTCGCGAATTGGTGCAGAAGTTCTTCCCAGGAACACCCCCCACGGGAACCACCAATGATATTCTGACTGCTGCTGGCGATAAGCGCGCCTTGTTCTATGCCAAGGACCGTACGTTGGAAATATCCAACACCGATGCCATTAAGGACTTTAAGAAGGGCTATTCGGTAGTGAAATTCACAGGTATAAAGAGTGACGGCTCGCCCGTAACAGACACTGGCCATGCCGATACCGACTTCTTCTTCTTCCGTGTGGCCGAATCTTACCTCGCATACGCTGAGGCAACGGCACGCCTTAATGGTGGAACCGCCACAACACAAGGTATTACCTACCTTAATGAATTGCGCAAACGCTCGGGTGCTGCTGAACTCCGTGGCTTCTCGTTGCGCGAAATTCTCAACGAGCGTAGCCGCGAATTCTATTTTGAAGGTCAACGCCGCACCGACCTTATCCGTTATGGATACTTCGGTGGAGACAACACTTACATGTGGTCGTGGAAAGGTGGAGCACCCAACGGGCGTAGCTTCGATGTACGTCGCAACATCTTCCCCTTGCCTGCTTCCGACCTCTCCGTTAACCCGAACTTGAAGCAGAACCCTGGATATTAAACCATTAATTCAGACAAACATGAACAAAATCATAAAAACATCCTTGATGCTGCTGTGCGGTATCTTTGTGATGGCAGCCTGTTCGGACGATAGGGACGATAACCCCACTATCAAAGTACCGACAGAGTTTAAGCTGGAAACGCCTTCATTTGCGTCCTCGCAAGTGAATTTGAATAACGCTGCCCAATTTAATTTAGCATGGGAAAAGCCCGACTTTGGCTATTTTGCGAAGGTTAACTACACCCTTGAAGTGTCTAACACAGGCAAATTCACCGCATCGCTAGCTGATGAAGAGGCCGACCTTGATGGTAAAGTCGTAGCCGACTATGCGGAGGTACCCACCATCTTCCCCCTAAACAAGGCAACGATTACCAACGACGACTTGGCTCTGGCCGTTGTGCAAGTGGGGCATTGGGAAAAGCCCGAACAATTACCAGCCACGCAGAAGGTATATGTGCGCGTAAAAGCGACATTGCCAAATGTAGCTTCGCTACACTCTAATGTGGTAGAATTCACTGTTATTCCTAAGTATGTGAAGTTGCCACCCAAAATTACCGACTGCTATCTCACAGGTAGTGAATATGGATGGGGCGGGACTTGGAAATCACTTACGCCAGTAAAAGGCACCACAGGAAAGCAAGGTAAGGGTGTGCCCACCTTCTGGATGATGGCTTACTTCAAGGATGGTGAAGAGTTTAAGTTCGCTCCAAAACCTGCATGGGAAAATGACTTTGGCGCGGCTAACGCCACTATCAACGACCATGCAGGGGCTAGTCCCAGTGATGCAGGAGGTAATATCAAGGTTGGTAAGGCTGGCTGGTACCTCGTTGTTGTTACAAATAATGGCGAAAACCGTACCGTTAGCTTCGAAAAACCAGAAGTTTACCTGCAAGGAGCAACCAACGGAGGGGATTGGAGCTGCAAGGCTGAGAATCGTTTCACCATCCCCACAACGGCTGATGGCGAATTTGTTTCACCCGCGTTTGTGCAGAGTGGTGAGATTCGCATGTGCGTAAAACTTAAGGACTTTGACTGGTGGAAGAGCGAGTTTATCGTGAACAAAGCCGGTGACATTGTTTATCGTGGCGATGATGAAAAAGACCCAGAAAAAATCACTGTAACTGCTGGTCAACGCTGTTACTTGAACTTCTCAACTGGTAAGGGTTCATACAAGTAACGAGCTGTTTCGGCTAATGCCGAACGGTCTATAATCTTTAACAAGGCCATATCCGAGCTCTCTTTGTGGGGGCTTGGGTATGGCCTTTGTTTGTTGTAGGGATGAAAAGTTGGTTTTGGCGAACGTTGTCCTGCATGAGTTCGCATTCTTCTATTGTTCTGTTTTTCCTCTTGCTGAGACATTGCAATTAATCTGGCCATTAGCTATTAAGTAATAATTATGCAATGAAAGCATTTGTATTTTATGTTATATAGCATAAATAGAGAAACAAAATAATAATAGAAGAAGAATTTAAGTAAAGTGTTTTATTTTCTTTTAGAAATATTTGCACCTTGTTTAATTAATGTGTAACTTTGCATCAGTTTAATGAATACGACCGATTTCCAAAACATTTGAAACAAAAACCGAAATAATCTACTGCATAGAAAACTGAAATGCCTTGTAAAGGGAGCGGCTTATGTCGCCCCCTTTCTTTTTTTCCTGTTTTGCTTTCGCTAAGTGCTGGATTTACAACGTGCTATTCCCTGTTTGCGAGATGTTTCGCCTTTCCTGTGTTTTAGGTTTAAAAAACAGATTGCGCGCGTTTGCTGGCAAGGGCAATTGTTTGCTGCCTTTCGCTATGTTGCGGCAAAGCAAATGTCGCATTTAGCAAATCTTGTGCCTAATTCCGCTGTTCGCATATTCATGTCCATTACGCCTACAATTGCATATCCTCCCAATTTTATTTCCGTTTTCTTTGCGTTATGTTTTTTTTACGCTATCTTTGCATCGCCTAGTGTGCTGCATTCCCCTTGTGCATGCCATGTTATGCCTACGTGGATCGATGCAGAGCGGTGGGCAACTTGATAGTTATTGAATATGATTTTTGGGCGAGTGGCATGCAAAGAACATCTCGTGATGCGCCGCCTTAACATTAAAACTAATAATCCAATGAGTGCAACAGCAATCGTTATCATTGTAGTGGCCGTGTTGCTCCTGATTTGGGGCGTGGCATTGTATAACAATTTGGTGAAACTTCGCAACAACCGCGAGAACGCTTTCGCCAATGTAGACGTGCAATTGAAGATGCGTCACGACCTTGTGCCGCAGCTTGTGGGCACAGTGAAGGGTTATGCCGCACACGAACAAAGCGTGTTTCAGCGTGTAACCGAAGCGCGCGCCGCTGCTATGGGGGCTACAAGCATAAACGACAAGATAGCCGCCGAGAATATGCTTACCAGTGCCTTGTCGGGCTTGAAGGTTTCGATGGAGGCTTATCCCGAACTGAAAGCCAACGCCAACTTCATGCAGCTGCAAACCGAACTGGCCGACATCGAGAACAAGCTAGCAGCTACTCGCCGTTTCTTCAATTCGGCCACGCGCGAACTTAACAATGCCGTGCAGACCTTCCCCTCGGTAATCTTTGCCAAGATGTTTGGTTTCCAAAAAGAACCCATGTTCGAGATACCCGACAGTCAGCGCGCAGAAGTGGAGCGCGCACCCGAAGTTAAGTTCTAATCAAAACTGGCCTTACAACGCATGAAGTACGTAGGAATGCAAACGCAGATTAGCCGCAACAACACGCTCAGCCTGTTGTTGTTGCTGCTCTTTCCCATCATCATCTTGGGTATGGTGTGGGTTTTCCTCGCCGTGGTCAGCTATTTTGGTAACGGCTACTATGATGTCAATGGCGAGTTTCATCGCCAGTTAGACCTTCATGCCGTGTTAACAACCTTCGTCGAAGTGCTTCCGTGGGTTGTGGGCATCGTGGGCGTGTGGTTCCTGATAGCCTATTTCTTCAATGCAAGCATGATACAGCATGTGGTTCAGGCCAAACCGCTTACCCGAAAAGACAATGTGCGTGTGTACAACATCGTTGAAAACCTCTGCATGGCCTGCAACATGGATATGCCGGCCATCTATGTTGTCGACGACAACCAGCTAAACGCCTTCGCCAGCGGCATAAACAAGCGCACCTATGCAGTTACCGTAACCACAGGACTGTTGGATATGCTCGACGATGATGAGCTGGCTGGCGTTTTGGCGCACGAACTAACCCACATACGCAATCGTGATACGCGTCTGCTTATCACCAGCATCGTGTTCGTTGGCATCGTCAGCACGGTGATGATGGTGGCTGCCCGTCTGCTTTATGGCTTTATGATTAGTGGTGGCTCGCACTCGCGCAGCAGCAGCAACAAAGACAATCGCAATGGCATGGCGGCCACATTTATTGTGCTGGTTGTGGTGGTGATATGCGCGGCCATTGCCTATTTCTTCACCTTGCTCACGCGTTTTGCCATTTCGCGAAAACGCGAATACATGGCTGATGCAGGCGGAGCCGAACTATGTGGCAATCCTTTGGCATTGGCATCGGCGTTAAGAAAGATATCAAACAACCCTGGCTTGGATAGCGTTAACCGCGAAGACGTGGCTCAGCTCTTCATCGTTCACCCCGATGAGATGGATCTTGGCTTATTGGGGTTTGTGGAAGGTCTGTTCAGTACGCACCCCGACCCAGAGAAACGCATTGCTATTCTCGAACAATTCTAGGCTTATTTTGAGTTTTTGAGTTTTTGAGTTCATGAGCTTTTGGGTTTATGAGTTCATGATTTTTTGCGTTTATAAGTTTTTGGGTTCATAGGTTTTTGAGTTCATGAGTTTTTGAATTTGTGAGCTTTTGAGTTCATACGCTTTTTGAGTTCATGAGTTTTTAAGTTTTTGGGCTTTTGAGTTCATACGCTTTTTAAGTTCAGGAACTTTTTGGGTTCATCAGTTTTTGAGTTCATAAGCTTTTGTGTTCATTGTTTTTTTGAGCTCATGAGCTTTTGAGTTTGCTGTTTTTTGAATTCGCAAGTCCTTAAATTCATAGGTCTGTAAAGTTTCGCAGTCCTTCTGTCTTTGGCTTTTACCTGCGAAATAAGTTTGTAATCTCGTCAGCTTGTCAACTCGTTCCCTCGTCAGTTTGTCCTCTTGCCAACTCGTTTCCTTATCCTCTTGTTTCCTTCCCCTCTTGTTAACGCATTCTCTCTTTCTCTCGTATCCTTGCCAACTTGTTAACTCGTCCTCTTGTTAACTTCTATTCTTGTCCTCTCGTTAACTTGTCAAATCGCTCTCTCGTCAACCAGGTTTTTGTCTTATTTTCAGCAAGGTTTTTAACATTATGAGTGCTTTTTTATTCACCAAGTGTCCGCCTGGCTGCAAAAAAACGATTCTCGCGAGGGCTAGTTTTGATGCAAAACGGGCTAAGTTGTAAATGCAACCCAAATGAATATGTATTGCAT
The DNA here is from genome assembly GCA_938028745.1 of uncultured Prevotella sp. GTDB lineage: Bacteria > Bacteroidota > Bacteroidia > Bacteroidales > Bacteroidaceae > Prevotella. The sequence continues at coordinate 48,364 of CALIZL010000079.1, forward strand.
AAAACTGCAATTTGCACCAGTTTTTGTGCTGTTTGCGGCTAATTGAAGTGCATTTTTGTGCTAAACGCAGTGCATTTTGGTGCTAAACGCAACGCATTTTGGTGCTAAACGCAGTGCGTTTTGGTGCTAAATGCAGTGCGTTTTGATGCTAAACGCAAGCCAAAATGCTGCTAAATGCGAGGCGAAAAGCATAAATATTCACATCAAAGAGATAGGCAAAACCTTTTCTAACCATTAAAAGCATGGCTCAAAAGGTGCAAAATACCCATTAAACAGTGGTATTTTAGGGGCTAAAAGTGGGTAATTGGACCTGAAAAAATACGAGCTGGCAACCAAACTAGAAAGGCGAAATGGTGCAAAATGCAGGTATTTTCTTAAAATTGAACTAAAAATAGAGCGGCGTAAGGCTGAAAAAACGGCTAATTGCATGCTTTTAGCCCGCTGTTTTCGCTAGAATGGGTTGGCGAACGAGGTGTGTTTTGTAAAATATGTCGTATTATTTTAAGATTTATGAGGAGGTGAATTTGTGAGTTGTTAGGCTGATGAGTTTTGTGAGTTAATGATTTGTTGTAGTCAAACAGAATTGGATTGGAAAAGCTGGATGTGCATTGTCAGCAAATATATGTCCTCCTTTTCCCTTACGCAAGGGTTTATTGGTGCCATGCTGCACACCTCTCACATTCTTTTAACAATAATCTTCCAACGGCAATTCTGTTAGACTATAAGTTCATAGGTTCATAAGTTTAATGCCTTGTTAAGCTTATGAGGTTTGTGAGTTTATGAGCTGTTAAGTTCATAGGTTTTGAAGTTTAATGTTCTGTTAAGCTGATGAGGTTTGTGAGTTAATGCGTTGTCCAGTTCATAAGTGTGTAAATTTGTAGGTCTATTCCCCGCTTTTTAACAAAGCGATCTAATCGCATACCTCTCGCAAGAGCAGCGTTCTTCATTATCTCGCACCCGCACATCAACTCGCAAACAGGCAGCCGCCAAAGCCCGCCAATAGACCAACCCGCAGGCTTATTCATACAGAACGAATTGCAAAGACCAACTGTCAAATTCGCCTGCATACGCCCATACGGCATCCTCATGAAAGAGGAAAAACACCATTTACTTAGATTTTCTCTATTTTACTTGCCCTTATTAGGCTTATTTTGTGTATATTTGCAGTTCATAATCTTACAAACAAATTTATATTTAAAAAGCCATGCGATTAATAATAAAGGCAGATTATGACGGACTGTCCAATTGGGCAGCTGAACACGTCATTGAAAGTATTAACAAAGCAGCACCCACTAAGGAACGCCCCTTTGTGTTGGGATTGCCCACCGGCGGCACTCCCGTAGGCATGTACCAAGCTTTGGTAAAGGCATGCAAGGAGGGTAGGGTGTCGTTTAAAAACGTAGTTACGTTCAATATGGACGAATACGTGGGACTGCCCGTTGAGCATCCCGAAAGCTACCACTCGTTTATGTACCGCAACTTGTTCGACCATATCGACTGTCCCAAAGAAAACGTGCACATCCTTAACGGCAATGCAGAAGATTGGGAGGCCGAATGTCGCCAATACGAAGAGGCTATCAAGGCCGCAGGAGGCATCGACTTGTTTATCGGCGGTGTGGGTGTAGACGGCCATTTGGCCTTCAACGAACCCGGTTCGTCGCTCACTTCGCGCACCAGGCGCATGCCCCTAACCCACGACACCCGTGTGGTTAACTCGCGTTTCTTTGATAACGACTTTGAAAAAGTGCCCCGTTTCTCGCTCACTGTGGGCGTAGGCACCGTTATGGATGCACGCCAAGTGATGGTACTTATCAACGGACACGGTAAGGCCGGCGCTTTGCGCGATGCCGTTGAAGGCCCCGTTACGCAGATGCGCACCGTTAGCGCGCTGCAAATGCACGAAGATGCCATCATCGTTTGTGACGAAGCAGCCACCGACGAACTGAAAGTTGGTACTTACAAATATTTTAAAGACATAGAAAGGGCTTAACGATATGAGACTTAATCTAAGTTCGGAAATCGTTCTAAACAAAATTCCCGAAGAATATTACAATCCTAAAAACGCCGTCGAACGCTCTGAAATAACACGCTGCGAGAAAATAAACACCGACATCTTCCCCAAGATTGAAGAAGGTGCCGAACACATCGCACGAGCCATCGAGGCCGAGATAAAATTTAAAAACGATCAAGGCAAGCTTTGCGTGTTGGGCTTGGGAACGGGCAATTCGCTAACGCCCGTGTTCGAAGAGCTTATCAAACGCCACAAGGAACATGGGTTGAGCTTTGCGCGTGTGGCTGTGTTCAACGCCTACGAGTATTTCCCGCTCAACGAAGGAAACCCACATAGCAGCATCAGCCAATTGCGCGAACGCTTTCTCGACCATGTGGACATCGCTCCCGAAAACGTGTTTACGCTCGATGGAACGGTGCCACAAGAGATGGTGAACAGCAGTTGCAAGCAATATGAGCAGCGCATTGCCGACATGGGCGGCATCGATGTGATGTTGCTTGGCGTGGGTCGTATGGGCAATATCGCCACGAACGAACCTGGCAGTGTGCTTACTTCGGGCTCGCGCCTGATACTTATCGATGCCGTTTCGCGCGAAGAAATGACGTTGAGCTTTGGCTCTAAGGAGGCCGTTCCGCCCTGTTCCATCACTATGGGCATATCTACCATCCTCGGTGCACGTAAGATTTACCTCACTGCTTGGGGCGAAGATAAGGCCGACATCATACAGAAAGCGGTGGAAGAGAAAATTACCGACGCGCTGCCCGCCTCGTTCTTGCAGACGCATAAGGATGCCAACGTGGTCATCGACCTGCCCGCGGCATCGCGCCTTACGCGCATTGTGCACCCTTGGTTGGTAACTTCTTGCCAATGGACAGACAAGCTTGTACGTTCGGCTTTGGTGTGGTTGTGCCAGCTAACGGGCAAACCCATCCTTAAACTTACCAACAAAGACTATAACGAAAACGGTCTAAGCGAACTCTTGGCTTTGTACGGTTCGGCCTATAATGCCAACATCAAGATTTTTAACGACCTGCAACACACCATCACGGGATGGCCTGGTGGTAAGCCTAACGCCGACGATACCTATCGCCCAGAGCGTGCAACGCCTTATCCTAAGCGTGTGATTATCTTCTCGCCGCACCCCGATGACGATGTTATCTCTATGGGTGGAACGCTGCGCAGACTGGTTGAGCAGGGTCATGAGGTGCATGTGGCTTACCAAACGTCGGGCAACATCGCTGTTGGCGACGAAGAAGTAACGCGTTTTATGCACTTCATCAATGGCTTTAACCAGCTTTTCGGTGGCGATTCTGATACCGTTATCAAGGATAAGTATCGCGAAATAAAGGCTTTCCTCAAAGAGAAGAAAGACAGTATTGGCGATACGCGCGACATTCTTACCATCAAGGGGCTTATCCGTCGCGGCGAGGCTCGCACGGCTTCAACGTATAACGACATCCCCTTAGAGCGTGTTCACTTCCTCGACTTGCCTTTCTACGAGTCGGGTAAGATAGAGAAACTGCCTATGGGCGAGGCCGATGTAAAGGTGGTTCGCGAGTTTATCCACGGCATTCAGCCGCACCAGATATACGTTGCAGGCGACTTGGCCGACCCACATGGTACGCACAAGAAGTGTACCGACGCCGTTTTCGCCGCCATTGACGAAGAGTTGAAGGCCGGCGAGAAGTGGCTCGACGACTGTCGCGTATGGATGTACCGTGGCGCTTGGGCCGAATGGGAAATCGAAAACATCGAAATGTGTGTGCCCATGAGCCCCGAAGAGTTGCGCGCTAAACGCAATTCCATCCTCAAACATCAGTCGCAAATGGAGAGCGCGCCTTTCTTGGGCAACGACGAACGCCTATTCTGGCAACGTTCGGAAGACCGAAACCGCGGCACTGCTGCACTATACGATAAGCTTGGCTTGGCTTGTTACGAGGCTATGGAGGCCTTCGTTGAGTATAAGTTCAAGGAGATGTAGCGGATAAAGAGGGGAGGAGGAGTTACTAGTTAACAAGTAGACGAGTTGACAAGCTAACCAATTAGCACGTTGACGAGTTGGCGAGTTGACACGTTAACCATTCGCCCTCACCATACAGACAATACCATTTAAATCCCCGTTGGACTTATTCTTGCGATGCGTTTGCCGCCGTGCAGCGTATTTAAGCGTAAACCCAATGGGGATTTTGCCTAATCTAAACGATCATATTATCATCATGGAAGAAAAGAATTTGCTCCAACTGGTGTCGCATTTCGACGTGAAGGGCACCGTTAAGAGCGTGAAACCACTGGGAAACGGACTGATTAACGACACCTATAAGGTGACGATGAACGAACCGAACGCCCCCTGTTACGTGTTGCAACGCATCAACAATGCCATCTTTAAAGATGTGGAACTGCTGCAACGAAACATCGAAACCGTTACCGCGCACTTGCGAAAGAAACTGGAAGAGCAGGGCGCAACCGACATCGACCGCCGCGTGCTGACCTTCATCAAGGCCGAAACGGGCAAGACTTATTGGCGCGAAACCGACGATACTTATTGGCGCATGATGCTGTTTATACCCGATGCCTATACCTACGAGACGGTGAACGAAGAATATTCGCATGCCGCTGGTTTGGCTTTCGGACAGTTCGAGGCCGCCCTTGTAGACCTCCCCGCCGAATTGGGAGAAACCATTCCCGATTTCCACAACATGGAATTGCGTGCCCGACAGCTGAAAGAGGCCGTGCAGAAAGACCCCGTTAAGCGCCTTTCTGTGGTGAAAGACATCGTTGAGGAGCTTAATAACAACATGGAAGAGATGTGCAAAGCCGAACAACTTTACCGAGAAGGCAAGCTGCCTAAGCGCATTTGCCACTGCGATACCAAGGTAAACAACATGATGTTTGATGCCGATGGCCATATTCTTTGCGTTATCGACCTCGACACGGTGATGCCAAGCTTTGTGTTTTCTGATTATGGCGACTTCCTACGCACTGGCGCAAACTACACCGCCGAAGACGATCCCAACCTCGCTAACGTGGGCTTCAATATGTCTATCTTTAAGGCTTTCACCAAGGGTTACTTAACTTCGGCAGGCGCATTCCTCACACCCATCGAGCGCGAAAACTTGCCTTTCGCAGCCAAACTCTTCCCCTTTATGCAGTGTGTGCGTTTCCTTACCGATTATATCAACGGCGACGAGTACTACAAAATAAAGTATCCCGAACACAATCTCGACCGTGCTAAGAACCAGTTGGCACTGTTCAACAGCGTTTGTTCGCACGAAGAAGAGATGCAACGCTTTATTGCCGAATGCTAAATCATTGCGGCTAAGGCCCGGTAGGGGTGCAACCAAAGGGCTGCATCCCTGCTCGGTCGTGGCCAATTACACCCTAACACCAATTTCCAAAGCATGAATAACTATCTTGTAAAGTCCATTTCTGCCAGCGATGTAAAGGCCGAAAACGTGCCATCGCTGCTCGATAAGGCCGAAATTCCCTTTGAAACCATCGACAATGTTAATTGGGCGGAGGCCTTTCCTTGCAAGCCCAACGTGGCGTTTCGTATGGCTTATGCCGGCGATAAGATACTGCTAAACTTCCAAGTAGAAGAAGATAGCGTGCGTGCCGTTGCCCCCGAAGACAACGGACGCGTGTGGGAAGACTCGTGTTGTGAGTTCTTTGTCAGTCCTACCGATGATGGAACGTATTACAATATCGAGTGTAATTGCGCAGGAACACTCCTTGTTGGTTTCGGTCCTGGACGCGAAGGGCGGCAACATTTGCCCGCAGACGTGTTGCAAAAGGTTGGCCGATGGTCGTCATTAGGTCGTCAACCATTCGACGAAAGGGTGGGGAAGTGCCATTGGCAGATGGCCTTGGTCATTCCCACAAGCCTTTTTATGCACCACCCCAACTTGCAATTGCAGGGCAACAGCATGCGTGCCAACTTCTATAAATGTGGCGATAAGACGCAAAAGCCCCACTTCCTATCGTGGAATCCCATTGCTTTGCCCAAGCCCGACTTCCATTGTCCGCCCTTCTTCGGCACCATTTCTTTCGCTCGTTAACCCCTCTTCGCCCCCTCCAATCAACGAATATGTCCAATACCACACAAGCTTGGCAACCCGACGAAAGCCAACAACGGGTGATAAACTTGCAACAAGGCATTCACCTTGTGTTGGCTCCGCCGGGGTGCGGAAAAACACAAATACTTACCGAACGCGTGCGCTTGGCTCGTAAAAACGGAGTGAACTACGCCGACATGCTGTGTCTTACCTTCACAAACCGTGCTGCACGCGGTATGGTAGAGCGCATAAAGGCCAACATCGACGATGTTGCCGCGGCCGAAGTGTACGTAGGCAACGTGCATCGCTTTTGTTCGCGCTTTCTATACGACAACGGATTGATTGCCGCCGAGACGTCGGTTATCGACGACGACGATGCCCTGAGCATCCTTACGCGCTACACCGAGGAAGACGAAATGAAGGTGGCCGAAAGCTTTAAACGCCGTCGCGACTACTTTGAAATTATCTTCTTGTCGCACCTGATGCACCAAATTGCGCAAGCACATCCCAAAAACTTGCGCCTACACGCCGACTGCTTGTCGGCCGAAGACGTGCACGCCATGCGCAAGTTGTGCGAACTGAACCGCATAGACTTCACACCGCAGGCCATGACCGACATCTACCTGCACGCCTCCACCTACGAAACCATGTTGCAGGGCGCACAGATAGACTACGCGGCACTTTGTCTTGTGGTGGCCCTTTTGCGCAAAATGAAGTTCGCCAAGCAATACGAAGACTACAAACGAGAAAACAAACTGGTTGATTTTGAAGACCTTTTGCTCCTTACTTACGATGCACTAGTGGCCGATGTAGCGGGCGTTTATCGGCGATATGCTTGGTTGCAGGTAGACGAAGTGCAAGACCTTAACCCCCTGCAACTAGCCATTGTCGATGCGCTAACGGCCAAAGAAAACCCCACGGTGATGTTTCTGGGCGACGAACAACAGGCCATTTTCTCCTTTATGGGGGCGAAACTAGACACGCTTAACCAACTTAGGCAGCGTTGCGGAACCCATGTTCACCACCTTTCTGTTAACCATCGTTCGCCAAAATACTTGCTCAACGTGTTCAATACCTACGCCAAAGCCATGCTCAACATCGACGAACGACTGCTGCCCGAGGCCGACAACAGCGACATGGGCACAGGAAACGAACTGCAAGTGGTAAGCAGTAACGTGTTGGACACCGAGTATAAGGACGTGGCAAGGCTGGCAGGAAACCTGCAAACACAAAGTCCTAACGAAACAACGGCCATCATTGTAAACGCCAATCGCGACGCCGACGACCTTAGTCGCGCACTTCATGCGCAGGGTTTGAGCCATTTCAAGGTGTCGGGACAAGACCTCTTCGCCTCGCCAGAGGTAAAGCTACTCTTCGCCCACCTTAACATATTGGCCAACGCTCACAACTTTATAGCTTGGGCTAGGCTACTAAAAGGCTTGCGTGTATTTGAAGGTAACGCTGCCGCACGCAATTTTGTGCAAGCCCTTTTGCGCTGTGCCATGCTGCCAACCGACCTGCTTTCGGCCGATAAATCTAGTTATATCGAGCGTTTCGCCCATTGTTTCGATACCGAAGAGATAGTGGTTTTCGACACCGAAACCACGGGTCTGAACGTCTTTGAAGACGACATCGTGCAGATTGCAGCCGTAAAAATGCGTGCCGGATGCGTGGTGGAGGGGTCGGCTTTCAACGTTTTCATCAAGACAGAACGCCCCATTCCTGCCATGCTTGGCGACATTCCCAACCCCATTGTGGCCGAATTGCAGCACAACACCTGTCTGCCTGCCGCACAAGCCCTGCAAAGCTTTATGCAATATGTGGGCAACAGCATGCTGTTGGCTCACAATGCCGACTTCGATTACAACATTCTCCGCTTTAATTTGCAACGCTATTGCCCCTCGATAGACTTGCACGCCACCCATCCCACATACTTCGATTCGCTCAAAATCATTCGGTTGCTCCAGCCAGGCCTTAAACAATACAAGCTTAAAGCCTTGCTCGAAGTGCTGCATTTGGAAGGAACAAACTCGCACTTGGCCGACGAAGACGTGCAAGCCACGGTGAGCTTGGTGGGCTATTGCAGGCAAAAGGCAGCCGAGATGATACCTGCCCAGCAGCAATTTCTGGCTCGTCAGCGCGTGCAACATTGTGCCGCGGTGTTTCGCCAACGTTATGCCGAGCTTTTCAATGCCCACTATGCACGGCTCTATTGCGTGCCCACCGAGGGCTCAAAGCCAGCCTTGGTGCAGGCGATAAACGATTTCTACACCTTCCTTCTCGAAGAAAACCACATCCAACCCGTGCCCAACATCGCCTATGTTGAGGCCTATTTGCAGGGCAACATGCTTGCCGGCGACGAGGCACAAGCCTTGGTTCAGCAACTGCAAGCCCACATTATGGAGCTGAACACCTTGAAAGAGGCCGACCTTTGCGGTAGCGATTTCATTGCCGAACGCATCTACGTAACCACCATCCACAAGGCTAAGGGGTTGGAATTCGACAATGTGCTGATATTCGATGCCGTAGATGGGCGTTATCCCAACTTCTATACGCGCACCGATGAGCGGCAAACAAGCGAAGATGCACGCAAGTTTTACGTGGCCATGACGCGTGCCAAGCGGCGCCTTTTCGTGTCGTGGGCACTGTCGCGCGAGGCATACAACGGCACGTCGCGCCCCTGCGAGTTAACCCCTTTCATGCGGCCTGTGCTGCATCTCTTTGCAGGTGGTTAGTCCTACGATGTCTTTTTCCACTTTATTTTTCATTCCATCACACACTCATACCATATTATAATATATGCGAGCAAAACTGCTTATCCTTACGTTTCTAACCTTCGTGCTTATCACTTTTGCCATTCCCACCATGCCAGGGATATGGCGAACGGCCAAGCTTGCCGATGGAACAGAGATACGACTTGAACAAGTGGGCGACGAAAACCTGCACTATTGGCGCGATGTTCGTGGCGTTTGCTATAACGTAGACGATGAGGGCGTGGCCACACCCATCGCCAATATCGGGGTAGTAAGGGCGAAAGCGGCCACCCGAATAGCACAAAACAACGCCCGCCGCGCTGCTGCCGCCACTCGCACGGTAGGCATTTCGCGCCGACATGTGGGCAAACGCAAGGGGCTTATCGTGCTGGTTAACTTCACCGACGTGCGTTTTCAGTCTGCCCACACCAAGTCTTTGCTTTCGCGAATGGCCAACGAGGAGGGCTTTACCTATAAAGACGGACACCGCGGAAGTCTGCACGACTACTTTAAAGACCAAAGTAACGGCCTGTTCCATCTCACTTTCGATGTGGTAGGTCCCGTTCAGCTGCGCCACGACATGGCTTATTATGGCAAAGACACGCTCGATTGGCGTGGTTCGCGCAGCGATGTGCGCGCTGGGCAGATGGTGGCCGAGGCATGTTTGGCCATTAAAGACTCGGTGAACTTTCGCGATTACGACTGGGATGGCGATAATGTAGTCGACCAAGTGCTGGTTATCTACGCCGGTTATGGGCAGGCATCGGGTGGTGGTAGCAACACCATCTGGCCACACGAGTGGGCTTTGCAATACTCCGATTACGGTAGTGTGTTGCGCATTGGCGGCAACATGCTGATTAATACCTACGCATGCAGCAACGAATTGAACTTTAATACCACCAAGTTGGGCGGCTTTGGAACGGCTTGCCACGAGTTTACGCACTGCCTAGGACTGCCCGACATGTACGATACTTCTGGGAAAGAGAGTCTTGGTATGGGCTTTTACGATTTGATGAGTGCAGGCAATTACAATGGCGAAGGCTATGTTCCGGCGGGCTATACCAGCTACGAAAAGATGTTTGTAGGTTGGTTGACTGCCCAAGAACTAACGCGCGACACCACCATTACAGGCATGAAACCGCTAAGCGAGCATGGCGAGGCCTTCATCATACGCAACGATGCCAACCCAGATGAGTATTACCTGTTGGAGAATAGGCAACGAAGTGGTTGGGACATGCACTTACCTGGCGAGGGCTTATTGGTGCTCCATGTGGACTTCGACCAAATGGACTGGCTGACCAATCGTGTAAATGCCAACCCCCAACATCAGCGTTGCACCCTTGTTCCGGCCGATAATCGCCAACGAAAGATATTTAATGCGCAAGACAGCATACCCTATCCGCAAGCAGGAAACGATAGTATTACGGCCACATCGCTACCTGCTGCCTCGGTTTTCACCTCCGATTTTGACGAACGTTACAGACTAAACAAGTCGGTGTTGGGCATCAAAATCAACGACGAAGGCCGCGCATCGTTCGCCTTCCGCCTAGACGACTTGCGACCAAAAGGCTTGAAAGGCGACACCTTGTTTTACGAATCGTTCGATAGTTGCGACGGCAAGGGCGGCAACGACGGACGGTGGGGTGGCTATATTGGTGCTGGTAAATTCAAACCCGACCACCAAGACTGGCGTTTTGCGGTGCCCGAAGCCACGTCGGCAGGCAGCCGTTGCGCCCTGATTGGTACAAGTACGAAGTACGGCATTGTTGAAAGCACACCTTTGTTTTACGTTGAAGACGGCAGCACCATCACCTTTAAGGCTGCCGCATGGAACAACGAGGAGGGTAGTTTAACAGTGGCGAGCCTCAATCCAAAGGTGCAACTGTCTGAAACCCGACTCAAATTGCCCAACCGCATGTGGCAAACCTTCACGCTTACCGTTAAGGGCAGCGGTTTGTTACGTCTCAGTATGCGCAATGGTCAGCGCCGTTTCTTCCTCGACGAACTGCTGGTTAAGCGCCCTGCCACAACCTCTATCACCGACATTCCCACTGTCCAGCCCGTCCCTCGCGCCACCTCTGGCCGCATATATAGCCTCGATGGCGTGTATCTTGGCACCAATATCAATGCGCTAAGCAAGGGTGTATATATTGTGGATGGTAAGAAAGTGGTGAAATAGAAGTAACTACCAGCCTCACCCCCAGCCCCTCTCCAAGGGGAGAGGGGAGTGATATGCCTTGTTGCGATGGTGCATTGTGGTCAGTTGTTTGTTTTTAGTGGGCGATGGTTTGCTCGCTTTTTTGGGGGTAAGTACCCCTTGTGCGTGCGTAAATAACGAAGTGATGACGTGTCTTGAACAATAAAAATGATGATGAAAAAAGCAATTTTACTTGCCTTTTGGGGCATTTTCGTAGTATGGGGAGAGGTGTTGGCACAATCTAAGGTGCTGATTTGCGATGCCGTAAGCAAGGCGCCAATTCCGTATGCCAATGTTTTTAAGGCCGAAGAGGGTAAGTTTCGTGGCACAACAAGCGACGAAAAGGGCGTGGCAATCGTTAACTTCCCCTTTCGTCAACTCACCGTTAGCCATGTTAGTTACGCCTCGTGCACACTCAATGTCTTACCCGATACCGTCTTTCTTACATCCAAAGAGCGGCTTTTAGGCGAGATTGTGGTTGGCAATGCCGAGCCACAATGGATTCGTAGCTTTCTAGAAAAGTTCGTATTAAAGAAGAAAAGCACATACCGAGCTGTGCGAAAGAACTTCAATTACAGCTATCAGACGAGAAATACCAGCGACAGCAGCGGCTATTGGTTTGAGAATACGGGTGTGATATGTGTGCCTGCCACCACAGAAAAAAGGCTCTTTATGGTTAAACCCGCTACTGGTTACATTCATTTCAAAGACAAAACGGCGGGTTGCGACTTTGCGAATATGAAACGAATGGTTTATCATGACTTCGTAGACGAATTGGATGGTAAGTTCATTAAGCACCATTTGTTTCAGGTGAACGATGCTTTCAGCAGCCCTAACAAAAACATTGTTCAGCTTTACTTCAAGTCGGTGAAGTATGGCAGTGAGGATAAAGGCTACATTACTGTTGATACGGCGCAATGCCAAGTGCTTTCTGTTGTGCGCAATATGGGTCTAAGTTACAATGTAGACAATAACACCAATAGCTTTACTCGCAGTGCATTTGGCCTGCTTATGGGGTGGAAATATGCCAAATGGGTTGTTCAACAGTCGTCAACATACCATGTTTCCGATGCAGGTTATTACCTGTCGTCGTGCAGATACAAAGCTTACATTCTCGCCGAATCGAAGAAAGGCAAGTACGCAGGTACTAAGTTCGACTCTTCTGAGGCAGAAATAACGTTCATACCGACAGGCGATGACGTTGCTCCCCCGTTCCTTACACTCCCCGAACCTTGGTATATGAAGTTGATAATTACAAGGAAAGAGCGGCAGGCCGAGGAACAATTGCAGGGAATAGAGAAAGAACACGTTGTATATTAGGGGTGTTATGTAAAGCCTAGTGTTGCTTGTTGTCTTTTAGGTGTCGGCAAAACGCTAGGCAACGTGATTGTTTGCATTAATTATGGTGCAACTTTTACTTTCCTTTCTCCTTTGAACAACGTTGTTGTTGCCTTTGGGGGATTTGCAATCCCCCTTTGAATGTTGGCCATTAAAGACCAGGTAAAAACCTCTTTTGAAGTTTGGCAAGAGAGCAAACGCTTTGCAAAACCATTCCTGTTAGGCCACAACCCGCAACCTCATTAATTTATAAAGCTGCCAACTTACAAGCTTATTAAACCTAAAACTCCAAAACCTCACAAGCTTATGCACTCATAAACCCCACTGACTCACTACCTAATAAACTCATAAACTCGCAACCTCACCAACTCTCAACCTATCAACTCACCAACACATAACCTATCACCTCACCAACTCATAACCTAACACCTCACCAACTCATAAACTAATAACCTTACCAACTCACAAACTAATAACCTCACCAACTCTCCACCTTATAAAGTTAAAATAAGTAACAAACTTTTACAAAAGGTGTGTTATTTACCACTCCATTCTAGCGAAAACAGAGGGTTAAAAGCATGCTATTGGGCACATTTTTTAGTTTTACTGGTTTCTTTTTTATCCCGTTCTTGGGGGAGTTACCTGCATTTTGCACCATTTTGCCTTTCTAGTTTGGTTGCCAACTCATAATTTTTCAGGTCTAATTACCTGCTTTTAGCCCCTAAAACCCTGCTTTTTAGTGGATGTTTTGCCCTTTTGGGCCATGTGTTTCGTGGTTCTAAGGGGTTTGTTTATACCATTTGCAGTGTATTTTTATGCTTATCGACTTGCATTTAGCAGCATTTTGCACCGCGTTTAGCACCAAAACGCCTTGCATTTAGCACCAAAACGCAGTGCGTTTAGCACCAAAATGCAATGCGTTTAGCACCAAAATGCACTGCGTTTAGCGGCATATTGCAGTTCATTTAGCAGCAAATAGCCCGAAAACTGGTGCAAAGGGCGGTGCTTTGAAATAAATATTCATTTTGACGTATTCGCATACTAACCCTTTTTCGCACCGAAACGAACCTCCGCGAGAATCGATTTTTTGCGGCAAGGTAGGCACTTGGTGGGTGAAAATGGCACTCACGATGTTAAAATTCTTACTGAAAAGAAGACAGATCTTGGTTTGTATGCTACCCTATGTCGACAACTCCTTTTCGGCCTTCGTTTCCTAATGTGGGAGAAAGGGAGATAACAGCGTTACTAAGAGCCGTAATATGCCCACTTGTTGTTGGCTGTTATGGCCACTTACTGCTGGTTAAACCATGAAGAAAGGCTAGGCATGCGATGCAGGACTTTTGAAAATGGGAATGTCGTTGTGGGCAAGTTGGTTTGAAAGGTGTTTGGGGTATAAGGCTTTATATACACTTTATTTGTTGTTCCGACACCATTTTTATCCTGCGCCATGCAACTTTTATGCCCTCGCAAACGTCTAATAATAAACAAAAAACATACGTAAGATGAATACAAATAAAGGAATATATCGGTCAAGAGACCGCAAGATAGCAGGTGTTTGTGGAGGCATCGCCAAGTATTTCGACTGGGATGTCACATTGGTTCGCCTAGTTTACGCCCTCGCTACCATTACCACAGCCTTCTCTGGCGTGTTGGTTTATCTTGTTGCATGGGCTGTTGTACCCAGCGAAGAGTTTGACCCACGATAGCAAGAATAGGTCTTTGACGAATCAGAACACCATAAAAGCGTTTTAAATTACTCGTATCGGTGCTTAGCAAACCTGCAAAGCACAACCATTTGTGCCAGCAGCCACAACCAGGTTGTTGGCACAAAGCTTTATATATAGCCCGTTGTCGTTTAGTTTTAGATAGGAACTCCTTTCATCTTACATTCTATTCTTCTGCGATTTGCCTGCGCCCGTCCCCTGATATTTGCTCTTGCTGGTGTTGAAACGATAGCGAAGGGTGAGTTTAATCGTACTAGACGAGAACTTGGAAAGGTAACTGGTGCGTAGTTCGCCCGAATAGAGAACGAAATGTTGGTCTTCTGTTCCGAAGATGTCGCTGGCATACAGCTGTAATAAAAGCTTTCCGCCAAGGCACGATTTATATAAAGAGAGGTCGGAACCAAAACTTCCCTTGCGCAAAAACATGTTTTCTGTGTTGCCCTCAGTACGCGTTCGCATGATGAACGAAACCGTAAACCACTTCGTATCGAAGGTGTTCGATAGGTTAAACGATGCCAAGGGATGGTTTATGCTGCCGCCTTGATGTGTTTGCATCTTAAACCACTGCTTGTAGAACATCGTTTCGAGCGAGGGATGCCATACACCCCACGAAGGACTAAGCGATAAAGAGGCTTGCACTTTATTGTAGGTGGGCATGTTTTCTGGGCGAAGTAGGGTCGTTGTCGGGTCGCCTTTGTAGTGCTGCATGATGTAACATGTTTGGTTGGAAACGCGTGCAAACATGGCAGAAAGCGAAATCCACTTCCAGGAGAGGGCATAGCTAAGGTTGCGACTGATGGCGGGGAGCAGGAAGGGATTGCCCGATTCGTAGGTAAAACGATTGTCGAACTGAACGCCACTGCGCAGCTTTTGGAACGTAGGGCGATTGATATCTGACGAGTAAGAAAGTTGCATCTGCACCGCATGCACAGGGAACGACAGGGTTAGGGATGGAAACCAATCTGCATAACGTTTGCTTTGGGCATGGACGAGCACATCCCTTTCGTAGTAGTTAAAGCCTACCCGTTCGTACCTAAGCCCCACTTGCAGGCCAACCTTGCCAAACTGTTTGCTATAATCCATAAAAATAGAGGCGATGTTTTCTTTTATTCGGTTGTTTTCATCGTCTACCACGCCTGTGGGCAGCACCGCATAAAGGTTCTTTCGCCTTGAATGCGAATACTCGCCTCCCACAGAAAAATCGCCCTTAGCCAAGGGGAAAGACAGCACCAATTTATTGGCAAAGAGCCTGCTAGCGTTGTTTTGCCTACTGTTAACCAAACGTTGTGTTTCCGTTTGCCCCACTTCCTTATACCTTTCATCATTGTACATCGGCCTGCTTTCTTTCTTCCAATAGTAGTCCGAGTTAAAGTCTATGCCCAGTTTCCCTATCTTTCCCACGAAATAAGCATTGGTAGACACCTCGCTTTTGTTGCCATTCAAACTATAGTTGCCATCCATTTCATCATGTTTTTCCCCATTCCGGAAATTTTCTGAGTGCGAACTTCCTCTGGCAAAAAGGCTTGCATATCGGTCGTAATCTACACTCGCGCCAATGGAAGTGTTGGCGTCTATGCTGTAACTACTGGCTAAACTCAGGTACATATTGGTTGTTCCATGCTCTTGGTCGATGTCAAACTGCTGCTGCCATGTATCATTTAAAAAGGTAATGAGCCGCACGCTCGTATTGTCTTGGGTGTGCGTATGTGCACCATACACATGTGCGTTAACATCCCAACCGCCTTTTCGCCAATTTAGTTTTAGGGTTTCGAAACCGCTTGTGCGTCTCTGTTCGTTTATGCTGCCAACGGTTTTGCAGTCAAATCCAAATCCTTCGCCGGCAATTTGTTTGGTGGTGATGCGTAAAACGCTTGTAACACTTTTGTTATATCGTGCTCCGGGGTTGGTAATCACCTCTACGCTCTTCACGTTTTCGGGGTTTAGGCGTTCCAATTCCATTTGGTTCATCATGCGTTTGCCGTTGATGTATATCTCAGGTGTACCTCTTCCAAGTACCTCCACTTTGCCATTTTGCATTGAAACATGCGGGATGAAGTCGAGAAGTTGGTCTATTGAGGTGGTCTTTTCAAGCACAGAGCCTGCCACAATGGTTGTCATGCCCTCGCCTTTGAGTATTGTTTGTGGCAGTTGGCCATGAATAACGGCCTCGCCTAGCTGAAAAGCTTTCTCGGTTAACTGCACGGTTAGCCTTTCTTCGCCTGCATATTGCAAGAATTTTGTTTCATAACCAATGAGCGAAATCTTGATGATGTTTCCCTGTTGGGGCTGTTTGAGGGTGAAATTACCATTGTTGTCGCTAGTTGTTCCGCTAAGAAATGTGGAGTCGGCAGACAATACCACGATGTTGGCTAAGCCTAAACGGGCATTGTTGGCGTTTGTAACCACGCCAGAAACCTGCTGTGCGCACAACCTTACGAACAGCATGGCCAATAACATAACAAGTGTGAGTCTTCTCATAAGCGCATGTTTCTGAATTTCTTGTGGCTTATTTTACCCGATTATCAGTTGGCGGGGCAGACAAGTTAACGAGTTTTCAATGGCATTTGCCATTGTGTGTAACCAAACATTTGGCTTAACTGTTTAACTTCTTACTCCTGAACTTCTAATTAAGGGGTAACACTTTACACTTCGCAAAGATAAAAAACATCTTGTAAAGTTCCAACGCTTTATCCGCTCTTTTTACTTACTGGCGTGTTGGATTTATCATGTTTCGGCGTTGTATGCTTTTGTGTTAGGCAGTTATTTCTATATAAAAACATCATAAAAAGCGAATGTCCAATCCATATTTTTGCTATATTTGCAGTGGAAACCACAACCCAAAGGAGGTAGCTATGTGTGCAACAATCATTTATTCTGCATTTCGCTGCAAGCTGTTATGTGTAATGGCGATGGGTTTGGTGTGCCTTAATGCCAGCGCACAAGGCAGAAATGACACCGTATGTTGGCCCCCTTACTCCCTTTTTGTTAAGCCCAAGTTCAGGACTTCGCCAGCACATAGGCCGCGTGTTTTCCGCGATGAAGACTATGCAAAGCCCAAGTTTCCGGGTGGCGAAGAGGCTTTGGAGGCCTTTATAGATAAAGAAAAGGTATATCCAGAAGAGGTGCAAGACGTTAAGGGCAGGGTGCTATTGTCTTTCTTTGTGGAGGAAGATGGCCAAATAACAGACATTAGGCTCCTTCGTTGCGTGCATCCTGCATTAGATAAAGCGGCTGTTAACGTTGTAAAAAAGATGCCGGCTTGGATTCCCGGCAAACGTAAAGACAAGGTGGCACGCTTGAAAGTCTGCATGGGCATTCCTTTTTATGCGATTAAAAAGGGCGGAGCAGATATAGAACGTTGAGATAAATAAGTGGCGTTTTAAAGGATAGAAAACTTGCAAAGGGCTGATAGCCAACCCTTATTAAGCGATAATAGTAGTTGAAACAATAAACCAAAGGAGGTAGTTATGCGAACAATGAGCATTTATTCCGTATTTCGTTGCAAGCTATGGCTTGTAATGGCAATGTGTTTGGCCTGCCTTAGTGCCAACGCACAAGGTGGGAAGGGCAAGAATAAGAAACGAAATCAGCCCGAACAAGTTAAGTCGGCAACTACTAAGGCCGAGCAACCCCAGCGTTTTATGTGTGAAATTTTTGAAATATCTCCACAATTCCCTGGCGGAGATAAGGCACTGATGGAGTTTTTAAAGAAAGAAGTGCGACAGCCTGATGAGGCAAAGGACGTTAAGGGCAGGGTTGTTATCAGCGTAATAGTGGAAACCAGCGGCGAACTAACGCATTTTAAAGTAGCCCGCAGCGTGCATCCTGCATTAGATAAAGAGGCATTAAGGGTTGTCAAAATGATGCCCAAATGGATTCCAGGCAGCATTTATGGCAAACTTGTAGCTGTAAAATATAATTTAGTTGTTGCATTTAAAGACGAGGAGAAGGGCGGAACAGAGGCTGAACGAAGAGATAAATAAGTGGCGTTTTTAAGCCTCGATGCCTACGCTTATTCCTCTTTCTTCTTTATTCGCACGCGTATTTTCCAGCCTGTCCACAAACACCAAAGTATGGCCATGCCCACGATAAAGATGTACACAACGGACATTGAACCCAAGAAAGTGTACATCCTACCCGTGTGTATCTCTAATGCAACGTTGCGGAGCGACATCGGCAACGAAGACATCCATTGGGGCATGGGGGCAAAATCGGTGCCTGCCGAATAGTTAACTACGTATTCGTTTGGACCGAAATCGCTGCTGAAACCTGCCACGGCGTTGGCTCCGACAGGCGGACCTTGCACGGCTATGGCCGGTTGCTCCGTGAAATAGTCGATTACCATCCCCGTACTACGCTGCCAAATGCACAGTCCGCTGAACGAGCCAAGCAGCCAATAATCGCCATCCACCGTTTTTTGCACGTTCAATCCCATTACGCTTACAGGCGGCTGAACGTCTAGTTTGTTAGGTTTTTCTGAGAGTGTGGCCAGCGAGTAAAACCCATCCGAGGTGTAAAGCAGCCAATCGTGCATGCGTTCGTCCCAACGCAGCGAGCGCAGTTTGTCGTACCACGGGTTGTTGCTGCTGGTTTTGGTTAGCGGAATGGCAGGTACTTTGACATTGGCCACAAACAAAAGCAGGGGCGGACGAAGAAACCAGCCGGTAATGCAGACAAGTAGGGTGAGTATGATTGTTAGGCGGCCGATGCGGTCGTGCCACGAAAACAGCCATTGTCTGGCAGCAGTGTGCGCTTTCTTTCCGATGTGGGGCAACAGCCAATAAACCACTCCCGAAAGACAAAGGAAAATAAGTACCAGCGCAACCACATCCACAACAAGCTTGCCCACAAGTCCAAACAATTCGCCACTATGCAGCCACCAAAGGGTGCGGAAAAGCGAAAAACGTGGCGCACCGCCATCGGGTGCGGCTAGTTCTATGCGTTGAAAACTGCGGTAAGGTGCGCGGGCAAGAAACACTTGCGACCGCGTTGTTACCACGAGCGTGTCTCCGCGTGTGGCAATATCCGATATTCTGTCGCCGTGTAGCAAGTCTAAGTTCACGGCTTGCCAGGTCTTTTTCCCGTCGAGCCTGAACAAACCATACTGTCCTGCGGCGAAAACTTCGCCCGTAGGCACGATGGCCATGCCGCGAATATTGCGGTTGTCTACTCCCAGGGGCATGCCTTTGTTAAAGTCCATGAACGCCTTGGCGGTGCTGTCGGTTAGCCATACGCCTGCATTGCCATAGAGCAGAACCTTGTTGTGCCACTTAATGGTGCCGCGAAACAGTCCGTTGTTCCACTTGTCGTAGCTATATTCTTTGGGTAAGAGATTGCGTCCCACGTTGACGCCTGAAAAAAGCGTTGGGTGGTTAAGTACAATTCCCGATACGCAAAACATCAATAAGAAGAAAGCCAGCACCAATCCGAAGTAACGATGGTGCTTTGTCCATTGTTTCTTTTTCACCTTTCAGTTGTTTGTATGTTTTCTTCACCCCCCTCGTTTTTGTTATGCGCCATGTACGAACGGCTTGACATAGACCACGAAAGTGGGTGAGGAGTAATATAAATAAGTGCTGGCCGTTGAACCAAAGTTGTGGTCTATACAATGCGGCAAGCCTTTTTTGAGCATACAAATTTATGAAAAATGGTTGATTTCGCAAAATCAAATCGGCCTAAAATGAACGGAGGTTAAAACTGGGTTGAGAAGAAGATGAGTTGAGAAGTTGAGAAATTGGGAAGTTGACGGGTGGACGAGTTTACAAGTTTGCAAGGTGACGAATGGACAAGTTAACCATTAGGCGAGTGGACAAGTTGGCGTGTTTGTGCGTTAGCAAGTTTACAAGTTGGCGGGCTTATGAGTTGTTTAGTTGGTGCATTGACGACTTGTTGTCGTCGTAACGATTTTGTTTTAGTTGGTTAGATGGGCAGTGGGCCCGTGACTTGCATTGTTCTGAAGACATCGAACGTACGGCAAGTTAGCTGTCGTTATCGCCATTGCTGCGCGCTTGTCTTCTTTGTATCGCGTTGTTCTAAATGCAGAGAGATAACTAGATGATTAAGGAGGTAGCCGTAATGGCTATCCCCCTAATCTCTTTTTGGCCGTTGTTACTGGCTTACTTTCAGTATTCCTTATTGGTTTTAATGTCGAGCCAACCCGGTATTCCTTTCTTGACAATGTGGTAGAAGGAGTCGGTTACTTTCTTTATTTTATCATATACAGGTACTTTGTCGCGAGGGAAAAGGCCTACTTTCTTGTCCTTGTAGAAGTAAGTTAGGCCATCGGGGCGCATGATGATTGAGTCGTTGTTTATCGGGAATATTGTTTTCCCCACGATTTTTACAGGTGGGTAGACCAGAATTGTTTTATCCCTATTACCCAAGGATTCGTAATTATACTCTGGTTTCACACTCTTATCCTTATCATATTCGTAGACCATGATGCCGAACTTCCCTTTCCTGCATACCCTTAGCATTTTAGGGTACACTTTGTCTTTGGGGTCTTCGTTGTTTTCATCATAGCTAAATGATTTTCCCCCATCGAGGAATGCCACCGCATCTGATGGTAGAAGGTCGGAAAGCCAATAACGTTCGTCTATATCTGGGTCGCCTGGGTCTTGAGTATAGATTTGCACAAGATGTTTGCCTTTATTTTTAAGAATGTTGTGTCTCCAGTAAATCACTGTTCCACACTTTATTCGACCCCACCTCCTGATGGGCTTTTTAATCTTTTGGCCCATTTCGTCATAGTAGAAAGCTCCTTTTTCGTTCAATACTTCAATACATCCAACCATGCACGTTTCAATCTCTCTTGCTACTTTTGCTTTTCCAACGTTTAGTTTGTTGAGGTAAAGGTTGAAAACGTCGATGCGGTTTCCTCGCTTTGCAATGATAAAGCGATAACTGCCGCTAATCCAGTCGTATTCTTCTTTCAATACGTTCTCTCCCAGTTGATTAATCAGTCTGAGTTTCCCAGTTTCGGTCTTTTCAACGTCGTAGAAACTATATCTATTGAAGTACTGAAATTCGTAAGGCTTGGCTCCGTCGTACTTGTCCCCAACCTTTGTCAGCTCCCTTGGATAAAGAGGCTTATAGAACGGATACATCAGTCCGCCTTTTGGACTGGGAAATATCACATATTTAATGCCTTCCCTGTATAGTATGAATATCTTCTTGCCTCCTTTAATTTCCAAAATCAGTGGAACGAAGTAGCTTGATTGAGTGGAGCGCCAAGTAACAACTGTGTCGGGGATGTTGCTTGATAGGGTGCGGTGGTAATCATCATGTTCTCCATCCCCATAAATAAGCTCCTGCTTGGTGGCAAAATCGTGCCTTAGAAACTTCAACACATAAGTGGGTTCGTTGGTTTCATGTTCTTGTTTCCCACAGTCGTCAATGGTAAAGGTCTTGTTGATGTATGCGTCCAAAGCAATTGTATGTAGTTCTTGGGCATCTACCAGTCTTTGCTGTGGCTTGTCGATGTCGATTCTGCTCAATGTGTCTTTGTGTGGATTAATGTTCCATCCTATCAGCATGATGTTAGGAGACTTGTACTGTGTTGGCTTTTCCTCAACTTGTAGGCTTTGCCTTGTGTATTGGTTTGGCCCAATCTTGGTGTACACTTTGATGTCATTGCTACTGTCGTCAAAACTAACGGCATCAACATCGGGCAACGAGATGGTTTGTTGCGCATGCAGGCTTGTTGCATGATAACAACAGAGAATAACGAGGGCTAATAGCTTTTTCATAGGCGCTTTTTTGTTTGTGTTGTGAGCAAAGATAATCATTTCAACGGAATGAAGCTAATTATTTAACAAAAGAATATCGAGGGCAGGCGTTTTAGTATAGTTTATAGGGGGATAATACATAAATCTATATGATAAAAAACTTTGTTTTGTTTTTCTTACATGTGTTAATTGTTTAATGTTTCTATAAATTGAGAGGGGTTTGTTATGTTTGTGATGCAAAAACAAACTAAATATTCCTATAATATATGATGTGTTGGATAAGTTTACAGTAACATTCGTGTATGTACGCATGGGCAACGGCACGGAAAGTACGTACCGCTTACTACCGCTAGTGCGAGCGGTTGCAGGGCATGCTGCTCACGGCTAACGGAGACCGCATCATGGAAACGCAATATAAATACGCCCCAATAGACAATATTCTGGGCATATCTAACGTTATTACACCAAAGCCACCAAACCGCCGAAAGAGGGGTGAGGGCTGGCAGCATGGATGGCACAGACGGCCTTAATGCGGACAAGGAACTCGACGAGGGGGCTGGATTGTACTACTATGGTGCAAGAAATATGATCCTGAGGAAGAGTTTGTGGTATGGATGCACTAATTGAGAAAGCTCCTTACATTGGAGGGTATGTATACCCGCAACAATTATAGAGCATGAATTAGACATAACCATAAAGGAAAATGGTGTGATGTTGCAGCTCCACGTACGATTAAAAAGGAAGAAGTGATGAAGGCTTTATACATAAGCATAGCATTGTTTGTAATGTATGGTTGCAAAGCAAGGGTGAGAAATGAATGTGTTGCTAAGGATTCTATAGTCGTAACATACTATCGGGGACATTACGAATCTTTTAGCGAGGTGTCCTTTGTTGATATGAAACAAATGTCTGATAGAAAAATGCCAAATGAAACGATTAGCATAGATTCCACATTGTTCCGTAAATTTAAGGGCTTTATAAGAAAGGTTTCTAGGGACAGGCTCTCGGCTGACGATGCACGCTTTTATCTAAAATGTCATAAAGATGAAATGACGATGGGTATCCCTGTTCATCTACATGCTTCACAAGAACAAGCGGACAAGTCATTACGTTATACAATTTATCAGATATTGTGGAAGACAAAATACTTTAATACCATAAAGCATGGAAGTTTAAAATATGTTCTATTGATTAAAGAGTTTGGTGTTCCTGATGATTACAGATATGATGAAACTTCTTCTTGCTCTGATAAAGTGCCTTCAAAGTTGAAAAAGATCATACTTGTGGAGCGTAATAAATGACACTCTATTAGACATGCGCTTTGTTGTGGGTAGGCATCACTAAAGATGGCGGTAGTGTTTCTATACAAAAAACAATCAGCACTAAAAGTAATGCGATGCTACCATACAAAATATAAATAAAAATGATGGTTTAAATGAATAAGTTAATATCAATATGCGTCTTTGCAATAGGGACCGTTCTTGTTTGTAGCTGCACAAATCACTTCCCTGAAAAAGTAGAACGGTATATTTCAAAACATAATATATTGAATGACCAGGGAAAAGGCGAATTAGATTTACGTGAGGCACTAGATATAGACTATGACACGATGTATGTCTTTTATTCACTTACTCCACTAAATGGAATTCAAAATATAATCGGAATAAAAACATATGGGGATGCAGAAGATCCTTATACGGCTCTTATCGGGTCGGATTCTGAAATGTGTAGAATTATTTTCATAAAGAACAAGAGCGTTGTATACGAGGATGATTATTACTATTATGAATATAAGTTGGATTTACAATTCGAGAAATTTCGTAAAATTAGCGGATATGGCATTTTTGATGGTAGTCCTATTGCCGTACATGGCTATATATGTACAAAACACCATTTTACGGTAAGTAGAGTATCAGATGATAGATATATTATGGAATAGGTTTCCTGCACGTCGCGTAGAAATATGCAACGCCAACCCCACACTCGTAACGGACGACAGCCTGAACACGGAGCGGAGAATGACGTGGAACGAAAAGAACCGCCTCATATGGCACTGGCAGATAACGGCAAGCATAGCCGTTAACCCGTTTAACGCATCTGACGAACGAATAATAAGGAACTGCGGCTTTGGGGGCGTGTGTGTCGACGGCGAACCATAAGCATATCAAAATAGAAGGAGAAAAAGACAATGAAGTTTAATTCTGTTATCTTGGTTTTTCTAGTACTGGGCATATCATCATGTTGTGCTCAAAAAACACGTTGCAAAAGAGAGAAAGACATCACAAATGAACTTTCCTTCATAAATAATAAACGTATCAATTTCTCTATAAAGAAAGTCACTTGCGATACATGCTTTCCTATATTTGATATTGGCTATCGTGTAAGAGTAAAATTGACTCCAAAACAAGACAGCATTATAGTAAGGATGAAAAGAAGAGAATGGTTGTCTCTACTCAATGATGAAACAACTGATTATGCAGCAAACATCCTGCTTTATTACATTTATAATCGCGATGCCATAGTCCTTTTACACAATAGAAGTATTAGGGACTGGAGAGCCGCGATGAAAGAAGACGATATATTGTATTGGGAACAGAAACTGAAATACCATTAATTGGTTGCCAATATTCTTAAGCATAAGCATAAATCTTTCTCTCACTAGCAGGCGCAGCAGAAACTTTTTCAAATGAAGGATATAGTTAGGCTTTGATTTACGTAGAGCCTGAGGGAGACCGTCATCGCTTAGCACCTTATTTCAAGATAGCCATGAACCCAAGTAAGAGTTAATAGACAAGTCTATAACGGCAAGAAAAGAAACCATTAAAAATATGAAATAATGAGAATCGTATTTGTTCTGTTTTGTTTCATACTATTCGATCATAGTATGTTGTTTAGCCAAGGCATTAATCCTATTCAAGCTAGATGGTGTATAAGGGGAGAGAAAGGAGATTATGGCGAGACCCGTTCGTGCCTGTATTCTATTCAGAACAACACATCCGCTAAACTCTTAATCTTCTTTGTCGAGGAAAATAATGACTCTTTACTTCCTGTTCAACTCTTAAGACGGAAACTCCTGCGTAGATACGGAGATTTTAGTTTGTCAATGTTGGAATGGGAACCAAATATGGTCATTGAAGACAGTTGTGCTATTATTCCAGAATTATTTGTAAAGTGCTTACTCCCAAAAGAAACATTTGAAATCATTATGCTTTTTAATTCTTCGGATAGAGAGAAGACTAATGTTGACATTACTAAGCATCTGTTGGTATGTGATGAACACATGTTTGCCGACTCATTGATAGGGATGCCGAACTTTGTGAAAAATCTAAGCTTGTTTCGTGTTGACTACCCCTATCCTTATGTTGTCATGAATTCGAGCATATTCCAGGCATTTATCTATAAGCAGGTTAAGTAAACGACTTATAATTTAACAATGAAGTGGTCTTGGTTTTTAATATTTCTATATATTGCAGTCTGGTAAAAACCAAATAAAAAATGAAACAGATAATAATAGTTTTTATCTTTGTGGGGCTATGTACCTGCAAAAGTCATGAAAGAGAGGCAACAAAGTTCTTATGTCATTTCAAAGACTTGGCAGAGTTTCCGTGCGGTGACATTCTTAGTTCAATGCCACTACCGACACAAGATACCATAAGTTATGATATACTTGCAAGCAGGTTTTTGTTGCCTGTAAATACAATTATGCTCTCAAACGCTCACAACCGTTCGACATTTTGTTATGTTGGAAAGTATAAAATTGCTGATGGATGTTATGTGTTAGCATGTAAAGAGTTTTACAACTACCATGACTCTAGAATTACCATATACTTGTATAATGATAAACAAGATGTTATTACATCATCATTATTAGTTGGCAGTCACGATGAATTCTTAGATGTAGATAGTGAATATAAAAATGGAACAATAACGATTCGGACAACGTACAAGAAAGTACAAAATGGCTTAGACCCTCCTGAAGGGCAGGAGTATATTCAGAAACAACTGACACGTAAATACCACATAGATGATAATTATCATTTCGTAGAATAATTTTCTCTCACATGAACCCCTTATGGAACATGGATTTTCTCATGCTGTTGATAGAGCCAACAATCCAAGAATGCATTGATTATGATAAGTACTACCAAGAGTTTAAGGACAATGAACAAAAACTAGATTCGATATATATTGCAAAGAAGTGTGGCATAAAGTTATGGCTAATATCAAGAGAGTATAATTTCTGAAATACCTGGATGTTGTTAGAGTATTTTGTGCGAGGTCAAAGCGCGTACGTGCCAAGTGGCGTTCTCTGGCGGTTTGTTGCATATATGGCATTGTTAGTCTTTTATTTTAGCTTGTAGAAAATGCCCAGGATAGCATCCTGCTGGTTTCCTTTTTGAAACATACCACATTCTTTCACTGGCAGAAGGGGCTAGTATAAAATATTATTGTAACTTTGTCCAGAACTTCGTACATGGTAAGAGTGTTTATTTTGGTTTATTATTTCAAAGATAACAAACTTCTCTCTATTTAAAGTAAATACGACTTTAACACCATAGAAAGAGTTACATGCAACAGAAGTATGGAACCTGTAAACCTGAAAGGGAATGCCATTTTAGAAAAAACTAAAAACATCAAGTCTTTAAAAAACGGTATGGAGAAACAGAAAGTTATAATGCTTGTACTCTGCTTGTGCTCGATGCTCAGTAATTATGGACAGAAGGAAGTTACATACCTTATCAATGAAAAAGACACGCTTATGTACAAAGATGGGGAGTACGTATTTAACAAACTCCAATATAATAACATCAGTACAGAGTTTAGTTCACTGATAAGATGCCTATCTCTAAATAAGAGTGCGGAAATGTACGTGATGAAGATTAGCAACCACAATGGCAAACTGTCAATTCTAATCCAAAACTGGGAATATCGTGGTATTGTTTCTTTAAGGAAAAGAAATGTGTATGGCATGTATAGAAGTAAGGAAATGAAGGACTTTTTAGTGTGTTACGACCATTCGTGTTCTATCGAAAATATAAAGAGGCTCTTTCAACGAACATCCCAGAAACTGAACATCAATATTCGTATGAAGATATTGCCCAATGGCGAATACATCATCATAGAAGACATCACAACGCAATATTGTGGAAAGTTAATAAGAAACCGCCTGAAAACTGACAAGTTCATTTTGAACAATAAGATATTGTACAAAAGAAGGGAATAGTGATTTCTTTAGAAGTTATTATAGTGAGAGGTCGGGATTCGATATCGATGTTGAAAAGAATAAATAATGAAACATATAATTGTATTTTGTGTAGCACTTAGTATGCTATCCTGTAAGAAAAATAATATCGAAATGACAATTGCAGGTAGAAATCATAGATACTGGTTGAAGAAGTCGCACGCTGAGAAGTCGCAAGTCTACTATTACTTTGACAGACAGGGGCGATGGTATGTATATGTCAGGGCTTATCAAGCTAGTGTGCTAACAAAATATGACGGAGGGGACATCATGCTCAATGAAAAATGGTCATTAATAAATGATACAACAATAAATATTGGGGGGATGGAGTATGGTATAAGAGAATGTAACGACACGTTGTTAGTAATTAAGAACTCAATGTTCACAGACACATTGATATGTTTAAAATCTCTACCGGTCGTTCGGTGATGGTGACCAATATCGACATGCGCGCCATGACTTATCACGACAGGGAGGTGACCAGACCAACGCCAACAACAAGCTTAACCTCTGGATAAGGTTGAAGGCAAGCCAAAGGATGTGGGTGCACATTCCAAATGGAAGTGCAAGGGATGTGGTGGTTAGTGAAGTCTATTAGGCATTATGATGTTGATTTGCATTCACAAGATGTTTAGGAGTATGGCATAATGGGCATTAGGCGTGCGGCTTTCATTTTCTGAATACATCGAACGCACAGCAAGTAAGCTCTCTTTACCAAGTTTGCGGCCGACTAGTCTTTTTTGTATCGCGTTGTCCTAAATGCGGAGAGATAACTAGATGATAAAGGGGATGGCCGTAATGGATATCTCCCTAATCTCTTTTTGGCCGTTGTTACTGGCTTACTTTCAGTATTCCTTATTGGTTTTAATGTCGAGCCAACCCGGTATTCCTTTCTTGACAATGTGGTAGAAGGAGTCGGTTACTTTCTTTATTTTATCATATACAGGTACTTTGTCGCGAGGGAAAAGGCCTACTTTCTTGTCCTTGTAGAAGTAAATCAGACCATCGGGGCGCATGATGATTGAGTCGTTGTTTATCGGGAAGACAGTTTTCCCCACGATTTTTACGGGCGGGTAGATCTTTACTTTCTGCTGGTAATTATCCATACGCTTGGTAACTAACTTCGGTTTAACCCCCTTTTTCTGCTTATATTCATAGGCTATGATGCCGAATTTCCCTTTTCTGCCTACTCTTATCCATTCAGGTTGTACGTCGATATCTCCGCAAAGCGAGCTGTTTTCACTTTGGAAGAATGATTTTTCCCCATCAAGGAACGTCACGGCGTCTGATGGTAGTAGGTCGGAAAGCCAATAGCATTCGTCTTCTATGGGAGAACCAGGCTCGTCGGTATAGATTTGCATTTGGTAGTTTCCCTGCTTTTTAAGAATGTTGTGTTGCCAGTTAGACACCATTTTGCATATACTAATGCTGCCCATGATGGGGTGTTTTAGCCTGTTTCCCATTTCATCATAGTAGTAAGCCCCTTCCTCGTTCAATACTTCAATGCAACCAGCCACACACGCATCAACCATTTTTACCACCTTTGCCTTTCCTATGTTTAGCTTTTTGTTGTAAAGGTTGAAAACGTCGATGTCGTTTCCTCGCTTTGC
>CALIZL010000080.1 GCA_938028745.1 uncultured Prevotella sp.
TTGCTCCACTGGTGTTTGAGACCAGCGCGTCTACCGATTCCGCCATCTGGGCTTAGCGTGTGCAAAGGTACGTATATTTTTTGAATGAGCAAAGGATTTGGCGAAAAACTTGCGGCGTATGCTTTTGGTTGCTTGTTCGTGAAAGCGGGAGGATAGGGTGATTGCCGGGGATATGATGAGGCAGGCACTGTTTCTAAGAGGTATTTATGCAAGTGATGTAGCAGCTGGCGGCGCAGATATATTGCAGCAAATGCAGTCTCAAAGAAACTTTTACGCAAGTGGCGCGGTTGCAGGTGGCATAGATATGATGAGGTGAACCCCATCTCAAATGCCCTTTATACATGTGGAGCTGTGGCCTGTATCGCAGATATGGTGGGCAAAGAGAATCTTAAAAGGCATTGTTCCAAAGAAACCTTTTACGCACGTGCTGCGATAGCTGGCGGCGCGATTGTAAAGGGGGCAGGGCATTCCCAAGATGCCGTTACACAAAACCTTCGCCCTTCTTCAGCATCACTTCGTTAACATATTTGCGTACCTTGGCCGATGAATCCTCCTTCTTACAGATGAGCAAAACATTATCTTTCTCCACCACGATAAAGCCTTCTAGTCCGTTTATTACGCCCAGTTTACCTTTGGGCAGCTTAATGATATTGTTGCTGCTGTCCTCCAAAATCACGTCGCTATCAATCACCACATTGTCGTTTTCGCCCTTTTGCATCGTCTCGTACATGCCGTGCCACGTGCCGAGGTCGGCCCATCCAAAGTGGCATTGCATCACAAACACATCGTTAGACGACTCCAAAATGCCGTGCTCGATAGAGAGATTGGGGTATAGTGGGAAGTTCTCGCGTATGAAAAGCGCCTCTTCGTGGGGATTAAACTTAGGGTTGTCTGCGTCGAATTTCCTAAGAACAGGGGGCAACAGCTCGCAGAAACGGTTGCGGGCAAACTGCACATTCAGTAGGAAAAGTCCCGTATTCCAATAAAACTCGCCGCTTTGCATGAACATGCGAGCAAACTCGCGGTCGGGCTTTTCGGTAAACGACTGCACTTCGAACACATCGTTTTCCACCTCTTTGCCCATTTGTATGTAGCCATATCCGGGTTCGGGGCGCGTTGGTTTCACGCCCAACGTCAGCATGCCGTCTTTTTTCGATACGAAGTCTAGCCCGCGAATGATGTCGCGTTGGAAGGCCTCTTCGCCCTGAATGGCTTGGTCGGACGGCGTAACCACAAGGCAAGCCTCAGGACATTGTCGCAGAATGCGGTGCGAAGCCCAGGCCACGCTTGGCGCCGTACTTCGGTAAATGGGTTCTGCCAGAATATTCTCGGGTGGGAGTTCGGGCAATTGATTGCGCACGATGTCTGCGTAAGTCTCGTTGGTGCTCACCAATATATGCGTCGGGTCTATCAGCTGTGCGAACCTATCGAAGGTTTGTTGCAACTGACTTCTGCCCACTCCGAAGAAGTCGACGAATTGTTTAGGAAAAGACAAACGGCTGTAAGGCCACAGGCGAAGTCCTCGACCGCCTGCCAATATCAGGCAATAGTTGTTGTTAGTGTTCATTCTATCAGATGTGTTGGTTCTGCAGGCGAAAGGTATGAAAAAACTTCAAGTCCGCCAAACAATCAAAGGTTATTTATTCTCAATTAACAAGTAGTTTATGTTCTACACGGGCAAAGCGACAGCTACCCCACAACTGCTCCCCACAACTGGCCTCACCCCCAACCCCTCTCCAAGGGGAGAGGGGAGTAGTATGCCTTGCTATTGCTGTGAGATAACGTCGATAAACAGACATTTCTGCTTCGTTAGTTTTACCGCCGCAATACATATCACTCCCCTCTCCCCTTGGAGAGGGGCTGGGGGTGAGGCCAGTTGTGGGGCTGTTGTTGCCCAGTTATGGGGGCAGTTGTGAGGTCGGTTGTTGGTCAGCTGTGGGGTGAGGTTGGTTATCCCACCTGACTTCCAGCCTTCACTTCTTTCATCAGCGACAGCAGACTCAGCCCGCCGTCGTAATTCTCGGCAGAGAGAATCATGCCTTGACTTTCGATACCCATCAGTTGTCGGGGAGCCAAGTTGGCGATAAACACCACGTCGCGACCCACCAATTCTTCGGGCTCGTAGAACTTAGCGATACCGCTAACGATGGTGCGCGGCGTACCACTGCCATCGTCGAGTGTGAATTTAAGCAGCTTATTTGCCTTCTTCACCTTTTCGCAGGCAAGTATGCGGCCCACTCTGAGGTCTAGTTTCTCAAAGTCGGCGAAGTCCACCGTGGGCTTAATCTCCTTAGCCTTATACGTTTCGGCCTCGTTAGCCTTCTTCGTATCGGCCAGCTTTTTCAGTTGAGCCTCGATGGCATCGTCCTCTATTTTCTCGAACAGCAGTTCGGGTTCGGCCAGCTGATGCCCAGGCTTTAATATCTCGGTGTTGCCAAGTGCATTCCAGTCTACCCCCTCCATATTAAGCATACTGCGCAACTTTGCACTGCTAAAAGGCAAGAAGGGCTCGAAGGCGATAGCCAAGTTGGCCACCAATTGCAGCGAGATATAAAGGATGGTTTCAACCCTTTTGGGGTCGGTCTTCCACACCTTCCACGGCTCGCACTCGGTGATGTACCTGTTGCCTATGCGCGCCAGCACCATGGCCTCTTTCTGTGCATCGCGGAATTTATACGTGTCGAGCAGGCTTTCCACCTTTTCCTTCACGTCTTTAAACTCGTCTAGGGCCTGTTTGTCCACCTCGTTCAGTTCGCCGCAGGCAGGCACAATACCGTCGAAATACTTCTTCGTAAGCTGCAAAGCCCTGTTAACAAAGTTGCCATACACGGCCACAAGCTCGTTGTTGTTACGCTCTTGGAAGTCTTTCCACGTAAAGTTGTTGTCTTTTGTTTCGGGTGCGTTGGCCGTAAGCACATATCTCAGCACGTCTTGCTTGCCAGGGAAATCCTCCAAGTATTCGTGCAGCCACACGGCCCAGTTCTTCGAAGTAGATATCTTGTCGTCTTCCAGATTAAGAAATTCGTTCGCAGGAACGTTTTCGGGCAGTATATATCCGCCGTGTGCTTTAAGCATTACGGGGAACACGATGCAGTGGAACACGATGTTGTCTTTGCCGATGAAGTGCACCAACCGTGTTTCGGGGTCTTTCCACCACTTCTCCCACGTGTCGGGCAACAACTCTTTGGTGTTCGATATGTAACCGATGGGCGCATCAAACCAAACGTACAGCACTTTGCCCTCTGCTCCTTCAACGGGTACGGGGATACCCCAATCCAAGTCGCGTGTCATGGCTCGTGGTTGCAAGTCAATGTCCAACCAGCTTTTGCACTGCCCATATACGTTGGGTCGCCATTCCTTATGCCCTTCCAAAATCCACTCTTTCAGCCAGTCTTGGTACTTGTCTAGGGGCAGATACCAGTTCTTTGTTTTCTTCAACACGGGTTGCGAACCGCTGATAGTAGAGCGTGGGTGCAGCAATTCGGTAGGCGAAAGGTCGCGTCCGCACTTCTCGCACTGGTCGCCATACGCCCCTTCGTTGTGGCAATGGGGGCATTCGCCCGTTATATAGCGGTCGGCCAGAAACTGATGCGCCTCCTCGTCGTAGTACTGTTCGGTTTCTTTTTCCAGCAGTTTACCGTCTTCGTATAGTTTCTTAAAGAAGTCGCTAGCCAGCTGATGGTGCGTGGGCGAGGTCGTTCGGCTGTAAATGTCGAACGAAATGCCGAAGTCTTCGAAACTCTTTTTTATCATAGCGTGGAACCTGTCTACCACGTCTTGCGGACTAACGCCCTCTTTTCTTGCCCTGATAGTGATGGGCACGCCATGTTCGTCGCTACCTCCGATAAACACCACGTCCTCGTTTTTCAGTCGCAAGTATCGCGCGTAGATGTCGGCAGGCACGTAAACGCCGGCCAAGTGTCCGATATGCACGCCGCCATTGGCGTAAGGCAAGGCAGCTGTGATGGTGGTTCGTTTGTATTGTTTCTGTTCCATTGTACTATATATAATAATGTGTACTTGCCCGTTTCCTCCCTCCATGTTTGTGTAACATTGGGTTAAGGCACTGCAAAAGTACAAAAAAAATGCGGCATGTATTTATTTTGGGGTGCGAAACTTAGGTTTATCACATCGGGATAAACTTCTTCGTCACTGATATTTGCATTTCATTGTCAGCCAACAAACTGCGGTTTTGCAAAGCTAAGCAACTTTTTTATCGGGCCAAATGGTCGGCTGTTTTTTGCTTAACCCACATGGCCACGGGGGAGATGTGCCCTGTTCGTGGCAACAACGGCCTAGGCATTGCCCGCTCAAAGCCCTCTCCTTCTTCGCCTAGATGGGCGCAATGCGTTGCAAGCTGCTTGTTTTTTACGGCACCCGAATACAGAATTTATCAACACCCAACATCTTTTATCATACGCAAGCGGTGTCTTGTAGCCAAATAATCGTACATTTGCAGGTGCGCTATGTGTAACAGAAGTCGCAGATGTAGGTTGGAAAAAGAATGTTCAAAAACGAGAATGGAGCGTATGAAAAAGATACTGTTTAAGGTGTTGTCCGTAATAAGCCCACTGCTTATTCTTGCACTTTTAGGCATGATGCAAGGGGCATGGTTCGATTCAGAGGAATTTATAGAGTTGGAAGATGCAGAGTTTCATCATCCCACGGCCATTCAATACACCTTATATTATTTGGTTAGCATCATCTTATTTGCCCTTTCTTGGTTGTTGTTGAACAACCAATACAAAAAGAGTTCGGCACTTTCTGGCCGAATACTTTATGGTTTTCTTTTGGCATTAGACATCGCAATCATCTTGATATGCGCCACAGCTCTTTAAGCCCCAATCGGGAATTGAGGCTATAAGCTACTTCAACTCCCGATCACGGACATTCACTTCGCTGATAAAGCTCCTAAGCGTTTATACCCTGCTTTACTCATCGTTGTTTTTGTTAATCAGGTTAACCACAACTTTTACCATGACATCCTTTTCTTCTGTTCGGCTCTCGGCAATCATCAGCGTGAGCGCAACAAGGGTGCTGTCTGCTATACGCTTACTGCCGTCAGGGTGATAGAGGATATGGTTGCCGTTGAGAAACCAGAGAAACAACGTGGCGGCAATGCGCTTATTGCCGTCGCTGAACGAGTGGTTCTTGGTAACCAGATAGAGTAGCATGGCTGCTTTCTCCTCCACACTGGGGTAGAGTTCTTCTCCGCCAAAGGTCTGGTATATCTGCCCGATAGAACTTTTAAAGGAATTGTCTTTCTCATTGCCAAAGAGAACAGAGCCGCCAAATTTGTCGCGCAGTCCATAGATAGCTTCCATTGCATTGTCGTAAGTAGCATGGAACGGCTCTTCTTCTGTGGTTTTATTGATGGTAAGCCGCCCATAATCGTAGTTGTCTAGCGTGTCGAGCGCGTAAGTATAATCTGTCACTACCTTAAATAGTGCATCGGTCTCGTCGTTAGACAACAGTGGCTGGTTCTGTATGGTGCGCCCAAGCATACCCACCAGTTGGCGCAATTCGCCAATCTGCTCCTTGCGCATTCGCTCGTTCACGGCATAACCCTTAATGAGATATTGCTTTAACACATTGTTCGCCCAGATACGGAAAGCTGTACCGCGTTTGCTCTTTACGCGGTAACCAACGGAAATGATGACGTCAAGGTTGTAATATTTAACCTTACGCGAGACTTTTCTTTCTCCTTCTTTTTGAACAGTCAAGTATTCCTTGACAGTTGACTTTTCCTCCAGTTCGCCCTCCTTAAAAACATTACCGACATGCAGACTTACATTTTGTTTGGTGGTTTGAAAAAGCTCTACCATCTGGGCCTGTGTAAGCCACACCGTTTCGTTTTCCAGGCGTACGTCCACCTGCGTTTGCCCATCTTCAGACTGGTATATCACGATTTGATTATTCGAGTGCATAGTTTAATGAATTAAATGGTTCTTTTAACTGCAATTTCTTCTCTTCCTCCTGTTGCAACAGCTTGCTTAGAGAGGTGAGACTCAACACTACATGCTTATTTCAGGAAAGCTCGACAGAACCACGTAACTTGTTCGCCGACTCCCAAAGCGTTTCTTCGATTATCTTGGTCGTTATCTGTTTCTTCGCCATTGTATCTTTGTTTATTCTTATCATTCTTTATTTTAGGAACTTGGTATTAGCATCATAATCTTCTTCCAACAACTCTTTGAAATCAAACAGAAGTAGGCAATCCATTTCCACCAACAGGGCCATAGGTGGTTGTGTCTTGTTGGTTATACAGTTGTCGCTCTAATTCTGTTTCCGAAAGTTCTCCTTGGCCATCTATAACGTTCTTAACGTTAGTTGCTGATGGTATGCAAATATAATCATAATTTGGTAAATAACATCAGGTTTTGTTGCTATATTTTTTTAATTCAGACAACCTATTTATCGCATCCCACTTCGCCTTATCCGCAGTACGGGCATATTATCCTAAACTTCCCCTCGTAGTAATAACAACTCATGTCGATAACGAACTTCCTTAGCATCTTGCATTGTCATTCGGTGAAGTTGGGGTTGACTGAATGGGGAGGGCGACACACCGCCAGTCGCCTTATTTACTTTTCACAACAGCGAGTTAGTAGGCTAAGCGGCCTTATTTTGCTGTTATGTAAAATATTTAGTGTAAAATTTAACACTATGAGTGCCGTTTTTGCGCACCACCTGCCCGCCTTGCCCCAAAAAATCGATTCTCGCGAAGGTTTGTTTTGATGCAAAAAGGGGAGTGTTGTACATACAGACAAAATGAATATTTATTTTATGACACCGCCATTTACACCCTATTTTGGGTCATTTGCAGCGAAACACACTGCGTTTTGGTGCTAAATGCACTGCGTTTTGGTGCTAAATGCACTGTGTTTTGGTGCAAAATGGAGTGTGTTTTGATGCTAAATGCAGTGCGTTTTGGTGCAAAACGCAAGGTGAAATGGTGCTAAATGCAGTGCAATTTGCCGCTAAACGCAAGGCGTTGCGCATAAATATCCGCTGAAATGGTATAAATAATACCCCTTAGAACTGTTAAAAATAGGACTAAAAGGGGCGAGATGGGTATTGAAAAGTGGGGTTTTAGGGTCTAAAAGGGGGTAATTGGGGTTGAAAAAATACGAGCTGGCATCCAAAATAGAAAGGTAAAATGGTGCAAAATGCAGCTTGCTTTCTTAAAATTGGAGCAAAACAGAAATGCGTAAGGCTTGAAATTGTAGCTAATTGCCTGCTTTTGAAACTTTATTTTCGCTAGAAAGGGGTGGCGGACAGAGTGTGTTTTGTAAAGTATTAATAATTGATTTAACTAAAAATCGGCCACCAGATAAAGGTGAAAAAAATGGTCTCTGATGGCCGATTTGGGATAAACTATGAACTTAAAAAACTATGAACTCAGAAACTCACAAGCTCATGAACTCAGAAACTTATAAACTTATAAACTCATGAACTCACAAACTCATGAACTCACAAACTCATGAACTCACAAACTTATAAACTCACAAACTCATGAACTCACAAGCTCATGAACTAACTCAAAACTTCATAAACTTATGATAGTCGTTTCGTAGTTTTTGTGCCTTACGCCCGAAGGGACCAGTGGGGCACATGTTGGAGTAATAGTCGAACGATACGGCACGCGTTATGCGCGGTATGGCCAACTCGATGTTTAGTTGTTGCGATACACGCGAAATGCTTGCAGGACTGTTATCTTTGTTAAAGGTTTCGAGGTCCGTCCAAAACTCGCCCTTAAAGGCAGAACCATCGCCAAACAAGCCCGTTTCGGCCTGCTTGTAGTAGGTTTCTAAGCGGTCGAGCGACACGTGTCCAACGCCAACGCCATCTTGCAGCATAATTACTTGAAGGTTGCACTTGGCCAATTGCGACATGAAGGTTTGCAATTGTTCGGGCGTGCTTAGTGTGCTGTTCCAAAAGGCTGCGATGGCCACGGGCTTATTGTTAAGCTGGTGCAAATGATTTGAGATGCGGTCTACAAAGTGCGTTCTGAATAGTTCCATCTTCTCTTCGGTGTTGTAGGCGTAGGGTTCGGGCTCGTGGGGGATGTACCAACCTTTGAATGCTGGCTGTGAGCCGTAGAGCGCATTTATCTCTGTTGCCATGCGGTTGCAGCGGTTGGCATGCTCGTCGAGCCATGTTTCGGAAGTTTGGTTTTTCCAATAGCTCTCGTCGAAGTAAAGGCCAACATACACTTCCATGCCCTTTTCGGCAGCTGCGGCAAGCAATCTGCCCAAGGCATACTTGCTTTTTTGTGTAACGAAAGTTTCGTTTGTGTCGAACCACACTTGTTGGTCGTGTGCAGAGAATTGGGCGATAACGGTACGCATACCAATCTTCTTCATGCCTTCTAGCAGACTGCTCCATTGGTATGGTGCCCAATTGTCTTTGTCGTAGAAGGTTACGAACGAACCCGTAAGGGCTTTCTTGGCATCGGGATTGGGATATTGTGTTTCGTCTAGCGGTGCCATTCCGCTGTCTTTGGCGCATGCGGCGAATAGTAAAGACAGCAATAGAACTAAAAAATACTTTTTCATATAACTTTTTTTTAGGAGTTAAGGAGTTAAGCCAAATGCTTTCTAGTGAGTAGTAAAGGAGTAAGGAGTAAAGTAGTAAAGGTAATAAGGATGTAAAGGGACTTTTTTGAGGAGTTAAGGGGGTAAAGCTGTAAAGAAGTAAAGTTGGTTGCCTATAAAAAAGGTTGCAAGCATTCTTGTTATTTCCTTAATATGGTTATTAGCTAGCGAGTTAGAGACTTTGCTTGGAAGTTAGTGTCCCCAACAAAACGCTAATGGCGTTACAACTTTACTTCTTTACTACCTCACTACTTTACTACTTAAAAGAGCCTATTGCATCTCATCCAACACCAAAACAGGCTGTTTACCGTCGAGGTCTTGTTGTGCGAAGGTGGCAGTAAGTTCGCGTTCTTCGCCAGGGAAAAGCGTGATGAAGTTGTCGCTCCACATTGTGGGTAGCACCTCTGCACCGCCTTCGCCCTTGGCAATGTATAGGCGATGCATAAAGGCTAGCTGTGTGGAAGGGTTCTTCACCTTAATGGTCATCACCACGTCGCCATCGCGTTGTGTTGTTTGCGTATCGAACTTCAAGGGCACCTTGGGCAAGCGCGTTAGTTCACGGAAATCGTTTTTGCCGTCGGCCGTTTGCCAATAGAAATTGTCTGACACGATGTGACCTTGCTTGTCTACCAGTTGTAGGCGAACGAAATGCACGTTGCTTACGCCCTGCGGAATGGGCACGGCAAACAGTTCGGTAAAGCAGTCGGCATCAAACGCATGCTGTGGCACCGTTTGTTGCCAAGCCACGTTGAGGTTGTTGTCGTACACTTTCACGTTCACCGTAATGTCGGTTTGTGGCTTGTGCATCGTGTTGATAACGCTCACCATGCGGTTATGCTCGTTCATCTGTATGTGTAAGGGCTCTAATGCCTTCTTTGCATAGTAGTACCCTGCGTTGGGATTGAGGAACCAATCGTATATTTGCCACAACACTTGCGGCCATGTTGCATTAAGTTTCCAGAGCATTACGCCCGTGGTTATGTCCCACATGCGGTGGTTGGCTGCCTCGAACATGGCCCGATAGCTGCCCGCGTTGATGTATTGCGCCCAACGGATGTAGTCTTCGGCCGACGAGGGCTGACCAAACTGCTGACGGATGGCGTTGTCGTAGGGTTTGAAGGCGTAACTTGACGGCGGACAGCAGATGGAGTCCCAAGCATCGTGGTAGGCCCAAACCTTATCGAGCGGATAGTGTGCATTGCGCGGACCCTTACCCAAATCGAACACATACTTCTTCATACTCTCGAGCGTAGATACGGCAGGAACACCCATTTCGTTGCGAAACATCTGGTCTTTCACCTCCAACACCTTATTATAATAATAGGGATGAGGGTACCAAGTGTAGTCGGGTTCGTTCTCATCGGTCATGCCTGTGGGCAGGTCGGGCTTGATGTAGGGTGTAAGTTTGTCTACATCCCAACCATGACTAGACGTTGCAATGAAGGGGCGAGTGGGGTCGTGCTGCTTAATGTAGGCACGTAGGGGTACGTATAGCTCTTCGCGCACCATCGTTTCAATCTGCATACACCACAGCGCCAACGAGGGATGGTTGCGGTAACGTTTCACCACATCGTACATGTTGCGCAGTGCAAGGCGCGTATCGGTGGGATTGTTGAAGGAAGGTTCGCCGGGATAACTGGTCCAGCATTGGAAAAACACCTCCCACATCAGCAGTCCGTACTTGTCGTAAGTTTCCATAACAGCCTCTGGGGGCGAGGGCATGTCTTCGTTGGCAATCATGTTTACGCCGGCATTAGCCAGCAGTCGGGCCTCGTCGTACATGCGTTTGGGGTTCATATCGAGCAGCATGTCGGGCTGGATAAAGCCGCCGCGACAGAAAATGCGTTGGCCGTTTACCCAGAAAATGCGGCCATGTTCGCCGTCGCGTTCCTTTAAAGTAGAGGTGATTTGGCGTATGCCGAAAGTGGTAGACTGCGTGTCGGACACCTTACCGCCCACTTCAAACGTGAGGTCTAGGCGGTGAAGATGTTGCAAGCCATAGCCATTGGGCCACCACAAGTGGGGATTTTGCACGTTGAGTTGGGCAAACTCTTCGGGCGAACAGTTTACGGTGAGGGTCTTTCCGGCAGGTATGGTGACGCGCTTTTCGAAGGCGATGGTGGGCATTTGGCCCGGCATCTGCTTTTTATAGGTATGGAAGTCTATCTCTTTTAGCAGGTTGATACGTCCGCGCAACACGCCCGTTTGGGGCTTGTTGCTTGCGTTTCGCAATTCTGCTTGCACAGATATGCTAGCCTTTGTGGTGTCGGGCAGGTTTAGGTTGGTAACGATGTAGGGGTTTTCAATCTTCACGTTGTCGGTGTAAGTTAGGTACACGTCTTGATAAAGCCCCATGTTGCGGTCGCGTACCACAGGCGAACAGTCCCAACCGGCCATGAATTTGAGGGTTACATCCCTGAAAATCTCTTCTCCTTGACCTCTACCCTGCCCGAAAGGGGTGAAGAGATAGCCCGGACGAGGCGTGCCTACGTTGTCTACTTGGTATATCTTTACGGCCACCACGTTGGGTTTGTCTGCCGAAACAAGGGCTGTTATGTCGTATTTAAAGCGCAAGAACATGCCGGCCATCTGCGTTTTGTTGGCCACTTGCTTGCCGTTTATCCAAAGGTCGGCGCGATAATTGATGCCGTCGAAGTTGAGCCACACGCGCCTTCCGCGTTCGCCGGCAGGTATGGAGAACTGCGTGCGGAACCAATAGGGGTGCTTAAAGGGGTTAGGCACGCCCTTAATGTGCGAGTACTTGCTAAGTCCCAATCGGCGGTTTAGGTCGTCGGAGGCATCGGGTATGCGTAGGTCGTTGAGGTCGAAGTGCGGGTCGGGGTACACATTCTCTTTCACCAAAGCCCCCAATACGCTTGTGGGTATGGTGGCATTGTGCCAGCGTTGAGGCTTATACGTGCGTAAAGACAATACGCTGCCCGCTTGTGGCACGCGCGTGGTGGACTGCATTTGCCATTGCGTTAGCAACTGCCTACCGTTTTTTAGGCTGTTGTTGGCGGCGTGCGCCATCGTGAAACAGCACAGGCATACGAGCAAAAACTTTATTCTCATTATCAAAAATGGGTTTGGGTTAAGGGTTAGACGAGGGGCGCATAAGGCATGCTGCGCCCACAAAACCAGCGTTGTCGGCCAACGATGCCATAACGATGGGGGTGCGTTGGGCGGGCAACGGACAGATGTGCGCCTGCAAACTGCGCATCATGGCAGGCATAAAGAAGGGATGGGCAGCGGCAATGGAACCACCAAGCAAAACCACATCGGGGTCGATGAGGTTTATGCACCAGGCCAAAGGCACGGCCAGATGTTGGCCAAAGGTTTCCCATGCGTCGAGCGCATGGCGTTCGCCTTGCTGTGCTCGTTGGTAAACTTCTAGCGAAGAGGCGTCGGTATGGGCTATTTGTTTGTAGATGTTGGCCACGCCCTGCCCCGAAATGACGTCTTCGATGATGCCTTTTCCGTGGGGCGAACACCATATTTCGCCTGCTGTGCCAGTGGCACCATTCCATATTTTGCCGTCTACCACCAGCGCACAGCCAATGCCCGTGCCAAGCGTGAAACCCAGAACAGTGCGTTTGTTGCGCGCCGCACCGAACACGGCCTCGCCCAATACCAGGCAATTGGCATCGTTGTTGAGGGCCACGGGTAGGTCTACGGCCTGTTGCAGAGCCTCGCGCAAGGCGAAATGTTGCATGGTGGGTAGCTGCGGACAATCTAAAACCAAGCCCAGGTCGAGGTCGAGTGGTCCGGTAGAACCCACGCCCACGCCCACAACGTCTTGCTTTTGAAGTCCGTTGGCACGCATCACTTGTCTAATAGACTGTGCGATGTTCTCCACAATCTGTTCTTTCGGCAGATGACTTTGCGTGGCAATCTTAATCGGCGTGCCGATAACGCGGCCGTCGGTTGCATCTATGGCGCCAGTCATTATCTTTGTTCCGCCTAGGTCTACACCTATAATGATGTTGTTCATTGTTGTTTTAAGTTTATGAGAATCTTTGAGGAGTAAAGGAGTAATGGAGTAAAGGAGTAAAGCCAAATGCCTTGTTGCTTTGTTGCTGTTTATCTTGTCAACGCTCCTTCATCCCTTTTCCCCACACGGCCACAGCCATGACGTATGCAAAGGCAACGACATTTACAGCCATGCCCCAAACCATGCCATGGGCGTTGCCAACAGCACCGACAAGCCAGCCAATGAAAGCTCCGCCCACAATAGCTGTGCCTAAAATGCCTGAGAGCATGCCGTGATCGTGGTTGAAACTGTTGATGACGGCACTGAATAAGGCCGTGAACGACACACAAGTGAAGTAACCCACAAGGGCAAACGACACCAAGGCCACGCCTTCGCTGCCCAGCATGGCCACCACCAATGCCACCACGGTGAGGGTGCTGTGCACGATGAAGACCGCACGTTCGCTTACCTTACGCATCAAGGCCGATGCCACCAGCCTGCCCACTGCTTGCAAAAGCCAGAACAAAGCCACGATGAGGGCGGTTTTTGAAGGGAAAAGTTGGTGCATAAATGTTGGCTCGGGCCAAAACGATTGGTCGTTGCTGAGGTGGTGAACGTTGTTCATAAAGGTGATGATGTACGACGAAACGCCCACTTCGCCGCCTACATAGAGAAAGATGCCCAAGGCATAAACCAGCACCAAAGGGTTGCCACAGAGATGGAAAAACCTACCCAGGTTTAGCCGTTCGTCGGCATTGGTGGTGGTCTTTGGGAAGTGGGCGAAGGCTACTACCACGAATATCACGGCATTAACCACTGCCAGGAGCAGGTAAATGGTGGTCCAACTGAGGTTGTTGGCTTGTAAAACGGGTACGATGAGCGGACTAAGTGCGTAACCCAAAGCACCAATACCAATGATGAGGGTTAGGTTAGACGTGTAGCGCGATGGTTGGTCGAGCACCCGCACAAAGGGATTGCCCGCTATCTGCACAGCCGTTACACCCGTGCCGATGAGAAATACAGACACGATAACCGCCCAAGCCGCGGCACTGAGGTAGCAAAGGGCTGAACCTGTGCCCATCAATGCCGTGCCCAAAAGCAACACAGACTTTGCCCCGAAACGGTCGGTAAGCAGTCCAAAAGGTATCGACGTTAGTCCATAGGCCAAGAAGAAGGCCAAGGGCAACAGGGCGGCCACACCTAGCGACACGCCATATTGCGCCTGAAAACGGTCGATGGCCACGCCTATAACCGACGTTAGAAGGCCAAACACCACGTATATCAAGGCTGTGATGCCCAGCAATAAGGTTTTTCTTTCGCCACTGTTGCCCATCGTTCGCCCTCCTTTCATTCGGTTACGGTTACTTTTGCACCGCGCGAAAAGCTGCCTGCCTCGAAACCATGACGTTTGGCATACTCGTCGATGAAGAGCTGCAAGGGCACGATGCTTAAGATGGAGAACAGGAATTCGTCTTGTTCGTCTACGTAAACGGGCAGTATATTATCTGTTACATGCTGTGCAGCATCGTGCGAATTGGTGATAAGCCATACGCGTCCGCCAAAACCTGCAATGTCTTCGGCCATCTTCAGACTTTGTTCGAGCGTGCGCCCCTCGGATGCAAACAGCACCGACTTAAAGCCAGGAGCAACCATTTCCATTGGTCCGTGCCTGAATTCGCCGCCCAAGATACCCGTTGCGGCAATGTGAGTGGCCTCTTTAAACATCAAGGCACTTTGGCTGGCGGTGGAGAACGACGGGCCACGGGCGATGATTTGCAACGTGGTGAGGTCGCCAAGGAAGTCGAGTCCCTTGTCCAGCCATTGGTCGTGGCTTGCCAACATGTCTTCGAACTTGGCTTGTAAGCCTGCCAATTGGCGTTGCGTGTGGGCGTTCCAGCGGTCGCTAAGATACAATCCCAAGATGCAAGCGGCCAAGGAAGTGAGCACATA
The DNA here is from genome assembly GCA_938028745.1 of uncultured Prevotella sp. GTDB lineage: Bacteria > Bacteroidota > Bacteroidia > Bacteroidales > Bacteroidaceae > Prevotella. The sequence goes on from CALIZL010000080.1 coordinate 14,518, forward strand.
GGTCTTTGTTGAGGTCATCTCTTCGCGGCCGCCCTTGCACAATAGGGCCACATCTGCCTTTCTTGCAAGTGCGCTATCCTCCTCGTTGACAATACCTACGCAGTACACCGACTGCGGCAGACGCTCTAAAACCTCTTTAATCTCGTAGCTTTCGCCCGACTGCGAGGCGCAAACCAACAGCGTGGGGCGGTTGAGCAGCAAGAGATTGTAGTGCAACAGTTCGCTCGTGTTGATGTAATGGGCGTGAATGCCCTGTTGGTTGAACAGGCTTGCGGCTGCAAACGAGATGAAGAACGAGCTGCCCATGCCCGTAAACACCACGTCGTGGATGTTACGTTGGGCGATGGCCTCCCTCGTTTTACGCAAGAGTTCCATGCCTTCGGGGGCGGAATAGAAGTGGATGATGTTGCCAATGGCAGCAGGTTGTTCCAGTATTTCGGTAAGAAACTTATTGGTTGACATATTCATTAACTGTTGTGCAAGCATGTACGCGCAAGGCGAACATGCCTGCAATGAAACATTACAAATGGCGTTTCGCCTTATTTTGTCTTCATCATGCGCATAACCCACTGGCCTTTCGAGAGGTCGGTGCAGTGCGAATAAGTTACGTAGAGCTGCCCGTCGAGCACGTATTGGAAGGCGCAGGCATCGTTTTTATAAAGCACGGGGTTGTTGGTTACGCGCTGGTAGCCGCGGTCTACCTCCTTAGACGAGAACGCATTGGTAACCCATTTGGTGTGGGTGTCGTCGCTAAACTCTTCTACGAGCAGGTAATATGTGCCGCCATGATAGGCAACGGAGGGTGCGGCAAGGGTTTTGTTGGATGTAACCACCTCGTAACTCTTTTGCTGTGGCAGGTCGGCCACACGCTTACTTTTCTTTACCAGCACGTTCCAACGTGGGTTGTTTTTCGCTCTTTCGGTACCATTATAATAGAAAAGATAGAAAAAGCCGTCGTTCTTATTAAAGTAGATAAAGGGGTTTTGGTTTTGTTGACCATCGGCGTATGGCACAACAACGCGCTTGTTGTCGAAGTCGATGCCGTTTTCGCTCTCGGCCATAACGATGCGACTGTCTTTATTTGGACCCTTATATTCGGCGTAAAACATGTAGAACTTGCCGTCGCTCATCACCACAGTGGGCCATCGGCAGTTGGCTGCGATGATGGGATTGGCCTCGTACTTCACCCAATCGGTGAGGTTATTGCTACGCACCAGTCCTGCTTTACGAAAGTGTACGTCGTTTTCGTAATGGTCGAGACCATAGTAGCCCCAGTATTTATAGCCGTCTTTGTTGGCCTCGACTACCGAGAAAGTGTGCACGGTGCCGGCATCCCAGCCGCATTTGTCGCCTTGAATAACCAGTTGGTCGTCTACTACTTGGGGATAAACCTTGCTTTGAGCCTTTGCTCCAACCGTGGCCACGGCAAGCGACGCCACGGCCAGAAACATTTTCATTGTTCTCATTTCTTATCGTTGTTTTTTGTGTTAAATGCAATTCTTTGAATCCTTGCATCTCGCACACAACCACCCCTGAGAACAGTTGGAGGGCCTCACACCATGAATATGTCGATTTCGTTTTCGCTCAGTTGTTGAAACTCTTCTTCGCTTAGATGTTTCGTTGTGATAAGCTTATCTATGGCGTTGAGGGGCGAAATAACGCCCAAACTGCGCCTGCCGAACTTGGATGCGTCTACTAAGAGGAACACTTCGCCGGCAGATTCCATCATCACCCTACTTGTTTTGGCCTCGTTGATGTCGGGCGTAGTTAGTCCGATGTTCATGTCCACGCCGTCTACACCCATGAAAAGCTTGTCGGCCGACACCTTTCTGAGCGTGTCGTCGGCCAATGGACCCACCATCGTAGCGGCCATTTTGAGCAGATTTCCGCCCACAACGATAACCTCTACGCTGGTATCACTTAGGTCGCTGGCTATGTTTAAGGCGTTAGTGATAACCACCAGTCGCTTAAAGTTGCGCAGTTCTTTGGCCAAAAGGCTGGTTGTAGAGCCCGAATCGAGGATGATGGTATCGCCTTCGGCCACAAAAGTGGCGGCCTTGCGCACAATTCTAATCTTCTCTTCGAGGTTAATCTTCTCCTTTTCGTTAAGCGCTTGGCCTGGATAAAGCCGGTTTACCTTCACCGCTCCACCGTGGGTGCGTTTCAACAAGCCACGCTTTTCTAGCAACAAGAGGTCTTTTCGCAGCGTTACGGGCGTGGTATTCAGTTCGTCTACCAAGTCTTTCGTAACAATTCTTCCCTCTCGTTCCAGCTTTTCGGCAATCGTTTGCAGTCGTTCTTCCTGAAAAACGATGTTGTCTGCCTGTGTGTTATGCTGCTCCATAATTCGATGATGTGATGTTGTTCTACCTCGCAAAGATACACAATTTGCTTTGTTTTTGTTTCGCATTTGTTGTTTTTTATATCGTTTTCGGCAGCTCGGCGAACATGTGCGAGCCCGCTTCAACGTTTTTTCCGCAACGTTTGCGAGGTGTGGTTGTTGTGCAAGATGTCAAAGAGCGCATGTCGTTTGCCAGTCCGCCGGTACGCATTTGGCACAACGGCTTTCAACGACTGCAACGTTATTTGTTGTGTTTTGGATATTATTTCTTTCGTTTAAAGCTCCATCCCCAGCCTTCTCCCGAGCCGGGTGCAGCGCTTGGTGCCTTTTGCATTTGCCAAAGAACAAGCTCGTCTTCGGTGAGTTTCATTATCTGATACACGCCCGTAGCCGTTGCGGCAGGCTGCGTACAGCCCACGGCATGGTCTAGGATGTAGGGGTTTTTCACCGTTAGCGTGCGCTTTTCGGCATCTAGTACGAACGTACCTTTAACGCCAGCATCGCCTGCCACATGGTGATAGGTGTAGTTAACGCCTCCATTGAGGTCGAAAACCATTTCTCCCTTGATGTCGGGCGTTATCCTTTCGCACTGCCCCCAGCTAGACGAGGGCATCCAGTTATTGGGATAATTCACCAAGTCGCCTGTGGTTTGGTAGCAATAATCGGGCTTACCCGTCTGCGTATCGGTGTTATACACCCATGTTGCACCCTTTCCGCCGCCCGTTAGTTCTTTCCAAAGCGGTTTCTCTGCCATCGTGGGGTCGGCCGAAGTAACGGTGTATGTCGTGTCGGCACTAACCTCTTGCGCCCCTTCTCCATAGATGGTAACGCTCACGTTGTAGTTTCCGGGCAGCGGATAGTAAGCCGTTGCAGTGTCTCTACCAGGTGCAATAACCTGTCCGTTGCCCAAATCCCAGCTATAAATAAAGCCGTTGTCGGCCCAAGCCTTGAAAACGGGATTGTAGGGATCGGCATCGTTTATCGTTATGTGTGGGTTTGATGGGCCTGGCCCCATCTTCCCCGTTTTGCTTTCTTGTGGTTCGCAGGCGGCGAAACATATCACTGCCACCGCAAGAGCGAACATACTATGTTTGGCATTCATTGTCGTATGTTTTGTTTGGTTGTGTTAATAACTTCAGTTGACGAGATAAGTAGCCGCAGGGCAACAAGGTATATGGCTTAACTCCTTAACTCCTAGAAGTGAAAAAGTGAAAAGGTGAAAAGATGGCTAACGCCCTTTAAAGTTGTTTAGCGGTTTCTAGATTTCTAGTTCATTCTAGCTTTCGGACAAGTCGGACAAGTCGGACTGATCCTATTAGCCTAACGCCACCCATGCTATTGGCTTAACTCCTTTACTCCTTTACTCCTTAACTCCTCATCAATACGGATTTTGTGTAAGGTTAGGGTTCAGTCCTATCTCCGATTGCGGTATGGGCAGATAGCGTTTGTTGTCGGTATAACCCTCAATCAAGTTGCCGCGCCCTGTGCGAACAAGGTCCCAATAGCGATGGCTTTCCATAGCCAGCTCCACGCGCCGTTCGTGATAAACGGCTTTCAAGGGGTCGCTCTTGTAAGGACTTTCGCCCAACCCCACACGTTTCCTCACGGCATTAAGTGGCGTTTGCCAATCGCTGCCATTGTGTGCGGCAGCCTCGGCCTGCCAAAGCAGCACGTCGGCATAGCGTATCACGCGCACGTTGAGACTTGCTGCATCTTCCATAGACGGCCGTTGACTCTTGGGCAACGTACCTTTGCGGCGACAATAGCCCACGGCAGGCGCATCGGGATTGTGCACGGGGTCGTAGTTGGTGTAAATGGTTTCTTCGTCTTTGGTTCCCTGCCACAACACGTCGCCATGCTTAATGATAGTCCATTCGCGACGTGGGTCGCCCGGTTCAAACTCATCGTAAAGGTTCTGCGTGGGCTGGTCGAAACCCCATCCGCCGTTGCGGTCGTCGCGCGAGCGTTGGTAAATTTCAATCATACTCCCCTCGTTTTCGTCGCCCCATTGCGTCATGTTGAAGTCTTTAAGCTGAACATCAAACACCGACTCCACGCCGTTGTCGGTGGCAATGGTAAAGAGGTCGCCGTAATTGGGTTGCAAACTATAATCGCCAGAGGCCACAATCTCCTTGGCCAAGGCCTCGGCCTCCTTCCATTTCTCCTGCCAAATGTAGCATTTGGTAAGGAAGGCGGCAGCCGAACCCCACGTGGCGCGCCCCAAATCCTCTGCGGGTTGGTTCTTCTTATGGGGCAGTTCTTGCATGGCGGCCTTGAAATCGGCCTCCACAAAGGCCCAACAGTCCTCCATCGATGCCCTTCCGCCCTTGTATTCGGAGGGTTTCAACAGATGGTCTACCAACGGAACAGCCCCGAAAACCTTCATCAAACAGAAGTGGTAATACCCTCTCATAAAGCGCGCCTCGGCTATGAAACGGCGTTGGGCGGCCTCGCTGATGTTGGCATTGCCCTTAACGCCTGCGATAACTCGGTTGGCGCGGTTTATTCCCTCGTATTGTTGTTGCCACGCCGTTGAGAGTTGTTCCTGTTCGGGCGAGGCGCGAAAGTGTTCTATGTCGTACATCTCGGGCTGGTCGCTGTCTCCGCCGCCGCCTTTCGTTGCATCGTCAGAGGCTACGTCGCCAATGGCCCAATCAAGATATTGTATGTAACTCATCCAGCCGGCCGGGTCGTATGCGCCCACGAGCGTGCTTTTAGCCGCATTCTCATTGGCAAAGAACGTATTCTGGTCGATGCTGGGCACAGGTGTGTCGAGAAAACCTTCGGGGTCGCAAGCTGCAAAGCCCATTGCCATCGGCATGATGATATATATAAGGTGTCGCTTCATTTTCGTTGCGGTTTAGGTTGTTGTGTAATGTAATGGATGTAAAAGGGAGGCTGAACCGCGGTTTAGAACGATAGTTCTACCCCCACCGAGTAAAGTCGGGGTGTGGGATAATAACCGCGGTCTACGCCAATATCGAGAGGTTCATTCCCGCCTCGCATGCCTATTTCGGGGTCGAGACCTGTATATTTGGTAAACGTATATAGGTTTTGGGCATTGAGATACACGCGTGCCTTGGTCAGTTTGGCCTTGCGAACCCATGCGGCAGGCAGCTCGTAGCCCACTTGCAGCATCTTTATGCGCAGGTAAGAGCCGTCTTCCAGATAGCGGTCGCTTTGCAATATCGAGTTGTTGCTGTCTGTTCCGCCCATGCGTGGGTAGCGTGCATTGGTTTGTGTGCCTTCGCCGTGCCAACGGTTAACCATGTCGCGCGAGAAGTTGTAGCTCAGGTTGCCTGTGGAAAGGCTGTAAGTAGACGGCCCATTGTACAGCTTGTTGCCGTAAACGCCTTGCAGAAGCAGGCTTAGGTCGAAACCTTTATACGATAGGCTGCCGTTGAGCGAGTAAGAGAACTTGGGCAGCGGACTTCCCAAATAGGTGTAGTTCTCTGGTGCCATCAAGTCGTCTTTGTTCACCGTTTTGTAACGAACGTCGCCCGGAGCCACGTTCTTTTGCGCCTTTTGTGCATTCACCTCGTCCCAGTTTTGGAACAGTCCGTCGGTTTTCAGGCCATAGAACTGCGCCATCGGTCTGCCCACGACGGTGCGTGTAAGGTACACCGAGTTCATGAAGCGCGCCCCTTCGATGTAGGCATCGGCGCCTAGGTCCAGCACGCGGTTAGAGATGGTGGTGAAGTTTGCCCCCACCGAGTAGCCCAGGGGATGGTCGAAATTGCGATACTGCAACGACAGCTCCAATCCGCGGTTGCGCATTTTGCCTGCGTTTTGGAATGGCGGTTCGGCAATTCCCGCCTGGCCAGGTACGGGAACGCGCAGCAACATGTCGCTCGTAGTCTTGTCGAACACTTCGATTGTACCCGACAGCTTACCGTCTAGCACGGCGAAATCGACCCCAAGGTTAGTGGTTGTCGATGTTTCCCACTTCAATTCGCTGTTGCCTGTGCTGTTAAAACTAAACCCTGGCATCAGCTTTCCACCAAACACATAGTTGGAACCTGCCGATGCAAACGTGGCATACGAGTAGGAATCAACACTGCCTTCGTTGCCTATCTGTCCCCAACCGGCGCGCAACTTCAAGTTGCTAAACACCTTTTGGTCTTTCATAAAGGGCTCTTCGGTTACGCGCCATCCTGCCGAAACCGATGGGAACACGCCCCAACGGTGCCCGCGTAAGAACTTAGACGAGCCGTCGAGCCTCATGTTCAGCGTTAAGAGGTAGCGTTCCAAATAATTGTAGTTGATGCGCGCCATGCCCGACAGCAGCTTGTGCTGTGTGGTAATACCCTTGGCGGCAGCCGCTGCATCTTTGTTGCGCGCGTTGTTGATGAACATCACCGAGGGGTCGTTGCTGGGCACGTTCTTTACCGATGCTTGTAGGCTTTTATACGTTACGGCGTAACTCTCGCAACCCAACATGGCTTGCAAGGCATGGTTGCCCAGGTGCGTGTCGTACGTAAGCGTATTGGTAAACTGGCGCATGTAAGTGCTGTATGTAGAGTTGGTTATGCTGTTTTCCTTGGAGTTTTGCTGTGCCGCGAATACGTAGTACACGGGCGTATAGTTGGCATATTCGTTGTTGGCGTACTCGGTAGAATAGGTCGTCCGCCATTTCAGTCCCTTCAAAGGCGACACTTCTGCGTAGACGTTGGCCAACACGCGATAGACGATGTTTTCGGGATTGTTGTACTCGATGGTTGCAACGGGGTTGTGAATGTCGCTGAAAGTAGACTTGGTAAAGCTGCCGTCTTCGTTGCGCACGGGCGTTATCGGGTCGCGGGTGTAGGTGGTCATCATCGGACTCGTCCACTCGTCGTTCTCCAAAGTGCCGTTTTGGCGGGTGCGCACCAGCGTAATGTTTTCGCCAACCGTCAGCCAATTGTTGGCCTTAAACTCGCCATTGGCACGCAGCGTAACACGGTCGAAGGCCGTTTTCTTCATCAATCCGTCTTGCGAAAAGCCGTTCAGGCTGAGGTAATAGTTGGCCTTGTCCGTTCCGCCCTGTACGGATAGGTCGGCGTTCTTCACGGGTGCGTTCTTATGTAGTATGGCATCGAAATAATCAACGGTGGGCAACGAGCGCACGTCTCCAAAAAGCGGCACCTGCCCTAAGGCCGCTTGCATTTCGTTTCGCAGCATTCCCCACGTCGGACCGTCGCAAACGTTGTTCTTACGCCATACGTTTTGTATGCCGTAATAGGCCGAAAGGTTGATGGTGGCCTTGCCTTGCGAGCCGCGTTTGGTGGTTATAATCACCACGCCGTTGGCACCGCGTGCGCCATAGATGGCCGTTGCCGAGGCATCTTTAAGCACTTGCACGCTCTCAATGTCGTTTGTGTTCAGGAAGTTGATGTCGCCCACCATCATTCCGTCTACAACGAAGAGCGGGTCCGAATCGTTCAGCGTGCCAATGCCGCGCACCCTAACGGTTATTCCCGAACCAGGCGCACCCGAAAAACTGGTTACGTCTACGCCGGCCACTTGCCCTTGCAAGGCGTGTGCCAAGGTAGAAGCCGACAGCTTATTCACCTCTTTCATGTCTACCACCGAGATGGCGCCCGTAACGTCTTTCTTCTTTTGCGTTCCGTAGCCCACCACAACCACTTCGCCAACGGCGTTAGCCGTTTCGCTCATCGCAATGGTGATGTTTTGTTTGCCTGCCACGTTAACGCTTTGTGGGGCATATCCCACGTACGAAAACAGCAGCACGTTGTCTGTTCGGGCCAATCGCAACGAGAAATTGCCGTTGGCATCGGTGGTGGTTCCGGCTCCGCTGCCTTGTGCCAGCACCGTAACGCCCTGCAAGGCCTCATTGGTGGCAGCATCGACAACCGAACCCACGATTGTTCTTTCGCCCGTTTGTTGTGCCATCAAGCACAGGGGCGGGAGTAGCAGTGCGAGCAGCACCGCGAGATAAAACCCTTTTCCTCTCATAACGGTCATGTTATTAAGTTAAGTTTCCCCGTGTCTGGGGGTGAAGTTTGATTACAGGTTGGTTCTAAAAGTCCATTACGGCCGGTTTTAAAACTCGCCTTTGTCATTGCCTTTTGGCCGCTGGTAGGTAACGTTGTTCAATGCGCGCGGCATTTAATTGGTTATGGGTATGCATGTATTGCGGGCTGTTCATGGTTCCCTACAATTGGCCTTGTGGCAGGTTAAGCGGTTGTGCCGGTGGCAACCAACAACGCTTTTACTGATTGTTTACGATGCAAAGATAAGCAAAAAGAAACAAAACGAAAGTATAACTAACAGGTTTTATTTATTATTTTAATATTAATTAATAATTAAGGGGCGAAAAAAGGCCTCACCCCCAGCCCCTCTCCAAGGGGAGAGGGGGAGTGATGTGCTTTGCGTATTAACCGCTTGTTAACGGGTTGTCTGGCTAACTTGTTCGCTCATCAACATGTTATGGCCAAACAGAATTGTTTTTTGGGAAATTGTTGTTAGGAGATTGCAAGAACAGGATAGACCTCAACGCTTGCCACTTTATTTTTTGGAAAATTGTTGTTAGGAGATTGGCAAGATGCGCATAGCATGGCTTCAACATACCCTTACGCAGGGGGAAAGGAATACTTTGCTTTGCTTACGGTGTGTCTATGGCTTTCCAAATCCAATCCTGGTTGACTATAACTGGCTAGTTGGTCGATTCGTACGCTTGTCAACTCGTTAGCTTGTCTACTTGTTCCACTCGCCAACTTGCCTACTTGTAAACCTGTAAACTCGTCAACTTGCCTACTTGTATGTTCGTCAACTCGTCAACTTGTGTGTTCGTTAGCCCGTTAATCTATTAACTCGTCAACTTGTGCTTTGTCAACTTTTCAGCTCGTTTTTTTAACATTATGAGTGCCGTTTTTGCTCGCCAATCGTTAGCCGGGCCGCAAAAAATCGATTCTCGCGGAGGTTGGTTTTGATGCAAAAAGGGGAGTGTTGTACATGCAGGCAAAATGAATATTTATTTTATGATACCGCCATTTTCACCCTATTTTGGGTCATTTGCTGCAAAAAGCACTGCGTTTTGGTGCCAAATGCACTGCGTTTTGGTGCAAAATGGAGGGCGTTTTGATGCTAAATGCAGTGCGTTTTGGTGCTAAACGCAAGGTAAAATGGTGCTAAATGCAGTGCAATTTGCCGCTAAACACAAGGTGTTACGCATAAATATCCGCTGAAATGGTATAATTAATACCCCTTCGAGCCATTAAAAATAGGGCAAAAAGGGGCAAAATGGGCATTGAAAAGTGGGGTTTTAGGGGCTAAAAGGGGGTAATTGGGGTTGAAAAATTACGAGCTGGCATCCAAAATAGAAAGGCAAAATGGTGCAAAATGCAGGTTGCTTTCTTAAAATTGGAGCAAAACAGAGATGCGTAAGGCTTGAAATTGCGGCTAATTGCATGCAAAATGACCTCTTTCTACGCTAGAAGGGGGTGGCAAGGAAAGTGTGTTTTGTAAAGCATTGTGTGATTTTTAACATTGTGTGCTTATGCGCTTATGAGTTTTCAAGGCAGGCTCTACAAATACTCTCTGCGCTCTTCGGCCGCCATCATTGGTTCGTCTTCGTCGGGGTGGGGCAGTGCATAGCGTTGCTGGTAGTCGGTTAATAAAATGTGGTTAAGGGTGTGGGCAAGGGCTTGCAATGTGTTTTGGCGGAGCGAAGGGCGCAGTTGACACTCCCAAACCACTAGGCAATGCCAGCCCATGCGTGCCAGCTGGCGTTGCGTTTCGGCATCGCGTTGTTGGTTGCGTTTCACCTTATTCTCCCAAAATGGGATGTTAGTTTTAGGCAAGGTCCATCGTTTGCACCCCTCATGCCCATGCCAAAAGCAGCCGTTAACAAAGATGCAAGTGCGGTATTTGCGCAAAACCAGGTCGGGATGGCCTGGCAAGCGGCCGTAGTTTAGCCTGTATCTGAACCCCTGCGCCCACAAATACTTGCGTACGAGCAGCTCTGGCTTCGTGTCTTTCGACTTAATCGAGGCCATGATACGATGGCGTTGTCGGGGCGTAAACTTGTCCATGAGGCAAAGATAATGAAAAAATGTGAGTTGTGTGCAGATAAGGAGTGGGATATGAACAGTCGTTTTGTTCTGACGTTGAGCTAACAGGGGATCTAAGAAGGCACAAACTTACGGTTTTACATGGGCTGGCGAGGGCTGGCCAAACACCATGTTTTTTTATTCCTAACAAGCGTATGGAAGACAATCCAAACGCCCACCTGTCAACTTGTGCGATAGGTGGGCGTTAGCTAAATGGTAGGTCGATAAGGGATGTGCAAAGCCATTGGCCTACCTCGCCTTACGGGCATTTGGCCTTTTGCTTTATGGTTTGTCGGCCTTTGGTTTATGCTTGCGCTTATGGGTTAGTGGCGTTCAGCTTGCACTGGTTGTGAAAAAAAACTTGCAAACTTACAAGCCAACAAGCCCGTAAGCTTAAATCATAAGCCGGCTTTCTCTATTTCCCTATAATCTTTAAAGCTCCTTACGTAGGTGCCATTATGGAAATAATGGTAGCCTGCATAGTTTATTTCTTTTTGCGAGCGACCGATTAACGGGTAGTAAAATGCCTCAATGTACTTTCCCCTCCACTTGGTTTGGAGGGCATCTGTGTCTATCATCAGTATGGGGAAATTCTTATTCACCGCACTAAAGACGTCGTCATAGATGTTTGAGATAACCAACAAGTCGATGTTTTGCCTTTTGCAGATTTCTGAAAGAGCCAAAGGCGACACGCAAAGACCCGATTTGCAAAATGGAGTGAAATCATATATGATAACCTTTTCGTGCTTTGTAAGGTAGTCTTTTGTTTGTTCTACGCCAATCGCATATATGTTTGAGAAATCGCGAATGTCATCTATTGCACCTTTATAATGTACAACTCGTTCTTGCGCTCCCTTTGGTAGGCTAGAAAAACCTGACGTCAAGCCCGATATTTTACAAGAGGCCAAGGTAAATGACATGATGATTATGCCTGCCATATATGATTTCATACGAAGTTATTTTTTTATTAAGTGTGATACAATAAACGTTTAGGTGTTGCAAAAATAGGCAATTATTCTCAGTGGAACAAAATATAAAAAAGTTTTTTTTCTGGTAAACCTTTGCGAGCTTTGGTATATGGGTTAAGCAACATGCTTATTACGTTCTAATATGGCAGAATCTTCTAGCTGCGTAGAACGAAGAAAGTTGCCTTAAAATGTTTGTTTATCCTTGTTTTAAAGGCAAAAATAGAACATGCCGTTTGCCTGGCAAAAGGATTGTGATGGTAACATTACACTTTTTACAAATATTGTAAGCAAACCGCATAATTTCAACAAAATGCGTATTAATTAGAAAATAACTCGTCGTATTTGCTTGTTTTTATAAAATTATTGCATATATTTGCAGGGCAGTTTAACTCTGTGAATGTACTGACACACGTACTAAAACAAAATGGGTTTTTAAAAGAGCCGTGCGGCCATACTTACTAAACATGTGGTTGCGTGGTGCATTGGGAAAACTATAATCAACCTAGATAAAATTATGAAAGTAAGAATTTGGATGTTAACCCTTTGCTTGCTAACTGGATTGAGTTCGGTTTTAGCACAAAACATAACAGTGAAGGGAAACATCGTAGATGAAAACGGGGAGGCCTTGCCTGGCGTAAGTATCGTCCCAAAGTCGGCCCCGAAGACGGGCACCGTGTCTAACATAGACGGAAAGTTTACTATCAGCGTGCGCAATGGAGAGAAACTTACGTTTAGTTTCATGGGGTATAATAGCCAAGAATTGGCCGCCGCACCCCAGATGAACGTGCGGATGGAACCCTCCGACCTGACGTTGAACGACGTGGTTGTGGTGGGTTACATGGAACGTAAGGTGACTAACACCTCGGCCTCTGTGGTAAAGGTAACAGCCAAAGACCTTGCCATGAAACCCGTGGCCAACCCATTGGATGCCGTTCAGGGCAAAGTAAGCGGCTTACAGGTGTTCTCCTCGTCGGGCGAACCCTCTTCGCGCCTGTCGATGGCCTTGCACGGACAAGGCTCGTTGGGTGCAGGCACGGGCTTGCTCATCATCCTCGACGGCATGCAAGTTAGTATGGCCGTGCTGCAATCCATGAATGCCAACGACATCGAGAGTGTTCAGTTCCTTAAAGATGCTGCGGCCACGTCTATTTATGGCGCGCGTGCAGCCAACGGTGTGATGTATGTTACCACCAAACGCGGCCGAACTGAGACGCGCCCCACCATTAATCTGAGGGCACAATACGCCGTTTCGTCGTTGGCCAACACCGATTACTTCGACCAACTGATGACTGGTCCCGAACTATTACGCTATTATCAGGAGACGGGTATTTACACCGCCGACCAAATAGCGGCCTTAAAGAGCAAGTATTTCAAGGAAACCGACTTCCAATGGTATAAATATGTGTACCAACCTGCACCCATGTACACGGCCGACGTGTCGGTATCGGGCGGCACATCTGCCGTTAGGTACTACCTATCGGGCGGCGCATTGAGCCAAGACGGACTGCGCATGGGGTCGAGTTACAAGAAAGCCTTCGGCCGCATCAACCTCGATGCGAAACTGGCCGAATGGGTTCGCGCCGGCATAAACACGCAAGTGGCATACGACGACACGCGCATTTCGCCCTTCGGCAACAACAATGCCGTGGGCGGAGGCGTTGCAGCCATGAACGCACCCTTTGCATCGCCCTACGACCCAAGGACGGGAGAGGAACTGGAACGCGTGCCGCTGCTCGACATCACTACGCCTAAGCACGTTATTGCTACCAACCCAGCCAAGACCAATGCCTTTATCCTGTCGGCTAATGGAAACCTAACGCTCACGCCGATAAAGAACCTAACCTTGCGTTCGCTTGTTGGATTGGAACTAAATTACGGCGATAGCCGTTCGCGTACCTTGCCTAGCTACTATCGCGCATACGGAAATGGCAGTGCCGAACGTGGTTTCTCGATGGTATCCAACTTCACTATCACCAACACGGCAGCCTATAACATGGGCTTTGGCGACCATCACGTTACCGCGTTGTTGGGACATGAATACACCAATTATAACGATGATGGTTTCTCTGCATCGGGTTCGGGCATCTTAGACGACCGCCTTACCCTGCTTAACAACGCCACGCAAAAGAAGAATGTGGGCGAGGCAACCAACAGCTACGCATTCCTTTCGTTCTTTACCCAGCTGTCTTACGATTTCTCCGAACGTTATTTCGTCGACTTGGTTTTGCGTAACGATGCCTCTTCGCGCTTTGGGCGCAACAAGCGAAACGGCTTGTTCTGGTCGGTGGGCTTGTTGTGGAAGGCTAAGGGCGAAAGCTTCCTTAAAGACGTATCGTGGCTTAACGAGTTAGACTTCAAAACGAGTTACGGAACGCAGGGCAACTCTTCGATACCTCCTTACAGCACATCATCGTACGTGGGAAAAGTGGGACAGAAGAAAGGCGGCATGAGCCTTGGCTTTGTTAGTCTTGGAAATCCCGACTTGGGATGGGAACACCAAAGCAAGTTTACCGTGGGCGTGAAGGCTCGTTTGCTAAGTAGGCTGGACCTAAACGTGGAGTATTACAACCGTATAACGAGCAACATGCTCTTCGAAGTTCCGCTGCCCTACACATCGGGTATGCCTGTCGGCAATGAAGGTTATGCCACTCGTTACGAGAATGTTGGGCGTTACCTGAACCACGGTATCGACTTTCAACTGGGTGCCGACATCCTTCGCGGTCGCGATTGGGGCGTTTCGGCCAACATTAACTTCAACTACAACCGCGATAAAGTGCTCGAACTGTTCGAGGGACGTCAGTCGTGGCACGAACCAGGCGGCCAACTCGCCTACATGGTAGGTAAGCCTGTAACCTTTGTACTTCCGCTTTATAAGGGCGTGAACCCCCAAACGGGTGTGCCCGAATGGTATAAGCCGGGCGCAGACAAGAACCAAACACGTCGCGACGACAACGACGTGGTGTCCGAATATTCTTCTTCGCTCAGTCAGAACACAGGCGTAAACGCTTACACGCCTTTTACGGGCGGTTGGGGCATTTCGGCTTATTGGAAAGGTTTCTACCTCAACGCCGACTTCTTCGTGGCTCTCGGTAAGCACATGATTTCGATGGATAAGCAGTTTTACGAGAACGATTATCATGTTCGCAACCGCGAAGGAAACTTCAATGGGTCGCGCAGATTGTTCGACTATTGGAAGAAACCGGGCGACAACACCGAATATCCCTCGTTGGCATGGGTGCGCCAAGCCAACCACCAAAGCAACTACGTGGACTCGAAAATGCTTGAAAACGCCTCGTTCATGCGCCTGAAGAACTTTACATTGGGTTACGACATCCCCCGTAAGAGCCTTGGACGACAGAACATCGTACGCACGGCAAAAGTGTTCTTTACAGGCAGAAACCTGCTTACCTTTACCAAGTTCCGCGGTATCGACCCCGAAGTGAACCGCAATGTTTCGTATGGCGTCAATCCCAACACCAAGCAATTGAGCGTAGGTGTGGAGATAGGACTCTAACAACAACACATAAATAATGAACACGTATATGAAAACAACGAAGATATTATTATGGGCGTTTACGCTTGCGGCCATGCTCCAAGGGTGCAATCTAGACCGCGAACCGGCCGACTATATAGACTATAACGCCTCGTTTAACAATATGCAAGATGCCGCCAAATGGGACAACGGCATCTATTCCACCCTCCGCGGCAAGTTCGGGGGCGGCTATGTGTTGCCCCAAGAGGCACAAGCCGACATGCTTAACGCGCATGCAGCCTTTGGAAACCTCTATGGAGAGTTTCACGGATGGACCATCTTGCCCGAAAGTAGCGTGATACAAGAAATCTACCACTCGTATTATTCGGCGCTCGTAGATGCCAATGTGGTGATAACCAAGTTGCCCCAGCTGCCCGTTAGCGAGGCCGAAAAGCCCACGCAACGCCATTATTTGGGCAACGCATATTTCGCTAGGGCCTTCTATCACTTTAACTTGGCCTTGCGATGGGGCATGATCTACGATGCGGCCACGGCCGATAAAGACCTCGGTGTGGTGTTGGCATTAGAGCCAGGTTCGTTAAACAAACCCGCACGAGCCACCAACGCGCAGACCTATAAGCAGGTGTTGGACGACTTGAACGAGGCCGAAACGCTGTTGGCCGACGTTCCTACCAGCCCAGGAAACATCGAAATAAACGCCGATGCCGTGCGAGCACTTCGTGCACGCGTGTACCTATACATGGGCGACATGGACAAAGCGTACCAAGAGGCCAAACAATTGGTAGACAAAAACACCTATCCGCTTATCGCTCCCTACACAGCAAAGCTTAACAGCGAAGGAAAAGTAACGCCCACAGAAGACGCTTTTGCGCAGATGTGGTTCTACGATAAGGGTACCGAACAGATTTGGCAACCTTACGTGGCCAAAGAAAACGAAGTGCCTACGGTTACTTCGCTCTATGGCGCCGACCTTTCTACGACTACTCATTGGGACGAGGCCAAGCAGCCAAGCAAAGTGGGCGACTACAACAAACCGCCCTACGTGCCAACGCGCGAAGTGATTAACGACCTCTTTTCCAACGGAAACGACCACCGCGCACATATCCACTTCGAGTTTGTAAAT
The DNA here is from genome assembly GCA_938028745.1 of uncultured Prevotella sp. Classification (GTDB taxonomy): domain Bacteria; phylum Bacteroidota; class Bacteroidia; order Bacteroidales; family Bacteroidaceae; genus Prevotella. The sequence goes on from CALIZL010000080.1 coordinate 30,494, forward strand.
ACCACGGTAAACGACGTGAATGTGTCTACACAGCTTTACGTTGTGTCTAAGTTTAAGGGCAATCCCAACTACGCAACGCTCACTAGCACCCATTGGGGCGGCTATGTGCCCAACGGAAATCAGGCACCTAAGCCTTTCCGCATCGCCGAACAATACCTTATTGTGGCCGAGGCAGCCTACAAACTGGGTAACACGGCCGATGCCCAAAGCTATCTTAACACCCTTCGCCAATCGCGTGGACTGCCTACCACAAGCGCAACGGGCGACGATTTGTACCAAGAAATAAAGAACGAACGCGCACGCGAACTGGCTTACGAAGGGTTCCGCCTTTGGGACTTGCGCCGTTGGAAACTGGGTGTTCGCAAACGTACGATACAAGGTGCCAAGGGATATTATCAAGTGCCTGCATCGTTCTACGCAGGTGGCTATAAAGTCGACATACAAACAGGCAACAAGATGTTTGTGTGGCCGTTCCCCGACAACGAGGTTCAGATAAACCCGAACGTAAAGCAAAACCCTGGTTGGGATAAACAATGACACATACGCTAACAAAAAACAAATACGCTATGTATAAGAATATAAAGATATGGGCTTTGCTCATCGTGGCATCGTTGGCTAGCGCATGCCAGAAAGACCTTACCTTGGGCGGAACGGAAGACGTCGTTCAAGGCGAGGCGCAGACGCTCACCCTTAAACAAGAGGGCGAAACTAAGACGGTAAGCTTTGCAACACTTGGCGACGAATGGCAAGTGGAAAAAGGCACTTACGACGCTTGGCTCACCGCGAAAAAGGTGGGACAAGCACTCGAACTGACGGCTACGGCCAACGAAGGAGCCGACGAACGCCAGGCCGAAGTGGTTCTGGCCACGCCCGGCGGTAAGCAAACGGTAACGGTTACGCAGTTCGGCACGGCACCTTTCATTGCCGTAGACGGCAGCAATGGTACGGCTATCTTTAACCATGAGGCGCATACGGCCGTAGAACTGAACGTTATTTCCAACTCGGATAATTGGCGTGTGGAGCAAGTTGACAAGGAAAACAACAGCTGGCTCACGTACGACGTCGACCAAAAGCAACGCAAGTTGAGGCTAACCCTCACCGCCATCGACCGCAACAGCCCTTGGGCGCAGAGCAGTAGAACCGAAAAGCTGTTCCTATCTAACGGCAACAAGCACTTCTTGCTCAGCGTAACGCAAAACGGATACGTGCAATTCCAGCTGCCCGTGTGGGATTTGGACAACTTTAACTTGGCTCGTGTAACCGAACTTGAAGGCGAAAGGAACAACAGTCGCGACAGAGCTTTCGAGATAGACTCGCTCTTGCCGTACAAAGAAGACGTAGACAAGGTTTATTATGCGTTCCGTTCGCCCGGCGAACAATCGCCCCGCATCTTCTACATGCCCAACTATTACAGCAAACTCATTACTACCGCGTGGTTGAAAGCACCCAAAGGAAAGGAGTTCCAAAAAGAATCGTACGACCCTTGGTTGAAACAACAGAACTTTAAAGACGGCAACAAACAGCGTAATGCAACCGAAGCGCAATACTACTGCGAAGAAGAAAACCAAACACGACTGGTACACGTCTACAACGACCCCAACAACTTCAAGATGTTTGGCGGCATATATAAGAGTCCCTGCATGAAGTATGTGGTGAGTTCCAACGAACTGAAAGTGGGCAGCAACGGCAAGGCCACCTGTTTCCCCGTATTCATTTCCGACCGCATGCACAACAAGTCGTTCAAGCTGCAACAGGTGATTGAGTTTGAAAAGAAACGCGGAATGAAACCCGATTTCGACAACCAATTCAACAACGAGAAGATAACTACCACCACAGAAGACCCCAGCTGCAAGTACTCGCGCCTACTCTTCGTACCCGAAAATGCCAGCTACGATGCCGGTTCGTTGGCCAATGTCATTTACTTCTTCAACTGGCGAGGCGTTACGCCCGAAGACATTGATGCAGGTTTGGTGGCCGATGCAGAGCTCAGCGGCACCGTTGGCTCGTGCCAAGTGTTCTACATGGGCGGCGAAGTGCTGTATAATCGCGAGGTGGAAGGCACTCCCGGCGTGTACGAATGGTACACCTATACCTTGCCAACCAGCACAAGGAACGCAATGGAAGAGAAGGGTTACAGCTACTTCCGTGGCGACAATAGCGGCTTTGTTACCTACTTCCGCGGCGAGGCCGACCTCATCGACATGCGTCCGCAGCAAACGCGTACGGTCATTACTTACTATAAGAGTAAGCATTATGTAGACCTAATCAAGAAAACTCTCAACTTATAGACACTCATCCAATGAAAAAGTTCAGAAAAATATATACATTGGCGGCTTGTATCACGTTGACCTTAGGCGTGTTTTCGGCTTGTAGCGACGACTTGCTCTCCTCGCAAAACAACCCTAACGCTGCCCAAACCGCCGCCGACGAGGCCTTTCCTTGGCAACCTGGCATGGCTTTCATCAAGCTGAAACCTGGCGTAAACCCCAGTACGCGTGCTGCAACGCAGAGCGTAACACGTGCAAAGGTGTTCGACAACACCGACGTAAAGGTGGAACAGGTGTTCGACATGAACAACGAGTATGCCGCATTGAAACGTGCAAGAGGGCTCGACCGATGGTTTGTTGTGAAATTCGACAGCACAAAGAACGTTGAAGAAGTTATCAACGAACTACGCCGCGACCCTGCCATCGAGAAGGTTCACGGCAACGTGCAGATTGCGCCCAGCAAGGTAAAGTACACCGCAGCATCGCGTGCGCCCATCCCCTCTAACAAATTAAGACCTGCAAACAATGGCACAGGTCCTCTTAATTTTAGCGACCCTTACTTACGATACCAGTGGCATTACACCACAACCATCGGTTCGTATGGTCTGTTTAAAGAAGGGGCAGACGTAAACCTGTTCCCTGCTTGGCAGAAAGAAACGGGCAGCCCCAACGTGGTGGTGGCCGTGATGGACTCGGGTGTCGACTTCGAACACGAAGACTTGGCTGCCTCTGCCTGGCAAGGTGTCGACAAGAATACGGGCCAGAAGATACACGGACGTAACTTCTATGCAGCCGAAAGCGGTAAGGGCGACCCCAACGTTATCGTGGCCGGCGGACATGGAACGCACGTGGCAGGAACCATTGCCGCACGAAACAACAACGGCCTGGGCGTTTGTGGCGTGGCCGGTGGCAACGGCAGCGACGACTCGGGCGTGCGACTGATGAGCTGCGAAATATACGGGCGCGATGGAACCAAAGAGACAGCATCTACTGCTTACATCGTTAAGGCCTTCGAATTTGCTGCCGAAAACGGGGCATCCGTATGCAACTGCTCGTGGGGTTACGCCTTCGACCGAAGCAAATACCTCAACAACGAGAACTTCCAAAGCATCTTCAAAGCGCAGTTCGACTTGCTGAAAGACGGCATCAACTACTTTACCGACTATGCCGGATGCGACTCGAAGGGCAACAAAAAGCCCGGATCTTACATGAAAGGTGGTCTTGTTGTCTTTGCATCGGGTAACGATTCGCAATACGACATCGACATGATACCCGCCTCTTATCCGCGCGTGGTGGCCGTGGGCGCAACCAACAGCATGGGTATTCCCACCGACTATATGAACAAAGGGCCGTGGGTAGACATCCTTGCACCGGGTGGAACCACCGAAACGGGCGAGGTAATGAGGGGCGTACTAAGCACCGTGCCCAAGGCTTTTGCCCAAATGAACACTGGCGGCACGCCCAATACCGACTTCACTTTGCCCAACGACAACAACTACGCATACGCCCAAGGCACCTCTATGGCGGCGCCCCACGTAACGGGCATTGCCGCGTTGATTGTGTCGAAGTTTGGTAAAACTAACCCCAACTTCACCAACGAGGACCTTCGCCGCCGCTTGCTAGGAGCTGTAAAAGCCACCAGTCCCTACGCCGTAAAGACCGATGCCAACCTCGCAGGCAAGATGGGTGTGGGCTTTATTGATGCAGATTTCGCCCTGGCCGACCCCGAAACGCAGAAACCCGACGCACCAGAAGTAACCGTTACCGACTATTCTGCGGATGCCACTCGTGGCTATTATGATGCCCGCATAACGTGGAAAGTAACCGCAGATGCCGATGCGCTGAACGAACAACGCACGGCCTTTGCCTACGATATCCACCTTTATAAGAAGGCCGACATGAGCAAACCCGTGCAAAGCCTCACTCGTTATTCGTACGATAAGCCTGTTGACACCGAGTTGGAGCAAATGTTTACGGGGCTAGATACCGATGTTGACTATGTGGTAAAGATGTCGGCGCGCGACCGTTTCAACAATACTTCGGCCGATGCAACGGCTAGTTTCAAAACGCGCCTTAACCATGCGCCCGTACTTGGCGGCGCAATGACCGACACGTTGCGACTGCTCGACACGCAACCTTACTTCCATAAGGTGCTACCCGTAACCGATGAAGACGGCCACACCTGGACCTACACCACCACCGCGCTGCCCAGCGGCGTTGAAATGAAACGTGTTGGCAACGCCTTAGACCTCTTTATAAAGGTAGGTTCCGTAGGAACGTATGGCTTTGAAGTGACGCTCACCGACCAACTTGGCGGTAAGACGGTACAGAAATTCGCCTATAAGGTGGTTTCGCACACGGCTCCCACGCCCAACAACACGCTCGGCGACGTGTCGCTGTTCGAGCAGGGCGAGGCCGCACAAATCAATTTGGCCAACGCTTTCACGGCCATGAGCGGTGGCGAGATGCAATTCTCGGCCACATCTAGCAACGATGCGGTGGTAAAAGCCTCGGTAACGGGCACGCAACTAACGCTAACCCCCGGACAAAAAGGCACGGCCACGATAACCCTCACGGCCATCGATGGTGGCAAACGCACCACAACAACCATCCAGGTGCGTGTTACCGACAAGAACGCACCCGACGTGCACACCATCTATCCTATACCGGCGCACAGCTACATCAAGGCACTTATGCGCAGTGGGGTAAGTAAGGTGCAGGTTATCGTTACCTCTTTGCGCGGCCAAAAGCTTATCGACGAAACCTTAACGCCCGACAGTCGCACGCACGAAGTAACCTTGGGCATCGACCGACTAGCTCCTGGCACCTATTATCTGCTGCTCAAAACCGAGCGCATAACAAGCAAACACACCTTCATCAAGAAATAAACAGCACGCTATGAATAAGATATCAATGGCACTCCTCGCGCTTGGCGCAAGCCTTGCAATGGAGGCCACGGCGCAAAGTCGCATACTACCTGTGCTAGAAGCTACACCCGATGCGCGCACAGCAGCCCTGGGTGGCACTTTGCTTGGCAATGCCAACCAAATGCACATTTACACTAACCCCGCCGCCCTTACCTTTGGCGAAAAACGTTTTGTGGCCGACGTGTCTGCCGAGGCACAGCCCAAGACCGACGAGGGCCGACTGATGCAATACAACTTTGCCACGGGCTATCGCTTCGCCAATCGTTCGGCATTGATGGCAGGCGTGCGTTACCTTGGCGGCCTAACGGTTCCATCGGTGGGTGCTACGGGCGAACCGGATAAGGTTTCGCCCTACGATATGGCCCTCGACTTGGGTTATTCGTTCGCCGTAACGCCCGAAGTGGCCGTATATGCCACTGCAACCTACGCCCGAAGTCATGCCGCAACCAGTGCCAATGCTTATGCTTTCTCGGTTGGAGCAGCCTATCAAAAGGGTTTCAACATCTGTCCTACCATCCCTACCACGCTAACTGTTGGTGCACGACTGTTGGATTTCGGCAAGTCGGTGAAGTTTAACGATACGGGCATACCCCAAAGTTTGCCCACTTCGGTGGCAGTAGGTGGCGACTGGGCCGTAAACTTCGCGCCGCAACACGCCCTTACCTACGCCCTTACGTGTCGTTATTTCACCCCGAAAGATGCTAGCGAAACCTTGCTTGGCGGTGGTTTGGAGTACACTTACAACCGCATGCTCTCTGCAAGGGTGGGCTATCAGTATGCCGACAAGGGTTCTAATGCCCTTACTTTCGGTGCTGGTGGCGAGTTGTCGGGTTTCAAACTCAACGTGGCCTACCATCATGCCTTCGCCGATTACGGCGTAGATGCGCTGATGGTTGGCTTGGGTTACGCCTTCTAGCTTAAAAGTGTGGCATGGTAAGTTAGGTAGATCAGGCTGGTCAGACTGGTCGGACAAGTCGGACAGGTCAGACCGGTCTGACTTGTCCTATTAGCCTAACGCCACCAATACATTCGGCTTAACTCCATAACTCCTTAACTCCTTAACTCCTCAATTCACCAATATTTGTCCGCTTTTTAGTAAAAACTTTAACATTATTACTGCCCTTTTTTCTACCAAACGTCCAACTTGCCGCAAAAAATCGATTCTTAGACGAGTTTGTTTTGGTACAAAATGGGGTTAGTCTGCGAATGATGCAAAATGAATATATATTCCAATGGAACGCCATTTGCACCAACTTTCGGGCTGCTTTCAGCTAAATATAGTGCAAAATGCCGCTAAATGCAGTGCGTTTTGGTGCTAAATGCCTTGCGTTTTGGTGTAAAACGCAGGGTAAAATGGTGCAAAACGCAAGGCAAAATGGTGCTAAATGCGAGCCAAAAAGTATAAATATGCGCTTGAAAAGTATAAATACAACCCTCTCGAATGGTTAAAAATATGGCTGAAAGGGGCAAAATGGCCATTAAGAAATGGGTTTTTGGGGGTAAAAAGTGGGTATTTGGGCTTGGAAAATTACGAGCCGGCACCCAATCTAGAAAGGTAAAATGGTGCAAAATGCAAACAATTCCCTTAAATTTGGGGTGAAACGGGAGCGCGTTAAGCAGTAAATTGTGGCTAATTGCACGTTTTTTAGCCTTGTTTTTCGCTAGAATGGAGTGGGATAGAAGGTGTGTTTTGTAAAGAATATGGTAGGTTTTTGAAGTTGGTAAGCCTCGTAAAAGTAGATGGGTTAGAAATTCTAGATGGGCTGGTAAATCTAGATGGGCTGGTAATCCTAGTAAATCTAGCAATTCTAGTGAATCTAGTAATTCTAGTTAATCCCGTAGTCCTAGTTAATCTAGTAACTGGTTATCCTAGCTAATCTAGTAACTAGTAATCCAAGTTATCTAGTTAATCTAGTGGTCATGGTAAATCTAGCAATCCTAGTAAATCTAGTATTTCTGGTTAATCTAGCCAGCCTAACTAAGCTAGTAAATTTGGCTCAATGGTCTTGTGCGCTTATAAACTTCCCTGTTTCCTTTTTCTCCTTGTTACTTCCCCCTTGTTACTTCCCCTCTTGTTTCTTCCCTACTTTCCCCTTTCTCCTTACTACTTTTTCTCCTTTCTACTTACTACTTTCTCTCCTTACTCCTTCCCACTTTACCTCCTTACTCCTTCCCAAAAGCAACCACTCCTTCTCCCTTCATTCCATCCATCAATATGCGCAAAGGCTGTTCAAAGCGCACGTGCCTAACGTATTGTGTCTCTTCGATGGCGGGCATGGCATCGAGAATATCCTTGCGGAAAAGGCCATCGGGGATGTTCGTGTCTATCGTAAAGTAGCCAACACCAAAGCTAGTGAGGTTTTGAAAGAAGTGCGTTCCTTGGCTAGGGTCTATCCGATAGTTCTTCAATGCCACCTCAACGATGACACGCGCCGCACTGATGTGCGGCCATTTAACGGGAACGCCCAACCAAAAGTCGCTCGAACCCCAACGGCCAGGCCCCACAAGAATGTAGTTTCGGTCGGTGCCCAGAAAACTGTTGTTGATGCGTTCAATTTCTTCGGCCACGCGATAGTTGTCGGCAGCCGAGAAGTTGTCGCCGTACTTAACGTACACCACATCGGTAACGTCGTCGCTAACGCCATGTCCCAAGGTGTTGTGCGAACGTAGCAGGCACTGTGTGTCGGGTATGGCCGACAGGTCCTCGTCTAGCATTTGTTTGGCATCTACGATGGGGCGTATTTGCAAAAGGTTGAACTCGCCCGTACGGTCGGCGTTGATGTTACAGGCAAACTCAATTTCCACAGGGCGTTTCATGGCATCCTCGCCATAGCGCATGGCCATTTGCATAATTTGCGGTAGTGGGAAAGCATCGTGCCTAAGCACGCCGCCAAAGGTGATGAGCTTGCGCCCACCATCGTAAAGGCCATCGCGAATGATGTTGTCGTTAGCATCGTATGTGGAGGCGATGAAGTGCAACGAATGGTCGGCCTCGGCCTCCTTTACGCCCAGTTTCAGGATGTTAAAGCCGTCGTCTACGGCAAAATCGGTGTTGAGGTGTATGGTGTCGAGGGCGTAGAATTGCGCTTGTGTGTCGCGCAGAGCAATTTTCATCTCGCTTGTTTGCAGCACTTGGTTGGGGTGATAGGGACTAACGCGCAACGTCTGACCGCCATCCACGATGTATTTGCCTAGCCCCAGAGCCAAGTTGGCAATGCCGTCTTCGGCCTGTTCGCCGCCAACGGGATAGTAATTGATGGAGCGCAACACGCCGCTGACGTTGGGATAAAATCGTCCGCCATAGTCTTTACCCACCACGGCCTGCAAGATGACGGCCATTTTCTCTTGGTCGATAACGTTGCTTGTGGCCGACATGTAGGCCTTGGAGTCTTTATAGAACACCGATGCGTACACGCCCTTGATGGCCGCAGCAAGCATGTGGAGCATCATTTCGGCATCTTCGGTGTAAGGAATCATGTATGTGCTGTATATTCCAGCGAATGGTTGGTAGTGCGCATCTTCGAGCAGCGAGCTGGAACGCACGGCAATGGGGCAACGCGTGGCATCGAAAAAGGTGGTGAAGTCGGCTTTAAGGCTGTCGGGAAGCTTTGCGGCGAGGAAGTGGCGAAGTATCTCGTCGTCGGTTGCATCGCTTAGGGCAATTTGGTAAAGGTTGTTCTGCTCCATAAATTGGTCGAAGAAATCCGTACACAGCACAACCGTCTTAGGAATGTGCACCTTTACGCCCGGAAAGCTGTTAAACTCTGGATGCCGCTTGATGATGTTGTCGAGAAAGGCCAGTCCGCGGCCTTTTCCACCCAGCGAGCCGTCGCCGATGCGTGCGAAGTGGGCGTAGCGGTCGAATTTCATGCGGTCGAACACGGCCACAACGCCGATGTTTTTCATGTTGCGGTAGCGCACAATGGCCTCGAAAATAATTTGTCGGTGTGCGTCAACATCCTTTAATTTCTCCCATGTTACGCCTTTGAGGAAGGCCGAAACGGGGAAAATGGCCCTTGCCGAAAGCCAACGGCTAACGTGGTTGCGGCTGATGTGGAAGAGCATCGAGTCGTAGGGGATGTTGAAAATGTTGTCTTGCAGCTGTTTAAGCGAGGCGATGCGTGCCACCTCCTTACGCGTTTTGGGGTCGCGGAAGATGAAATCGCCAAAGCCCATGTGCTCTTCCATGAGGTGGCGCAGGTCGATACTCATCTTCTTCGAGTTCTTGTCTACAAAGCGAAATCCCTCTTTCTCGGCCTTTTCGCGGTTGTTTGTTTCGGAGCTTTCCAGGATGAGCGGCACAAACTCGTCGCGGCGGCGTATCTCGCGCAACAGCTTGATGCCCGCCTCGGGGTCCTTTACGCCGTCTTTGGGAAAGCGTACGTCACTGATGACGCCCAAAATGTTGTCGGCGTATTTGTTGTAGTATTCCATCGCCTCTTCGTATGTTCGGGCGAGAACCACTTTGGGTCGGCCTCGCATTCGCAAAGCGGCCGCTTGACGGTTAAGGGCCTCGGTGGATATGCGCTTGCTATGAACGAGGATGTAGCTGTACAGGTTGGGGAGGATGGAGGAGTAGAAGCGTATGCTGTCTTCAACCAGCAAAATCATCTGCACGCCGCCTTCCTTGGTGTCGTGTTCCACGTTCATCTTGTCTTCGATAAGCTTGATGATGGAGAGAATGAGGTTGGTATTGCCCAACCAACAAAACACGTAGTCGAAGATGCTGAGGTCTTCGTCTTGCATTCGGCGCGTTATGCCGTGCGAAAATGGCGTAAGCACCACGCAAGGCACCAGTGGGAAACGCTCTTTTACGGCATGCGCCACGGCAAATGCGTCGTTGTCGGCATTGCCGGGCATGCAGATAATGAGGTCTACGCTAACGCTTTGCATCACCTCTTCGGCCTCTTCAACGGTGCTAACCTGCTTGAATGTGGGCGGATAGCGCAGTCCTAGTTCAACATATTCGTTATACATCTTCTCGTCGATGCGGCCATCGTCTTCCAACATAAAGGCATCGTAGGGGTTGGCCACGATGAGCACATTATATATACGGTGCTTCATCAGGTCGATGAAGTTAACGTCTTTCAGTAGAATGTCGTTCCACTCTTGTGGTATCTTGTTGTCCATATCGTTCTGTCTTTATGTTTTTAGTATGTGGCCCAGAGGCGCAACGCTTGCCGTTTGCTTTGCCGTTAGCGGCCATACAAAATTAAAGTAATAGGCCCGAACGCCCAAAACATTTTGGGATAAGTTGCGCATTGTTCTGAAAATAGCGAGTAAACACGATAAAATGAACGACAAATAAAACGTAAAAACAGGAAGAAATGGAAATATTTCAAATTGCAAAAAGAAAGAAAGTGTGCGCGAAAACATTGCATTTTGGTTATATTTTTATTCGTTTTTTACCTGATAATAGGAAAAAACATCGTTTTAATTGCAAAATATTTGGCAGACGTTTAAATTTTTCATAGCTTTGCAATATTCATTAAACGCTTGAATTAGAACATAAGGCATTTGGCCATCCTTCTACGCTGAATAATCAACATGCAATCATAAAGTGTTGTTTTTAATAATAACTAATGAGAGAAATTTTATGGGAAAAAGGTTTACTATGCTATTGGCCGGCCTCTTCTTGTGTATGGGAGCGGCCTTGGCTCAAATGAAAATCTCAGGAACAGTAATCAGTTCGGAAGACGGACAGCCAGTGATTGGCGCCTCTGTCGTTGTTACTGGCACAGGTCAGGGAACGGTTACCAATCTCGAAGGACAGTTTACGCTTACCGTACCCGAACGTGCTAAGCTGCATATATCTTCGGCAGGCATGAAAGCTGTGGACGTAACAGCAAAGGATAACATGCGTGTTGTGCTCGAACCACTGAACACTACGTTGGGCGAAGTGGTGGTTACGGCGATGGGCATTAAGCGTTCGGCCAAGGCGTTGGGCTTTTCGGCCACGGCTGTTAAGGGCGACGAGATTGCCGCGGCGCGCACCAACGACATCATGTCGAGCCTTGCAGGTAAGGTGGCGGGCGTGCAAATATCCAGTTCTTCGTCAGACCCAGGCTCGTCTAAGTCGGTTATCGTGCGTGGTATCAGTTCGTTGGGCAGCACCAATCAGCCGCTATACGTTATCGATGGCGTGCCGCTTAACAACAGCACGGTATCTACCGACAGGGACTTGAACCGCGGTTACGACTTTGGTAACGGTGCTAGTGCCGTGAATCCCGACGACGTGGAGAGCATGACCATCCTTAAAGGAGCGGCTGCAACGGCCCTGTATGGTAGCCGAGCCGCCAACGGTGTTATCCTTATCACCACCAAGACGGGTAAGAAAGCCCAAAGGGGACTGGGCATAGAGTATAACGGAGGCATGCAGTGGGAAACGCTGTTGCGCCTGCCGCAGATGCAAAACGACTTTGGTATGGGTTGGTATGGCAACAAAACCGACAACGAGAACGGCTCTTGGGGGCCGCGTTTCGATGGTTCGTGGTTGCGTTACGGAGCGGTTTACGAAGGCACACAGAACTTTAAGAGTTACGTGCCGATAAAAAACAACGTGCGCGATTTCTTCGACACGGGCTATCGGTATAGCAATAGCGTGTCGCTTAATGGAGCAACAGACGTGAGCAACTTCTTCCTCAGCCTGTCGCAGATAAGCCAAGACGGCATCATACCCACCAATGCCGACAGCTATAACAAGTACACGTTCTCGGCAAGGGCAAGCCACAAGGTGAATAACCTCACGTTTAGCACGTCGCTTAACTATGCTTATCAACGCAACAACTTCGTGTCTACGGGGCAGAAGTCGAGCTCGATGTACAACAATGTGATGCAAACGCCGCGCGACATCAGCCTCGTTGAGCTGAAAGACCTGAACAACCCCTTCAACACACCGGGTTATTACTATACACCTTATGGTGTAACCAATCCCTATTACGTGCTCAACAACTTTAAGAACGAGTTTGAAAGCGAGCGTTTCTATGGCAAGCTGCAACTGGATTACGACTTCTTGAAGTATTTTAAGCTTACCTATCGCTTCGGACTTGACACAAGTACCGAGCATCACGATATGGGCGAACCCAACATGTCGACCCTGTTTAAGGGCACACCCAACTGGGAAGACGCCTTGCGTAGCCTCACGGGGCGAGTGAGCGAGCAAACAACACGCCGCCGAGAGATAAACCAAGACCTGCTGGTTACGTTCGACAAAGACCTTACCGACAGTTGGCACGTCAACGTATTAGTGGGATTTAACGGCAACGAACGCAAGTACAGCTACCAGAGTTCGGAGATAACGAACCTCACCATACCCACTTGGCTCAACCTTGCCAACACTGCCGACAAGCCTACGATAAAGAGTTACCAGCGCACTCAGCGGCTGATGGGCGCGTTGGGACAAGCCGAGGTGGCGTTTAAAAACATGGTTTACCTCACGCTTACGGCCCGAAACGACTGGTCGTCAACGCTTCCGCGCGGCAGCCGCTCGTATTTTTACCCAGGCGCAACGGCCAGTTGGATATTTTCGGAGGTGCTTCCGGAGAACGTAAAGAAGACAGTTAACTACGCCAAACTGCGTGCAGCATGGGGAAAGACGGGCAACGACGCCTTGCCTTACATGGTAAACACCATCTATCCGCAAGGTTCGGCCAGCAGTAGCGGGTGGGCAACAAGTAAGTTCCCCTTCACCAATGGCGGTTGGAACGCCTATACCGTGGGCAATACGCTTGGTGGCAGCACGCTAAGTCCTGAGATGACCACCGAGTTCGAAGTGGGACTTAACATGGCTTTCCTTGCCAACAGGCTCAGTTTCGACGCATCGTTCTACAACCGAACCAGCGACCACCAGATATTTAGCCTCGACATGGATGCCGCATCAGGCTATCTTTACCAGAATATGAACCTGGGTGAGATACGTAACCGCGGCGTTGAACTCGTTGTTAGCGGCACACCCGTGAAGCTGAAAGACTTTGCTTGGGACGTTACTTGGAACTTCACCAAGAACTGGAGCAAGGTAATCAGCCTGCCCGAAGAGCTAGGCGGCGAGTCGTCTATCTACGGATTGACTGGCGGAACGGGCCTTTACGCCAAAGTGGGAGAAGAACTTGGCGTGTTTAAGGCTTACGTGCCGCTGCGCGATCCCGCTACGGGGAAAGTCGTTGTCGACAACCAAGGCCTACCCGTCCGCAATCCCAAGCAGCAAATCGTGGGTAGTATGAACTACAAGTACACAATGGGCATCAACAATACCTTTACTTATAAGGGCGTTAGCCTTTCGGTAGACGTGGACATTCGCCAAGGTGGAAAGATGTTCTCGCGCACCAAGAACGTAACTTACTTTACAGGAAACGCCATGCAAACGGCCTACAACAGCCGTAACCCGTGGATAATACCCAATACCGTGGTGCAGAATGGAACAGATGCACAAGGCAAGCCTGTGTATGTTGACAACAACACGCCGCTCAATGCCACGAGCATCTATAAGTTCTGGGACGATGGCGGCTTGGAAATGGGAGCGGGCGACCTTATCGACAAGTCGTACATTAAGTTGCGCGCAATAACCCTTAGTTGGGCCTTACCCAAGAAGTGGCTGGCCAATACCTTCCTCACCGATGTGCGCCTGTCGGCATTTGGAAACAACCTCTTCCTTTGGACACCGGCAGAGAATACCTTTGTAGATCCTGAGCTAACATCATTCGGCAACGACTTGCGAGGCAATTTCGGCGAGTGGTCGGCCAATCCAAGCTCGCGAAAGTTCGGCTTCAACGTTTCTGTTAAATTCTAAACCCGCAGCATGATGAAAAAGATAACAATACTGGCAGCACTCGCAACGATGGTGTTGAGCGGCTGCAACCTCGACATAAACGACGATCCCAACTACCCGTCGGAGGCACAGGTAACGCCTGAAAAGTTGTTCCCGTCTGCCGAGAACGCTATCGCCGACGTGTTGGGCGACCAGATGTTCACCTACTCGGGCTTCTTCTCGCAGTACTTCGACCAACGTCCCGAACAGAACCAATACAACAATCTGGCTGAATTGCACCTTGATGAAGGTAGCAATCTCTTCGACCGGTGTTACCAAACGCTTTATGCCGGCGCACTGAAAGACTTGCAAGAGGTGATGGCGAAGAGCCCCAACAAGGCCGACCACTACGCTTGCACGGTGCTAAGGGTATGGGCATACCAGCTGCTTGTCGACAATATGAGCGATGCGCCTTACTCTGAAACGCTGAAAGGCAAGGCTAACCCAACGCCTAAATGGGAAGATGGTAAGACGGTTCTCTTGGGAGTGCTAGACGAACTGGACAAGGCTGAGGCTAACATCGGCGGTGAAAGCATGACCGTAGACGACCCAATGATGAATAAGAAGTTAAGCCAATGGAAAGGATTTGCCAATGCTTTGCGCCTGCGCATCTACATGCGCTTCATAGATGGCGGGGTAGATGTGGCCAACTATACGCAAAAGGCGAAAGACTTGGTGGCTGCCAACGCTTTCTTCAAGGGCAACGTGGCCTACGATGTGTATTCGCCCGTACAAAATCAGTTTAACCCTTGGTACGGCTCCATATTTGCATTGGGCGCCAACAACTATGTAGCGGCTTATCCTTTGGTGGAGTATTACAGCGATACCGACGACCCGCGCATTGCCTATGCCATAAACGTAACCGCTACGACGGGTAGCTATGTAGGCCAATTGCCTGGCGCAAAAACTACGATGAAAGAATGGAGAAACAACCAAGATTGGAAAAATAAACACGTCAGCTCCATCAAAATTCAAGTTATGAAGGCGCAACCCGTCTTTGCCTTTACCCAAAGCGAACTGCAATTTTTGTTGGCCGAAGTGCAGCTGAGGTTTAACAACGATGCAGCCAAAGCCAAAACATGCTATGAGGAAGCGGTGAAGGCAGACTTCGAATCGCGAAACTTGACAAAAGAAAAAGCAACAGCTTTCTTGGCGAACGACAAAGTGAAGTTCGACGGAAAGAGCGTTGAGGAGCAGCTGCAACTTATATATATGCAAAAGTGGGCCGCATTCTTTATGCGCAACCACATGGAAGCATGGTCCGAAATAAGGCGCACCAACGTGCCGCAAACCAGTAAGTTTACCGCCAAACAGGTGTTTGAGGGCGAAGCCTACACCCCCGGCAACCTCATTGTGCCGGCCGTTAACCACATTCAAGTAGGCGGTTTGGCCAAGCGCGTGCCTTATCCTAACCACGCCCGAAGGCTTAACCCAACGCAAACGCCGCCTGAAAAGAAACTGAGCGACCCTGTTTTCTGGGATGTTAAATGATATGAGGCCTTTGTCCCAGCCCCTCACTCTCTGCGCAGAGGGCGAGGGCTTTGGATGAGGCTAAACACCTTATTATATAACGTATAAACTGCAAAACAATGAACAAATATATCATCAACCTGTTGCCCGCGCTGGCACTCGTAGTGGGGTTGAGCGCATGTGGCGATGAAAGTTTTACCGACTCGAAGGTTACACCCATCGTCTTGATGGACATGGCAGGCGATGCCATGATTGAAGTGGCCGTGGGAGCGACGTACAACGACCCCGGTTGCACCGCCACTTATATGGGAAAAGACTATACCGACAAGATAGAAGTGGATGGACTGGATGCCGTAAACACCAACGCACCAGGGTTATATCCCATTTACTACTCTTGCACAACGCCCGAGGGGCACACCTATAATGCAGAGCGAGTGGTGGCCGTTTGCAACCCCAAGGTGAAGTATAAGGCAGCCGGAACCTTCTTAACCGCTACCGGCACAAAGCGTGTGGATGCCAATGGTGTGGAGCAAGCCTACACCAAGAGCTTTGTAAACGTTACGCAACTGGCCAGCGGACTGGTTAGGGTGGACGACCTTCTGGGCGGATATTACGCCGCGATGAAAGCTGCAAACCAGCCAACAGACGGTGCCGTAACCATACAGGCACTGCTTCTCATGGCAGAAGACGGCACCTTTAAGCCCTATTCGGTTAAGGCAAACGGAAAAGCCGTGCAGTTAGACGCTTTCTCGAATGCCACCTTTAACGACAAGAAAGGGGTGTTTACATGGACGGTTACCTATAAGGGCGACACTTACAACATTGTGTTGAACAGATAAAAAGCAATGATTATGAAGAAATACATCATACATATAGCCGCAGCAGCGTTTGCCCTGATGGGCCTTTCGGCTTGCGACGTGGAAACAAACGAGAAACCGGGAGGAACGGAAGTTGAGCAGATGGCGGGCTTTTGGGACGTGCGTGTGCACGAAGTGAACGCCGACGGAACGCTTACGCCAAACGTTTTTGGCGGCAACGCTTATAACCTGCAAACCTATAACACGGTAGAAAACACGGCCGATAAGATGTGGGTGAACGTAAGTGTTGGCAAGCAGTGGAGCCTGTTGCTTGTTACGCCCATTAATTATGGCGCGCGCACCTTTGCTTGTCAAAACGTAAAAGCCGTGTACAACAGCGACGATACTGGGGCAACAGTGAGCATTACCGACGGGAAAGTGCTGGAAGGACAGGGGCACAACCTGCACAACATGCCCACAGACAGCATCGTGTTTAACGTGCAACTGAGCAGTTACCCAGGCAAAACCTATCGTGTAACGGGCACTCGGCGAAGTGGATTTACCGAATAAGGTCGCCGCTATTACGTATTTCGTAAGGCTTAGGCCAATGGCTTAACACATACAACCGTGTTTGCATGGTGTGTTCGTCCTGGCCAGATGTGCTAGGCGCAACATCGTGTTACTTACACCGATGCTTTCATGGGGCGTGCCACATTTGTGGTGCGCCCCTTTTGGGTTAGGGCAGTAAAGGCCGTTAAGCCAAATATTACAAGAAGGCCACCTATAGCAAGTAAACCACGCATAGCAAGTAAATCACGTGTAACAAGTAAATCACGTGTAACAAGTAAGTGGCGTATAGCCCCAAATCGGTTGTTAGAGCCTGTGCAGATTTTGTGTATGGTTGGGCATATTGCCTGTCTTGTTCTTGAAGGCGTAGCGGGCTACGTCAAGAGAAAAAGACAGGCAAGATGCCGACAAGCAAACGAAAGATGAACAGGAAGCGATGGAAACAACCTAAAATAATAGGTAAGCGTTCTAACGACCGATTGGGGATAACTGGTAACCCTGGTAAACTGGGCGGTATAGCTTAACCAGCAAGTCCAGATACTAACAGCCCACGCTTGCTCCTATACCTAATGCTCTTTAGTTCGCCATCTTGTTAACTCACCACCTTGTAAACTTGCCAACTCTTCAAATCCTCAATTCCTCAACTCTTCAGCTCATCATTTCGTCAACCCGACAGCTTGTCAACTCGTTAACTTGTCAACCCGTCAACCGACAAACTCACCAACTCAAAAACTTAAATCGTTATCTTTATTTTTACAATATCGTTCTAATTCTTACTTCGTTCTAGCGAAAATAAAGGCTCAAAAGTAGGTAAACTACTATTATTTCTTGCTTTTTACATCTTCTAGCGTGTCCTTTTTTAAGAAAAAACCTGCGTTTTGCACCATTTAGCCTTTCTAGATTGGTTGCAGAATCGTAATTCTTCAGGTCCAATTACTCGCTTTTAGCCCCTAAAATCCCACTTTCTAGCGGCTATTTTGCCCTTTTTAGCCCTGTTTTTCATAATCCGCAAGGGTTGTATTTATACCATTGTAGTGCATTTTTATGCTCTTTCGCCCTGTATTTAGCACCAAAACGCCCTGCATTTAGCACCAAAACGCAGTGTATTTAGCATCAAAACGCAGTGCATTTAGCACCAAAACGCAGTGCATTTAGCACCAAAACGCAGTGTAATTAGCTGCAAATAGCCCCAAAACTGGTGCAACAGGTGTTTCTGTTAAATAAAAATTCATTTTTCCGCATCCACCTACTACCCTCTTTTTGCATCAAAACTAACCTTCGCGAGAATCGATTTTTTGGGGCAAGGTGGGCGATTGGGAGCGAAAAAGCCATTCCTTGTGTTAAAAGTTGTGCCAAAAATTATACAAAGTGGGGATGTGCGCAACCTGTTGCTGGCAAAGTGGGGTGCAAACCTTTTGGGGAGGGAGCAGGCACTGCGGATAGGAAAAACGTGCCGGCTTGAGGTTTAGCGTACAGCAATAATAACCCCCAATCGGTCGTTATACCGCTTACCTATTATTTTAGGTTGTTTCCATCGCTTCCTGTTCATCTTTCGTTTGCTTGTCGGCATCTTGCCGGCCTTATTCTCTCGACGTAGCTCGCTAGGCCTTCACCAATAAGGCAGGCAATATGCTCAACAATACACAAAATCTGCACAGGCTCTAACAACCGATTTGGGACAAACAATAGCGTGGGGATATGCGTAACGAATGCTTTTTGCGATGGCCTTTAATCAGCAAAATAGAGATAAATGAAGGTGGAAAAAGCACGGATAATTGGCCGTCTAGAAAAAAACTAATTGGCACTAAATGTGGGAAGAGGGCTCAAAACGGCTAATAAAGAGGGCGCGTGTAAGGCTCTAAATTGTGGCTAATGGCTTTCTTGTAGGCCTTTGTATTCGCTAGAATAGTTGGTGCGTTGGGTGTTGTTGGTAAAGTATAAGTCCTAAAAACAACAAAGCTAAGTTTTGGAAGGCTGGGCGAAACCACACTCATCATGGGCACGTTTGGTTAAGCAGATGTAGGTTGTTTTGTTCCTCGCGAGCGTGTGCGTACATAGTATTATCTGACGGATAAAAAGTTGCACTTTTGTTTTTGCGGCTATATTCTACGGCTAGCAGCTGCTCCCATTATGCTGTATGTCTTGTTTCTCTACTGTTCTCCTGCTGTTTCAAGTCGTTTTAACAGGTTGTTGGCGTTTGTTTTAGCTTAACGATTTTAAATCGTTAAATGTTAGCTTGACATATAATGTGGCTAAACAATATTTAGTTTAGAACATTTTTTTATGGTCATAAGTTTGCGTATTTGATTGAAAGTGTGTAACTTTGCGCCGAATTTCAGGATTAAAAAGATTATATTTCGTGGAGTTATTAGGAACCATGATTTGTAAGGATATATATAACAAAGGGAATGCGGCACATGTTGCGCATTAATAAACATTCTTGAAACATTGCCCATGTGCTTGTAGGCAATGAATACATATCAGAATTTTGTGGTAGCCCTTTATCTGGATGGCCGTAGGTGGCCCTCTCGGTTATTCTTGGGCACATCAATAAATGTATTGCGTCTTGAAAATAAAGATTTGATAATAAAAATTGTAGGTACAAAATGAAGAAGACAAATTTTAAAAGAAGAGAGTATAAAAAGCCATTTGTTGGCATGACAGTAATTGAAATGGAAGCCCAGTTGCTTGCCGGCTCGGATAAGAATGGGCATTTCGAGGGAAGCAATAATCCCGCAGAAGATGGTGGCGCCTTTGGCGATGCAAAGGGAAGTTACTTTGATGAGGAGGACTAGGCTAATTCAATAACAAAGGGATTAACAAATTGGAGTAGTATATAAATTTAAAAGAATAGATTAAACAGTAATGAGATTACGACTTTTACCGTTGGCATGTGTTGCCACTATTTTTATGGCAGCTTGTTCTAACGAGTTGCCTGTAAACAACGATAAAGATATTCAAGCGGAAGCAAACACTTCTGAACGAACTGATGCCAGCGTGGCTGAGTTCACCGGAGTAATCGCTTCTGCCGATGCAGGCGAAGCCATAACGCGTAGTGCTGCAACGTATAACGGCAAATTAGACTTCTTTTATACGGCAGGCGATAGATTGTGGGTTAACAACCCTAACGCCACTCCCGCTTTGCGCATGGACACGGCTAACAACATCGCACAGCAGTTGCAGAGAGGACGTACAAACAAGGTGGCTAGAGCTAGCTTCTATTTTAAAGGAGACTATGTGAAAAATCGCAAGTATAATGTACGTTACACGGGTAATGGAAACCCTGTTGCCAACCGCGTTGACATTAAGGCCGTGCAAACCCAGAACAAAGCTAACGATGCTATGGAATTGGGCCTGAATGGTGATTGTGCCGTTGGTGTGGCCACTTACACTGGCTCAAACTTTGATTTTAACTTAACCCGCAGTGCTTCGTACATAACCTTCGCTCCCTATAACAAGCAAGGCTTGGTTGAAGGCATGAAGCTTAAAAGTGTAAAGATAAGCAACCCAAGGGTAGCCATGAGTGGTCAGTTTGCTTTCAATGACAATGGTATAGACCTTAACACGCGCCCTGCTGCAGATGCAAGCAACAAGAGCATAACGCTCAATGTTAATAGGTTCGATGTTCCCAATGCGGTAGCTCCAACCAAAAATGCTAGCATCATGGTGGTGGCTCCCGGTACATACGATAATGTAACCATAGAGTACACCCTTTACGACCCTATGACAAAGGTACAAAAGACGGTGACAAAGACATTGCCCAGAGTTAGCTTTGTGGCTGGTCGTAACTATTTGGTGACTCACGACATGGGTGTTACCGTTTATGGTGATCAATATTACATGTGGGATGCCAAACTAGAGTTCTGGCACGGCTTTAAGCATAGCCAACCTAAGCAGAACTATGGTCAAAATGCCAATGTTCCGAAGAAATATAAAGACCAAAGGTATTTTAATCCGGTTTACTTCAATGGTGGTACACCTGTGTATGCATCTGCTTCTGCCAAGAACTGCCCCAATGTGAACTTAGCTCACTGGTTTGTTGAAATGGGAGAGGCTTCTTGGGACGACACTGCCGTATGGGGCGTAATGGGCCACTTGTACAAGGGCGGCATGTGGGTTAAAACAGAAGCTGCCATCCAAGCCAAGCGCGGAAACCTTTATCCGCACGACCTGAGCAAGGAAACACGCAATGGTTATGACTTTACCGTTACACCTTTAGGCGGAGAATTCAGCAGGGATGTTACCCTAAAAGGTAAGCCAGCCAACACGGCCGACTATTTCTTCCTGCCTGCAATGGGCTTCTACAACGCTAAGGGAAGACTACAAAAGTTAGGTGTGGAAGGTTATTACTGGACTTCTTCGCCCGCACCCGGCGGTTATCACTCGGCTTACGCCCTGCGCGTTGACGCCAATAAGATAACTCTTTATACCAGTCCACGTGATAACGGCTTTAACTTGTGGTCTAAGTAGGGATACAACTGGATAAGGAAATATACAAATAATTTAGATTGATTTAAAAATTATCTCGGTGGGGGCGTTCCGTGTGGAGCGCCCTCATTTTGTTATTTTGTGGGGTGCAGTTTGGGGTTATGCGCTTCGGTGGCTCATGCTGTCTGCGCCGATGGGGTGGGGTGGTGCGTTTGTTCTGTGTTGTATGTGTCTTTTTCTTCTCACCTTTTATGTTGTTGTTCTGTTTTTATGCCTTGCTGGCCTGTTTGTCATGGGGAAGCAATGTTCGTGTTGTGTGCCTTAACAGCCCTGCAAGAGGTTGGAACAAAGAAACTTCTTAAAATCTGCGCGCTTATTGTAGAGACAAGAATTTTCAACGGATAAGCATTTTTTTTCATCAAATCTTTGCGCCATTAACGGAATTTACTTACATTTGCCACCCAGAGAATGAAATGAGGATTATAACTCTTGGCAAGTTTTGGAAATAACCTAACAATGTATTTTAAGTTTTATCACGGCATTATTTTGTATGCTTCGTAAGAACGACAGTGAGGCCACGCTGTTGAAAAAGGCTGCGAAAGAAGTGGGAAATGAGCAAGAAGGCATTGGAGGACTATGGTTACAAAGCGTCCTTTACCATAGGGATTTTTTTTTAGAGCGAGCCTTTCAAACTAAACAAACAACATTCTATTAACAATTGACTTTACTCTATGATGAGAAGAACTGCAACATTAATGATTCTGTGCCTTGTGGCTTTCTTCGCCGCAGCACAGACAATGAAGGTCAGTGGAACGGTGGTAGACGAGTCGGGCGAACCCATTATCGGAGCCTCGGTAAAGGTTAAAGACACAACGCTGGGTGCAGCCACCAACCTCGATGGAAAGTTTACGCTCGACAACGTACCACGAACGGCACGCGAGTTAATCGTTTCGTACATCGGCATGAACACGGTAACGGCAGCCATTAAGCCCGAGATGCGCATCGTAATGAAGTCGGATGCGAAACAAATCGACGACGTTATCGTGGTGGCTTTCGGTAAGCAAAAGCGCGAGGCGTTCACTGGTTCGGCTGGCGTTCTTAATGCCGACAAGATTGCCGAGCGACAAGTGAACAACCCCTTGTCGGCTCTTAACGGCAAGGTGTCGGGCGTACAGATGATTGAAGGGAATGGTCCGTCATCATCGCCAACCATCCAAATCCGCGGTATCAGTTCGCTCAACGCAGGCAATGGTCCGCTCATCGTTGTCGACGGACTCCCCTATTCGGGCTATTACAGCGACATCAACCCTGCCGATGTTGAGAGCATCAGCGTGTTGAAAGATGCCGCATCGAACTCGCTTTACGGTGCACGTGGTGCCAACGGCGTTATCCTTATCACCACCAAAACGGCCAAACGCGGCAATGCCGTTATCTCGGTAGACGCCAAATGGGGCTTTAACGAAGACGCCAAAGTTGATTACGACAACGTTAGGTCGCCCGGCGAGTACTACGAAATGTTTTATAAAGCCATCTACAACAAGTTTCATTATGGCGACGGAATGGATGCTTATGCGGCCTACCTCAAAGCCAACGAAACCATTTACAAGCCTGGTAGCCAAGGCGGACTGGGCAGCATCGTGTACAGTGTGCCCAAAGGCGAGTACCTTATCGGACAGAACGGCAAGCTCAATCCACATGCAACGCTGGGCAATGTGGTTCGGCACAACGGCAAAGAGTACATGCTTTATCCCGACGATTGGAAGAAAGAGGGGCTGAGAAAGGGCTTCCGCCAAGAGTATAACATCGGCATCAATGGCGGAACAGACATCTTCAAGACTTACGCCAGCATTGGTTACATGAAGAACAACGGCATCTGCTATGGTTCAGACTACACGCGTTACTCGGCCAGATTAAAGTCCGAGTACCAAGCGCGCAAGTGGTTAACCTTCGGTGGAAACATCAGTTACACACATTCTGAGTCTAACGCGTCGGGCAACGCGTTCGGTGCAGCCCACCAAGTGCCGCCCATTTACCCGCTATACCTGCGCGATGGCAAAGGCAACATCCTGTACGACCGCAACGGAAAGATGTACGACTACGGCAACGGAGCCGTTAACGGCGTAACGAGAGAGATTTTCTTGAACGATGCACCGCTGCAAAACGACCTGCTGAACATATCTGCCAACAGCAGCAACGCTTACGGAATGCAGGGATATGCCGACTTTTCGTTCCTCGAAGACTTTAAGTTTACGGCCAACGTAAGCATCTATAACACAGAAAACCGCGACAACGATGCCGCCAACCCCTACTACGGATTCGACAAAACGCGTGGCGGACAGGTGGGCGTTTCGCACTATCGCACGTTCGCTTTCAACACGCAACAGCTGCTTAACTATAATAAGGAGTTCGGAAAACACACCATCTCGGCTTTGTTAGGTCACGAGTACACGCGCAACAGCAGCACAACGCTCACGGGAAGAAAGAACAACATCTTTGCTTATAAGATGAACACCGAGCTGTCGGGCGCGCTTACGCTGGTGTCGGCCAATAGTTATAAGGACCTTTATAACATCGAAGGTTTCTTCTTCCGCGGTCAGTACGACTACGACAGCAAGTACTTCGCCTCGGCATCGTTCCGTCGCGACGGTTCTTCGCGTTTCCATCCCAAACACCGTTGGGGCAACTTCTGGTCGTTTGGTGGCGCTTGGATTATTACCAAAGAAAAGTGGTTCGCACCCAAGTGGGTAGACATGCTTAAACTTAAAGCCAGTTTCGGACAGCAAGGAAACGATGCCATTGGCGACTTCTACTACTCAGACTTCTACGACTTGTTGGCTGTAAACGGCGAGGGTTCGTTGGCTTTCAGCAACAAAGGCAAGCGAAACATCACGTGGGAAACCAACACCAACATAAACGCCGGCTTTGAATTTGAATTGTTTAAGCGCCGACTTACGGGTAGCGTAGAGCTTTATCAGCGCAAAACCACCGACATGTTGCTGTGGTTTTCGGTTCCTCCCTCGCTGGGATATGATGGCTACTACGACAACGTTGGCGACATGATGAACCGCGGTATCGAAGTAAACCTCGACGGCGACATCATCCGCACCAAGGACATTACGTGGTCGATGAACTTCAACATCACCCACAACCGCAACAAGATAAGCTATCTGCCCAAAGAAAACAAGACGTTAGAGAAAGAGGGACACGCAGGTTATTCCGACCGTTCGCGCTATATCGGCGAAGGATTGCCCATCAACACGTGGTACATCAAGAAGTTTGCAGGCGTAAACGATGAGGGATTGAGCACATGGTATTACACCGACCAGACAACAGGCGAGATGAAACCCACAACCGATTACAGCTCGGCCGACTACTATTTGGGCGGCAGTCCGCATCCCGACGTGTACGGCGGTTTCGGCACATCGGTACGCGCCTACGGCTTCGACCTAAACGTTAGTTTCATCTACTCGCTCGGTGGCAAGGCCTACGACAACGGATACGAAGGCATGATGCGCAACCCCGAACCCGCGATTGCACCGCAGGCTTACCACAAAGACCTGCTTAAAGCTTGGACACGAGAGAACCCCAACAGCAACATACCTCGTTTCCAATACGGCGATTTGAAAACAACTGCCTTCTCTGATAGGTTCTTAATCGATGCTAGCACGCTTACATTCAAGTCGATAAGCCTAGGCTACACCTTCCCTGCACAGCTTATCAAGAAGCTACAACTAAGCAGTTTGCGTGTCTTCCTCTCGTGTGACAACGTGGCTTATTGGAGCAAACGTAAGGGATTCGACCCCCGAACAAGTCTTAACGGAGACGTAAGCGACAGTGCATACTCGCCCATGCGCACAGCATCTGCTGGCATATCTGTTAAATTCTAACAATAAAGAAAGGAACAACATTTATGAAACGATTCATAAAAAACATCATATTGCTCAGCCTAACAGCACCTGCCTTAACCGCCTGCCTAGAAGAAGCGTACCCTGGACGGGGTTTTACGCAAGAACAATTGTTTGAAACCGACAATACGGCAGCCGCTCTAAGCAAGGCCATCCCCGGTGCGATGCTGCGCATGGGCAATGGAAACGGACATTACGGATATGCAGGCTTATTTATGGATAGAGAAGCCATGTGCGCCGAAATACCCGTATACGATATGCTATACGACTACTATCAAGACGAGGGATTCGACCGCAATTACAGTCCCGAGTTTTATGTGGCAACAGATTGGTGGCCCTTCTACTACGAGCTTATCAAGAAAGCCAACCTCACTGTGGGCGCGGTAGCCATCAACGAAAACACATCAACCGAAGAGCTTGCCCACGTTGGCAACGCACTTGGCTATCGTGCTTTTGCCTATTACGATATGGCTTTCGCCTACGAGTATAAGAAAACGGGGTATGCCAAACTGGATGAAAAGGCTGCTGTCGATAAAATTTACGGCCTTACGGTGCCTATCCGTACCGAGAGCACCACGCAACAAGAGGCTACAAAAGATAGGCGTGCGCCCTTCTACGTGATGTATCGCTTTATCATGACCGACCTAGACCGAGCCGAAAAATATCTGCAAGGCTATAAAAGAAGTGGGGCAAACATGATGGACCAAGGCGTTATCTTTGGCATTAAGGCACGCATGTGGTTGCAACTTGGTACGCGTTTCGAGAAGTACAACGCCGACTTGCAGGAACAATTGGCACACGAAAACGATGAAACACTAGCCAAATACAACAAGCTAGGCATCACATCGGCCAACGATTGCTTTAAAAAGGCGGCCCAATATGCGCGCTTGGCCATCAGCGAAGGCCATCGTCCGCTTACCAAGGCCGAGTGGTTTAATAGCACAACGGGCTTTAATACGGCCAACGAAGCGTGGCTGCTGGCCGTGCAAATCAACTCGAACGACATGACGAATGGGTCTAATTGGAACTGGAAAAACTATGTTGGCAACATATCGCCTGAAAATACTTTCGGCTCGAACAACCTCGAACTCAAGGCTTTCCGCATGATAGATGCGGGCTTGTATAAAGGCATTGAAAACGGCGACTGGCGCAAAAACACATGGATTGCCCCCGCAGATGCTGGCCAAACTGCGGCTTACTCGAAGTACACCACGCTGTACAAGGCCGAAGATTGGGCCAAACTTCCAGCCTATACCAGCTTGAAGTTCCACCCACGCAATGGCGAAATAAAGAACTACAAGGTGGGTGCGGCCGTCGATATTCCGTTGATGCGCGCCGAAGAGATGTACCTCATAGAGGCCGAGGCCAAAGCCCACTACGAGGGATTGGCTGCTGGTAAGCAGGCATTAACCAATTACCTCAACACCTACCGTTACGACGACAACTCTTATCAGTGCACCGCCACCACCCTAGATGCCTTTAACGATGAGATATTGCGCCAAAAACGTATCGAGTTCTGGGGCGAAGGTATCGTATTCTTCGACTACAAGCGGCTCGAAAAGGCAGTCATCCGACTCTACGAAGGTTCTAATCACCCTGCCGAATATCAGTTGAACACCAAGGTTGGTTTCGTTGCACCGCGCATGAACATCTGCATCAGCCACTACGAAAGACAGTATAACGCGAACATCGTTAACAATCCCGACCCCTCGGGCGTTCACGAAGAGAAGAAGTAAGACTTTGTTTTGATAACACATAACAGCTTTTAGAATGAAAACATTTAAGCATATAGGTATGATAGGGGTGCTAGCAGCCGGTGCGTTGCTTACGGCCTGCTCGGATAAAGACGACTACACGCCCGGCCCCGAAGTGCCCAGCGGTTGTCAGCAAGTGCGTTTTGCCGACACCAACAATCCCATCTGCGTGTTAGACTCGGCCAATACCAACGACCGAACGGCCACGCTCACACTTAAACGCAACAACACTGGCGCAGCACTAACCATCCCCATAAAAGTCGTTTCGCAGTCTGCCGGGCTGAATATTCCCACCGAAGTGACCTTCGCCGCTGGCGACTCGCTTGCCACGCTTGCCATCAAAGCACCAGAAAAGGTGGCCTTGAAAGATGTGTATAAATACGAACTAAGACTGGAAGGCGACAATGCAGACCCGTACACCAAGCTCGACGGAAGCGTGGTTTGGTCGGGCCAACTCAACTTCCCCATATCGAAGGAGGCCGAATTTTATGCCGCTCCTAGTTCGAAAACCTATGCGCTGTTCAACGCTTGGAAGGAAACGGTGATGGACCTAGGCAACAATAACTTCTACATCAAAGACTTTATGCACTCCGGAGAGAACCTCTGGCTCATAACCAGTTCAACAGGCGTGCTAGGAGTTAAGAGCGATTCGTGGGAAAAGAACTGTATTGTGGCAGACACTTCTGCACCAGGCAGCTACTCGTATTACTTCCAAAAGCTTGTAGACAAGCAGCTGAAACCCTATCCGCTTTATCCGCTTGGCAACGCCAACGGTAAGCCTTGGATTAAGGAATTGACACTATACGGAGGTCCCGACTATTCTTCTTACAGCTCAAACGGCACGTGGGGAAAAATCTATATCCAACATGCCAAGTTCAGCACAGGCGAAGAAGAGAATTGGGTTTACCTTTATTTTGTCATTAAATAAACAACAATAAGGGAGGGGCCATCGCTTTGGCCTCTCCGCTTTTCAACCGCTAAAACAACACTTATGCTTTATAAATACAAACATTTAACTTGCATCGCACTTGCTCTTCTCGCGCTAACCTTCACCGCATGTAACGAAAGTGACGATGAAGTTGAGGAAACTTCGCTCGTAAATCAAAACGACGAAATAGTGGCCTTAGACGGAAAAATAACCACACTGCAAACGGCAACAAAGGGCAATGGCTACAACATCATCCTCATGGGCGACGGATTTACGGTAGACTTGATTAAGAACGGAACCTACGAAGAGGTGATGAAGAAGTCGGCCGAACATCTGTTCGCGCTCGAACCGATGAAGTCGCTTAGGCCTTATTTCAATGTCTACGTCGTTCAAAAGGTTTCGCTCAGCAGCGATCTAGGCGGTTCTACTGCCTTGGCAAGCACCATTAAGAACGGTAAGGTTTGCGGATTTATCAACGATGACAACCTAGACTACAAGACCATGCTTTACGCATCTACCGTGCCGGGCTATAAAGAGGAGAACTCTGTTATCAGTGTGGTGATGAACACCACCCAATCGGGCGGCATTACATTCTGGGGCGGTTGGGGTTCTACATTGTCTTGTGCCTATACCACGCTCTATGGCGGTGTGGATGGCCCATACTTCCGCCACACCATCGTACACGAAACGGCTGGACATGCTATCGGCAAGCTCGACGACGAGTACGACTTGCAGAACCTCGACATCGACGATGCCGGCCGCGAGCGTTTCACTTACGGTCATACTTTGGGTTGGTTGATGAACGTTTCTACAACCAATGATGCCACAAAGGCGCCCTGGGCCGAATTCTTAGCCGACTCGCGCTATGCCAATCAGGGCTTAGGGCTTTTCGAAGGTGGTGGTGCACGTTATGCCACTGGCGTTTGGCGGCCTAGTGAAAACAGCATCATGCGCACCACGGATGTCGACCATATTGAGTTTAACGCCCCATCGCGCCGTGCCATCTACAACAAAGTGATGCAGGTAACAACGGGTCGCACGCCCACTTACGAAGAATTTGTGGCCTTCGACCAAAAGCGATAGCTGCCCCAATCGGCGGAAACTCGCAAACCGCTTTAACGCCATTACTTCACCAATGACCCCAAACAACACCTCTGCGGCAGCTTTTGCCGACACCAAGCCACACTATCACTTGCTAGACGGGTTGCGCGGCGTTGCCGCTCTCGTTGTTATTTGCTACCATATAGGCGAGGCTTTTGCCACCAGCTTTCTCGACCAAGTTGTTAATCACGGCTATTTGGCAGTAGATTTCTTCTTCATGCTGTCGGGTTTCGTTATCGGTTATGCCTACGACGACCGCCGCAATGCAATGGGCGTTTGGGCATTTACCAAGCGTAGGCTCATTCGGTTGCATCCGATGGTGGTGGTAGGCGCACTTCTCGGTGCACTGATGTTCTACGCCCAGGGGTGCGAATATTGGAGAGTATCAGAGGTTTCTATCGTACTTCTAGCCTTCGCCATGCTGCTAAACATGCTTCTAGTGCCAGCTTGGGGAGGTGTAGAGGTACGTGGTTTTGGCGAGGTTTTTCCACTTAACGGCCCTACGTGGTCATTGTTTTTCGAGTATATAGCCAACCTACTCTATGTGGTAGCCATTCGCAAGTTGTCTACGCGTTGGCTCGCCATGCTGGTATTCGCCACAGGTGGCGCGCTGTTTGGCTACGCCATAACCAACGAGTACGGCTATCTAGGCGCAGGATGGACCTTCGACAACTATGGTTTTTGGGGCGGATTGCTCCGCGTTATGTTTGCCTTCCCTGCGGGATTGCTGCTTTCGCGCGTGTTTCGTAGATGGCAAGTGCGCGGTGCTTTTTGGTGGTGCGCCTTGGCCATCGTTGCTGTTACGGCCGCTCCGCGCATTGGCGGAGCAGACCATATCTGGGCAAACGGCATCTACGAAGCCCTTTGTGTGCTGTTGGTTTTCCCGCTCGTGGTTTGTTTGGGCGCATCGGGACAAACCACCGATGCGCTTTCTACGCGCATATGCAACTTCCTTGGCAACATTTCTTATCCCCTTTACATCGTTCATTACCCGTTTATCTACACCTATTATGCGTGGGTAAAGAACAATAACCTAACCTTTTCGCAAACCATTCCGCAGGCTCTAGCCCTTGTGTTAGGCAGCATCGCCCTGGCTTGGGTATGCCTTAAATTTTACGATATGCCTGTAAGGCGATGGCTGCAAAAGCGATTTGTGTGAGCGCAACGAATTAACACGGCTGCTTTTGCATGCTAACTGCCATGTTAAATCCCGATTGTCCGTCAGACTGCTGATGCACACTATTGGCGCATTTCTTTGGCCATTTCTTTGGCCTTGTCGCCAGTAAGTTTGTGTTCTGCCAGGTAGTTGTCCATCAGTTGGGTTTTCTCCTTAAACTCGAAGGGTTTAGACAGCTTGCCGATGGCGGCCCTAAGGGGCAGTTGTTGGAAGTAGGGCGCGGTGTCGCCAAGCCCTATTCTCGCGCCATGCATCAGGTACGACTTATCGCGCGGGTCGGTAGCGGCATCAACTTCAAACAGCACTTGTTGGCCTTCAACAAAATGGAAGAGGGGCGCAAGCGCGAACGTGCCTGCGTGATGCGTGTCGAAGAAGTGGGCATCGAGGAGATTTGCCGATGCGTTTACACTGCGCATGAAGTGCATCAGCACATTGTTTGGCCCGAAAACCATGGTGCCATCGGCAAACACCGCGCTGCGAATAAGGGCCGAATAATAATAGCCAGTGCTTACAGAGAGCGAAATGCCCATGCAAACGCGATTGTCCATCTTATACGGTGAGGTGGCCTCCTTGCCTCGGCGGTGCACATATAGTTCGCCAAAGTGGTTCATTTGCAGCTCGTTGGTGTGCACGTAGGGGTCTTCGAACACGCCTGCGCGATAGAAATAACTTTCTAGTTCGATGGGATAGAGTTCCACCTCGCGTGCACGTATCTTATAATGGTGTAGCAGTTGGGCTGTGGTTTGTTGCAGCACGCTTTCTATTTCAGTCTTTTGTGTGATGGTGGCAAGTTGTGCCAACATCTCTTTCATGTTCGTTTCCATATCCTATTGGTTTTGCATTATCAGGACCTTTGCCGCGTAATGGCATCGGCCAACAATACAAAAGTAGCAAAAAATGGGGTAGGGTGTACGCGCCAGTAAGGAAAATTAATAAAGATTATTATTGCTGTTCGCTAAAAGATTTGAAACAGCAAATGGGGAGTTCAGGTGGCCGACAGATAGAAAAATAGGTTTTACCCCTCCCCCAAAGTAATTCCCTCTCTGTTCTTCACTAGCGCGATATGGCGTGCGGTCGATTGGGTTAAAGGCACAACTGGATGAAGTGTGAACGTCCTGCGCGCCTCGTTGCCCTATGTCCTTACCTTGTAAGGACTTAAACTTGTTTTCATCATTGCGCCTATCACGTTTAGCCTTGTCGCTTATCCTGGCGCATAGCCGTTGGCTTTATCTCCGAAATCGTGTGTTAACGATTTGTTAAAACGGTAAATGTGTTTTACAAATCGCATTCTTCGGCCGAACCATTCTAGAAGAAAATAACCGCCAAAAGCCATATAAAATGCACCCAAACGATGAAATTTCAGTGTTTTTTGCGTGCTTATCCCCTCCGTTTTTGGCCATTTACTATGTTTTTGCATTTCTCTTTGAAGAAAAATTCCCCCAAATTTGCATCCGAAACGACAAGAAAATGGTGCCTAATTGCTGGTTGTTGCAACGCATTTTGCAGCAAAACGCATCGCAATATGCACCAAAACGCAGTGCATTTTGCACCAAAACGCAATGCAATATGCACCAAAACGCAGTGTATTTTGCACCAAAATGCAATGCAATATGTACCAAAATACAAGCTAGAATGTAGCAAAATGTAGCCAAAACCCATAAAAAGCACCATTTTATGCGTTATTTATAGGCATTTTGATTATGTGGAATGAAAAACTGCGTGGCGGCGTTTGGTTGAACACTTCATGTTGTTTTGCAATCCTAATACGTACCAAAAAGCATGTTTTTGCGCCTAATTTCTCGTAATTATCAATAAGTCAGGTGGTTACAAACTTTAAAAATACGCGCGAAAATCCAACTGATGCTCGGATATTTTACGGCGAAGGCACTCATAATGTTAAATTTTGGTACAAATGTTTTACAATCTTATGATTGTTGTTCCGTGCCATTGCGTGCCTGTGTTGAATTTAATCCTTGTGCCAGTAAAAGAGCACTTGCACGGAAGAGCTTTTGGGATGAAGGATAGTTTGAAAGGGGAGCTTACTTTTCGAAAACGAAATCCGCAACGCCTATTGATGGGCATTGCGGATAGAAAAGCCGAGCCGATTTGGAGTTTAGCGGACTAACGGCAATGACGAAACATTCCGATATGAGATAGGGAAATCGATCCGATTTGGAGTTTAGCGGACTAACGGCACTGACGGAACATTCTAATATGAGATAGAGAAACCGAGCCGATTTGGAGTTTAGCGGCCAGCAACAAGAGATTATTCATGCAACACAAGTACTTATAGCGTTTACCTAGGCTATAAGTCTTGC
Source organism: uncultured Prevotella sp. (assembly GCA_938028745.1). Lineage (GTDB taxonomy): Bacteria > Bacteroidota > Bacteroidia > Bacteroidales > Bacteroidaceae > Prevotella. Next base: position 62,936 of record CALIZL010000080.1, read on the forward strand.
TTTTCTTTACCTCCAAATCCCCCTGTTTACTATGGGGTTGTCTGTTATTCCAGATCTTCTTGCATGAGAAAACCAACTTCACAAGGCGTTGTTACCCCCTCACACAATCACCTTAATCTTATGATAATTGTTTCTAAACTCTGTTGGCGAGCAGCCTTTCTTTCGCTTGAAGATACGGTTAAAGTTGCTCATGTTGTTATATCCGCACTTAAAGCTTATTTCGGCGATGGTCTCGGTGGTGTCTATCAGCATGCGCGTGGCATATCCCATGCGTATGTCGATGATGTAATCGCTAAGCCTGCGGCCTGTGTGTAGCTTGAAAAAGCGGCAGAATGCGCTTTCGCTCATATTGGCAAGGTCGGCCAGAGTTTTAAGTCGAAGTTCGTACATGTAGTTATCCGAGATGTATTTCTTTACGCGAAGTACCCGCCTACTGTCGTCTTCGATGTTCACTTTGGCGTAGCTGGTGGTGGCTAATGTGCGTGCACCTGTGCTAAGCGACAGCGTGTGCAGTATGTCGAGAAACTGCATTAAGGCCCGAAAGCGGTCGGTTATGCGGCTCATCTCGTCTAGTTTGTCGTACACCTTCATGATGGTTACCATCGGAAACGCCAATCCCTTTTGTGCCTCTTTCATCATTCGGCGTATGCTTTCGGAGGGTGTCTTGCCGAAAAACTGGTCGGTTTCGGTCATTCCCGCCCCGAAATTAAACTGAATGGTAATCTCGCGGATATCTTCGCTCTTGCATTCGTGCTGCTCCCAAACGTGTTCTAGCGTGGGACTGGTGATGAGCACGAGGTCGAAATCGCCAATCACTTCGCTGTTGTCGCCCACGGTTCGTTTCACCCCCGCGGCGTTTTCAACGAAGTTCAGCTCGAAAACGTCGTGGTTATGCACGGGATAGGAGAACTCTTTCTTATGCCTGTCTGCGATGTAGAGGGCATCGGTCTCCATCAATGGGGTTATTTCGTGTAGTACGTAAGTGTCCATATAATATATAAGCCTCACCCCCAACCCCTCTCCAAGGGGAGAGGGGAGTAGATAGCTTGGCTGCTTTGGTTAATCGGCCTCACCGTCAAAGTCTCTTTTCTTGGAAATGGGGATGGCTTGGCTGCTTGGGGTTAATCGGCCTCACCCCAGCCCCTCTCCAAGGGGAGAGGGGGAGTAGACGGCTTGGCTGTTTTGGTTGTTATTAATGCTATTTTAGGATATTATTCTTTGCTTGCAATGTTGAAACAAGGCTATTCACTCCCCTCTCCCCTTGGAGAGGGGTTGGGGGTGAGGCCGGTATAGGTTGGGGGTGAGGCCGTATGGGCTGGGGGTGAGGCTTTTCTTTCCACCACTTCCAAACACATCCTTGCATTATGATAGGGGCATTTCCAAAAGCCGGCCTTATCGTCTAGAAGGTTTGGGCGTGCGTTTTCGTCACATCCCCAGAACCATTCGCCTTGTTCGCGGTCTACGATATGCTTGCGCGTGTATTGCCAACAGCGGCGCGCGATGTCGAGAGCTGCGGTGTCGCCGAAGCGTTGGTAAAGGTCTATGTGACCAATAACGCACTCGCACATCACCCACCATTGGCGTTGGGTGTCCACTTTGCCCGTGTCTGTCCATCGTTCGTACACCATCGAGCCATCCGCTTGCAAACCCTCGTCGGCCGCTTTGGCAATGGCTTTGATGGCATGCTCAACCCTTTGTAGCACGTTGGGGTCGTTCAACTCCAATGCAGCCTCGTGTAACAGCCACACAGCCTCGATGTCGTGACCAAAGCTTTGTATGTTGCGACGGCCCTGCCAACGGTCGTCGAAGAAGAGATCGAGGTGGTTTGTCTGCGGATTAAGCAAGCGCGTGAGGAAGATGTCGATAAGGTTGGCGATGCGTTCGGCCAACTGGGGCGTGCGCCACACGCGGTAAAGATTGGTGTATGGTTCGAGAATGTGCAGGTGCGTGTTCATCGTTCGCGACCCGTTCTCGTCCTTATCGCTCAGTCGCATGTCGGCAATGGGCTGCCAGTTGCGCGTTAGTGCCTCAACATAACCATTGTTCAGGCTGTCGAAGGTGTAGCGTTCGATGTAGTAGCAAAGGTCTTTTGCTTGCTGTAAGGCCACTTCGTCGCCCGTGGCTCGTGCGTATTCGCTCAATCCGTAAATGGCAAACCCAATGGCGTAGGTTTGCTTTTTGGTGTCGAGCGGACGCCCTTGGGCATCCAAACTCCAAAAAACGCCACCCTCTTGCGGGTCGATAAAGTGGGCCACGAAATAATTTTTGGCCCTGGTTGCAGCCTCCAAATATTCGGGGTTGCCCAAAACACGATAGGCCGCAGCAAAGGCCCACAGTATGCGCGCATTGAGCACCGCCCCCTTTTCGGCATCGGGTACGGGGTTGCCGTGCCCATCTATGCGTCCCAAAAAACCGCCACGGCGATGGTCTACCATCTTATTGAGCCAAAATGGCAAGATGTTTTGGGTGAGTTCAGCCTGCAATTCGTTCTTCAACTTCTCCATAATCATTTCCTTTTTTCTTGTAGTTCGGCGGTTATTTCCTTCATCTTTGTTTCAGAAAGCGGATAGAAATAAATGAACGCCAACGAGAGGAAAGCCCCTGCGGCGGGCAATATCGAGAGGAACATCTTGATGCCTTGGATGGTTTCGGCCGACTGAACGGCATTGGCTTGGAAACCAAATTGGGCGAGCATCCAGCCTGTTACAGCCGTGCCGAAGGCCCAACCGAACTTCTGACTCATTGAAGACGACGAGAAGATAAGGCCTGTTGCGCGGTTGCCTGTCTTCAATTCGCTGTAATCGGCACAGTCGGCGTACATGCTCCACAGCAAAGGGAAGATGCTGCCAGCACAAACACTGATAAGTGCTTGCAAGATAAAGATGAGCGCGAGCTGACCTTTGTCGAGCCAAAAGAAACCAACGCTAAGCACTGTTGCCACGGCCATAGCCGCCATAAAGGTGCGCCGCTTGCCAATGCGGTTGCTTATTGGGGCGGCAAGTATAACGCCTACGATATTGGCGGCTTGCCCAACGGCAAGATAAAGACCGCTAAGCACGAAGGGCAGACCAAGGAAGGAGATGTTGCCCACGGCGGTTTCGTCTACGTAATATTTAAAATAGTACACCGTTGCGCCGTCGCGAATGGAGTTGAACACAAGCGATGCCACACCCGCACCCAGCAAAATCCACCACGGACGATTGTGCAGTAGGTCGGCCAAGTCGGTTTTAAGCGAGTTCTTTTCTTGTTTCACAGGTTGCACACGCTCTTTGGTTAGGGCGAAACAGCCAAGGAAAAGCACCACGCACACCACGGCAATAACTACCACGGCCATGAGCCAACCAAACTGCGGAGCGGTGAGCCAACCACGCATGGGGCCGTTAGCATCGCCGCCGCCGAAAGCGTTTACCAGCGGCATAAAGAGCAACAAGGCTACGAACGAGCCAAGATAGGCGAAGGTCATGCGGTAAGTGGCCAGCGTGTTGCGGTGCGCTGGGTCGGGACTCATCACGCCCAACAACGAGGCGTAGGGCACATTGATGGCCGAATAAACCATCATCATCAGTCCGTAAGTAATAAAGGCGTAGACGATTTTCCCCGTCTCGTGCATCGGTGGGGTGAGGAATGTTAGCACGCCGATAGCTCCGAAGGGCACGGCCAGATAGAGCAAGTACGGGCGAAAGCGCCCCCAGCGCGACGAGGTGCGGTCGGCTACGGCTCCGACGATGGGGTCGAAGAACGAGTCCCATACGCGAGTGATGGCGAACATGGTGCCAACAATGGCGGCCGAAATGCCAAACACGTCTGTGTAAAATATCATGAGATAGGCTCCGAAGAGTTTCCAAAACATCGACGAAGACATGTCGCCCAGTCCGTAACCTATCTTTTCGCTAAGCCCAATCTTCATAATGCGCGGTTTTTGGCAATCAGTTTCTTAATGGTTTCAACACTGGCGGCGGTGGTTAGTCCGTCTTGAGGCGTGTGTAGGCAATAGTCTACCAGCCGCTCAATGGTCGACGTGGCCACGTGCATGCGTGTGTCCGACGAGGCGTAATAGATAAACACGCGCCCATCTTCGTCGGCAATCCACCCGTTAGAGAACGTCACATTCATCACGTCGCCCACATATTCGCCGCCTTGTGGCACCAAAAGGTAGCCGCCAGGCTGAGCAATCATCCGCGTGGGGTCGTCAAGTGCGGTCATATACATATAAAGAACGTAGCGCAATCCGCTGGCGCAACCCCTCACGCCATGTGCCAAATGCAACCAGCCTTGTGCCGTTTTGATGGGGTGCGGGCCTTCGCCGTTCTTCATTTCCATGATGGTATGGTAGTGGCGAGGGTTGATAATGGTTTCTTCGTGCACCTCGGCGTGGGTTATATCGTCTACCAATGCCCAGCCAATGCCACCTCCCGAACCTGTGTCGATAAAGCCATCTTGCGGACGGGTGTAGAAAGCGTACTTGCCATCTACGAACTCGGGGTGCAAAACAACATTGCGTTGCTGACTCCGCGCTTTAAGGTCGGGCAGCCGTTCCCACGTTTTCAGGTCGCGTGTGCGTGCTATTCCGGCCGTGGCCGTGGCTGCCGAGAGGTCGGCAGGCTTGCTGTCGTCGTGGCGTTCGGCACAAAAAATGCCGTAGATGTAGCCATCCTCGTGCTGGGTAAGTCGCATGTCGTAGATGTTTGTTGCGGGATTATCGGTTTCGGGCATGGTTATCGGCTCGTCCCAAAAGCGGAAATTATCTACGCCATTAGGGCTTTCGGCCACGGCGAAAAAGCTTTTGCGGTCGGCTCCTTCAACACGAACCACCAACAGATACTTGTCGCCCCATTTCATTGCGCCTGCATTGAGCGTGGCATTCATCATGATGCGTTGCATCAAGTGGGGGGTGGTGCGTTCGTCCATGTCGTAACGCCACTCCAAAGGCGTGTGTTCGGCAGTGAGTATAGGGTTCGCATAGCGTTCGTAAATGCCGTTGCCATGTTCTAACATTTGGTTAGGGGTGGTGAGCAATGCCTCGTGGCGTTGGCGAAGTGCATTGAGTTTTGAATTGAATGTTGACATATCTTCTTATATTAGCTGTTTGAAAAGGTTCAATACCTCACTTATTTCTTTTATTCTGTAACTAACAACTCTTTAAGCAACGCACGCAGGGCAACGATGTAAATGCTCTGTACTGTCGCTACAAGACGCTTGTACTGTCACTACAAGATGCTTGTACTATCACTACAAGGTGCTTGTACTGCCGCTACAAGGTGCTTTGTACTATCGCTACAAGAAACTTGTACTGCGACTACAAGGTACTTGTAGCATCACTAAACACGGCATTGCACTGATACGTTGCTAGCAGTTTGTTGGCAAGCGAGTTTCAAAATAACTATCCTTTCTTACTTTTACCTTTCTTTGATACCATCCAACAGCCTTTTGTTGGTGCGCATTGCAACTGGCTACGAAAAAGGAACGCGCCCCCCTTGTGTATCTTCCTGAAATCGTTGGCGCAGGTTTTCTCGGGTGCTGGACCGAAGTTTTCTTCGGCTTTATCCCATGCGTTGCGCCAAAGCAGCACGTAACTGGGGGCAAATCCCTTGATGGCAGGCACCAAGGTAGAGCTATACCATTGGGCATCGGGCGTGTTTCGGTAGCCTGCCTCGGTTAAAGCATACAGCTTGTTGTGGCTTTTGGCGTACTCGGACATGATGCGCATCTCGTTTTGGCATTGCTCAATGAAGACCGCACTGCCGTTATACTGATATAAATCCACGCCAAGCACATCCACATAGCTATCTCCGGGGTAAAAGAGAAAGTAATGTTCGGGCGTGTCGCTGGCCTGTGCGTTGGGCGAATAGCTCCAAACAAGGTTGCGCAAGCCTGCTTGCATCATGGCATCGAACGTAAGACGGAACAGTGCCTTGTACTGTTCGGGCGTGCATTGCTTGCTTCCCCACCAAAACCAAGCACCGCTCATCTCGTGCCACGGACGGAAAATAACGGGTACGGCATGGCCTTTATCGTCTTTAAGCGAACCCAAGAATTGGGCCAAACGCGTGTGCCAAAGTTGCATTTTGGCCTCTTCTTTACCGCCAGGGAGCACGGCCGTAACGGCATCGCCCTCGGTATTCCAAGCATCTTTACCCGTAACGGGATTGTAAGTGTGCCAACTGATGGTTACGATGCCGCCCTTTTGATGGTGGGCAATAATCTGTTGGCGCATCTTATCAAAGGGAACGCCATCCAGATTTTTGTCGTTTCCCAGTTCCAGTCCGCCCAATTCGCAACCAAGAACGGCGGGATAATCGCCGCAAACATCATTAACATCGCTGCGCCCAAACTCCCATTTCCACGTCGTTCCGTAGAAAAGGGCATCTTGATGACCGAACATTACGCCACGTTTTTGCAGCGTTTTCAGGCGTTCGATGAGTTGTTGTGCAGGCGTTTTCTGCACCTTTTGCTTTGCGTTTGCGCCCAAGGCGAGCATTGCTATTGCCATTGCTAGGATTATTTGTTTCATATCATTGAACATTGAAAGTTGCTTTTTGCAGGTCTTCGTCGCGGCTACTTCCGCCCACCAGCACTTCAAACGTGCCTGGTTCTACAATGGGTTTGAGGTTGATGTCGTAGAAAGCCAACTTATCGGGCGTGATGGTGAACTCGATGGTTCTCTTTTCTCCCGCTTTCAACGCCACCCGACGGAAGTCTTTCAGCTCTTTCACGGGTCGGGCCACAGAGGCCACAACGTCGTTGATATACAGCTGACAAATCTCAACGCCATCGCGTTTGCCCGTGTTTTCAATCGTTACGCTAGCCGTTACGGGCGTCTTGCTGTCGTTGGGAATGCTAGACCGACTAAGCTGTAAGTTGGTGTAACGGAATGTGGTATAACTTAAACCATGCCCGAAGGGATATAGCGGCGTGTTGTCGGTACACACGGCAGGATGGAAGAATGCCGAGCGTTTATGGTTGTACCACGTGGAAATTTGCCCCACATGTCGCGGCATGGTCATGGCCAATTTGGCCGATGGGTTCACCTTGCCGTATAGTATTTCGGCAATGGCTTGTCCGCCATACTGCCCTGGTTCCCACGCATTGACGATGGCAGGCACGTGTTCGGCCGCATAACGAACGCTGAGCGGACGGCCACTGATGATGATAACGACCGTGGGTTTGCCCGTTTCGTTCAGTCGGCGTATCAGCTGTTCTTGCAGTCCAACGAGGTCTAAGTTATCGCGATCGGTATCTTCGCCCGACGTGCGTTCGTTCCAACGGAACCGCATCATATACTCTCCACAACACACAATGTTAAGATCGCACTCCTTGGCAGCCTCAACAGCGGCATCCATTTGGGCTTGCGACATGTTGCGCGGGTCCCATCCTTGGTCTACGAAACGAAAGTCGGTGGTGGGCGAAACACTTCTTAATCCACGCAAAACAGTCCACACTTGCTCTTCGGGTTGCGGCTCGCTCCAATCGCCCATAATGTTTTGGTCGTTGGCATTGATGCCCGTCACCAACACCTTTTTATGCTTTTGCGCATCAAGGGGCAATAGGTTGTTGGCGTTTTTCAGCAAAACGATGCTGTTGCGCGCTGCTTCAAGGGCCGTGCGCTTGTGTTCGGGGTCGTTGATAACGCGGTCGCGCGTCTTCACATCGCTGTAAGGATGCTCGAAAAGTCCCATTCTGAACTTCACGGTCAGTATTCGACGCACGCTTTCGTCTATCCTGCTTTCGGGTATTCTGCCCTCGCGCACCAGCTCAACCACGGCCGTTTGCCATTCAGGCCCGTGCATGTGCATGTCCATTCCTGCCATGATGCTTTGGTAAAAGGCCTCTTTGTTGTTGGCGGCAGTGCGATGTTGGTCAACGCAATGCTCAATATCCATCCAGTCGCTCACAACAAATCCCTTGAATCCCCATTCTTTTCGCAACACGTCGTTCATCAACCAGCTGTTGGTGTGACAGGGAATGCCGTTCAATTCGTTGTGCGACATCATCACGTTCCAATCTCCGCCTTGCTGAATGGCGGCCTTGAAGGGTGGGAAAAACACTTCGCGCAGGGTGCGTTCGGATACGTCGCAGGGTGCGCCGTTTGTTCCATTGATGGCATAAGAGCCGCCCACAAAGTGCTTTACGCAGCCCAACACGTCTTGCGCATTATCCAAATTGCGCTGATAACCCTTGTTGGTGGCCACGCCCATGAGCGTAACCAGATAGGGATCTTCGCCAAAGGTCTCGCCACAACGGCCCCAACGCCCATCGCGAGCCACCTCAACGTTGGGGTTAAAGTTCCAGTGCATGTTCATGGCACGCATCTCTTCGGCCGTTTGTCGGGCTATTTTGTAGGCCAAATCCACATCAAACGATGAGGCCAAGCCTATGTTTGTGGGGTAAACGGTGTTGCCCTTGCACTTGGCGTTGCCGTGAATGGCATCGATACCAATGAGTAAAGGTATCTGCAAACGGCTCTGCATGTTGAGCTTTTGCAAGTAGTTGGCCTCTTCGAGCGTGAGCACATGGAGGAACGACGACACCAGTCCGCGGCGTGTCCACGCTTCCATGTCGTGCACCGTAACGCCCGGATAGAAGGCGTTGGCGGTGTTGGTGGCCAGCTCTTCGGCGGTCATGGCGGCCGAATTTTGTTTAAAATGCTCAATGCCCACAAGCTGGTTCATCTGCCCAACCTTCTCTTCGAGGGTCATACGAGCCAAAAGATCGTCTACGCGTTGCGCCACACTGGCCTTAGGATTTTTATAAAGTGGCTGTTCTTTTTTTGCCGACATCGTTTGAAGTGTTAGTGCCGCGAGGGCTAAGGATAATATTCGTTTCATTGCTTATCAATGTTTGGGCAGCTTGGCGATGCCTGCCTTAATTACGTTTATGGTTGATGTGTCTGACGAGAACACCGAGTTAAGCCCCTGTGCCTCTTGTGCTGGGTCGCCCGTATAGTCGTCGCCAGGTTCCCATTGCTCGTGTTTGGGTTGCGCTTGTCCGCCCCAACCCCAGAAGTTGCAGCCTGCAAAGTAGCCGCCTTTGGCTGCATCGGCTGCCAAAAGCGAGAAAACATAGGCGTAATAGGCATCGCGGGCAGTGGTGGGCGACTGCTTTGAGAAGGCGAAACCATCGCGCGGATAGCCAAATTCTTCCATCACTAGGGGTTTGTTTATCTTGGCACAGATGGCCAAATGGCGGTCTATATACTCCTTGGTGTTGTCTTTGGCGCGTTGCAGGTTTTGCGATAGCGAGTCTTTTTTGGCCCAACTCCAATTGTAAGGCCAAATATGTATGTTGCAATAGTCAACGTTTGGGTCGGCGCAGATGCGTTGCCACGAGTCGTAATCGGCCTCGCAACCGAACGCACCTTCCGAACCAACGCTCACCAAATGTCGCTTGTCGATGCTCTTCATCATGGCCGCAGCCTTGGCCAGCCATGCCTCGAACTGCGGCAACACGGCCTTGTCGAAGGCGCGCGGCTCGTTACCAATCTGCCACGACATGATGGCGGGGTCGTCTGCATAGCGTTTCTTGGTGTAGCGGTTGGTGCGTTTAAGAATGAAACAGAGGTGATTGAAGAAGAGCTGTTGCGCCTGTTTGTTGGTGGAGAACTGCGAAGCGTACTTGATGTAGGCCGAATAACCCACCTCGTTAGGCTGCAATGCCTTGCCCGCTCCTGCGTGTTCGAGGTAGAAACCATAACCTCCACTCCACTCCCAAGAGTTATTTAGATAGAGCACGGCCACCATTCCGCGACGTTGAAGTTGCAGCATCAGATAGTCTAGTCCATCTAATATGGCATCGTTATACACGCTGGGTGATGGTTGTAGCACGGGCGACACCTTCCATTTAATGCCTTCTTCGCCATCGCTACCCACGAGAATGCGCAGGTTGGTTATGCCCAAACGTTTCAATTCGTCCAGTTCGCGGTTCAGTCTTTTTCGGTCTCCGCCCTTTCCTTTCGAGCCAAGAATGGCGCCATACCAATAGTTTGCCCCGATAAAAGTATAGGGTTTGCCGTCGCGATAAAGTTTTCCGTCCTTTACCGTAACAAACGATTGTGCCTTAACGGCTGTGGCACAAACCAGAAGTAGTGCCAGCGTGTAGTATCGTATTATATTCATTGCGTTATATTATTTAATTAACGAGTTGGTAGTCGCAGCCATTTTTCACCCTCTTACTTTTAGAAGTTAAGGAGTTAAGCCGAATGTATAGGTGGCGTCAAGCTAATAGGGTAAGTTAGGCCAGTCAGACTACTCAGACTAGTCAGACCAGTCAGACTTGTCCGAAAGCTAGATTGAACTAGAAATCTAGAAACCGCTAGACACCTTTAAAGGCGCAGCCATCTTTTCACCTTTTACCATTAGGAGTTAAAGGAGTTATGGAGTTAAGCCAATAGCATTGGTGGCGTTAGCCATTTTTTCACCTTTTCACTCTTTCACTCTTTCACTCTTTCACCTTTAAGGGCGTCAGCCATTTTTTCACCTTTTCACCCTTTCACCTTTTCACTTTTAGCTGTTTGCGCAGCCACTCTCGCCATTCTTCCCATTGTTCTTGAAACCAGAAGTGGCCCGTGGCGGGATATAGTTTCAGAGTTCGTAGTCCCTGAGTAACGTTATACGCAGCGTATGCGCTGTTAGGCGGCACAACCTCGTCGTTATATCCAAACGAAAACCAGCAGGGAATGGTCAGTCGGCGGGCGAAATTCACGCCATCATAATAGCCGCTTGTGGCCACTTTCTTAGCATCGGGCTGCTTTTGACCGTAGAAATAATGTGGCCAACCACAGGCCTTGCCGTGAAGAGAGGCGGTGAGGTCGCACATAGCGGGATGCACCACGCCCACAAACGTAACGGCAGGATGCAGTGCGCCGCACACCAACGACAGCATTCCGCCTTGGCTAGCACCTGTTACGCCAAGTTCTCTACCGTTCCATTCGGGCAGTTGGGTAAGGTAATCCACCGCCCTTAGCGCGCCAATGAAGATGCGTTTGTAGGCCATTTGGTCGCGATTGTCGAGATTTGCCTCCCAATATCCGTTCAATGCGCCGTGCAGCAGGTCGTCGTACACCTGCTGGGGCATCGTTACGGGTATGCCATGCACACCTATTTCGAGGGTAATCGCCCCGATATTGGCCTCTTCTACGTCGCCTTGGTAGGGCCTGACGCCCGCTCCTGGAACACGAAGTAGCGCAGGTCGCTTGTCTTCGTAGGCAGTGGGTATGCAGAGAATGCCGTAAATTCGGTTGCCGGGATTAAGTCCGTTAAAGCTCACTTCGTAAACCTGCACGCGCTCGGTACAGCGTTCGGGTAGCAGTCGGCGATGTGCATCGAGCGGGTAATAACTTGCTTTCTCATAGGCATCGGCCCAAAACTGGTCGAAGTCGGCAGGGCAATTGTCGGTGGGTTGCAGCGTTTCGGGGGCGTAACCCACGGTGCAAAGGCCTTCGTAAGTTTTCTCGCCCACGTGCGCCCACACTTTAAGGCGATAGAAACCAGCCGTTTTCATCGTACCTTTCCACGTGGTTGTGCCGTCTTTTAGCACCACGCCGCTGCGTTTAACATCGGCATACATCACGGGACCGGCCTCGATGTCCACCTTTGCTTGCGGCAATGGACAGCCGTTTTTCAGTACTGCCACGTTGAAAATGGCCTCTTCGCCCAGCCGATAGTTCCAATCGGCGTGGTTGGGTTGCACCTGCACAACAATCTCGTTGCCGCGTACTTGCGCCACAACAGCAAGGCTCGCCAACAAAAGAAGGCCGAAAATGAGCGTTATTCGTTTCATTGTTATATGTTATTGTAATATGAGAGATAGGGGAAGTGAAAGGTCGAAAAGGTAAAAAGGTGAAAGAGTGAAAAAATGACTAACGCCACCTATGCACTTGGCTTAACTCCTTAACTCCTTAACTCCTTAACTTCTCGAAGATAACTCCTCGCTACCTTACAAGCCGATAAACAACCACATCTTGTGCAGGAACAACCAGCTTGCGGTCTACTTTCTGCTTGGTAGAAGTCTTTCCTTCCATGCGTCCAGTCCACAAATTCTTCACCTTATATATATACTTGTCGAACTCGGTGCTGCGTTTGCTCACCTCATCGTCGGTTAAGTTAAAGTCTTGCCAATTAAGATTGCAGGCAATGGGCTTGCGGGTAGGGTTGAAAATGGTCATTGCCCAATCGCCGTTTGCCAGCGGTTTAAACCAATAATCCAGTCCATCGCGACTAAGAAAGCGCAAACCTTGCACGCCAAGCCTATCTTGATTAATGGCAATAAGGTCGCGATTGGTGAGTATCAACTTTGTTTCGGCACTCATGTTGCGCACATCGTTGCCTAGGATAAGCGGACTAGCCATCATGCACCACATCGTGAAGTGGGCGCGGTCTTGGTTAACGGACAGCCCATTGCCCACTTCAAGCATGTCGGGGTCGTTCCAATGACCAGGGCCAGCATAGCGGCGAAGGCTGTCGTTCTTGTTGATACAGTCTAAAACGCTATATTGCACGTAGGTGGGAAACATGCGCGTAGAGTCGAACGAACACCAAATGTCTGGCCCAATGCGCCACGAATGGCCAATATCTCTTGCCCAACGCCAAGGCTGGTTGTCGCCCCACTCGCACATCGAGAGGAAAATGGGACGGCCTGCAGCACAAAGGGCATCGCTTATTAGCTGGTAAGCACCGCGAGGATTGACGTTAGTTGTGTTGCACCAATCGTATTTCAAATAGTCTACCTCCCAACGGGCATATTGCAAAGCATCTTGATATTCGTGCCCTAACGACCCTGGACGCCCTGCACAAGTTTCCGTTCCGGCATCACTATAAATGCCAAGTTTCAGTCCGCGAGCGTGTACATAATCGGCCAAAGCCTTCATCCCACTAGGAAAATGCTTGGAATCGGGTTGTATAAAGCCGTCGGCATCGCGCTGTCCATGCCAACAATCGTCTATATTAATATAGGTATAGCCGGCATCGCGCAGTCCACTAGACACCATGGCATCGGCAATTCCCTTGATAATGTCTTCGTTAATGTTGCCTTGGAACTTGTTCCACGAACTCCATCCCATCTGCGGAGTTTGTGCCAAGTTTTCCCATTTCTGGGCGAAACACATGGTGGGGAGCAGCACAAAAGCCACTAGCCAAAGCTTTATTCTTTTCATTTCTGCAATTAATAAACGTTTAAGTGTAGGTTCTACTGACGATGCAAAGATAGAACTTAATTGCTTAACAAGCGTATACTATATTGATAAATATCAATACTTTATTTGCGAAAGCAGATAAAGGGGAAAAGGGAAAGGGGGAAAAGGGGAAAAGGTGAAAAGGTGAAAAGTTGAAAAAATGGCTAACACCTTTTAAAGGTGAAAGGGTGAAAAGGTGAAAAAATGGCTAACGCCACCTAGGCATTTGGCTTAACTCCTTAACTCCCTAACTCCTTAACTCCTTAACTCCTTGATTAATATTTCTATAAATTGAGAGGAATCCAGGACAAGTCAACTCACTGGCTTATAAACTCACGAAAGTCTAACAACTCCCGAAGAATTAACTCACAAATTCACAAATTTACAAACTCCCCAGCTCAAAAACTCATCCACCCAGAAACTCATTCACTAAAAAACACCCCAACTCAAAAATTCAAAAGCTCATCCACTCAAAACTTAAATCGTTGTCTTTTATTTTACAAAACGCCTCTAAATCTCGCTCTGTTCTAGCGAAAATATAGGCCATAAAGTAGGTAAATTACCACATTTTCTAGCCTTTCACTCCTTTTAATATGTTCGTTTTTAAGAAAAGGAGCTGCATTTTGCACCATTTTGCCTTTCTATTTGGTGCCAAGCTCGTTGTTTTTTCACCCCCAAAAACCTGCATTTAGCCCCTAAAATACCACATTTTAACGGGTATTTTGCCCTTTTCGGCCATGTTTTTAATGGTTCTAATAGGTATGTTTATACCAATTGCGGTGAATTATTATGCTTTTCACCTTGCATTTCTTAGCATTTTGCACTGCATTTAGCACCATTTTACCTTGCGTTTAGCATCAAAACGCACTGCATTTAGCACCAA
>CALIZL010000081.1 GCA_938028745.1 uncultured Prevotella sp.
GTTTAGACTTTCAAAGATTTATGCGTAGTCCCCACTAATCTTCCGCTGAGCCGTTAAGTCATGCCAAAACCTTTGTTAACCCCAATCGGCAAAGCTCCCAACACCCCATCAGGGTTTAACGCCTATACCATACAATGGCGCGAAGCAACAACCGCAATAATGTAAAACATTTGTACCAGATTTTAACATTGTGAGTGCCCTCGCCGCAAAATCTCTAGCCGCGGGGCGTAATTTCGCGCGTATTTTTCAAGTTTATAACAGCCTGATTTACCGACATTTACAAGAAATAAGGCACAAAAAACGGCCTTTTTAGCATAAAATGGGGGCGCAAAGCCCAGCTTAGTGGTCAGCCAAAAGCCACCAAGCCGCTTTTCATCTATAAGGGGCAATTTGCCTATAAATAACCCCTCGCAAGCCGCTTTTTATGCCTTTTTTCTGCGTTTTGGTGCGTTTCACCTTGCATTTTGGTGCTAAACGCCTTGCGTTTTGATGCAAAATGCACTGCGTTTTGATGCTAAATGCACTGCGTTTTGGTGCTAAATGCACTGCGTTTTGGTGCTAATTGCAATGCGTTTTGGTGCTAATTGCAGTGCAAAAGCAAGCATTTTGGCCAACATTTTTTGTGGTTGCGGATGCAAATCTGGCTCAAATTTTCTTCAAATAGAAATGCAAAAGCATAGTAAATGGCAAAAAATGGAGGGGCGAAGCGCGCAATGTTGGCCGCCGTTTTCATCATTCTGCTGCATTTTATATAGGTTTTGCAAGGTAATTTCTTCTAGAATGGTTCGCCAAAAAGTTGCGATTTGTAAAATATGTTTACCAGCTTATAGCCAAAAACAATTTTTTTTTTAGGATATTAAGACTTCCCTTTTCTATATATCATGAAAACAAAGCTATGTTCATAATAACTGGAAACATTGCACAAGGTTCAGCAGTACAAGGCACAATCGGCCTATACGCTGAATATAACCAGCATACTGATGTTGGCCAATGGCAGAGATGTCAATCGCATATTATATTCTTTAATAGCAGCAAATAAAGGGGACATAAAGTATAGAACCCACAAAAGTTTTTGATAATCAGAAACTAAACGCCATCACCCAAATTGCTGATGTAACCTTTTTGAGGCACAACTGATGTTAGTGACAAACAAATGTGGCAGAAATTCAGATTTATCAATCCGTACATGAGAAGGTGTGCCTATCTGGGTTTAGCAGCACAAAGACAATAAACCACCCTCAATATATACAACATAAAAAATCAATACGTTTTCCATTCATGGTAATTGAGCAATAACGCTCTTAGGAGAAAAATCGGGGTTTTCTATTGTCTTTCTGAAACAAAATGCTATCTTTGCGATAACTCATTAGCCTTTTAAACCCTAGGCTTATGATTAAGTACGTATTTAAAGTGAAGAAGATACGCTTAAATAGAAAAAAGTTAAAGTATTATAGGCAGATTAATCATTGAGCAACAAATATATGTCGAAAAAGAATCAGTCCAACAGACTAACAACCCAACAAAAGGAATCGAAAGGGGTTGTCGGTATTTTCGGAGATGAAGCGAAGATACACGACATGACTGTTGGTGAGGTTTCTCGTCTTGCCCTTAATAAGCTTCAAGAAGAGTTCCCGCAATTGGAATTTCGACCTAGAACGAGCATCAAGAAAGAAGAGATTAACGAAGCCTTAAAGAAAATTGACCCGGAATTGGGGCAAACGCTTTTCGTTCCAAATTCGAGTATTATCCCTGATGGGGGAATTGTAGAAGTGAAAGACGATAATGGAGAATGGAGGATTGTATTGGTTTGTGAGGCAAAGCATCAGGGAAAGGATATTGAAAACATCAAGGCAGGCAAGCTTGTTGGGAAAAAGGCCAACCAAGATATTATGGCTGCGGGTAATGCCATTGAGAGGTCTCATAAGAACATTGCTGAAATTGCCAATCTGATGTTGGCAGAGGCACACTTTCCTTATGTGCTATTCTTGGAAGGGTCGAATTTCCTTACAGAAACCATTTCTGTTAAACGTCCTGACGGAAGAGTTGTTAAACTGGAATACAATTCGGGAAGGCTGAACAGGCTGGACAGACTGACCGCAGCCAACTACGGCATGCCTATCAATACAAACTTGTGCAAAAACAAGTTTATTAAACATAAAGACAAGACTATCATGCTTCAAGCAACATCCATTTACACGCGGGGAAACGGAGAAGGATGGAATGCTGAGAAGATGCTCGAAATCATGCTTGATATTTCAAGAACTTCTTTGAAAATGTTGGGTAGCGACTTATTTAAGCAGCTAACCCAGAAAAAGTAATTTAAACAAATATTGAAGTATGGCAAGAAAAGCTACAAACGAGTTACTGCAAAAGGCGAAAAAGCAAAAGAATGATGAGTTCTATACACAACTTGCCGACATAGAAAGCGAGTTGCAGCACTATGAACGTCATTTCAAGGGCAAAGTGGTGTATTGCAATTGTGATGACCCACACATCAGCAACTTTTTCAGATATTTTGTTTCTCGTTTCAAGAAGTTGGGACTCAAGAAAGTTATTGCAGCCTGTTATAAGGAACAGCATGCGGACTTGTTTGAAACAAAAGAAAACAATCATGGATTTTTCTTTGAATACACAGGAACAGAACTTACTGGCACCGACCCAAAGACAGCCAATATCGTTTACTTTAAGGGCGACGGCGACTTTCGCAGTAATGAAAGCATAGCCTTGCTTAAACAATCAGATATAGTTGTTACCAATCCGCCCTTTTCCTTGTTTCGAGAGTTTGTGGCACAATTAATGAGATACGATAAGAAATTTCTTATTATCGGGAACATCAACGCCATTACTTATAAAGAAATCTTCAAGCTCATTCAAGACAATAAGGCATGGCTTGGAGTTAATCTTGGCAGAGGTATTTCTGGATTTATCGTGCCAGCACATTATGAACTCTACGGAACAGAAACAAAGATAAACGAATTAGGGGAAAGGATTGTTTCTCCCAATAATTGCTTGTGGCTTACGAATCTGGATAACTTCATACGGCATGAAGATATTTTGCTAACTAAAAGTTATATCGGATACGAACAAGAATATCCTAAATACGATAATTATGATGGTATCAATGTCAATAGAACAAAGGACATTCCACAAGATTATTGCGGATATATGGGAGTGCCGATAACATTTCTACATAAGTTTAACCCGCATCAATTTGAGATAATAAAATTCAGAAAGGGAAACGATGAGAAAGACTTATCAATAAACGGGAAGTGCCCTTATTTCAGGATTATTATCAAAAACAAACATGCCAATCCTAAAACCAAGCATTTGGCTGATAAATATCAATCCGTATCATTGAAGTAATCTTGACTTTTTTCGCTTTCCAATCTTCTTAAGAAGAATTAGTATGAATGAGATATAGGTTCAGACTTCCAACCAGACTGTGCCGTATCAAACCTATTAAGTAAGCTCTGCATGAAACCCTCCACGCATTGGCAGTGCTTCTTTTCTTGCAGCCTTGATAGGCACAGCACTCCCCACCACGAGGCATCGTAACGGTGCACTATACGGGCAGAACCATCAATGGGCGGAAATTCGACTCAAGCCTGGGCGGCGTTCCACTTAAAGCGTGCCGCCCACGCCCTTAAACTTCTCTACAAAATCCATGATTTTTTGCAGCACCGTTCGCCTTTTAGGTAGGAATTGCGGATTTAGCGGACTCATTTTGGGGAGTATCTCATTGAGGTCGGTGCCGTTTACGCTGGCATATTCGTTTTTAAGCGACCTTTGCATATATCGTTTGGCAGCCTCCACGTTCAGCCGTTCATCGGCTATAAGTTTCTCCGCCTCTATCTTCTGCTGTTGTTGTGCAAAATCAAAAAAGGCATCGATAATACCTGCCTTGTCCTCAATGTCCTCCAAATCGGTTTGGTTAATGAAGTCTACCACCAAGCTTTCTTTCGCCCTATTGCCGATGCTCGACCTAATCAGCCTACGCACCTCGTCAATCAGCGCATCCTTATCCTTTGTGTTCTTGTTGTGTTCGAACACCAATTCCAGGATATAGTCAAGGTTAATTTCCTGCGATTTCAGCAAGTCAACCTCAAACACCACGTCGTCCCAGTCTACCTTTATCTCGCCTGGTTTATCCTCGCCGCCTTGTCTTCTCAACCACTCGCGTATGTCATTGTAAGTCGAGCGATAGTCTTGTGCGGCCCTATCAGCAAGCACATCCACCGCCATCATCTCCTCCACCTGCTCGGCAGTTAAGAAATGTGCATCCCTAAACGCCTCCACGGCGGCGGCATCGGCCTTATCAATGTGCTGCAAGTCTTTCAGTTGGGTAAACTCATCGTAGTTTTGCAGCACGTTTTCAACCTTCAGATACTCGCCAAACAGTTTCACAAACGCCTTTTTATCGGCATCCGTTTCAATCTCGGTTGGGTCTGGGAACTGCTTTTTCAACTGTTTAACTACCTCCACATAGCCCCGTTTTGCCTCGCCCGACACAATATCCATAAAGCCCAACATATACTCGTTGTAGCTTTTTTCAAGCACCACGTTCTTTGTATTGGCATCGCCAAACAGGCTAATGGCATCTACCGTTGCCTGTTCAAGGTCTCTAAACGTAATGATGTTGCCAAAGGTTTTTGTGGCATCGTAAATGCGATTGGTACGCGAGAAAGCCTGAATCAGCCCATGATAGCGCAAATTTTTATCCACAAACAAGGTGTTGAGCGTGGGCGCATCAAAGCCCGTAAGGAACATGCCCACCACGATAAGCAAGTCTACTTCTTGGTTTTTCACCCTATCAGAGAGGTTGCGATAATAGTTTTGAAACCCATTACTATCCACGCTGTAATTGGTTTTAAACATGGCGTTGTAGTCGTTTATGGCCATCGTTAGAAACTCTTTGGCACTGCTGTTCATGGCCGTAACCTCAAAGTTCTCGTCTGCTATTTCGCCCGCTGCCGCTTGTTCTTCGTTAGCCGCAAACGAAAAGATGGTGGCAATCTTCAGTTTCTTATCGCTGTTGCGTTGTTGGCTGTTCAGTTCTTCGTAATACAGCTTGGCAGCCTCAACGCTGCTCACGGCAAACATGGCATTAAACCCCTTGCCGTTGCCTGCGCTTCGGTGGGTTTTTATCCTAAAATTTTGCAGCACATATTGCGCCACCTCCTTAATACGTTCGGGGTGAAGCAGCAGCTTTGCGTTTTCGGCTGCCGATAGTTTTTGTTCGTCTTGTTCGGTTTCGATGCTCTTAAACTGTGGCCGCACGGCGTTATAGTCCACCTTAAACTTCAACACCTTCTCGTCTCTTATGGCATCGGTAATAACATAGGCGTGCAATTCTCTTCCAAAAACGTGGGCCGTTGTTTCTGCTCCTGCTGCATTTTCGGGGAAGATGGGCGTGCCAGTAAAGCCGAATTGGTAAAAGCGCTTAAACTTTCGTTGCAGGTTTTTCTGTGCCTCGCCAAACTGCGAGCGATGGCATTCGTCGAAGATAAACACCACCTGCTGACCATAAACCTCCAAGTTGGCTTCGCTCTTCATCAGGTTGTTCAGCTTCTGAATGGTGGTAACGATAATGCGGTTGTCTTTTTTCAGGATGTTTCGTTTCAGTTCGGCCGTGCTTATCGATCCGTTTACGCTGTCGGGCGCAAACTTATTATACTCTCTCATTGTTTGGTGGTCAAGGTCTTTGCGGTCTACCACAAAAAACACCTTATCTATAAAGTCGAGTTCTGTGGCAAGTCGTGCAGCCTTAAAGCTGGTAAGTGTCTTACCGCTCCCCGTTGTGTGCCAAACATATCCCCAGCCTTCGGGTTTGCTCCACAGCTTGGCTTGATACGAGCTTTTAATCTTCCATATCAGCCTTTCGGTAGCAGCAATTTGATAAGGGCGCATAATAAGCAGCGTGTTGTTAACGTCGAACACCGAGTAAGTGAACAGCACCTGCATCAAGGTGTTTTTCTGTAAGAACGTGGCGGTGAAGTCTTTCAGGTCGTTTATGCGCTTATTATCAAAGGTAGCCCAGTTCATGGTAAAGTCGAAACTGTTTTTGTTTCACTTTACGGTATTGGCAAAATACCGCGTATCGGTGCCATTAGATATAACAAATATTTGCAAGTACTTATACAGCGAGCAATCGCTGTTAAAGCTTTCTTTGCTATATCTGTGCACTTGGTTAAAGGCTTCGCGTATGTTTACGCCCCGTTTTTTCAGTTCCACTTGCACCATCGGCAGTCCGTTAACCAGTATGGCAACATCATATCTGTTGGCTTGCGTGCCTGTTTGTTCAAACTGGTTAATCACCTGCAGCTTGTTTCGTGCATGGTTTTGTTTGTCAATCAGCATGATGTTTTGCAGGTGTCCGTCGTCGAAGGTGAAATCGTACACGCAGCATCCTTGTATTTTTCGTGTTTGGTCTGTTATGCTGTCGTTCTCTTTATTTAGAAACTCTTCGTTAAAACGCTTCCATTCGGCATCTGTAAACACGATGTTGTTAAGTGTTTGCAGCTGCACCCGCGCATTATCGAGCAAGGCTTGGGGCGAATTAAGGTTGGGCAAATACTCGTAGCCTTGGTTTCGTAGGTCGGTAATAAGTTCGCTTTCCAATTGTGCTTCCGTTTGATAACCCGCTGGCGTTTCGTTCAGCATGGAAGCCTTGGTGTAGCTGTTTAACACAATAAAGTTTTGCAATTCTGCTATAGTGGCGTATTGTGTCATTGTGTGAGACCTCTGCAAAAGTCTTTTTACACCTAAAAGCTACTATTGACAATCAGTGAATTATATTTATGATTTCACTATCTATATGAGGTTTTGCAGAGGTTTCAACAGATATAAAGCTATAGAAACTGGAGATTACTTTTATTGTCCTAATGCTTCTAACATAATGGAAACAGAAGAGCTAGAAGAGTATCTTAGCTTTAGAGAGATAGAAGAGGTTTGCAAACTTAATAAGTGGATTTTAGATTATAGTGGTTATCCTAACAATCCAAATAAGAATCTTATTAGTAATAGAAGTCATCTAGATTTTTAAAATCTCTACAAATTGAGAGGAGTCTATTATCTTTGTACTGTAAAAACCA
>CALIZL010000082.1 GCA_938028745.1 uncultured Prevotella sp.
ACCGTATTTCCCATTTGACGGAACACTTGAAAAAGAACCGTAAAGATTATAACACGGAAAGATCATTGACCATGTTGGTAGGTAAGCGTCGTCGTTTGCTCGACTATCTGTACGACCGCGACATCGAACGCTATCGCGCCATCATCAAGGCTCTTGGTCTGCGTCGCTAAGACGCCAGGCAACAAGGTTGCCTTCGCTTGCGAAAACTTACTCCCCGCAACTGTGGTTCGCCACGTGTTGCGGGGAGTTTTTTTATGCTCTCCCCCTGTGGTTGTCTGTCAAATGTCGCGTTATATTTCGTTGTTTTGTTTAGAACGAGCTGACCTTATTGTTTCAAACACAATACACACAAGGTATTTCCTCATCATTCAAACACTAAAACATTAGTTTCCAAAAAGTCTTTGTTCAGCCTTTGTGCAATAACATTTAACCGTCACACTACTAAGATGTAACACTGCAACCTCTTATGTGTAAATAAGAAAGGCTACATAACGTTTTGTAAGCGGCAAGTAAGACAGCAAACGAAGACAAGAAAACACATCTAATCTTGCATAAGGCATGTTCTAAAAATTGCTCACTAAGGTTCGTTTGCTATTCATTGTATCGCTCTTCATTGTCTTTTTGCTTTTATCTGGCATCTTTGGCTTACGCTTTCAGTTGCATAGTCCACTATGCTCCTTCAAGAAATAAGCTAAATCTGCTCAGCTAAAAGCTAAAAACACATTAAAGCCAAATTATTAGAACATGCCTTAGCATGATATGAATTTTATCCTGAACATTATTTGTGAGGATTTAATTTTGTATCTTTGTAACTTCTAAAAACATACGAAATGGATTATATTGATATTAATCGAAGTGCTTGGAATGCGCGAATTGAGACACATCTACAATCAAATTTTTATGATTTAGACGGTTTCAAGCAAAGAAAGAACTCCATTCCCAATTTGGACAAGTCGCTACTGGGAAATGTTCGGGGTAAGAAAGTTCTGCATCTACAATGCCATTTCGGCATGGACACAATATCTCTTGCACGGATGGGGGCAGAGGCAACGGGCATTGATTTCTCTGAAATAGGAATCAATACGGCAAGGACTTTGAACGAAGAACTAGGAAACGATGCTCGATTTGTTTGCTGTAACGTGTACGACACACCTCAAGAACTACACGAAGAATTTGATATCGTATATACATCTTATGG
Source organism: uncultured Prevotella sp. (assembly GCA_938028745.1). GTDB lineage: Bacteria > Bacteroidota > Bacteroidia > Bacteroidales > Bacteroidaceae > Prevotella. The sequence continues at coordinate 1,199 of CALIZL010000082.1, forward strand.
CGTTGTTAACTGGTTAGACAATCTGAACAAGTGGGGAGATGTTGTTTCCCAAATGCTCCGACCTGGTGGCAAGTTCGTCATGGTTGAGTTTCATCCGTTACTGTGGATGCTAGACGAAAGCTTTTCTGTAATGAAATACCCTTACTCGCGTAAAGAACCATATTTAACGGACGATGTTTCATATACCGAAAATGGGGCAGATGTGCAATGCAAAACCATTACGTGGAATTATGGTTTGTCTGACATCGTACAAGGATTACTTCGTAATAACCTACGAATAACCCACTTCGGCGAGCATAACCTTTCTCCCTACAATTTGTTTGGCAACATGAAAGAAGAACATGGATTGTTCGGTATTGAGGGTAAAGAACACCTTTTCCCTCTTTTGTTTTCTCTTGTCGCCTCAAAGGAATAAAGGAAAGCAACGCAAACAACACGCATTTTCTCCCCCCTCAGTCTGCATTTCGCTCTTTCCACAAAGGCAGTACGCAGCCGATAAGAAAGCCTGTGAGCAGGCCAACAACATGTATGGTAAGGCTTATGCCAACCCTAAAACTGCTCAATATGCTTAGGGCAACCAGGCCCAAGGCGATATAGAAGGCAGTCTTGTGGCGTTGAAACACGCTGGTGTCTAGCAAAGCGTAACCAATAAATGCGCCATAAAAGCCCAAAACGCCACCCGACGCACCGAGGAAAACATAACTATTGGTGACCGAACAGACCAAACTGCCCACCACGCCACAAGTGATAAACACCGCTACCACCTTTCCTGGCGACATTATCTCTAACAAGAACATCGCTCCATAGACATACGATGCAGCGTTACTCATGAGGTGTATCACGTCGGCATGGGCGAAAACATTGGTGATAAGCCGCCACCATTCGCCGTCAACATATATGCTTTCGCGTTGTCCCCCACCCCATTCCAAGCAGTCTTGGGCAGTGGTGAAAAACGGATTGACACCACCTAAGACCATTACCACGAAATAAACGAAACACACCACCAAGGGAATGGCAGCGGGATATTGCGTTTTATAGTTCTTAAACGAGAAGTCGATGCTACCTGCCGTCTGCTTAACATACAGCATAGGCTTAACGTATGGCATGTGTTTAGGCGGCTCTACGGGCAAAGTTACAGGCTGTTCGCCCGCTTGCCCACCTGCAATGCGGTGCTCTTCATTGGTCATAATGCGTCTATTCTGGATAAATAAGGTTTTCTTCTTTCATGTTATTCAACACTTCGTCCACATACTTGCGCGCCTCGCGGCGAGCCGCAGGCAGGTCGTGTAGCAAGTAGTTGCCGCAGTCTTTGGCGGTGGTGCCAGGCACTTCGCCCTCGAAATTAGCCACAAACTCAAATGTGCGGCGCATCAAGTCTACAATATCGGCCGACTGCAAGTCGCCTTTCATCAGCAGATAGTTGCCCGTAAGGCATCCCATAGGCCCCCAATACAACACGCGGTCTTTCCATTCGGGGTCGTTACGCAGAAAGGTGGCGGCCAAATGTTCCATCGTATGGATAGCACCCTGCTCCAAAATGGGTTCGCGGTTGGGTTCTTTCATGCGCACGTCGAAGGTGGTAACAACATCGTTTCCAACATTGTCTTTACGGCTCACGTATATGCCACGTTTCAGTTTGTTGTGGTCGATGGTAAAACTAGGTATCTTATCCATTTTGTTTTCTTTTTTAAGGGGTGATGTTGGGCAACCGCTGGGTTGCCCTTTATAATATGGTGTAAAGTTGTTTTGTTGTCAAGCGGTTCGCGCTTAGCCCGTAAAGGCACGGCAAGGGCTTAAAGACTCTGCACGAATTGGCTAACCACAGCGAACGACCCATTGGCCATTCGTTCCCAAAAGTCGAAATATTGTGCAGCCTTTTCGTCTTTTAGTGGCACGTCGCTGATAATGCGAAAACTAACGAACGGCGTTTGATAGCGGTAACAGGTGTGGGCGATGGAACAGCTTTCCATGTCTACCGCCTTAGCTTTGGGGAAGTGTTCGAGTATGCTGCGCATCTTTTCCTTACTGTCAACAAACCAATCTCCGCTAACGATAAGTCCGCCATGTATGGGTGTTTCGCCTTTAATCGAAAGCGCGCGGCTAACCATTTCAGCAGCGGCATCAAAGTGCGGGGGCAAGCCAGGCAGCTGTCCGTAGGCTACATCGGTGCCACAATACAGGTCGTGGTAGGCATAATGCGTGCCCACCACCACTTCTAAGGGGTTCATTTCCACGTCGGCACCGCCTGCCACGCCCGTAGAAATCACCAATTGGGGCGCGTAACGGGTAATGGTTTCCACGGCTCCGATGGTGCTGTTCACCTTTCCTATGCCGCATTGCAACAAAACAAGTTCGTTTGTTCCGATGTTTCCTGTAACGAAAGTAAGGTTGCGATGCGTTTCTACCTTTTCGTTTTCGAGCAACGAACGGAGCTGAACAAACTCCTTATCCATTGCCACGATAAGTGCTATTTTCATTTTTCCTTGTGTTGTTTCCTTATATTAAAGATGTGTATGGGCATGGCCGAACATCAGCCTTTGCAACGTATTGCCTTTGGGCGAACGATTTTGCATGCCTCAACATCTGCAAAGTTACGATAAAAAAACGAAGAATGCGCACGATAAACTCGTCTTGACTTTTAATATTTCTATAAATTGATAGGTGTTTATTGTCCTTGTACGGTAAAACCAAGATAAACACCCCACCCAAGTGCGAAGTACTGTACAAAGACACGATAAAATCTGAATTTCTGCACATTTGTCTGTGTCGAAACGTGGTTGTGTATCAAAAAACAATCTGACGGAAGTTATTCAACACCTTCTCTACAAGCTCGAAAACGGCTATCAGTGGCAGATTTTTTCTGCATTTCCATGATGTTGTTTCCGTTGGCCGTGAGCAGCATGGCCTGCAAACGCTCGCGCAGGCAGTAGTAAGCGTACGTGTTTTCTGTGCCGTTGCCCACGCGCGTGCGTGCGCCACAATCATTTTGTCTAATTTTCAGTAAGAATTTTAACATTATGAGTGCCTTTTTTGTTCACCAATCGCTCACTCGGCCGCAAATATTCGATTCTCGCGAAGGTTTGTTTTAATGCTAGAAGGGGTTAGCATGTGAATGCAGCAAAATGAATTTATATTCCAACGGACTGGCATTAGCACCAGATTTTGGGCTATTTGTAGCAAAATCCAGTGCATTTTGGTGCTAAACGGAGTGCAATATGCCGCTAAACGCAGTGCGTTTTGGTGCTAAACGCAAGGTAAAATGCTGCTAAATGCAGGGTAATAAGGTACAAAACGCAGTGCTAAATGCTGCTTAATGCGGAACGAAAAGCATAAATATCCACTACAATTGTATAAACAAAACCTTTTAGAACCATGAAACACATGGCCAAAAAGGGCAAAATAGCCGTTAAAAAGTGGGGTTTAGGGGCTAAAAGTGGGCAATTCGGGGTTGAAAAAATACGGGTTGGCAACCAATCTAGAAAGGCAAAATGGTGCAAAATGCAGGTTTTCTTCCCCAAAACAGACAAAGCGAAAGACGTGAAAGGCTAAAAATAGTAGTTATTTACCTACTTTTTAACCTATATTTTCGCTAGAACGGCGTGAAAACAAGAGTGATATTGTAAAATAAAATTTAAGATTTATGAGTTGACAAGTTAACGAGTTAACGGGTTGACAAGGCCAGTAGGTGCAGCCAGTTTTCACCTCAGTCAGTTGACAAGTTGACGAATTGATGAGCTGGTCAGCTTGTGAGTTTATGAGTTGATAAGTTTATAAGTTGATAAGTTTGTGAGTTGATGAGTTTGTGAGTTGATGAGTTTGTGAGTTGATAAGTGTGCGAGTTGATGAGTTTGTGAGTTGATAAGTTTGTGAGTTTGTGAGTTGATGCAGTAGGGAGTTTGTCGGGGTTCGTTAGTGTATAAGCCAGTGAGTTGATTTGTACTACACTTCGCATTGAGAGGAGTGTTTGCTTGTGTGGGCATCGCAAAGACAACAAACTCCTCTCAAATTACAGAAATATTAAAAGTGAAGACAACTTCGATGTGTGGGCAAATGGCCAAACAGGCTGCTACTTATTACTCGGCGGAACAAATTTCGTGACCATCCGCAGTTTGCGTTTTCTTTTCGTGTTTTTCTGTCCCTGTTTATCCGAAGTGGTGTCGGGAGAAATCATTCCAGACACATCTTCGTACACAGAATCGGTTTCTGAACAGGTTGTTCGCTCTTTCGGGATAACCAATCCTGTTGTAATTTGGTTTTCGCTTGCTTTTACGCTGTCCTGCGTTTCTTGCAATGCCTTCGGGGTGTGGCCTTGTTTACACCCCGTTGCTAAGGTCATTCCCAAGGCCACACCCATAACCGTTACTGCCTTTCCTGCCTTTCGCAACAGGTTGAGTTGATGTTCCAAGTAGCGCACTTCGGCCTCGCATGCGGGGCAAGTGCCATTGCAGTCGCCCTCAAAGTGGCATTCTTTCGGGGCATACACAATGCCGTTGGTGTCGGCCACACGCTTTCTCACTTGCTTTAAGGCCGCGCAAATGTTTTTTCCGTTTGGTTTCATGGGGGTATATGTTTAAGTTTTTAGTTCTTTTACGTCCCTTGAAAAGCGCGTTTTGCCTTTCCACTTCGCCCAAAGCTCCGTGTTGGCGATTTCCAATTCTCGCCATGACAATGCCCGAGCAAGCTCGGCATTGTTCATTTGGCTTAACGAAAACGTTGATGTTATGTGCTACACCTAATGATCTGCAAAACTGCCACCTGCCTACTTTAACACAAAGGGAACGCCAATCACCACAAGCGAACGAACACGCTTACCTTCCATTCGCGCGGGCCTCCAACGGGGCATCTTCTTCAGCACACGTATGGCTTCGGCATCGTAAAGAGAGTCTACCGACTGGATAACACGCATGGCCGAGAGTCTGCCATTGCGTTCAACCACACACGCCACCTTAACTAAGAACTGCCCACAAGCGGCAGACATGGTGGGCGTAAGGCGGATATTGTTTTCAATAAACTGCCGCATGGCCACGTCGCCTTTCTTGTATCGGGGGCTGATTTCGGGATTTAGATAAACATGGTTGCGGTTACGAGCAATGCGTTGGTAATAGGGTATGCCGCCTGCATAGCAGGCAATCTTCTTCGCAGGAGTTGAAGTTACCGACACTTCGGGCAGTGCGAATCCGCTAGAATCGGCCATATATATGGCCGTTGTGTCGGCTTGTGCCGCACCTTTCTTCACCACACGCCCGTTGTTTCCACGCACATAATGGTGCTTTGCGTGGGGTTTTGCCCCTTCATCGGTGGCCGATATGGGGGCGTTGGCATGCGGCTGTGGGCAGGGTTGGCTTGTTGGGGAGGTTTCGTTGGCTGCTGTCGGCTTGTCCGCAGCGGAAGGTGGCGTGCCCGGAGAGGAGTTGCAACCAGCAACCATCGTCAGTCCGAGAGCCAAACCTGCCACCTTAACGGCCTTACCTGCCAAACGTAGCCTACCCAATTGGCTTTCTATATACTGCACTTCGGCCTCGCAAGCCGGGCAAGTGCCGCTGCAATCGCCATCGAAACGGCAAGGTGCAGGGGTGTAGTGGATGCCGTTGGCATCGGCCACTTGCTTTCTCACCTGCTTTAAGGCCGCACAAATGTTCTTTCCGTTCGACTTCATACGCATTTGTTTTTATTGTGTCTGGTTGCTTCTCCGTAACAACTTAGGCTCGCCCTTAACGCCTTTTGCGCCCTTTCTTCTTATTTTTCTGGGGTGTTTTCTGGGCTTTATCTTTCTTCTTCGGCTTGGCTGGCGCAATCTTACCCAGCGGGAAAGGGTCGTAAGGATCAACTTTCGACGAGTCCACAGAGTCGTCTTCGGCAATTTCTCCCATCGGTATGGGGTCTTCTTCCGAATGTCCTGTGTCCTTTATCAACGAGGTATCCGTGCGCGATGCCGTGGATGTGGGGTTCGTATTGTTGCCTGTTTCCACGCGGTTTGTTTGGCCTGTGCCTTGCGGAGAGGTAGAAGGAGCGTTTGCACTGCTTGTCTTACACCCCGCAACCATCGTCATTCCCACGGCCACGCCCATAACCGTTGCTGCCCTTCCAGCCTTTCGCAGCAGGCTAAGCTGATGCTCCAAGTATCGCACTTCGGCCTCACATGCTGGGCAAGTGCCGTTGCAGTCGCCCTCAAAGTGGCATTCTTTGGGGGCATATACAATGCCGTTGGTGTCGGCCACGCGCTTTCTCACCTGCTTTAAGGCCGCGCAAATGTTCTTTCCGTTCGACTTCATACGCATTTGTTTTTATTGTGTCTGGTTATTTCTCTGTAACAACTTGGCCTCTCCCTTAACGCCTTCTGCGCCCTTTCTTCTTATTCTTTTGGGGTGTTGTCTGGGCGTTGTTTTTCTTCTTTAGCTTAGCTGGCGCAATCTTATCACGTGAGGAAGGCTTAGCAGTTGTATTGGTCTCATGGGTCGAATCCCACCCTTTGGGAAGATCACCAAATATATACTCTCTTTTAGTACTCCCCGTATCAGTGCGTAATGTATCGGGTGCTGAGGATATATTATTGTCTGTCTTCAAGTTACTGCATTGGGCTATGCGTTGTGGTGTTGTAGAAGTAGCATTTGCATTGCCCGATTTACATCCCGCAACCATCGTCACTCCCACGGCCACGCCCATAACCGTCGCTGCCTTTCCTGCCTTTCGCAGCAGGCTAAGCTGATGCTCCAAGTATTGCACTTCGGCCTCGCATGCCGGGCAAGTGCCGTTGCAGTCGCCTTCAAAGTTGCATTCTTTGGGGGCATATACAATGCCGTTGGTATCGGCCACGCGCTTTCTCACCTGCTTTAAGGCCGCGCAAATGTTCTTTCCGTTTGGTTTCATGGGGTTTCCTTTCTCTGTTTAATATTATCTAATGTACGACGATGCCGTTTATAGAGAGACTATATCCTATTGCAACTTAAACACCGTTTTAAACCAGACGGCCGCCTTTTGTTAAGCCACGAACTAATGGCAAAACAGACAAGCGTTGCTGGCTACCAACTGGCAATCTGCTTAATCAGTACGTCCACGCTCTTTTGATAACTCTTGGGATAGATTAAAGCCAGCACTTCCAAATGCGTAACCATTCCTCCCTCTGTGGGCTTACACTTCGCATAAAATATGCGCCCATCGTTGGTAAAGCCCGAAAACACGCCTTTGCCCCTAGGGTAATAAGTGATTTTCTTCATCTTAACCTTGTTGATGAGCTGCTGCCCCTCGTTTGGAAAGTTATCGTCTATCACCGCCCATGCACCAAGCGAGCAGTATCCCAGCATCACCTTGCGCCAACTATATGTGTTATAAAGGGTGGGAATGTCGTCGTCGAACACTTCGCGAGCGACAAAAAAGTTGGGATAAGTAAAGCCCAAGCCCGATTTCTTCCACTTCGCCTTGTCCATTTTTGCAGCAAACTGAGCCACGTCCGAGCCATTGTACTGCTGCGCGGAGGCCGAAAAAGAGCCTGCAACGAAAAGCATAACGAAGAATAAGGCTAGCTTTAACAGGCCTTTCCCCACTCTTTTTTTCGCCAATTCACTATCATTTGCTGCCTTTGTGCAGCTTATTAAGCGTACATTCTGTTTCATTGCATATAAGTTTGATAAGTAAAATGTCTGTTCAAGCCCACTATTTGCAAAGTTACATTTTTTATTTTACATACCTAATAAACGTGTTAGATTTGTTTTCGTAATACCACAAAAAGGAGAAAATTGTTGAGTTTTCGAGTTGCAAGCGTACAAGTCTCTTACTTTTTTTTCAACTTCCAAACACACACTTAGTCATTCATTCGCACGCATGGGGTTGCAACGATAGGCAACAAAGCCCACAAACTTGCGCCCAAAGCCAAGCCATTGCCATTCCATACAAAGGCGAAGAGAGGCCCAGTAGTGCAATCGGTTGCGCAAAAAGAGTGCAACTTATCGCGCATTGAACACGCCATCGTACGCATTTTTTTACGAACTTAGCCCCAGACAATCAATCGCTAAAAACTTATGAAAAAGCTCTTTACACTTTTAACAGCCCTGTTGCTAACTGTCTGCACCAAGGCTTTGGCCCAAGGATGGCCACAAAACTACGCCGGCGTGATGCTCCAAGGATTTTACTGGGACAGCTACGACGACACCCATTGGACCACATTAGAGGCTCAGGCCACAGAGTTATCGGCCGCCTTTAACCAAATATGGGTGCCGCAATCGGGCTATTGCAACACCACCCACATGCAAATGGGCTACCTGCCCATTTGGTGGTTTAACCATTTAAGCGCTTTCGGCACCGAAGCAGAACTGCGCCAAATGATTAAAACCTTTAAAAGTAAGGGAACAGGAATAATAGAAGATGTGGTGATTAACCACCGAGCAGGCAACACGAACTGGTGCGACTTTCCCACAGAGAAATGGAACGGCAAAACCATGACGTGGACGTTGGCCGACATCTGCGCCAACGACGACGGTGGGAACACAAAGGCAAACGGCTACAACGTAACGGGTGCGGCCGACACGGGCGACGATTTCGGGGGCGGTCGCGACCTGGACCATACACGACAGAACGTTCGCGACAACATCAAGGCCTATCTTTCGTTCCTGCTTACCGACTTAGGGTACGATGGTTTCAGGTACGACATGGTGAAAGGCTATGCCGCACACTACATAGGCGAGTACAATACGTCTGCCAATCCCAAGTTCTCGGTGGGCGAATATTGGGATGGCGACGTACAAAAGGTAAAAGGATGGATTGACGGAACGCGCGCAAACGGCTCCATACAAAGCGCCGCCTTCGACTTCCCCATGAAGTATGCCATCAACGATGCCTTTGGACAAGGCCGTTGGGGCAGGCTTGCAGATGCTACGCTTGCCGCCGACCAAGCTTATAGTCGTTACGCCGTTACCTTTGTAGACAATCACGACACGGGCCGTCCCAAAGAAAACGGCGGTGCCCAACTATATGCCAACGTATTGGCGGCCAACGCTTACATACTTACCATGCCAGGCACGCCATGCGTATTTCTGCGCCACTGGAAGATGTACAAGCAGTCGCTGAAACGCCTTATTGCCACACGCAAAGCCGTGGGACTAACCAACCAAAGCCAGATTGTTAAGGCCGAAGCCTCTGCAAATGGGTTCGCGCTATGCACACAAGGCACTAAGGGTAAGGCATTGTTGTTGCTGGGCGAGGTGAACAACGCCCAAACAGCGGGCTACCAACTGGCCGTAGAAGGTCCTAAGTATAAGCTTTACGTAAGCGATGGCGTAGACCTCACCGCCGTTAAAGCCATAAAGGGCGAGGATGCAGGCTTTAATGCACCCGATTTCTGCCAGGTTAAGAAAGGCGAAAGATGTGCTTTCTTCGAGGCTCCTGCCAATTGGAGCAACACAATAACTTGCTGGCAATGGGACAAGGGCTATAATTACACGGGCAACCAGTGGCCTGGTGCTGCCTGCACAAAGGTTGGGACCACTGCAAATGGTACGCACGTGTGGAAGTGGACTTGGAATAACAGCAAACAAGCAAGCTCTGCTGGCAACGAAGGAATTATTTTTAGCAACAACGGCTCGCCGCAAACGGCCGACCTGCCCTTTGAGAATGGCGGCTATTACACCGTTGAGGGTCTACTAGGTGTTGTGAAACCCGTAACAACAGGCATCACATCGCCCTTTCAAAGCACGCCATCAGCCAAGAGCCTGCCCGTATATACGATAGACGGAAAGGCATTGGGGCACACCACCGACATTGATAACGCCCTGAAAACGCTGCCCAAGGGCATGTATATCATCGGCAAAAAGAAGTATGCGGTGAAGTAAATGGGCGCAAACGGCCTTACAGCTAGCCTCTACCTAGCCCCTCTTTCTTTTAACGAAAGGAGTGAAACAAAGTCTGTTTGCATGAAATAAGCAACAGCATTTCTTGATTATCTTGCCGTACAAAGGCCTTTGTAGGGCTGCTACAAGCTATTTGTAGTGGCCCTACAACTATTTTGTAGTGTGGCTACAAACCATTTGTAGCCGCACTACAAGAGGCTTGTAGCGAAATGGTAATGCTTGAAACGGCCATACAAAGCTGTTTCACCGTGGTGAGCTATGGTGCAAAACACGCGACTTACACCATCAGCCACGCATGCGAAAAGCGGGGAAATTGAAAGAAAGCTAGACCGAAAAATCCTGCAAAGGCCATGTTAAGGCAGGTTCTAAAAATTACCTTTGCTGTATTTTTAGCTTTTAGCTGAGCAGGT
>CALIZL010000083.1 GCA_938028745.1 uncultured Prevotella sp.
GATGCAAAAGTAATAAAAATAATTTGTCCCCACTAATTTTCCGCTGAGCCCTTATCGCCCCGTCCTTAGTTCGATAAGGAAAGTCGTTCCCACGCCTACTTCCGAGCTTTTCACGCTGATTTTGCCCTTGTGATACTCTTCCACGATGCGTTTGGCAAGCGACAAGCCCAATCCCCAGCCGCGTTTCTTGGTGGTAAACCCAGGGCGGAACACGTTGGCGATGTCTTTTTTGCGGATGCCCTTGCCTGTATCGCTCACTTCGATAAGCACTTTTTGGGCTGTTTTTTGCACGCTTAGCGTGATGCAGCCTTCGCTTTCGCCGATTGCATCCATCGCGTTCTTGCAGAGGTTTTCAATCACCCATTCAAATAGCGAGGCATTAAGGTTAAGTATGATGTCTTCTTCGGGCAATTGCGTTTTAAGGGTGATGCGTTTGGGTGTGCGTTTGTCCATGTAGCTCACAACGTGTGCCAAAACGTCGTTCAGGCTAGAAGGAACAGGTTCGGGCAGTGAGCCAATCTTCGAAAACCTGTCGGCAATAAGTTGCAGCCTACTGATGTCTTTCTCCATTTCGGGTATCAGTTCGTCGTCGGGATGTGTTTCTTTCAGCACCTCCGTCCATGCCATAAGGCTCGAAATGGGCGTTCCCAGCTGGTGAGCCGTTTCTTTCGACAGTCCCACCCACACTTTGTTTTGCTCTGCTCGCTTAGAAGTGCGCAAGGCAATGATGGCCACCATGACGAAAACCAGCACGATGCCTAGCTGCACGTAGGGGTAAGTGGCCAATCGTTGCAGCATCAGCGAGTCGTCGTAGCATACGTCGATGTATTCGCTTTTGATGGAATCGTTGAGCGATATGCGGATGAACCGCCCCTCGGCAAGCAGTCGTTGTCCCAGATTGCTAACCAATAGCACGCTGTCTTCCCCCGTTTTGCCTTTTAGGTCGATGTTGCGAGCCGTCTGCGGCTTGCCTTTCGTGTCCAACACCACCACCGGGATGGTGTTGTTGGCGTTGATAACTTGCAGCACCAGGTTCAGGTCGGTGTTCTCGTCGGCTTGGTTTAGCGTGCGCATAGCCTCTGCCCATATTTCCATTTTGTGGCGTTCTTCGGTTTCGAGGTCGCGTGTTAGCACATGCGACACCACCAGTGAGGCCGTAACGATGATGGTTGCGGCAATCACCAGTATGATTTTTACCTGCCTAATTCTGTCTGTCCATTGCATGTTTTCATAACGCACTTCTTATATATATATTGTGTGGTGGTGTGTTCTATCGGCTTTTCGTTTCATTAAGGCTGCGTTATGTCGCGGCGATTTTGCTGTGTTGGGGTGCTTGGTTGGTGTCGTTGGCGCGCTGCGTTGGCGGCTTTTGGGTGTGGGTTTGCATCGTTTTGAAGGTGCGTTAGGTGGACGGACGGAGGCGATTTTCGAAACCGTGCAGCGCGTTTTTTCGGCATTTCACTATGCTTTGCTTTCGATTGGGGGTATTTTCGGTCGAATTTTTATAATCGGTGAAAGATATTTAATTTAATTAACAAATAGAAAACTCAGTCTCGTAACCAGCTCATTTTGTTATATTTATACGTATTTTATAGCCTATTTTACCCTTGTGTGCGGACACACTAGTGCTTGATTAGCATCAAAAGAGGGCTGTTTTATGATGAAAAACATGTTTTTTCTCTTGGCTGTTTGCGCAAACACTAGTACCTTTGCATCGTAAAAAGAAAACAAATCACAATCATACGGATTAAAATGAACAAATGTGAGAGGTTTGAGAGAATAGAAACAAGTAGGTGTTTAGTTAAGTATAAGATTGAAGATTGTTTAGTTGTTGGAGTGATCCAATTTGTTTAGGTAGAAGGTATTGCTTTTAAGAGGTAATTAGATTGTAACAGGAGAACCATTTTTCCCCTCTAAGTGTGGGGCAGAACATTGCTACGAGAGAAAGCATACGAAGAAATAAGATATAGCAAAGAATATCGTATTGCTGAGAGATTGATGATACGGATAGGCATTTAGGTATATAGCAAAGATTATGGCAAACAAGATTAAAAGGTAAAACAAACTTCAAAAAGTATTAGTCGAAAGGTAAGACAGAAGATTGATTTTTCAGGAAACAATGCATATTTAGGTTTAGGTATAGATAGGTAAGATTGACTTTTCAGGATTATTGGGTATTAGTTTAAGGTAAGATTATAAGGTTGTTAATAAGGATTTTCAGTTTAGATTGTAGACTCAATAGGGAATTGTTTGATAAGGTAGAAAGAGAATGATGTTAGATGACGCCCTTTTACAGCTTCGCGCTGTAATGGGCTACGCGGCGGGGACGGGATAACCGACGGAACCCCCCGCCACTCGGTAGTGAGAAGGAGAAGAAATGATTTCACGTTATGGCCTTTGTTGCCCTGCTGCGGTTTGTTTCGTGGTTCGTGCTGGCAAGGCATAGCGTTAATGTTAGCAGTTAGTTGCGGTATCCTTGATGCAAAAGGGTATCGCTTTTTTTGTTTGTTGACCACTTAATATGTACCTTTGCAAGGTGGCCAACAAGTGATGAAGTAAGTAAAGGGCATGTTTGATAAGAAAAGCAACGACACACTTCTTGCCGGCATAAGGCAAGGAAAGACGCTTACGCAAAACGAGATGCTAAGCCTAATCGTGGGACTTAGCATCCCCTCGATATTGGCGCAGGTAACCAACGTGCTGATGTTTTACATCGATGCGGCGATGGTGGGCAAGCTAGGTGCTGCTGCATCGGCCTCCATCGGCTTGGTTGAGTCGGCCACATGGCTCTTTGGCGGTCTGTGTTCGGCCGTTTCGTTAGGTTTTTCGGTGCAGGTAGCCCACTTTATCGGCGCAAACGACTTTGTTAAGGCGCGGCAGGTGTTGCGCCATGCGTTGGTGTGCACGCTGTCATTCAGCTTGTTGGTAACCTTGTTTGCATCGCTCATCGCCTTTAAGTTGCCCATTTGGTTGCGCGGTGGCGACGACATAGCCCACGATGCCTCGTTGTATTTTCTTATTTACGCCCTGTCTGTGCCCTTTTTGCAGTTGGGCATCCTTTCGTCTAACATGCTGAAAAGTGCAGGCAACATGCAGATACCCAGCATCATGAGCGTGTTGATGTGCGTGTTGGATGTGGCTTTCAATTATCTTTTCATCTATGTTGCGGGCCTTGGCGTGCCGGGTGCAGCCCTTGGCACGGTGTTGTCTATAGCCATTGTCGCCTCGGTTGAGGCTTGGTTCGCGTTGTTTCGCTCGTCCATCCTGGCATTGCGGCTCGATAAGGCGCGTTTTGTTTGGATGTGGTCGTATGTTCGAAACGCCGTGAAGATAAGTGCGCCCATAGCTGCACAATATGTGCTGATGAGTGGGGCACAGGTGGTTAGCACGTATATCGTTGCGCCTTTGGGCAACTTTGCCATAGCCGCCAACACCTTTGCCATTACGGCCGAAAGCCTTTGTTACATGCCCGGATATGGCATTGGCGATGCCGCCACCACGCTTGTGGGGCAGAGTATGGGTGCAGGACAATATGGCTTGTGCCGCAGTTTCGCCAAACTAACCGTAGGCATGGGCATGGCTGTTATGGCCTTGATGGGCGTGGTGATGTATGTGTTTGCGCCAGAGATGATAGCATTGATGACACCCGTTGACGAAATACGCGCCTTGGGCACGCAGATTCTTCGCATCGAGGCCTTTGCCGAACCCATGTTTGCTGCGGCCATTGTGGGCAATAGCGTTTGCGTTGGGGCGGGCGACACGCTTAAACCGTCGCTGATGAACCTTGCCAGCATGTGGGGCGTGCGCCTTACGCTTGCCGCAGTGTTGGCCCATTGGTATGGTTTGCAGGGCGTTTGGACGGCTATGGCCGTTGAACTAACCTTCCGCGGCATGCTTTTCCTAGCTCGTTTAAAGTGGGGTGCATGGCTAAGGGCTGAGGGTGGCGCGGAGGATGACAAGGCTGATGGCGCCCAACGTGCCTTGTCGTAGCAACAGATTAGACAAACATATTAACTAAATTATGGAAGAAGTGTTTAGAGAAGATGGCTATCTCAACGACTATCACAAGGCGTGGAACGAGAAATGTATCAAGGACGACGAGGAGCATAGGGCTTTGATGCAAGCAAAAGGGATGCGTTATACAGCCGAATTTCTGAGGGCGCAATCTCAAAGGATGGATGCTTTGGTAAGGCAAGAAGAAGAAATGTTGAGAGGAAAAAGGAAGAAACGCTCAAAGTAAAGGCAATAGCTGCCCGCCATTGGCACGTGCCGCTTGTTTCAGTCCCTTTTTTCTTTGTTTTCGTAATGCTGATTTTATTGGCGTGGTGCTATTATAACGGGTGTATTTTATTAGACGTGCCGCTATTATGAAGGGTGTTGTGGACATCCCAAACCAGCGTATTTAATAGGGGTACGGCTGCTTTTTTGTGGTTGGTTTTGTTTACTAAATGTTAGTGTTTGGGTTTATTTATTCTACGATTTAATGTAAAAAGTACAATATTGTTTGCATATTGTTTAAAAAATGCGTACTTTTGCAAAATCCACATTTTTAAGAGGTACATGAGTTAGACGTCTATCTCGATTGAGATAGCAAGCGAATGATTGATTGAGCGTGTGAAAGAAAACAGAGAAAGGATAACATTATAGATGAGAAAACAAATGCAGAAAACTAATTTTGTGTTGCGTGCGTGGGCTGTGTTGGCCCTCGTGCTACTGCTTGGCAGTGTAACCACAGTGTCGGCGCAATCGCAAAGCGTAGACAACATGCGGGTAACGCTGTCGATGAAACAAGTTACGTTAAAGACATTCCTTGACGAGGTTTCAAAGCAGACGGGTTTGCAGTTTGATGTAGATGCCTCGCTGCTTGAAAAGGCCGACCGCGTAAGCATTGATGCGCGCGAGCAGCCCGTTCGTGCCGTGCTGGGACAGGTGCTTAACCAAGCTGCCTTTGCCTATGACATTACGGGCAATAAGGTAAAACTGACTCGTAAGAACGCCGTTGAACGCAGAAAAGGCGTTTATGGGCAGATAACCGATGCCGAAGGGCAGCCTCTGCCTGGCGTAACCATCAGGATGCAGGGCTTTAGCGGTGGGTACATCACCAACTTGGACGGATATTACGAGATAGAAACCGACCAACCCGAGGTGAAACTTACCTTTAACTATATAGGCTATAAGCCGCTGGAAAAGACCGTAAAGAACGGAACGGCGGGCAACTTTGTGATGCACGACGATGCCGACTTGTTGGGCGAAGTGGTGGTAACGGGTTTCGCCACAAAGAATAAGAACAGCTTTACAGGTGCGCAGGTGTCTATCAAGAAAGACGAACTGTTGGCCGTGGGCACAAAGAACGTACTGACAAGTCTTGCCACCTTTGTGCCAGGCATGAACATCTTGGAAGACAATGCCGGAGGTTCGGACCCTAACAAAATGGCCGACATCAACATACGTGGCCGCGCAACGTTTACGGGGCAGGCCAATATGCCCGTGTTTGTGGTGGATGGTTCGCAGGTGAAAGTGGACTATGTGAACGACATGGACATGAACGACATCGAGACCGTTACCGTACTTAAAGACGCGTCGGCATCGGCTTTGTATGGCGCGAAGGCCTCGGCCGGCGTGATTGTCATCACCACTAAGGCCCTGACGGGTGGCAAACTGAAAGTGAATTACAGCGGAACCTTGCGCTTGTCGACACCCGACCTCAGCGATTATAACCTGCTTTCGGCATCGCAGAAGTTGGAATACGAGCGTTTGGCTGGTCTTTACAGCTCGACCGACCTTACAGAGCAGTATGCGTTGGACAAGAAATACGCTCAATACTATAATCAGATACAAGACGGCGTGAGCACCGATTGGATTTCTAAGCCCTTGCGCAACGCCCTCTCTACCCAACAAAGCCTAAGCATAGATGGTGGCGACGAACACGCTCGCTATAACTTGGGCGTGCGCTACGGAAATGATGCAGGTGTGATGAAAGGCTCTAACCGCGAACGTCTTTCAACCAACTTTAAGCTCTCGTACAACCTGCCGGGCAAGTTCTTCGTTTCAAACACGGCCACGATTTCTTCGGTTAAGTCGACCCAATCGCCTTACGGCGACTTTTCTAATTGGGTGAAACAAAACCCCTACGAGTACCCTTACGACGAAACGGGGGCGCTTAAACCCAAACTTAACTACGACTTGTCGAACCCACTTTACGAGGCATCGTTGGGTAGTTTCAGCAAGGGCGACAACTTCGACTTCCTGAACACCACCTCGTTGCAGCTGTGGCTGGGCGAGAAATTCCGTATAGACGGCGACTTCTCGATACAGAAGAGCAAGTACGACGGCCGTACCTTCGTGTCGCCTTTCTCGGCCGATCAACTTAAAGACGTTGCCGATGTGTCGCGCAGGGGACGTCTCAACGAAACGTTCACCAAGACCACTACTTACCAAGGCAAGCTGATGGCATCGTACAACGACTATTTGTTGAAGAAACTTTTCCTCACGGCAATGGCTGGTGCGAGCATCGAGTCGAACTCGGTAGACGGCAGCACGTATGGTTCTGTGGGCTATTATACCGACAATATTGCCCACGCATCGTTGGCAGGAAGTTATCCCACGGGGCGTCCTTCGGGCACCGACACCAAGTATAACGGCGTGGGTTTCTTCGTAAACGCCAACGCCATCTGGGATAACCGCTATTTCCTCGACGTGATTTACCGCTACGAAGGCTCGTCGAAGTTTGGTAAGAACACCCGTTTCGCACCGTTTTGGAGCTTGGGTGCGGGCTGGAACGTACACAACGAGTCGTTTCTTAAAGGCTCGCCATTCCAATTGCTCAAACTTCGTGCCAGTGTAGGCTATTTGGGTAACATCTCGTTCGAGCCTTATCAGGCACTTACGATGTACACTTACCTCAACGGATATAATTATATAAAAGGTATTGGAGCCGTTCCTATGGGCATTGGTAACACCAATTTGAAGTGGGAACGCACGCTAAGCGGAAACGTTGGTGTGGACTTAACGGTGTTTAAAGGGCGATGGGACTTCTCTGCCGACTTCTATGTAAAGAACACCGACAACCTTTTGCTCGACATAACTAAGGCTCCTTCGGTGGGTGTGAGAACGTCGCGCGAGAACGTTGGCGAGGTTGAAAACCGTGGTTTGGAGTTTCAAACACGCGTGATACCCATCCAAAACAAAGACTGGCAGTGGTCGCTTAGTCTCAATTATGCCTATAACAAGAACAAGATAAAGAAGATAAGCAACGCCTTGCGCGAGCAAAACGAGAAGAATCAGGCCAAGCGCGGACTAGCTCCGTTGCCCATTTATGAAGAAGGGCAGTCGCTTACGGCTTTGAAAGTTGTACCCTCGGTAGGCATCGACCCCATCACGGGCGACGAAGTTTTCATCAAGCGCGATGGCAGTTACACCTTTGTTTACGACCCTAACGACAAGGTTGTATTTGGCGATAGCACGCCCTTTGGCAACGGTTCGCTCAGCTCTTACCTCACTTATCGCCAATTCTCGATGGGTGCATCGCTGCGTTACTCGTTCGGAGGTGCGGTTTACAACCAAACATTGGCATCGAAAGTTGAAGGAGCCGACCCACGTTACAACGCCGACGAAAGGGTGTTCAGCGACCGATGGAAACAAGTGGGCGACCATACAGCGTACAAGCGCATCAGCGATTCGAGTGTGCCCATGCAAACATCACGTTTCGTGCAGACCAACAATTATCTCACTTTAAGTAGCTTGTCGTTTGCCTACGAAGTGCCTTTGGCCTTTATCCAGAAGTACGGATTGAGGCGATTGCACTTGGAAATGCTGGCCAACGACTTGTTCTACCTTTCGTCGGTAAAGCGCGAACGCGGACTTAGCTATCCTTACGAGCGCAGTGTTGAACTCTCCGTGAGGTTGGGATTCTAGCCAATGGCGGCCCGTAGGTTCACAATCTAGCGAACACCACGCGCCACATTCACAATAAGAAACAAAGATAAGACAAGAAAACAATGAAGAGAACAACATATTGGATAAACCTGTTGGCAGGATTGGTGGCAGTGGTTTTCGCCACATCGTGCAACGATTTCCTAGACGTTCACCCCGCAGGCGAGGTGGACGAGAGCGAACAGTTCGGCTCCATTCGCGGCTATCGCAACGCCATGTATGGCGTATATGGTAGTATGGCTGCAACAAACCTTTACGGAAAGAACCTGAGTTATGGTTTTGCAGACCAGCTAGGTCAACTGTTTGGTTATGATAATACTTCTGAAACAAGCTACTTTGTGTCGCAATACAACTACCTTCGCAGTGACGTACGCGCCATCGTAGACGGGATATGGGAAGGCCAATACCAAACCATCGCGTATGCCAACAACGTGCTACGCAATGCCGAGAACCCCCAATTCGACCACAAGGAACTGGCCTTTATGCGTGGCGAGTGTTATGGTTTGCGTGCCTTTTTGCACTTCGACCTTGTGCGCTTGTTTGCCGAAGACTATACAAGGAGTAACGTATCCACGCGCGGAATACCCTACGCCACCACGTTCGACCTGAACAATAAGCCGCTACTAACGCTGCACGAAACGTTCAAGGCGATATTGAAAGACCTCGATACGGCGGAAAGTTTGCTGGCAGACGACAATGAAGTGAACGTGGAACAAACCCCATCGAGCGACTATCTTAAAGGTCGTGCCGTGTTCTTCAACAAGTATGCCGTGGCTGCAACCAAGGCACGCGTGTACTATGCCATGGGCGACACGGCCAATGCAGCCAAGTATGCACGGCTGGTTATTGCCGCAACAAGCAATTTCTCGCTTAAAAAGCTTACCTCGATGGCAGACGTAAAGCGTTTTCCCGCAACGGGCGAACTAATCTTCGGCCTATACAACAACACGCTTTCGGCCGATATTTCTTCAACATTCCTTTCGCAAACGGCGCGCGGAACATTCACCGAAGGTCGCCGCGACTTGGAAGAACTCTACGAAACGTCGGCTTTCTCGGCCACAAGTGCCGACCTTCGCTATACGGGATATTATCGACAGAACACCACCCCCGACGGAATAAAGACCTATTCGTTCGTTCGTCTTTTGGAGAGCGACGCTCAGGTGAACAGCAGTCCGTTGCAAGGGCTTACGCTTATACGCTTGCCAGAAATGTATTACATACTTAGCGAATGTACCTACGATAACAACAAGGCCGAGGCAGTGCGCCTGCTAAACGTGGTGAGAACCAGTCGTGGTCTTGAAGCGGTGGCCGATGCGAAGGTTGCCGACCGCACCGCTTTCGACAAGGAAATGCTGCGCGAACGCATGCGGGAGATGCCCGGCGAAGGACAAACGTTCTTTGCTTTGAAACATTACAACAAGGCATTCGGCGACTATCGCGGCATCAACACTTACCAGCCGTCGAGCGCAATCTTCGTGTTGCCTTGGCCCGAGAGAGAAAAGGAATATGGTGGACAATAGAAAAAACAACGCTCAGATGAAAAAGACATTCAAACATATACTGCTGGCCAGCGCGGCCTTAACCGCACTGGTGGCTTGCAGCAACGTAGATTATACGGGCGAATACAGCGAAGACGGCACTTACCAATCGGGAAATCAGGCATACTTTTACTTCGCCGAACCGGGGGATAGCGTGCTGAATTACTCCTTTGGCGTGAAACCGCTCGACACGTTAACGCACGTTGTGTACGTGCCGGTTAACTTGGCGGGTCGCCTATCGGCCAACAAACAAGTCTTTCGTGTAGAAGTTGGCGCGGGCAGTACGGCCGTTAGCGGCAAGCATTACACGCTCGATGCCGACACACTTGCTTTCTTACCCAACGCTTATCGGGCTTATGTACCTGTGAAGTTGATAAGAGAGAACCTCTCGGAAGACAAAAACGACTCGATAAAGCTTGTGTTGAACTTGGTTCCCACAGCCGAAATGGGCGTGAGGTTCAAGGCAAACAATAGGGTGAAGATAACCTTTAACAACGTGTTGTCTAAGCCCGACTTCTGGACAGTGCTTGAAACCTACTGGGGGTTGGGCACTTTCACCAAGAACAAGTATCGCAAATTGCTCTCTTATTACGATGGCAACGAAGATGCGATAAGGCAAATACTCACCGGAACCGATGCCACAGCGCAGGGCTATCTGTACCAAAGAGTGCAAGAAGTTATCGCCTATTTTGCGGCCCATCCCGACGAATTATGATTATCAAGCAAAGGCATCTGCACGTAGAAAACATCTTGTGCAGCCCACAGCCTTTGCCTATCTATGGTTAACAGAAAAATAAACAATGATGATAAAGAAACATTTGCTACATGTCTTGGCACTTTCGGTGGCCGTATTGTCCTTGCAATCGTGTATCACCGACGACTCAACGTCGCCTTCGGGCAACGCTTCTAAGCTGTCGTTGAGCCAAGATTTGCAACAGAAATACACGCTCGACAGGTGGGACACGCTTAAAATTGCGCCCAAAGTGGTGCAAACCAACGCGCAGAAAGACGTGGCCTACGAGTGGGAAATAAATAGGAAAGTGGTGTCTACCGATGCCCAACTCAACTATGTGTGCGAAGAATTCGGGGTGTTTCCTTGCCGATTGAAGGTAACTAACGGCGACAACATTCAGTTTTACGAGTTCCAATTGAACGTGCAATACTCATACGTGGAGGGCCTTTACATATTGGCCAGCCACGGAGGGCGCGCTATTGTGTCGTATTTACCCGAACCGCAGAGCAACAAATCGTTCGACTTGGACGTACTTCAAAAGAACAATCCCAATGCCAACTTCACCTCTGAGCCCAAGGATATCGACTATGCGCTGGCTCGCGACAATAAAACGCCACTCATATTTGTGGCTGTTGGCAACCCTAGCACCATCTACGAATTGGATGGAAACCTCATGACAACGCGCTTTAAGACTACGGCCACGGGCAACGTTTCTTATCTAAAACGTAGTGCGCTGACCTATCCTAAGTCGATGTTGGCTATGGTAGACCATGTTCCCGCTCGGCTAACGCTTTCCGAAACATCGCTCTTCGACCTCGGAAAATTCATTAAAGACAGTCTGAAAACCGACATGTCGATGGCCGATGCCGCTGTATCTTGGAAACAACAAGACTTGCGTTACGTGCATGGTTACGTGTTGTTCGATAACGCCGAGGGCCGACTCGTTCCCCAAAAGGTGCAGGCCACGGGCAAAATTCCAGCACAATTGCTCAAAGGAACCTTCACGGGCGACTCGCTCATCGGCATGGGAGCCGTAGATAGCGAGCGCAATCTCGTGCTGATGACGTGGAATAAGGCTGCATCCAAGTTCAGATGCTACTACGTTGCGCCTGGTTTCTATCCCAGCAATATAACAAAAGTGGAGGCGGCCACCTTGAAACATGCCGCCGATGTGCCTGCCAGTGCCGGATTTACCAAGAACTCGGTGGTAAGGGTGTCGCCCGAAAAGAACCTTGTTTATTATGCTACGGGCAACAAGCTCTATGCTTACAACGTGCTCTCAAACGGTAATTTCCCCACCAGTGCGTTGACAACCTTCGGCGATTCGGGCGAAACCATCGCCGATATGTTGATAACCGAGGGCAGCGATAGGCTCTTCGTGGCCACCAATGCCTCAAGCGGCAGTCTTGTAGGGAGCATTTATTGTTTCGACCTGAACGAGAACAAGCTGCTTTGGCAGAAGAAAAACATAACGGGAACCATCAAGCGCATCACTTACAGGCAATAAAGCATGTTGGCGTGGGGTGTGAAAGCACCCTTCGCCAACCCATATTTATAAGATGATAACAAACGAAATCAAGGCAACGGTGCGCACAATAGGGGTTGGCTTATTCCTATTGTGCTTTGGTTTTCAAGCCTTTGCCGAAGACAAGAAAGCCGACGACAAGAAAGCAAAGAAAGAAACAAAGTACGACCGACTATTTAAAGACAAGAAGAAAGAAACGGCACGTAGCACTTTCATTACCCTACATAAAGTAGACGGCAAGCTATATTTGGAAGTGCCTGTAAAGCTGATGCAGAGGGAAATGCTGTTGAGTGGGGCCGTATCGTCTACCACCGACCCAACCTATATAACGGTGGGAACGAAGAACTTTGCACCCTTACACTTTTTCTTTGAATTGCAAGACAGCAGCTTGGTGATGAAAACGCCAAACGGCGTGGTGTATTCAGACGGCAGTGCTAGTGCAGAAATGCAGCAAGCATTGAACGTTAGCTACCGCGACCCTGTTTTGATGGGCTTTAAAGTGGAGGCATACAACAACGACAGCTCGGCTGTTGTGGTAGATGCCACCAACTTCTTGGCGCGCCCCAACACCATGCTGCCCCTCATTCCTAAGAAGTCGGGCGACCTCGCTGTGAGTGCATCTCCCAAAAGCGAGATGTCATTTGTGCGTTCCATCAAAAGTTTCGAGCAGAACGTAACGGTGAAAGTAGATTTTAATTATCTGCTCACCGCAACATTGATGTCGTTGCCCGTGGCTAGTGAAATACCCACCACCGTAGGCGCAACGTTCAGCATCTCCTTGCTATCCGAAAGCAAAATGCGCCAGCGCATATCCGACTCGCGCGTGGGCATTGCCGCCGTGTCGAAACTTACTTTCAGCAATGCCATTGCCAAAAGCAAGCCCACATTTGTGGCGCAACGGTGGAACCTTACGCCCAAAAACGCGAAGACTTACGCACAAGGCAAGGGCAGCGAACCTACAAAGCCCATACGTTTCTACATTGACGATGCCTTTCCACACGAGTGGAAGGCGGCCATAAAGCAAGGTGTGGAGCTTTGGAACAAGGCTTTTGAACAGGCCGGATACCTGAAAGCCATTGAAGCGGTGGACTTTCCCACAGCAGATAAAGCCTTCGACCCCGACAACATCTCCTTTTCTTGCATACGTTATGTGCCTAGTGCCTCAGAGAAAGTGTCTTCGGCATTCATGGCTAACCCGCAAACGGGCGAGATAATCAATGCCTCGGTGTTTGTTCCTGCCAACGTTGGCGACCAGCTTTACCGCTGGTTCTTCATCGGAACAGCGGCTGCCGACCCCGCAGTGCGCACTTCGCACTTGCCACAAAGCAAGTTCAACGAGGGTTTGCGCTATCTTGTAGCGCGCGAAGTGGGGCATGTATTAGGACTACTCGACAACATTGGCGCTTCATCTGCTTTCCCCGTAGATTCACTTCGCAACGCCGTTTTCACCCACGCCAATGGCTTGGCCGCCTCGATTATGGCCAATACGCCCTTTAACTATGTGGCCCAGCCTGCCGACAAGGGCGTTGTGCTCATGCCTTCGGCAACGGGTATGTACGATAGGCACGCCATTGAGTGGGCCTATCGCTACTTCGACCCCGCAAAAACAAGCGTTAAAGAAGAGGCAGAGATATTAGAAAAGATGGTGGATAAGCGCGTTACGAACCCGCGTTACCGCTTTTTCCGCACCTCTTCGCAGGCTTGGGACCCCCGTGTGCAAGAGGGAGCACTGGGCAACGATGCCATTAAGGCGAGCGAATATGGTTTGCGCAACCTTCAAATTGTGGAGCGCAACCTCTATAATTGGGTTAAAAAAGATGAGGATAGCCGCATAAAGGAAAAGCTTTACCTCACCATTGCACAGCAACGTTATGCCTTTTTCAAGCGTGTGTTGAGCAATGTGGGCGGCATATACCTCAACGACATGAAACTTTCTTCGGGTGTGCCGCGCTACGAAGTGGTGTCTAAGGCGCGCCAACGTCAAGCCATGCTGTGGTGTTTGGCGCAGGCAAAGCGCTTTAAGCGTTATGCCGACCCCACATTCGAGAGGAAAAGTTTCATATCGGTTAGCTATTACGACCAACTGTTAGAGTTTATTGGTTACGACCTTTTTGGCGTGCGCACGCGTTTGGCCGTGTCGTCGCACCTATCTCCGCAAGGTTATAGCCAAAAGGAATATTTCGACGATCTCTTCTCTGCCATCTTCCAAAGCGTGGAGCAGCAAAAAGCCCCTTCGCAGGAAGAAAGGGTGTTGCAGCGCGCATACCTCACTTACTCGCGAGCCGTGGTAGACAAGGCCAACAAGCAAGGCGGCAACGGCCCGGCTGCACTTCAAGGCGAGGTTTCTGCAACAGCCATGCCTTTTGCAGCGGCTTACGGCAATCCCACAGCATCGCTTGCGCCCACCGTCGATGCCGCATTGCTCGATGGTTCGGCTATCTATTTTTACAGTTCGTTGCTAAGGCTTAAGCCCTTGCTCGAAAAATGTATTAAGTCTAACCTTTCGCCCGATGCACGCTCGCACTACGAGATGTTGCTCTTTAAGGTGAACAAGACATTGGAGGACGGCAAATGATACACTCCTTATTATATGGCTCAATGTCGCGACGCATTTTCTCACTTTCGTTGATGCTTGTCGTGCTTGGCTCTTCGGCAACAGCTTTCCCCCTTTTCAAACGTAAGAAAAAGGCGCAAACCACGCAAACCGAGAAGAAATCGGCCTACGAACGCGCACTAACCGAACATGCCACCGAGTCGTGTAGGGGCACTTTCGTGTCGTTGCACAAAACGGACGGGAAGTTGTTGGTTGAGTTGCCGCAGGCATCTTTGGGGCGCGACATGCTTATCGGAGTCACCATCTCGTCGGTATCGAACCCCAAAATGGGCGACTTGGGCTTTAAAAACTCCAACCTCGTGCATGTGCGTTTTATCGAAAAAGACAGCGCAGTGGTGATGCAGGTGGTAAACACCGACTTGTTTATCCCGAAGGATAGTCCCGCGGCAAGCCTTGCCGCAAGGCTAAACTACGACAATCTCGACTTCTTTTCTTTCCCCATCAAGGCACGCAGTGCAGGCAATGCCTCGGTATTGTTCGACGCCTCATCGTTCTTCTTGAAAGAAGACCGTTTCTTTCCCATCATTGCCAAGAATGTGGGTTCGTACTCGGTAAGCTCGTCTTTAAAGGAAAACCTGTCGAGAATAACCGCGCTCAAGGTGTTCGAACGCAACGCCTGCATCAAGATGGACCGCCATTACCTGGTTAGTTTGTCGGGAAAGAGTGGCACGCCCATCTCCAATTACCCCGTAACCATCGGCGTTAACTTCACCCTTGCCTTGCTGCCCAACGAGCAAATGACGCCTCGTTTGAGCGATACACGCGTGGGAATGTTTCTCATTAACAAGGATGTGTTGGCCAGCGATGGCTCGGTAGACAAGGCCACGTTTGTTAAACGTTGGCGTATAGAGCCCAAAGACACGGCGGCTTATTTCGCAGGAACGCCCACCGAACCCGTTAAGCCCATCGTGTTTTATGTGGAAAACACCTTTCCACCGCTTTGGAAACGGGCTATTAAGGCGGGTATATTGTGGTGGAACAAGGCTTTCGAACGCATTGGGTTTAAGAATGTGATGCAAGTAGCCGACTTTCCCACCGACAATCCCGACTTCGACCCCGACAATTTCGCCTATTCCTGCATCAGGTATTTGCCTACTGACGTTGAAAACGCCATGGGACCATCGTGGACCGACCCACGAACGGGCGAGATAATCAATGCCACGGTGCTGGTTTACAACGACGTGGTGAACACCATAGACAACTGGCGACTGGTGCAAACGGCGCAGTTAGACCCCGCCGCACGTGCTGCGCAGATGCCCGACAGCATTGTGGAACAGACGTTGGAATACATCATTGCGCACGAAGTGGGGCATACCTTGGGCTTTATGCACAACATGGCTGCATCAGCCGCCATCCCAACAGACTCGTTGCGCTCGCCAACGTTCACCCGTAAGCACGGCACCACGGCCTCGATTATGGACTATGCACGCTTTAATTATGTGTCGCAACCCTCCGACCGCGGTGTGCGACTTACGCCACCGCAACTGGGTGTGTACGATTTCTATGCCGTTGAATGGGCGTATAGGCTGTTCCGCGGCTCGAAAGGTTACGAAGACGATGCCAAACAGCTGCGTAACTTGGTCGGCAAACACGAGGGCGACCCCTTCTATCGCTATGGTTTGCAGCAGACAAACACGCGCTACGACCCCTCGGCCATTGAAGAAGACCTGAGCAACGACCCTGTAAAGGCTGGCGATTATGGTATGGCCAACTTGCGATTTATACTGTCGAACCTCGATAGATGGATTGGCGATGAGGATGGCGGCAAACGTAAGGCCGAACTATACAATGAGATTTTGCAGCAGGCCATGCGCTATGTGCGCCATGTTTTTGTAAACGTGCCAGGCATTTACCTGTACCAAACGAGCGAAAAGTCGGGCTTGCCACGCTATAAGGTTGTGCCCAAAGACCAGCAGAAGGCATCGGCACAGTGGTTGTTGCGCCAAGCGCGCACCTTCGCCACATTGGGTAACGATACCTTAGAGCGTAAACTTCCATACGGTGCTAATAAGCCGTTTAAGATATTGGCGCGCGATGTGCAATCGTTGGCCATGATGGCCAATGCCAAGTTGGCCATATCCTATTACTTGGACTCAACCTCGTATTCGCCGCTCGAATACATGGAAGATGTTTATGCCGACGTATTTGGGAAAACCATTGCAGGCAACGAGCATCTCTCTACGGCCGACTTGTCCATGCAACGGCTTTATGTAGACTTGCTGCAATCGGGTGTGGCCGACATGAAACAGGCACCCAATGTGCACAATTTACATGCCGACAGCGTACAAACAGACCTTTCTGCATACCCTCTTCGCTCTGCTGGTGCACATCAGTGGTGCGGCTCGCACGCTTGTTTCCCAACTGCCGACGGGCAGACGGATAATGCCGCAACCGCTTTCCTTAACTTCGGTAATGCTTATGGCGAACCCGAACCCTTGTGGGGAACAACGGTTAACCGCACTTCCGAGTTCCAATTGTATTATGCCCAAAAGCTGCACCGCCTGCTATTGTCGTGTATTCCAAAGGTTGGTTCTCCCGATTTGAAAGCGCATTACATGCTCCTTGAAAAGCGATTGAAGTCGTATTTGAAGTAAAAGGCTAGGCACACGGCCAAACGTTCGTACAGATAGGGCGACTTAAAAATCGCCCTAAACTAAGGGCAAACTAAGTAATAGGCTTGTATTTTTAACCCAAATCGCTCGTTAGAGCCTGTGCGGATTTTGTGTATTGTTGAGCATCTTGCCTGCCTTATTCGTGAGGACGTAGCGAGCTACGTCAAGAAAATAAGACAGGCAAGATGCCGACAAGCAAACGAAAGATGAACAGGAAGCGATGGAAACAACCTAAAATAATAGGTAAGCGGTCTAACGACCGATTGGGGTTTAATGCTCCCCGATGTCTTAAATGTGCAGCGGTGTTATCATTAACAACACTACGCATAAGGCATCGGGGAGTATTTGTATTGGTTTGGGCATGAATTACAAGCTATAAGAGATACATGGGCAAACCAACTGAAACGCGAAGACGATGAGCGTAGCTAAGAATAATTGGCGATATGCGGTGCATGGGTAACCAACTGAAACGCGAAGGCGATGAGGCGCAGCCAAGAATTGTTGGCGATAAGTGGTACATGGGTAACCAACTGAAACGCGAAGACGACAAGGCGCAGCCAAGAATTGTTGGCGATAAGCGGTGTATGGGCAAACCAACTGAAACGCGAAGACGATGAGCGTAGCTAAGAATAATTGGCGATAAGCGGTGCATAGGCAAACCAACTGACACACGAAGACGACTAGGCGCAGCCAAGAATTATTGGCGATAAGCGGTACATGGCCAAACCAGCTGAAACGCGAAGACGATGAGCGTAGCTAAGAATAATTGGTGATAAGCGGTGCATGGACAAACCAACTGAAACGCGAAGGCGATGAGGCACAACCAAGAATAATTGGCGATAAGCGGTGCATAGCAAACAGATGTGTGAGAAATCTGTGTTAGATGTTTGCTTTTCGTGTTTTTCTAGCTACTGACTTTGAGTTAAATTTGTTTTGAATACTTTACAAAACATATGTCGCTTGCCACTCCATTCTAGCGTAAATAATGTTCTAAATGCAAGATATTAGCTACTATTTTCGGCCTTGCATGTTTCTTTTGCACCCCATTTTTGAGTGCATCATTTGCATTTAGCACCATTTTACCATTCTATTTTGCTGCTGGCTCGTAGTTTTTCAATCCCTAAAATCTGCTTTTTGCCACTAAAACACCACTATTTTTTCTACCTTTTTGCCGATGTTCGCCCCCTGTTTCTTATCAAACGGGAAGGTTTATATCCCTACATTCAGTGTATTTTTATGCTTTTATCCTTGCGTTTAGCACCAAAATGCACTGCATTTAGCACCAAAATGCACTGCGGTTAGCACCAAAATGCACTGCGGTTAGCACCAAAATACACTGCGTTTAGCACCAAAACGCACTGTATTTAGCACCAAAACGCACTGCGTTTAGCACCAAAATGCACTGCGTTTAGCACCA
>CALIZL010000084.1 GCA_938028745.1 uncultured Prevotella sp.
CCCTATTTTGCATCGAAACCAACCTTCGCGAGAATCGATTTTTTGCGGCAAGGTGCGCGATTGGTGAACAAAGAGCCACTCATAATGTTAAATTTTATGCTGAAAAGCGGACAAAAGTTGGAGGGGGTTAGTGAGTTTGTTGGTCAGTAAGTTTGTGGGCTAATAGCTTTCTGATTGTGCAAAAGCTTATTCCGTGTGCTGCGTTGGCTTATCAATCGGGGCGGTTTCTCCGCCTATGGGCAGTTTATGCGCAATGCTTGTGGGGGCTTAATGATGTTGTCGTGGGGGCAAAGCAAGATAAGGTGCTGGTTGCGCAATAGACCTTAATGCCAGGAACAAGCCAACCAAGAAAGCAAAGCAGGCTGCAAAGATACCGTAGGGGGATATTGCGCCCTCGCGCGTGCAGGCATGCGCATATATAATAAGGTGCATGTTGTGGGGGAGTGGGCCATGAATATCATGGTAAGTGGCAAACTTTAAAACGCTCTGATTTGCAAAGTTATACCTGTAAATGTGGCTATCCGTTTCGCAATTGTTTGTTTGCTGCCTTACTTGTTAAAACTGATTTTATGTAACTTCCTACCTATCAAGAATGCGCCGAAACGACTTCCATATACAAAAATCGTGGATAAAAACACTGAAAACGTAAAAATATTTTGTGCGTTTCGCTATTTTTTCGTAACTTTGCAGCATTCAGTGGAATGAGGGGCTCCGACGAGAGTTCCTCATTTTCATTATCAGTAACAACAAAATATGATTGACAAAAACGTTGTAAAAGAACTTGTTGAACAATGGTTAGCCGACAAAGAGTACTTTCTTGTCGACGTTGAGACTAGTCCTGACAGCCGTATCGTGGTGGAAATAGACCATGCCGACGGCGTTTGGATTGAAGACTGCGTGGAGCTGAGCCGCTTTATCGAGGAACACTTGAACCGAGATGAAGAGGATTACGAACTGGAAGTGGGGTCGGCTGGACTGGGGCAACCCTTTAAAGTGCCACAACAATACGTCAACTTCATTGGTAAGGAGGTTGAGGTGTTGGATAAAGACGGCAAAAAATACAAGGGAATACTCAAAAGCGTGGACGGAAACGACTTCGTGGTTGCGGTGAAAGAAAAAGTGAAAGTGGAAGGGAAGAAACGCCCTGTGCTGCAAGACGTAGACCACAACTTTAAGATGGATGGTGTGAAGTACACCAAATATCTGATTCAGTTTTAACGTTTTTGAGGAAGTAGAGGAGTTAAGGAGTTATGGAGTTAAGGAGTTAAGCCAAATGCTTTGTTGCAGAGTGGCGATGACCTTGTTAGCTTGTTGGCTTATCAACTTACCCTTTGGTTAACTTGTCAACTTGTTAACTTGTCAACTAACAAGCTTGTCAACTCATAAACTAATAATTAAAAGGAGAAATTAATTGGCTCGCCCCCATGCCGCCGATACGTGGAAACACCATTCGCACGTGCAATCGGCTTGCAATGTTGGGGCAAGACCACATCAAACGATAATAAACCCTATGGTAGCAAGAAAAAAAGATGAGAATATCTTGAGCATGGTCGACACGTTCAAGGAGTTTAAAGACACCAAGAACATCGACCGAATGACCTTGGTGAGCGTTCTGGAAGAAAGCTTTCGCAACGTGCTTGCCCGTATCTTCGGTAGCGACGAGAACTTTGATGTTATCGTAAACCCGGATAAGGGCGACTTTGAAATTTACCGCAACCGAATGGTGGTGGCTGATGGAGAAGTGGAAGACGAGAACAAACAAATTGCGTTGGCCGAGGCGCAAAAGATTGAACACGACTACGAAGTGGGCGAAGAAGTTACCGAACGAGTAGACTTCGCCAAGTTTGGACGTCGCGCCATCTTAACGCTACGCCAAACGTTGGCATCGAAGATATTGGAACTTGAACACGACTCGTTATACAATAAGTATAAGGACCGTGTGGGACAGGTTATCGCGGGCGAGGTGTACCAAGTGTGGAAACGCGAGGTGCTCATCGTAGACGACGAGAACAACGAGCTGATTCTACCCAAGTCGGAGCAAATTCCTGCCGACCAATACCGCAAGGGCGAAACCATTAGGACCGTTATCTTGCGCGTAGACAACGAGAACAACAACCCCAAAATTATACTCAGCCGCACCAGTCCCATGTTCCTTGAAAGGTTGTTGGAGGCAGAAGTGCCTGAGATTAACGACGGATTGATTTCGATTAAGCGCATCGCCCGCATGCCGGGAGAACGCGCTAAGATTGCCGTAGAAAGCTACGACGAGCGTATCGATCCCGTTGGTGCCTGCGTGGGCGTTAGGGGAAGTCGTGTACACGGCATCGTTCGCGAACTTTGCAACGAGAATATCGACGTGATAAACTACACGGCCAACACCAAACTCTTCATCCAACGCGCACTTAGTCCTGCACAAGTGAGCAGCATCAACATCGACGAAGAGACCCGCAAGGCCGAAGTGTTCTTGCGCCCCGAAGAAGTGTCGTTGGCCATTGGTCGTGGCGGACTCAACATTAAACTGGCATCCATGCTTACCGAATACACCATCGACGTGTTCCGCGAAGTGGCAGAAGGCGAGGCCGATGAGGACATCTACTTGGATGAGTTCTCAGACGAGGTAGACCAATGGGTTATCGATGCCATTAAGAGCATCGGTCTTGACACGGCTAAGGCAGTGCTTAACGCACCCCGTGAGATGCTAGTAGAGAAGGCCGACTTGGAGGAAGAAACCGTAGACAACCTGCTACGCGTGCTAAGGGCAGAGTTCGAACAAGGATAAAACCCCGTATGGGTAGATAAAAACGAGGCCAGAACCAAAAAACAATAACAAAACAACAGAATGAGCATCAGATTAGGCAAAGCAATAAGTGAATTGAACATCGGACTCCAAACGGCAGTGGAGTTCTTAGAAAAGAAAAGCGAGCTGGGAGAAGTGAAAGCCGAACCCACGTTCAAACTGAACGATGCGCAATATCAGGCCCTTGTGAAAGCGTTTCATAAGGACAAGGAAGTGCGCAACCAAGCCGACAAACTTTTCCCAAAGAAAACGAAGGAGAAGAAACGTGCGGCCGAAGATAAGGACCATCGTGCAGAAACGGTGCTGAACGCTGGAAAACAACAATATAAGCCCTTGGGTAAGATAGACCTTTCTGACCTCAACGGCAAAGGTTCGGCGAAGAAATCTGATGTTAAAGCCGTTCATGACGATAAAGAAGAGACTAAGCCTGCTGCCGTGGGCGAGGTTTCGAACAAGGCAGAGAGCGTTTCTGCTGAAAAACAAGAGAAGGTTGAAAAGGTGGAAACGCCTAAGCAGAAGGTTGAAACGGTTGAACAAAAGCCCGAAGTGAAGGCCGAAACACCGCAAACAACCCCAGTAGAGAAGGCAGAAGCCAAGACCGAACAAAGGGAACAGCCTGCCAAAGATGCCCAAACCAACGCTGCACAACCTGCTGCATCGGCCAAAGAAACGGGCGAAAAGAAACAGGAACATGCAGATAAGGCACCCAAAGCCGAGAACGAAAAGGCGGAAACGCCTGCCGAAAAGGTCGAAACGGCTGAAACGGAGAGCGGCAAGCCTGCTATCTTTACGTTGAAGAGCGAGCAAAACAATGCGCCTGGCATCAAGGTGATGGGAAAGATAGACCTTTCTACCATCAA
Organism: uncultured Prevotella sp.; assembly: GCA_938028745.1. Taxonomy (GTDB): domain Bacteria; phylum Bacteroidota; class Bacteroidia; order Bacteroidales; family Bacteroidaceae; genus Prevotella. Next base: position 3,658 of record CALIZL010000084.1, read on the forward strand.
CCAAAACACTCGACCCAAGAAGAAATCGAAGGAAGAGAAACGCAAAGAACGCGAGAATAAAGGGCAACAGGGCGGCGAACGTCGCAAACGCAACCGCATAAACACTGAAAGGGTAGACATTAATGCGGCTGCTAACCAACCCAACGGCAATAAGAATAAGGGCGGAAACAACGGCGGCGGCAACAATAACAATGCCGCTGGCGGACGAAACGCCAATAAGAAAAATAAGAAACCCAACCGAAACCAGAAACCCTTAGAGGTGAACGAGGAAGACGTGGCACGCCAGGTAAAAGAAACCTTGGCACGTCTTACCAGTCGTGGCCAAAACAAGAAGGGTGCAAAGTATCGTAAGGAGAAACGCGAGGCCGCACAAGAACGTCTGAACGAAGAGCGTGCAGAAGAACGCAAGGAGAGCAAGACGTTGAAGTTAACGGAGTTTGTTACCGTTAGCGAGTTGGCCTCGATGATGAACGTATCGGTTAATCAGGTTATCGGAACGCTAATGAGCGTGGGCATCATGGTTTCTATCAACCAACGTCTAGATGCCGAAACCATTAACCTCGTTGCCGAAGAGTTCGGATTTAAGACTGAGTACGTAAGTGCCGAAGTTTCGGAGGCCGTTACCGAAGAGGCCGACGATGAGGCCGACCTCGTTTCGCGTTCGCCCATCGTTACTGTGATGGGACACGTAGACCACGGTAAGACATCGCTGCTCGACTACATTCGCAACACCAACGTTATTGCAGGCGAGGCCGGTGGCATTACTCAACATATCGGTGCTTACAACGTGAAGCTAGACGATGGGCGCAACATTACGTTCTTGGATACGCCCGGTCATGAGGCCTTTACGGCCATGCGTGCCCGCGGTGCACAAGTAACCGACATCGCCATTATCATCATCGCGGCCGACGACAGCGTGATGCCTACCACCAAAGAGGCCATCGCGCATGCCCAAGCGGCCAACGTACCGATGGTTTTTGCCATCAACAAGATTGACAAACCGGGCGCAAACCCCGACAAGATACGCGAAGACCTATCGCAAATGAACCTGCTTGTGGAAGAGTGGGGCGGCAAATACCAATGCCAAGAGATTAGTGCAAAGAAAGGTATTGGCGTTAAAGAGCTGTTGGAGAAGGTGCTTTTGGAGGCCGAGATGCTCGACCTTAAAGCTAATCCCAACCGTAAGGGTACGGGTAGCATCATCGAAAGCTCCCTTGACAAGGGTCGCGGATATGTTTCTACGCTACTGGTGAGCAACGGAACGCTACATGTTGGCGATAACGTGATTGCCGGAACAAGCTGGGGACGTATTAAGGCCATGTTCAACGTGCGTAACCAACGCATCGAAAGTGCTGGTCCTGCCGAGCCTGCTATCATCCTTGGTTTGAACGGCGCGCCAACAGCTGGCGATGCTTTCCACGTGTTGGAAACCGAACAAGAGGCGCGCGACATAGCCAACAAGCGTCTGCAACTGCAACGCGAACAGGGCTTGCGTACGCAAAAACGTCTGACGTTGAGCGACATCTCGCACCGCATTGCATTGGGTTCGTTCAAAGAACTCAACATTATCGTCAAGGGCGATACCGATGGTTCAATCGAGGCACTTAGCGATTCGTTCATCAAACTTTCTACCGAGAAGATAAAGGTGAACGTTATTCACAAGGCTGTGGGTCAGATTTCAGAGAACGACGTTACGCTGGCCGATGCCTCCGATGCGCTTATTGTGGGCTTCCAAGTGCGCCCTTCGTCTGCCGCACGCAAGTTGGCCGACCAAGAAGGGGTGGAGATAAACACCTATTCGGTTATCTACGATGCCATCGACGACGTGCACTCGGCTATGGAGGGCATGCTCGATAAGGTGAAGAAAGAAGTAGTAACGGGCCAAGTGGAAGTGCGCGAGGTTTACAAAATATCGAAGGTGGGCACCGTTGCAGGAGCAATTGTTACCGAAGGAAAGGTGCACCGCGTAGACAAAGCCCGCCTTGTTCGCGACGGCATCGTGGTTCATACGGGCGACATCAACGCCTTGAAACGCTATAAGGACGACGTGAAAGAGGTGCCTACGGGTTTCGAATGCGGTATAAGTATCGTCAACTTCAACGACATTCAGGTGGGCGACATCATCGAAACGTTCACCGTTATCGAAGTGGAACAGAAGTTGTAGGGTGAGGTTTTGAGTTTATGAACTCACGAACTCACCACCTCAAAAAAAACTAACAGTAACATTTGTTACCGCCTTGTTTTGCGGTACGGTGTTTGCTGAACTAAACGATAGGGGCGCTCCATTGGGGCTGCCCCTATTCATCGCTAATACAAATTTGTATATATGGAAGAAGTAAAGAACGAGAAAAACGCGTATGTGCGAAGTGTGGCCGAACAGAAATATGAGTTCGGTTTCACCACAGACGTGGAAACAGATATTATAGAGAAGGGCCTTAACGAAGACGTTGTGCGACTTATTTCGAGCAAAAAGAACGAGCCCGAATGGTTGCTGGCGTTTCGGTTGAAGGCCTTTAATCATTGGAAAACGTTGAAACAGCCCAACTGGGCGCATGTAAACTTGCCCGAAATAGACTATCAGGGCATTTCGTATTATGCCGACCCGATGGCCAAAAAGCCCGCCAACAAGGAGCTAGACCCCGAATTGGAAAAGACTTTCGATAAGCTGGGCATCCCGCTTGAAGAGCGATTGGTGCTTGGAGGCGTGGCCGTAGATGCCATTATGGACTCTGTTTCGGTGAAAACAACCTTTAAAGAGAAACTGGCAGAGAAGGGCGTGATATTCTGTTCCATCGGCGAGGCCGTGCAGGAACATCCCGACTTGGTGCAGCAATACCTCGGTTCGGTGGTTCCTTACAGCGATAACTTCTTCGCTGCGCTCAACAGTGCCGTGTTCTCCGATGGTTCTTTCGTGTACATTCCCAAGGGCGTGCGCTGCCCAATGGAGCTAAGTTCGTACTTCCGAATTAACGCTCGCAACACGGGACAGTTCGAACGCACCCTCATTGTAGCCGAAGATGATACCTATGTAAGCTATCTTGAAGGCTGTACAGCCCCCATGCGCGATGAAAATCAGTTGCATGCAGCCATCGTAGAGATTATTGTTAAGGACAATGCCGAGGTGAAATACTCCACCGTTCAGAATTGGTATCCAGGCGACGAACATGGAAAAGGCGGCGTGTTTAACCTCGTTACTAAGCGAGGCGACCTGCGCGGAGTGAACTCCAAACTATCGTGGACACAGGTAGAAACGGGTTCGGCCATCACTTGGAAGTACCCATCGTGCATCTTGCGCGGCGACAATTCGCAGGCCGAGTTCTATTCTGTGGCCGTAACCAACAACTATCAGCAAGCCGACACGGGTACCAAGATGATACACATGGGCAAAAACACCAAGAGCACCATCATCTCTAAGGGCATCAGTGCAGGCCGCAGTCAGAACTCTTACCGCGGATTGGTACGCGCAACGGCCAATGCCGACAACGCTCGCAATTACAGTTCGTGCGACAGTTTGTTGCTGGGCGACAAGTGCGGCGCGCATACCTTCCCCTATATGGACATACACAACGACACGGCCATTATCGAACACGAGGCCACAACCAGCAAGATAAGCGAGGCCCAACTGTTTTATTGCAACCAGCGCGGCATCCCAACCGAGCAGGCCGTGGGGCTAATCGTCAACGGATACGCCAAGGAAGTGCTCAACAAGTTGCCTATGGAGTTTGCCGTTGAGGCGCAAAAACTACTCAGTGTGTCGCTCGAAGGCACAGTAGGATAGACTAGAAACAGAACGTTAGGTAAATCTTGTCAGACGTGAAAGTCCTCCTAGCCATCGCATTACTCCTTGTGCCCTTAGCCGTTAAGGCGCAAGACGAACCCGTTCGCACTTTCGCCATCGACGGGCAAATAGGCGGAGCCAGCTCTCCACACGTTAAAACCCTTTCCAAAGGGCAATATCTCATTCCCGAGAAGGTTGGTTCGGGCTATGGCATGATATCCAAACTGCGTGTGGAATACTATCTGCCTTACACGCCGCTCTCGTTAAAGGCGGGCTACGAACATGAGGAATGGAACTTCCTCGACACCAATTTAGGCGATGATATGGCGATTTTTTCGCTCGGAGGGCGATGTTATCCTGGTCGTAAGTCATGGTTTGTGCAACCATATATAGGCCTTGATGCGCTGTATAACTTTAATGGTGGTAGCAGGGTGTTCAGTTGGGAGCTGAACAATGACCGCTATGGCAGGGTGCATTACGATGGAATGGCGCATATTCCGCGTTTCAGTCTTGCACCCATAGCCGGTGTCGATCTCTATCTTTTCAGTTGTATAGCCATTCAGTTGGAATATAGCTGTAGGATGGGATTTAGTAAGGCATCCGTCATTCAGGCCAAGTACAACCACCTGGCTGAACCCTTTGAGATACGTTTGCGCCCAATTAGGCACGGCTTTAATATAGGACTGAAAGTGACATTTCCGTTCCATTTCACCGAGAAAGATGGGCAGAAGGTGGTAGATGGCTTGTTAGACGATTTGCTGTATAACATTCTGTTTGGCCCCAAAACTCATAGTAAATAATAAAACAATAGATATATATATGTTAGAAGTTAGAAACTTACACGCCAAGATTGGCGATAAAGAGATATTAAAAGGTATCAACCTCACGGTTAAAGATGGCGAAACACACGCCATCATGGGGCCCAACGGATCGGGCAAAAGCACGCTTTCGGCTGTGCTGGTTGGTAACCCCATGTTTGAAGTTACCGATGGAACGGCCGTTTTTAACGGCAAAGACTTGCTCGAAATGAAACCCGAAGACAGGGCCAACGAAGGCATCTTCCTGTCGTTTCAGTACCCCGTTGAAATTCCTGGCGTATCAATGACCAACTTCATGCGTACCGCCATTAACGAGAAACGTAAGTACCAAGGCCTCGAACCCATGTCGGCCGCCGACTTCATTAAGCTGATGAAGGAAAAGCGACAGATAGTAGAACTAGATGCAAAGCTGTCTCAACGTTCGGTAAACGAGGGTTTTAGCGGTGGCGAAAAAAAACGTAACGAAATTTTTCAGATGGCCATGCTCGAACCAAAACTCTCTATTCTCGACGAAACGGACTCTGGTTTGGACGTTGATGCCCTGCGCATCGTGGCCGAAGGCGTTAACAAATTGAAGTCGCCCAGCACCAGTACCATCGTCATTACCCACTACGACCGCTTGCTAGACATCATTCGTCCCGACGTGATACACGTACTTTACAAGGGCAAAATCGTTAAGACGGCCGGGCCAGAACTGGCCAAAGAGATTGAGGCACGCGGCTACGACTGGATTAAAGAAGAAGTAGGAGAGAAGTAAAGGCTAGCAAACATGAATAGTGAGAAACAATATATAGACCTCTTCGAGGCCAACCGCAATGTTATTTCCGCCCATTCCACCGCGGTAATGAATGCTCCGCGCGAGGCTGCTTTCGAAGATTTCAAGCGTTTGGGATTTCCTACACGCAAGACCGAGAAGTACAAATACACCGACATAAGCAAGCTGTTTGAACCCGACTTTGGGTTAAACCTGCAACGTTTGCCCATGCCCATCAACCCTTACGAGGTGTTCAGTTGCGATGTTCCGCGCCTAAGCACGGCCAATCACTTTGTGGTTAACGATGCTTTCTTACAGCCCACAACACCCCACAAGCAACTTCCCGATGGCGTTGTCATTACTTCGCTGTGCGAATACGCAGAGAAAAATCCCGATTTCATCGCCAAATACTATGGTAAGTTGGCCGCAACGTCTGGCGATGCCGTAACGGCACTCAACACGATGTTGGCACAAGACGGGCTTTTGGTGTATGTTCCGCGTGGCGTAAAGATCGAACAAACCATACAGGTTATTAACATCCTGCATGCACAAGTAGACCTGATGGTTAATCGCCGCGTGCTTATCATCGTTGAGCCGCAAGCCGAGGCCAAGTTCTTATTCTGCGACCACACCTTCGACGACCAACGTTTCTTGGCCACGCAGGTTATCGAGGTCTTTGTTGGGGATAACGCCCGACTAGACCTTTACTGCATGGAAGAAACCCACGAGAAGAATGTACGCGTGAGCAGTGTTTACATCGAGCAGCAGTCTGGCAGCCGAGTGAACCACAATGTGATAACGTTGCACAATGGTGTTACGCGCAATGATGTTTCGTTAACGTTCTGTGGCGAGGGTGCCGAATGTAATTTGTCGGGCTGTGTTATTGCCGATAAGAAACAGCATGTGGACAACAACACCGTGATAGACCACGCCGTGCCCAACTGTCAAAGTCATGAGTTATATAAATACGTGTTGGACGATGAGGCAGTTGGTGCGTTCGCTGGATTGGTGTTGGTGCGACAAGATGCCCAACACACCGATTCGGAGATGCGTAACCAAAACATCTGTGCCACGAAAAAGGCGCACATGTACACCCAGCCCATGCTCGAAATCTACGCCGACGATGTGAAATGTTCGCATGGCTCTACCGTAGGGCAGCTTAACGATGCGGCCCTGTTCTACATGCGCCAACGTGGCATAAGCGAAAAGGAGGCGAAATTGTTGCTCGAATTTGCTTTTATCAACGAAGTAATCGACCAAATGGACCTCGAACCGCTACGCGAACGCTTGCATCATTTGGTAGAAAAACGTTTCCGCGGCGAGTTCGACCGATGCGAAGGTTGTAGAAAAATGCAGTAAAAAAAGCCTCACCCCCTTCCCCTCTCCAAGGGGAGAGGGGCGTGATATGTGTTGTTAGTTAACAAGTTAACAAGTAGACGAGGTTTTAGTCGACGAGTTAACAAGTTGATGAGTTTACAAGATTGTTTGCCACTCTGCAACAAAGCATTTGGCTTAACTCCTTAACTTCATGGACATTTGATAATCAGACAAGTTGATGAGTTTACAAGATTGTTTACCACTCTGCAACAAAGCATTTGGCTTAACTCCTTAACTCCATAACTCCTTAACTCCTGCATACCCCCATAACTCCTCAAAAGATATGTACAACATCACCTCCGTTCGTTCAGATTTCCCCATTTTATCGCGCGAAGTGTACGGCAAACCCCTGGTTTACCTCGACAATGGGGCGACAACGCAAAAGCCCCTTTGCGTGCTCGATGCCATGCAGCACGAGTATCTCAACGCCAATGCCAACGTGCATCGTGGTGTTCACTATCTTTCGCAGCAGGCAACCGACCTCCACGAGGCTGCCCGAACCACCGTTCGTAAGTTTATTAACGCCCGTAGCGACAACGAAATAATATTTACTCGCGGAACAACCGAGGGCATCAACCTTATCGCCTCTTCGTTTTGCGAGGGCTTTATGCGGCCTGGCGACGAGGTGATAATCACCGCAATGGAACACCACAGCAACATTGTGCCGTGGCAATTGCAGGCTGCGCGTAGCGGTATTGCCATCAGAGTGATACCCATTGACGACCGAGGGGAGCTTATTCTCGATGAAATGGATAAATTGTTTACCTCGCGTACCCGACTGGTTAGCGTGATGCAGGTAAGCAATGTGTTGGGAACGGTGAACCCCATTAAGGAGATTGTACGCCGTGCACACCTTCATGGCGTGCCTGTTTTGGTGGACGGGGCGCAGAGTGTGCCGCATTTTAAGGTGGATGTGCAAGACTTGGATTGCGACTTTTTCACCTTTTCGGGGCATAAGGCTTACGGTCCAACGGGTGTTGGCGTTGTGTATGGTAAGGAAGAATGGCTCGAAAAGCTGCCGCCATATCAAGGGGGAGGCGAGATGATTGCCACTGTGAGTTTTGAAAAGACCACCTTTGCTGAACTGCCGTTTAAGTTCGAGGCTGGTACACCCGACTATGTGGCCACTCACGGACTTGCAGCTGCCCTCGATTACCTTTCGGCTTTGGGCATGGACAACATTCAACGGCACGAACAAGACCTTACCCGCTATGCCACTCAGCAGCTAGAAACCATCGACGGCATGCGCATTTTTGGCCATTCCACCGATAAAGATGCCGTCATCAGTTTTCTTGTTGGCGACATTCACCATCTAGACCTCGGCACATTGCTCGATCGTTTGGGCATTGCCGTTCGCACGGGTCACCACTGCGCCCAACCGCTTATGGCTCGTTTGGGCATCTCTGGTACCGTTCGCGCCTCGTTCGGCTTGTACAACACGCGCGAAGAGGTTGATGCCCTTGTAGCTGGCGTGCGTAGAGTGGCGGCAATGTTTTAGGGTAGAACAAGTGTTTTGGTTGCCTTGTTTTTTGGAAATTTGTGGCTAAATAGCATTAGTTTAGCCTGAAAATGCTTGATAATGGGTGTGTGTTGTTATTCTAAATGAAATGTATTTGTTTGCGTTGCACCAACAAATGGGATGCAACGCAAACACGTGTTTGATAGGCCTTGCCTATCGATGAAACCGCTGTTTCTTGCTTTTATTATGTTTTGGGCCGGCGTTTTACCTGCGCTTGCTGCTCTTTAAGCTTCGTTTGCATCCGCTAATGGCTGTGGCGAACCATGCTGTGCATACCACCCGAAGGATGAAAGGGGCGTTGGCAGGGAATACGGCGAGGGCAAATGCCACTTGTGCATTGAGCAGTTGAAGTGTGGTTTTGACACTTATCTCCTTGTTCAACACGGCCGAATAGTATAGGCTTAGCCATACTATGGGAAACATAATGCCTTTCTTTACGCTAGCAAAGAGGTTGTTTATACGCATCTCGCTTGCAGAATTAACTGATAATGTCATCTCCTTTTTCATTGTTCTCTATGTTGAATGTTATTAATTGCTTATCTTTGTAAGTGCAAAATTGCAGCAAAATATGGAAGTGATATTTCACAAACAAATGAATTTGGTTAATAATTAACAAAAGGAGGAAGGAGGAAGGTAATAAGTAGTAAGGAGGAGGTAGTAAGTAGTAAGGAGGAAGTAGTAAGGAGTAAGTAGAAAGTAATAAGAAGTAAGGAGAAAGAAAAAAGGGACAATAAAGGATTAAGCTTGATGCTTTGCCTAGAAAGCCTAGGAATCCTAGAATAACTAGGAACCCTAGGAGTGCTAGAACAACTAGGGAACCTAGATGCCCTAGAATAACTAGCAAGCCTAGAACAACTAGCAAGCCTAGAATAACTAGCAAGCCTAGAACAACTAGCAAGCCTAGAACAACTAGCAAACCTAGAATAACTAGCAAGCCTAGAACAACTAGCAAGCCCTAGAATAACTAGAAAACCCTAGAATAACTGGGGAACCTAGATGCCCTAGAACAACTAATTAATCTAGAACAGCTAGGCGGCCTAGAAAAATAAGATAGTTAATAAGCACTGCCAGTTTTCCTCCTTAGCTAACAAGCTAGAAGGCGCAGCCATCTTTTCACCTTTTCACCTTTTCACCTTTTCACTTTTTCACCCTTTCACCTTTATCCCCTCGCCCCTATAAAATATAAACTTTATGCTAAAATCTCATTATTTCACCGATTTAATCGAGGCCGGTTGCGACGAGGCTGGCCGTGGATGTTTGGCTGGCAGCGTGTTTGCGGCAGCCGTAATATTACCTGTTGATTACGAGAATGCTTTGCTAAACGACTCGAAAAAGCTGACCGAAAAACAGCGTTATGCCTTGCGTACGCAGATAGAAACCGATGCTTTGGCATGGGCTGTGGGCGAGGTTACGGCCGATGAAATCGATAAAATAAACATTCTTAATGCCAGTATTCTTGCCATGCACCGCGCACTTGATGGCTTGAAACTTCGTCCGCAGGCCATTATCGTAGATGGGAACCGCTTTAAACCCTACGGCACGCTGCCCCACGAAACGATTGTTAAGGGCGATGCCAAGTTCTTATCTATTGCTGCCGCCAGCGTTTTGGCAAAGACTTACCGCGACGATTATATGAATACCCTTGCCTTACAACACCCCGCATACCAGTGGGATGTGAATAAGGGTTACCCAACAAAGGCCCATCGCGCTGCCATTGAAGAACATGGAATTTCGCCATTTCATCGTAAAACATTCAAAGGCGTTAAGGAAATGTTGGAGGATGAGAAGGTTTAAGTTTGTGAGTTTATGAGTTGGTGAGTTTTTAAGCAGGTTAGTTTATGGACTTATGAGTTTCTTAGTTCATAGGCTTTTAAACATATTTCCGATGCCGTTGCTCATTCGCGCGTGTTTACGGCATAGTTGTTTTGTCTAGTTTTAGGCAACAAATTTAACATTGTGAGTACCCTTTTTGCCCACCAATCGCTCATCTTGTCCCAAAAAATCGATTCTCGCGAAGGTTGGTTTTGATGTAAAAGGGGGTAGCTTGTGAATGCGATGAAATGAATTTTTATTTAAAAAGACCGTCATTTGCACCAGATTTTGGGCTGTTTGCCGCTAAATGCACTGCGTTTTGGTGCAAAATACACTGCGTTTTGGTGCAAAATACACTGCGTTTTGGTGCTAAACGCAAGGTAAAATGGTGCAAAATGCAGGGCAAAATGGTGCTAAACGCAATGCAAAAAGCATAAATATCCACGTCAATGGTATAAACAAAACCTTTAAGAGCCGTTAAATACATGACCGAAAAGGGCAAAATAGTGGTTAAAAAGTGGGATTTTGGGGGCTAAAAGCGCATATTTGGGTGCGAAAATAATGAGTTGGCAACCAATCTAGAAAGGCTAAATGGTACAAAATGCAGGCCTTTTTCTTAAAATTGAACATGTTGGGAGAAGTGAAAGGCTAGGAAAAGGGGCGATTTGCCTACTTTATGGCCTATATTTTCGCTAGAACGGAGCGAAAATTGAAGCGATATTGTAAAACAAAAGATAAAAATTTAAGTTTTCAAGTTGGTGAGTTGGAAAGCTGGTGAGTTGGAGATGTTTTGTGTTTTTGAGTTGATGAGCTGGTGGTTTCTTGATTTTTGAGTTGATAAGTTGATGAGTTGGTAGGTTGATTTGTACTGTACTTCGTGCGTGAGAAGGGCGTTTATCTTGTGTTAGTATCACAGAGAGAACAAACACCTCTTAATTTATAGAAACATTAAAAGCCAAGACTACTTCTTGATGATTTAAACTTTACAGGCGGTGAAATGGCGGATTTTGTATATGTAAGTTGATAGGCTAATGAGCTTTTGGTTTCCTTGGACTTCTGCTTTAAGGCTTTGAACAGCTGTTTTTTTATCACCCTTACGCTTGTGGTTTCTGGTAAACATGTTTGTTTACTTGTTAGATGGCTTTAAGTGGTTAACGTGCATGCAAATGTGTTAACGCGACTGGCTAGCCCACTTTTTCAGCCATTGCTTTCACCTTATTATATATGTAGTCTGCGAAATCGGGGTTGCCTAGTACGTCGATGTCGTGGTAAAGACCCAGTACGAAACGGCCGATGCCGAGGTAACTGGCAACGTCTGAAGAGAAAACCCAATGTTCGGAGTCGTCGGCCGGGGTGATGTAAGCCGCTGCTGCGGGGTATTCTTCTAGTAGGATGCTGTGCGATAGCCGCCCCAACTTCAACTCTACGGGCAGCCTTTCTTCACCGCTGAACATGAAAATATCGGTAAAAATGGATTTGTGGCTTTTCTCGTTGAGCCATTCCACGTCGGTCATCTCTACCGATTCGGCACGCGAGGTCTTGAAAGTCTTGTTGGTGTGACTGTTTATCTCGAAACAACGGATGTCCATTTCGGCATTGAGAAAGAGGAAAGGTTCAACCATTCTGTCGCTCACGGTGTGACTATGGGGCGACGAATAGTTTTTGAGTATCACCACTCGGCGTAGCGCAATGGCCTCGCGCAGCACGGCAGCATTGCTCTCCGTCTGTCGGCGTTGACCCACATCGGTAAGCAATTCGAGGTTGAAGAAACGTTCAAGTTTCGATTGTATGTTCTTCGAAAGGTAGTCGGTGTGCGGTAAGCGGTCGAGCAGGCGGTAGACAAACATGGCCTCTTCTTCGGTAAGGGCGATGTTCTCGTGCAGTCGTTTGAAGAAAGACGAATGGCGGTCGAGCCGATAACGGGTGTTTGTCTTAATGAGCTTAAAGCCGCATGCACGCAGATTTTCGAGGTCGTAGTATAGCTGGCGGCGGGTTATGTCAAGGCGGTCGGCCAGCAATTGTACGGTGTAATCGCGGTTTTCGGTTAATAAAAGTAATAGTTCAAGTTCTCGTCTAAGGTTGTTCATTGGGATTAAAGCTCTAAGAGGTGGTCTGGACTGGTCGGACTAGTCAGGCTAGTCCGACCAACTCAGACCACCAAGTGCATGGATTCTGATCTTACTTCTTCACCACCTTCATCATCTCTTCAACGGCCCTAACCAGTTGTCGGTCGTATCCGTTGAGATAGTCTTCGGGGGTGTTATACACTTCGATGTCGGGGTCGAGCTGAGTGTTTTCGCCATAATTGCCACGCATGTCGCGACATCCCACCTGCGGAATGCCGAACACGATGGAGGGGTCGAGCAGACTTTCCCACCAAACGGCGGTCATGGTTCCTGCAACGGGCGTGCCTATCAGCTTGCCAATGCCCAACTCTTTGTACACCCAGGGGAAACCGTGGCCGTTGCTGTAATCGTCTTCGCACACCATTACGCACGAGGGCTTGGTCCATTTGTTAAAGGGGTCGCTACCCACATATCGTCCGTTAGGCACAAATTGCTGGTATTCTTTGCCGCTGAGCAGCGTGCAAAGGTCATCGTGTAGCCATCCTCCGCCGTTGTGACGTTCGTCTACGATAACGGCATCTCTGCGTCGGTTGGTGTCGCTAAGCAGTTCGAGGTACACTTGACGGAAGCTTGAGCTGTTCATTGCCTTAACGTGTACGTAGGCCAAACGGCCTCCCGAAAGGCTATCAACAAGGTGGCGGTTGTGGTCTACCCAACGTTTGTACAGCAACTCTTGTTGTTCGCCTGCCGAGATGGGACGTATAACCACGTCGAAACGTTTCTTTCCCTTGGGGTTGAATACCGAGACGCGCACGGGTTTGCCTGCTTTGCCATCGAGCAAGGGGTAATAGTCTTTACCTTGCAGAATGCTGTCGCCGTCTATCTTCTCGATGATGCAGCCCGGCGTAACCTTTGTGTTGCGCACGGCAAATGGTCCGCGTTTGATTACTTCTTGCACGCGAAGGCCGTCGCCCTGATACTCGGTATCGAAGAAAAGGCCCAATTCTGCCGTTTGCAGTTTCGGAGCTGTGCCCCAATAGCGTGCGCCAGTGTGCGAGGCGTTCAGTTCGCCCAACATTTCGCTGAGCATTTCGCTGAAATCGAAGTTGTTGTTGATGTGGGGGAGGAACTTTTCGTACACCTTACGATAGTTGGCCCAGTCTACTCCGTGCAGCGTAGGTACGTAGAACTTATCCTTAACTTGCTGCCATACATGGTTGAACATGTATTGTCTTTCGGCGTAGGGCTTGAAGTTGAAACGCGCCTCGAACTCAATGTTCTTGCTTGTGTTGCTACCCAAGTCGATCTTCTTGATGGCGTTGTAGGTGCAGAGGTACAAGTTGCGGAAGTCTTTGTCGGGGATGAACTCGCCGCCGCCCACGTTCTTCATCACGAGGGCCGTTTTGTTTTCGCTAATTTCGCGTTTCCAAAGGTCGTAGCCGCTCTCAAAAGCCGCTTGGTAGTACAATGTGTCGCCGCCATTGCTCAGCACATAGTCGCCCAAGTGCGAAGAGTGGTCGGTAAGGCGAATAACGCGGTCGCGGCAGTTCTCCAAATCGAACTCCAAAGCCTTCACATCGTCTTTCTTATCTTTCTTAGCCGATCCAAGTTTCAGTTTGTCTTCTTCTTTTTCTTTCTTGTTTTCATCCTTTTCTTGCACTTCGTTCTTGGCTAGTTCGCGTTCTTCCTTGTTTCGTCTGAACTTTTCGTAAGCGTCGAGGTCGAAGAACATGATGTAAACGTCGCGTTCGGCACCCCACGAACCATGACTGCGATAGCCGGCGCGGTCGCTAACGAAGAGCATGGCCTTGCCGCCGAGCACCCATCGGCCACCTGCATCGCTGTAGCCGCTTTGCGTAAGGTTGTGAATTTCGCCCTTTCCATCGGCCTTTACCAAGGCTATGTCAGGACTGTTCCAGCCGCCAACGCCGATATACGATGAAAGCAACCAGCGACTATCGGGGCTCCAAGCGAAGCCAATGTCGCCATCGGAGTAGGAGTAAACGTACTTTCCGTCCATCACCGTGCGCACGGCCTTGCTCTTAATGTCGAGAACGCGCAGGGTAGAGCGGTCTTCGAAGAAGGCGATGCTTTTGCCGTCGGGACTGAAACGAGGCTGTTGCGAGGTTCGGTCGCTCTTTACCAGCTGCTCTTCTTCCAGTTGAGTGGCGTATGCAAAGCTTTTTTCCTTGTCTAGTTTCAGCTTTGTGCGATAGATTTGCCACAGTCCGCCGCGTTCTGATGCGTAAACGATGCTGCGCCCGTCGGGTGCAAATTGTATCTCGCGCTCTTGTTCGGGCGTGTCGGTTATCTGTTTGGTGGTGCGATAGTTGTTAGACGTAACATACACGTCGCCATGCAGCACAAAGGCCAGCTCTTTGCCGTCGGGCGAAAGTGCGATCTCCGTTGCGCCCGTAAAAAGCGTTTGCCTGTCAAGGTCTGTGTCTATTTTGTCGGTTACGATGTTCACTTTCAGTTTCTGCGGTTGCTCGCCTTGTTTCAAGGTATATATCTCACCATCATAGCCATAACACAGCGTTCCGTTGTTGGCGGCGGTGAGAAAGCGCACGGGATTGGTGGTGTGGCGAGTAAGTTGTTGCTTGCCAGTGCCGTCGATGTTGCGCACGTACACGTTAAAGGTGCCGTCTTCTTCGCTCAGATAGTAAAAGGTGTCGCCCTGCGCCGCCCAAACGGGTGTGCGGTCTTCGCCGTTAAAGTTGGTAAGCTTGGTGTATTTGCCACCGCGGCGCAGCCAAATGTCTCGCGTGATGGGCGAGCGATGGTGCTTACGCCAGGGGTCTTCGTAGCCCTTTTGGTCGTGATACAGCAAGTCGCCGTTGGGCCGGATGCTGATGTCCATCATGGGAAGAGCCGAGAAAAGGTGGGGTCGGCTGCCGTTGGTGCCCACTTCATACACCTGCGGGAGCATTCTGTTGGCAAAGATGATGCTCTTGGCCGAGGGCATAATGCTACTGGTGTAAAGCACGGTGTTGTTGTCTTTGAATGCGATGGGTATCTCGCTGTTGCTGTTGGTGGTTAGTCTGCGGGGCGTACCGCCTTCGCGTTGCATCACATACACATCCATGCTGCCTTCTCGGTTAGAGCAAAACGCCAGCTGCTTGCTGTCGGGACTCCACACGGGATGTGTGTCGTAGGCGGCGTTGGTAGTAAGTTGTCGTGCTGTTCCACCCGTTGTAGGAACGGTGTAGATGTCGCCTTTGTAGGTGAAAGCCACGGAAGAGCCGTCGGGCGAGATGGCGCAATAGCGCATCCACAAAGGACTTTCTTGGGCCGATACCGATGTAGCTAGGGCAAGGGCCACGATTGTTAGGGTCGTTTTCATCATCAAATATTGGAATGTCTTTATATTATATGCGATTGTTCGGATAGCTGATGGTGGGTCAGGGTGGCGTTTGCGCCACTTCGTTATGCTGCTCGCGCAAGATGGTTTCCTTGTTATATGGCTGCAAATATATTGATTATTCACGAGACAACAAAGCGGTTGGGGGAGAAAATGTAATAAAGTAGATGGGTTTTAAGCTGATGAGTTGGCTGGTTAACAAGTTGGTAGGAAGGTTTTTGGTTAAAAGGTGTACCCTTATAGGGCATTGGTAGCATTTCATAAAGAAATGTTTTGTTAGCGATTTGAACGTGTTGGGAAGATGCAAAATAACTTTTTCAAAAGCGAATTATGTGCGAAAAATAACTTTTTAAAAAGTGATTTTCGGGCAATAAATAGCTTTTTAAAAAGTTATTGGTTGCGTTGCTTTTCGCAGCATGGTGTTTACATACGGCTAGCAAAAGGCATTTTGCGGTGTCAGGGAGAATGTTTTTGGTGTGATAAGGTTGACTTCTTGCCGCCGTTGTCGGCTTTTGTCTATCGTTTGGCCATATTTGTGCGGTATATGGTGTAAGTATTGATAGTGCAAAGAAGTATAATAAAGCGTCAAAAATACTTTGAATAATCACCAAAATATAGTATTTTTGCAACGTGTTACGCATGTAGCATACCTAAATCAAGGTATTGCCGATGGGCAAAAAGTTTGTTTTTTGTACAGGTTTTAGCCGAAAGCATCGGCCAAACTTGGCGTTTTTATCGTGCAGGGTGTGCGTTGTTCTTGGGGAGGAGGCGCGTTCCGTGTGTCGAAAGGTAAGGCGCAAACATGCCAAACTAGCCCCCAAAACCATGATGCGCAACGCAAAAGACGGCCCTTTGGCACATGGGGATTGCCCAGGCTCGCCTAAAACAAACGCGATAGATAACAGGAAATAATACAAACATAATTAAATAATTAAATTTCAATCAATTTATGTGGTTAATCAATTCTTCTATCGGTAGAAAGGTTGTCATGTCCGTAACCGGCGTGGCGCTCGTTCTGTTCCTGACATTCCATATGTCGATGAACATCGTTGCGCTGTTCTCTGGCGAGGCATACAACATGGTCTGCGAGTTTTTGGGTGCCAACTGGTATGCCGTAGTTGCCACGCTTGGCCTTGGAGCCTTGACTGTGGCGCACATTGTGTATGCCTTCATCCTCACGGCACAAAACCGCAGAGCCCGCGGAAACGAGCGTTACGCCGTTACCAGCAGGCACGAGAAGGTGGAGTGGGCGTCGCAAAACATGCTTGTTCTGGGTATTATCATCGCCCTAGGCTTGTTGTTGCACCTTTACAACTTCTGGTACAACATGATGTTTGCAGAACTGATTGGCGTGGAAATGCAGTTCCATCCAGCCGACGGGTTCGCTTACATCAAGGAAACATTCTCTAATCCCGTTTATGTAGTGCTCTACATCGTGTGGCTTGTGGCCATTTGGTTCCACCTTTCGCACGGCTTTTGGAGTGCCATGCAAAGCCTTGGCATTAACGGCAAGGTATGGTTCAATCGTTGGAAAACCATCGGCTTGGTTTACACCACGCTGCTCATGTTGGGTTTCCTCATTGTAGTGTTGGCCTTCGCTTTCGGTTGCGCACCTAGCTTGTGCTGCTGCGCTTAAATCATGATATGTATAAAAAGATAAAGATTATGGCTATTAAAATAGATTCGAGAATTCCCGAAGGACCCGTAGCTGAGAAATGGACTAACTATAAAGCCCACCAGCGACTGGTTAACCCCAAGAATAAACTCAAACTCGACGTTATTGTGGTGGGAACTGGTCTTGCCGGTGCTAGTGCAGCTGCTTCGCTGGGCGAAATGGGTTTCAATGTGCTGAACTTCTGCATACAAGACTCGCCCCGTAGGGCACACTCCATCGCCGCACAAGGTGGTATCAACGCCGCAAAGAACTATCAAAACGACGGCGACTCGGTGTATCGCCTATTCTACGACACCGTAAAGGGTGGCGACTATCGTGCTCGCGAGGCCAACGTTTACCGCTTGGCCGAGGTTAGCAACAGCATTATCGACCAATGTGTGGCGCAAGGCGTACCCTTCGCACGCGAATACGGCGGCATGTTGGCCAACCGTTCGTTCGGTGGAGCGCAGGTAAGCCGTACGTTCTACGCCAAAGGACAAACAGGACAGCAACTCTTGTTGGGTGCATATTCGGCCCTAAGTTGCCAAGTGCATGCAGGAAAGGTGAAACTGTACACGCGTTACGAGATGGAAGACGTGGTTATCGTTGACGACCGCGCACGTGGTATCATCGCCAAGAACCTTGTTACAGGTAAGTTAGAACGTTTCTCGGCCAACGCCGTGGTTATTGCTACCGGTGGATATGGCAACGCCTACTTCCTTTCTACCAACGCAATGGGCTGCAACTGCACCGCCGCCATACAGTGTTACCGCAAGGGAGCTTACTTTGCCAACCCTGCCTACGTGCAAATTCACCCCACTTGTATTCCCGTACACGGCGACAAGCAGTCTAAACTGACGTTGATGTCTGAGTCGTTGCGTAACGACGGCCGTATCTGGGTGCCCAAGAAGATTGAAGACGCTAAGGCATTGCAGGCTGGACAAAAGCGTGGTTCGGACATTCCCGAAGAAGATCGCGACTATTACTTGGAGCGTCGCTATCCCGCCTTCGGCAACTTGGTGCCTCGCGACGTGGCTTCGCGTGCCGCCAAAGAGCGTTGCGACAAGGGATTTGGTGTTAACAACACGGGTCTTGCTGTGTTCCTCGATTTCTCTGAGAGCATCGAACGCCTTGGACTTGAGGCCATTCAGCAGCGTTATGGCAACCTCTTCGACATGTACGAAGAGATTACCGACGTTAATCCGGGCGAATTGGCCAACGAGATTAACGGCGTGAAGTATTACAACCCGATGATGATTTACCCTGCCATACACTACACGATGGGTGGCATCTGGGTAGATTATGAGCTGATGACCTCTATTAAGGGTCTTTTCGCCATCGGCGAGTGCAACTTCTCCGACCACGGAGCAAACCGCTTGGGTGCATCGGCACTGATGCAAGGTCTGGCCGACGGCTACTTTGTGCTGCCTTACACCATCCAGAACTACTTGGCCGACCAAGCTATTTGGCCACGCCTTTCTACCGACCTGCCCGAATTTGCGGAGGCCGAGAAGGGTGTGCAAGACGAAATAGACAGGCTGATGGGCATTCAAGGTCAGCGTTCGGTAGACTCGATACACAAGGAACTGGGCCATATCCTATGGGAACACGTGGGTATGGGTCGCACGGCCGAGGGTCTGCGCGAGGGTATCAAGAAGTTGAAAGAGCTGCGTAAGGAGTTTGACAGCAACCTCTTTATCCCTGGTTCGAAAGAAGGTTTGAACGTTGAACTTGACAAGGCTATCCACCTGCGCGACTTTATCATTATGGGCGAGCTCGAAGCCTACGACGCACTTTCGCGTAACGAGAGTTGCGGCGGACACTTCCGCGAGGAATACCAAACGGAAGAGGGTGAGGCCAAACGCGACGACGAGAACTTCTTCTACGTTGGTTGCTGGAAGTATCAAGGCAACGACACCACCGAGCCCGAACTCATTAAGGAGCCTCTGGAATACGAAGCGATAAAGGTTCAAACACGTAACTATAAGCAATAATTAAGTTAACGAGTTGACAAGTTGACGGGTTAACTCGTCAACTTAAACAAAAGTAAATCACATGGACAAAAATATAAGTTTCACACTTAAAGTGTGGCGTCAGAATGGACCCAAAGCCAAAGGGCATTTTGATACGTTCGAAATGAAAGATATACCTGGCGACACTTCGTTCTTAGAGATGCTCGACATCCTTAACGAACAGCTTATCGAGGCACGCCAAGAGCCTTTCGTATTCGACCACGACTGTCGCGAAGGCATCTGCGGTATGTGTTCGCTCTACATCAACGGCCATCCGCACGGCCCTGCTACGGGTGCAACCACCTGTCAGCTCTACATGCGTCGCTTTAACGATGGCGACGTGATTACCGTCGAACCTTGGCGTTCGGCTGGTTTCCCTGTCATTAAAGACTGCATGGTAGACCGCGGCGCATTCGATAAGATTATCCAAGCAGGCGGTTACACCACCATTCGCACGGGTCAGCCCCAAGATGCCAACGCCATCCTCATCCCCAAGGAAGATGCCGACGAGGCAATGGACTGCGCAACGTGCATCGGTTGCGGCGCTTGCGTTGCCGCTTGCAAGAATGGTTCGGCCATGCTTTTCGTTAGTTCGAAGGTTAGTCAGCTGGCATTGTTGCCCCAAGGAAAGCCCGAGGCTGCCAAACGCGCCAAGGCAATGGTGATGACGATGGAAGAGTTGGGCTTTGGAAACTGCACCAACACCCGCGCTTGCGAGGCCGAATGCCCCAAGAACGAGTCTATCGCCAACATCGCACGCCTTAACCGCGAGTTTATTTCGGCTAAGTTGGCCGACTAAACGCAACGGGGTAACCAAACCTGCGCATCGAACATCTACACTTGCCTAAGCGCAAGTGCGGATGTCTCGCTTGTGCGTAATCATGTGAGAACGTTCTATGGCCTTTGCCTTAGAACGTTCTCGCGTTTTGTGTTTAGCCTATTAGTTGGTTGATGAGTTAATAAACCATCAAAATTATTAATCAGCTATAGCTTATTATTTCCAAGCAATACTTATTAGTAACATCATTTTCCACTGCTGCACCCCATCTAATTTGCTCGATGCTAGAAAGGCTGTCTATTCTATTGTATAGCTCGTCAATAACTCTCAAAATGGCATCATCATTGATAATAAAGTTAATGATGATTTTGCTTTCCCATTTTTTTGAGTCGGCATCAATCTTCTTAATTATTTCTGCCAAGCTATTTCCATTTATTGTAGAAAGGTATATTTTACTAGCCAAAGGCAGGTCGATAAAGTCTGCCGTTACTAATGGTATTAGTACTTGTATGTTCCTTCTGTAGCCCGCACTACAATGCATCTGTTCAACCTTGTCTTTCAAACAGGTTTTTTCATAGTCACTTATAGTGCTGCTACTTAAATCTAACTCTATACCTTTTTTGTTAAACGTCTCAGATTCGAGAATACTACTTATTACATCAAATTTATTCATAGGCGATAAAGATGTTTAAAGGGTTCTACATTAATTGTAAGCTCTTTTTGCGTCTTATGTTTAACGCGGTGATTATTATTTCTTCTTTCTTAAATTATATTTTGCGCTCATCAGGCATAGTTTTGATTTTGAGCGAATAAGTTCTAACTCATTCTTTAGTGTAGGAATCATTTCCAGCATTTCAACAATATGCTTTTCGCTCTTCATCACCTGGCTTGCAATGGTTGAAAAGTTGTCTCTAACAATGGATAAATTGTTTTCTTTGGCAACCTCGCGTATTATTTCTGTCAGTCTTACCATAGCAGGTAGATTCGATATGTTTTCTGAAAGCAGATTACATATCAGCGGTGTATGGTCGATATGGATTTTGCATAGCTGGCTTATTTCCATAAAACGAGCAGGCGCAGTAGCTTCTTCTGTTTGAGTTAGCATTCTGGCAGTTGTTCCATCCAGTAGCTTAACAGTTACTTCCTTTGTTGTAAGATTGATGATAATTGTATCATTCTCGCTCAGCTCAGCCAAAATAAAGTCACCTTTGTCGGTTATTACATGTGTTTCTGCAATGCAATCGTCTATCCACCTATTAAACCATTTGTAATCGTCCTTACGCTCAACGTGTTTTGATATAGCTTTGCTGCTTAATCTAAATAAGCGGTTGATGATGCTTATAGGGAAAAACACATCCTTACCTTCACTCATACGGTTTTGAGTAATAAGTCTGAAACGGAAATTATTCTCGATCGTTTGGTAATCATAAGTGTTTATTACACCAGTAATTCCTAACCGGCCAACATCAATAGTTTCTTCTTCTGGATCCTCCTCATCGGTTGAGTCGCCGTTAATAAACTCTTCATTGATGAATTGTCCATACTTACGCAAGGCACTAAGCGCATCTCTTAAAGAGGGAATTGGCATCCACTGAGAATCGTTGTTGTCAATAGCATATTTCAATTTTTTGTCTAGTGATGTAAAGAGGCCAAGCACCTGCTCTTCCTTTTGGGCTTTCAGAAATGTGGGTATTAAGCTAAATAGGCCGCCTTGAAGCGTTTGTGATTTAGCAGAAATAGCCTGAGACAGCGTGCGATTCAATCTTTTTAGTCGAGAGATGTAGCTTTGAGCACTTGTTTTTCCTTTCTTATCGGTTGTCGTTAGCCAATGTAGGAACTCTTCTTCTGCAAACAATCGTTTATAGACATTTGCTCCTTGCATAACAGGTTTGTTGCTTTTCTTACCACTAAATTTAGGTAAAACCCACTCTTCTATAAAACGGTGATAGTTTCTGAAGGCACTTCTCCAGTCGCTCACTAGCTTAGGAGAAAAGCCGTAATCTTCATCTTTGGCCAATTCAAACCATTCATTTACAACATTAAGATATTTATCAAACAAAGCGGATACACCCTTAATGTCGCCTGCCTCAATTTCTTGAGGTAGTAATTCAAAGAAATCTTCTTCAGATGAGAACAATTGTTTATCTGCTGATTTGATATAGCTAATATAGGCATTGGCTACATTCTTGGTTTTCTCGTCGTTAGTAACCATCCATTCCTTATACTCCTCTGCCATATAAGGAACTTTAATGTCCAACAAATCTCTTTCGATTTCTCTTTGGACCTCTGCGTCTAATGAGATGAGGTAGTCTACGTAACCTTCCATAATAAATATGTTTTAAAAGTTTAACATATTGCAAAAGTAGACATTATATTTCAATGAACCAAGGATAAGTTTTTGATAATTAATTGACTTCTCTTTTTTATAAGCAAATAAGGCAGAGATACTATAAATAGAAGGCAATTCGCTGTTGTGTTTGTTTATTTTTATGGACGTGTTAATTGATTGGGAAGGTAAAGGAGAGCTTATTGCTAACCCGTCTACTTGCCAACTAAAAACTACGGAAAGATGGTAGGGCGTTGTTTGCTTATGTCTCTTATGTCCTTCTGTCAAGAACAGGCTTTATATGCGAAATAGGGGTGGGGGAGAAAGAAAACGCGGGTTCGGAACTTGTCCGAACGCGCGTTAACGATAGAGATTGTGTGGGCGTTGAGGCTAATGAAGTAGCCAAGTGCAACTGAATATTGCAACGGTGGTGGCTAGCAGGGCGATGGATTTGAGAATGAAGAGTATCATCTCTCGCTGCTCACGACTAATCTTCATCGCCCAGTCCTTTGCCTGCAATCACGCCAAGCACGGCAGTGGCAATGGCGGCAATTACTTTGATGATTAACTTGAAGGTTGATAGTTTCTTGGTGTTCATAGTGCTTTGAAGTTTAAGATTAATAAAATGGGTGGGGCTTTTAAAGGTGAAAGGGTGAAAAGGTGAAAGAGTGAAAAGATGGCTAACGCCTTTTAAGGGTGAAAGAGTGAAAAGGTGAAAGGGTGAAAAGATGGCTGCGCCTACTGATATAATGTTTGTCTAGCTTGTCCTAGAATGTCTAGGATAACTAGAATACCTAGGATAACTAGAATACCTAGGAAACCTATAATGCTTAGGAAACCTATAATGCCTAGGATAACTAGAACCCCTAAGATACCTAGAACACCTAGGATAAAAAGAATAACTAGAACCCCTAAGGCACCTAGAATAACTAAAATCTCTAGAAATCCTAGCACCCTTATCACCCCCTCGCTACCCTCTCACTCCTAGGAAGCCTCTGCACCCTCACCTTTCCCTTATCAATGTCCTGGCGTAGGAGCGGGGGTAGAGCCGCCGGCCTTCTTCTTTTTCTTCTCAATCATGTTGAGCGGCAACTCTTGCACGCGGCATCCGTCAAGCAAGGCCTTCTTGCGACTCTTGTCTTTGTTTACCTTAGTCTGCGGACGGAAGAGCACATGCGTGCCCACAACATTCTTAGAGGCGTTGAAGTCTTCGGCTTTGAGAGCGGGTTTGGTCTTGATGCCGATGCGGAAAGCGCCAAGGCCATCGAGGCGAACAACCTTTGAGTTTTGCAACTGCTCTTTCATCACGTCAATCAGTTCGGCGATAACCGCCAGGATGTCTGCCTTCTTCAAGGTGCAGTTTTGTTGCATGATGTTGGCAATTGTCGCCGTGTCTACCGTGTCGATGGCGATGGCACGTGCGTACCACTGACCTTTGAACTTGCTCTTGGGGTTCTTCTCTTGACGAAGTTTATACATTACTGCCATAATTGTGTGTTGTTTAAAAGGTTCTTTTTTTGATTAATAATGTTCACTATGTATCGGTAGAGGCCATCCGTTTCGCCCTTGTAGGGTGGGGGCAAGTACGTTTTGCGCTAGTCGACATCGCGCATACCGTGTGTGCCTGTTGGTGGGCGGCGGTGTGGTTGCTTACTGATTACGTTTGCAAAGTTACTAAATCAAGGTGCCCTTGTCAAGCAATGATGGTGTAGTGATGGGGATAGTGTTTGGTGTAGCGTTTGTAAAGGCTTGGTTTAAAGGCGAAATAGAGAGGGCGGGCTAGGCAAGCGTTTGCTTGTTCCCAGCTCGCCCTTTGTGCTAGCGGTTGTGTTTTGGGCGTGGTTAATGCCTAAACGTCCAGTTCAGATTTTATTTTGCGATTGCCTGCGGCGTTATACGATACGTGTAGCCAATTAGCCCCATCGCTTTTTCGATGCTCAAACAGCAGCTGGTCGTAGTCAAGACGTTCGGCAACGAAGTTGAACATCTTCATGGCCACCTCTTTATTAGAGAGGTGTATGTCGGCAGCTTGTCCCAGCAGGTGTTGCGAATTGGGTTTGCCGCCCACCATGTTGTTAAGCTCTTCGCAACGATAGCCACTGGTTATGCGTATCACGCCAAAGCGGCGGCGTAAGGGTTCTAATACGTTCTCACAAAGTAGGCGAAGGTTGTTAATTGCGTTGGGTGTCGGGGTATTCGCAATGTTATGGCGTATAGCAACGCCTGAACGCACGAACTCTGCAAGGGTGAAGTGCGGGGTTAACGTTTGGTTGAGGGTGAAGTGTTGTGTGGTCATAGCTGAATGTTGTTCTTTTGGTTGGAGAAATGTGTGGGTAAGTTTGTGAGCTCTTTTGTTAGTTGACGATGTTTTTGCTGTCGGCGAGTTGACAAGTTGACGCCTTAACTCAAAACAACTCACACTGCCATCCATGTCTGTAACGGTTCGTTAACGCCCTGTTCGTAGAGCAAATGGCAGTAGCGTTCTAGTAAAGGTGCCTGCTTAGTGTTTTTTCGTTGCATGGCTTTGCCCACAAAGGCACTGGGGTTTCGGGGCATGGAGAGCAAGAAATTGTCGCAGGCGCGTTGCACCATCCACAGAAAAGTGGCGGGTCGACCTTGGTCGTCGCGTACGTAAGAGAAGGTATAGGCCAGGTGAACCATCTCCAGTAAGTCGGTCTTGGTGCCAATCCACCTTTGCTTTCCGATGTGTTGTGTAGAGAGCAAGGGTGCGAATGCCTTGATGAGGTGTTGTCGGGCTTGGGTTAGTCGCTGCTTGCTTTCGGTGTGTTCTGGGTTGTTAAGAAGATTATTCATACAGATTTGCTTTTGATTGATTGTTTTGATTTCTGCTGCAAACTTACTGCGAGATAGAGAAAGGACACTTCAAAGCAAATGTTTTTCTGTTAATAAAGAATAACGAAACGGCGGATGGCGAAGGTTGTTTGCAACCTTCTACACTTGTAATGCAACACCAACAAGGCGATAAAGCAAGCCGCGACGGCCAAGACAACCCGCTACAACCGCCTATTATATAATAGGTGTACCACCACAAAGAAAGGCTCGCCCCACGATAGAGCGAGCCTTTTGTTATCTTGTGGCAT
Organism: uncultured Prevotella sp.; assembly: GCA_938028745.1. GTDB lineage: Bacteria > Bacteroidota > Bacteroidia > Bacteroidales > Bacteroidaceae > Prevotella. Next base: position 29,014 of record CALIZL010000084.1, read on the forward strand.
GTGTAATGCAACACAAACAAGGCGATAAAGCAAGCGGCGAAGGCCAAGACAACCCATGACAACCGCCTATTATATAATAGGTGTACCACCACAAAGAAAGGCTCGCCCCACGATAGAGCGAGCCTTTTGTTATCTTGTGGCATGTGTAATGCAACACGAACAAGACGATAAAGCAAGCGGCGAAGGCCAAAACAACCCACGACAACCGCCTATTATATAATAGGTGTACCACAACAAAGAAAGGCCCGCCCCACGAAGAGCGAACCTTTATTATATTGTGGCACGTACTGAAAACACAGCAAAGTTAATCTCTTAAACCAGCCTGTAACAAAGCCGTTATTGAGCGCGTTGCACATTACAACCCCAGTCCCGGCAGACCAGAGCAAGCCTGTAACAAAGCCGTTGTTGTGCGCGTTGCAAATTACAACTGCGCACCGGCAGGCCAAAGCGAGCCTTACCAGCCTCGTTTCTTTCCTACTTCTTCATCTCCTTGACGAAGAAACCAGCCAAATATTTAGCCCACGCCCAGCAGTTCAACCTCAAAAACGAGGGTCGACCCGCCTGGTATGCCTGCTTGCGACAGCTTGCCATAACCCACCTCGGCCGGCAAATACAGCTCCCATTTGTCGCCCACGTGCATCTGTTGCAGGGCAATTATCCAGCCCTCAATAAGGTCGCACAGACGGCAAGCAAGTGGCACACCGCCCAGACTTGAGTCGAATTTCCGCCCATTAATGGTTCTCCCCGTATAGTGCACCGTAACGATGCTTCTTGGCGAAGGGCTTGCGCCGCCTGTTTCGCCCTGCTTAATCACCTTATACATAACGCCCTTAGAGAGGCATTTCACCCCCGTTTCTTTTGCCTTTTCTTCAAGCCAGCGTTTGTTGGCCTCTATATATTCACGTTTTGCAGAGGTCTCAATCCATTAGAAACTTATGGCTCTATAACGTTTTGTGTGGGTAATAGGACTCCTTTACCCGTAATACGCTTATGTCACCGACATAAGTCTTTTCCCCTCTGGCGGAACCTTCAAAGGCTTTTCTTTACAGTAGATCTGGGGCTCAAGTACCTTAAAATTAAACTGAAAATATCTTATCAGCCTACGAAAGGAAAGGATTTTGTTCTACGCGAATTTTCTATAGCTACCCATACGATTCGTTATAGAATCAAAATAATATAGAGATTGTAGATACAATAGTAGAAAGAGATTACTGTGCAATAGATTCCATTAGAAACTATGATAATTTGATACTACTGAAAAGTAATGAGTTAGCTAAGAAAGTTAGAGCTAATCCTTATATTAGTAATGAAAGTATTATTAAATATAGAAAGTATGGTTTAATAATTCCTCAAAGAGGTAAAGCTAATTGTACTGTTTATTATGGACTAGCTAAAGGTGATTCTAAATTAATGACTATCTATGTAATGGATGATGGTAGAATATTTGGTTTTGATACTGAAAAAAATGAGTATATGAGATTACACTGTAGATGGTTAAATTATATAGACTTTGTAGATAGCTTAATACATTAAAAAGTAAAGCCACCTCCAACTAAGGAACTGGCTTTTATTCGTTATAGTGCTTCTATATTGTTAAACAATCTGATTAATGAGCGACCAACAGCAGCAGCTAGATTTACTGGGACTGCATTACCTATTTGTTTATATTGGGCTGTCATATTACCACAAAATTCCCAATCATCTGGAAAAGTTTGTATTCTGGCATATTCCCTAACTGTTAAAGGTCTAGTTTCTGTTGGATGGCATCTTTCAGTCTGCTTCATAGCTGGAGCGCAAGTAAGAGTTAAAGATGGTTCGTCTAATGATAGTCTTCTAGCTATACCAGTCTTACCACCACCCATATAGTAGCTACCCTTCATATATTCAAGCTGTAAATCATCTGGTAAATCCTTCCAGTAACCACCCATAGGGACTTGTTCCATTATTTCCTTCTTCCTTTGTGGGTATTTCTGTCCTATTGATTCTGGAACATCACAATCATACAGAAGACCTTTAAAGAAAGCATCCCTTAAAGTTACAACTCTATTAAAAGGTGAAGGGTAGTGAAACTTTACTTTATCAGCTATATCATTTCTAATAGCAATCAGTATTAAACGCTCTCTTTTTTGTGGTACTTGATACTGTATTGCTTTTAATAATTGTGGCTCTACTAGGGTATATCCTAAATCTGCTATTACGCTTTTAATCACTTTAAAAGTATGTCCTTTGTCGTGAGTATATAAGCCTTTTACGTTCTCTCCCATAAATACCTTTGGCTTCACTTCTTTAACGGTTCTAGCAAGCTCAAAGAATAGTGTACCTCTAGCATCCTCAAATCCTCCCTTATTACCAGCATAACTAAAAGCTTGGCAAGGGAAACCACCAGAAAGGAAATCTACTTTACCTTCATACTCTTTAAAGGAAATATCGTGTATATCACCTTCTACTACATTCCAGCTAGGTCTGTTCTTTCTAAGAGTAGCGCAAGCGGATTTATCAAACTCATTTAGTAGAACGTGTTTAAATCCCGCTTTCTCCATACCTAAAGCTAGACCACCACCTCCAGCAAACAATTCTATAGAAGTAAAGTCCCTTACTGGCTTTACCTTATATTCTTCATCCCATTTGTTATCTATCATAGATTCAATTTGGGAAATACCTACCAACTGGTTAGCATAAAAGCCCTCTTGTCCATTCTCATTCTTTTCCAGATTAAGAGTGCCTTTTTTTACCCAAGTGATTACTGTGCGTATAGATACACTTAATATGTCTGCTAAATTAGTTACTGTGAAAAACTGTTCCATTGCTTAAAAATGGTCAAACCCTTCATAGGTCTTAAATGCCAATAAATACAAACTCTTAAAGGTATCAGATGAAATAGCCTTCAAATCATTGTATACAGTGTTGTCAATAACACCCTTATGAGTTTCAGCTATTACATCATCCAGAATAGTAGGTAGTGCTTTACACAACTTCATAAAAGCATCCGCATCACCGAAAACTATCTCATAGAACTTATCCATAGATACCCTTCTTATTCTTTCGTGTTCATACTTTTCTCCATTTAAAGAAGCCTTCCAGATGATATTTTGAGATTGAGTAGCAATGGCTTCTACTAGCATACAAGTAGATTCTGGGTCTTTTATAAGCTGCTTCTGCATCTTCATATAAGTAGCTTGACCAGAAGAAGAGTTCATAGTATTATGCTTATTCTTCATTTCTACATAAATCTTCCTACTGTCATTAATTACATCAAATCCCTTTTCTGGCACATACCAACCATTACCAGCATAGTTAAATAGATTTTGGTGGAAGTAGCCTATATGGTTAGTATTAGCTTTGTCTATTTGTCTAATACATTCCGATTCTATTATTTCTTCAAAGGACTTACCATAAACCTTTGCATCGAAGGTTAGTTTAATAGGGTCTATTACGTTCTTATTAAACTCATTCATATCTATAACAGTCTTATATTTTAAGACTGTATCTTTAATGTGCTTATATATTTCTGAATCAGGAATAAAGCCTAAATTATATGTTCTTTGTGCCATTTGTCTCAAGTAAAAATTATCAGCAAAGGTACGGAAATAACACGAAAATCCAGCTTATTAGGCTGGATTTATTTAATATATGCTATTTATTATTGTTTTTATTTGCATTATATTTCTCTATATGAAGTCATCTAGACTTTTCCCTCTTTCTTAGTCTTTTTCAGAAAAATCAGTATAAATGCGATATAGTTCCATCCCTCCCAACTGG
>CALIZL010000085.1 GCA_938028745.1 uncultured Prevotella sp.
ATGATGCAAAAGTAATAAAAATAATTTGTCCCCACTAATTTTCCGCTGAGCCCTTTTTCAGGGCAATACTCATTGTTCTGGTTATCCTTATTCACATCGTGAACTTCGGCGACCACTATCCGCTACTCAAAAACGCCATCCTTGCATTCCTCATGCCCAGTTTCTTGGTTGTTACGGGCTTTCTAGTAAACATCAACAAACCCTTGAAAACCTACGCTCTTTACCTCTCTAAAATAGCCCTGGCCTATGTAGTAATGGTTTCGGGATATGCAGCCTTGTCGCTGTTTTTGCCCGTAAGGGACGGACTTACCCAACCAACGTGGCAGGCATTTGCCCATGTGCTTTTCATCAAGTCTATCGGTCCATATTGGTTTTTACATCTCATGGTGGTGTGTGGCGTTCTTTATTACGCCTCGTTTCGTGTAGTCCCGAAAATCAGCACGGCGGCCAAACTCTCTATTTTCGCCACCTTCATTATACTCACGACCCAATTCACGCCCCTACTTAACATCAAGTTTGCCACCTACTATTTCGTTGGCGTAGGCATCAGGCACCTTGTTAAAGACTTTTCTAAGGTGTATACAAGCAGCCTATGGCCCATAACACCCTTCCTACTTTTGGTAGGCACGCCCAAGTTTCAAGACTGGGCCACCATCTCCATCCTTGTAAGCGTGTTTTGTTTTTTCTGTTTTGCAGCCAAGTTGCACACCTATTTGGGTAATAAAGCGCAAGCTGTGGCACATTACATTGGCCGAAACACCTTTCCAATCTACATCTTCCACCCCATCTTTACCATGCTCGCCAAGTTCATACTTCCCGCCTTCGCCTTCGAACCCACTGGTCTATTGCATGCAGCTGTTTCGGTTGTAATGGGCGTTATTGGCAGCATTTATTTGGCTCGCGCCCTCGATTACACACGCACGTCTTACCTCCTTGGTCGCAGCAAGCTGATAAGATAGGCCTGAAAGATGCCGTCGGGGCATAAGATGTACAACAAACTATTTGCGTAATCCGCTAAAAAAGCTTTTCATCAGTTCGCGACACTCCTCTTCCAACACGCCAGCCGTAACCGTGGCCTTAGCATGCAGCACGTTTGGGGCAAAGCGTTCGTAGCCCCGTTTCTCATCTCGCGTGCCATAAACAATGCGTCCCAGCTGTGCCCAACCACATGCGCCGGCGCACATGGGGCAGGGTTCAACCGTTACATAGAGCGTACATTCGGGCAAATACTTTCCGCCAAGCATGTTAGCAGCTGCCGTTATGGCCTGCATTTCGGCATGTGCCGTAACGTCGCAAAGCGTTTCGGTAAGGTTATGAGCACGCGCCACCACCCTACCCTTGCAAGCAATAACAGCCCCAATGGGCACTTCGCCCTGTGCCAAGGCCTGTCTTGCCTCGTCTAAGGCCTTGCGCATCATCTGTTCGTCTAATTGTCTTTGTTCGTCTAATTGCTTTTGTTCGTCTTTCTGCGCCATTTTATCGAGTTTTAGTGTTTCGTATTATATGAAGTCAGCTTCGCTTTTAATATGCCTATATATTGAGCGGAGTATATTGTCTTTGTGCCGTAAAACCAAGATAAGTTCCCCCCGCTCATGTACGAAGTACAGAACAAAGATACTATATAATCTGGATTTATGCCCCATTTGCCTTTGGCAAAACGTGGCTATGCCTTGAAAAAAACTTGTTAAGGAGTTAGGGAGTTAGGAGGTTAAGGAGTTAGGGAGTTAGGGAGTTAAGGAGTTAAGCCGTATGCTTAGTTGCAGAGTGGACGGCACCCCTTGTCAACTACCCAACTAATAAACTCACGAACCAGCACACTCGTCAACTTGTTCACTTGTCAACTCGTTAACTTGTCAACTCATTAACCTGTAAACTCGTCAACTTGAAACCTTGTCGACCTGAATCCTTGTCAACTTTTCAGTGTGAATTTTAACATTATGAGTGCCCTTCCCGCTCACCAACCGCCAACCTTGCCGCAAAAAATCGATTCTCGCGGAGGTTTGTTTTGATGCAAAAAGGGGTTAGGATGTGAGTGCGGCAAAATGAATATTTATTTAGAAACACTACCATTTGCACCAGTTTTTGGGCTATTTGTGGCTAAATGTACTGCAAAATGCCGCTAAACGCAGTGCGTTTTGGTTCAAAATGGAGTGCGTTTTGGTGCTAAACGCAAGGCATTTTGGTGCTAAACGCAAGGTAAAATGCTGCTAAATGCGGTGCGATTTGCCGCTAAATGCAAGACGAAAAGCATAAACATCCACAGCAATTGTATAAACAAAACCCCTTAGAGCCATGAAACACATGGCCGAAAGGGGCAAAATGACCATTAAAAAGTGGGGTTTTAGGGGCTAAAAGCGAGTTGTTGGGCGTACAAAATAATGAGTTGGCAACCAAACTAGAAAGGCTAAATGGTGCAAAATGCAGGTTTTACTCCTGAAAATAGACAAAACAAAAGGCACGAAAGGTTATAAATAGTGCATATTTACCTACTTTATAGCCTAAATTTTCGCTAGAACGGAGTGAAATTTAGAGCGTTATTGTAAAAATAAAAATAAAGATTTAAACTTTTGGGTTAGCGGGTTGATGAGCTTATAAGTTGATGAATTGGTGCGTCGATGAGTTGGTAAGTTTGCGAGGTTGTTAGTTGGTGAGTTGGTAAGTTGGTGAGTTAGTAAGCTGCTGAGTCGTTAACCTTGAGAGTTGGTAAGCTTGTAAGTAGGTGAGCTGATGGGATACGAGGGTGTTAGTTTTTGAGTTTTGAGTTGATGATCTGGCGGGTTGATGAGGTTGCGAGTTGGTGTATTTGGTAGAGGTTGGGCTTTCGTGAGTTTATAAGCCAGTGAGTTGATTTGTCCTGCACTTCGTATATCAGAAAGGGGTGTTTATCTAATGTCGGCATCACAAAGCCAACAAACTCCGCTCAATTCATAGGAATATTAAAAATCAAGGGGCTCCAATATAAAAATATTCCCTTCCCTTTTAATTTTAAACTTCGCCTTATGACGGCTAACTTTAAAAATATTCCTTGTAGTAGCAATTATAATTCCCTTTGGTTCTTCGGGATCATACCACCATCCTGCTGTATATGCCCATTTCTTATGGTTTAAGAAGACCATCCTATCTGCCAAATCGGTATATTCTGCTAATTCAAATCCTAAGTCCTGATTTATTTCATCAAGACTACACCCCACAGAATAAAAGCACAAAGTGTCCCATTCAAAATCAAAGCATTTTGAAAAATCAATAACCACATTCTTTTCTGCTTTATGTGCATTCCAATAAGAAATAACAACATCGTCAACTTTATTATGATGACTGCATGAGGCACATAGGATTAAGAGGAATAAATAAAGACACTTTTTCATTTCATTGTTTCCCTAACTATTCGTAAGTTTTCTGATTTTTGCTTAGCTTTTCTATTGCAAACTCTAGCCGTCTTTGGAGTAGCCCCCCTGTGGTAGATCCCATAGAATATCTTATACATTGAAGTCTTTATTTCTAATATTTCTATAAATTGAGCGGTATTTATTATCTTTGTGTTTCGAGAAAATACAAGATAAGCACTCCTCTCGTGTACGGAGTATGGTACAAATTTACAATAAAATATGAAATCCAGCCCCATTTGTCTGTGGCAAAACGCGGCTATGTCTTGAAAGTAACCTATCGGGATTACTTCTGTGCATCCGCTATGAGCTGCAAACCAATCCTTTTGAAGAAGATAAGAAAAGGGTGAAAAGTCAAGATGCCTTCATGCCTGTATAGGCATTGCCATATACAAAAGTAATACAACAATTTGCCATGATAGCACATAGGCGCATTCTATAAAGGTGGGGAATATGGCATTCCTCCCCTTTATAGAATGCGCCTATACCTTATATGCGGTGCGCATTAGCAGTGCGCACAGGGCTTAACGCCTATTTCTTAGGCTCCTCTTTCTGATAATACAAGTCGCCCGATAGAATTTGTTTTACTCGCGTAACCAACTCCTCGCCCTGCAAAGTCAGCGAGATGGCCTTGCCTTCTGGGTCGATAAGCACGTTGGTGGGCGTTTCCCCAACATTGAAAAGGCGAACGGAAGGCGATGCACCACCCTTGAAGTCGCAGGCCTGCAACCAGTCTGCGGCATCTATGCCAAGCGTTTTCATGGCCTTTTTCCAGTCTTTGGGGTTCTTGTCGAGCGAGAAACCAATCATCTCGAACTTGTCTTTCGAGCCACGAGTTTCGTCATACAGCTTTTTAAGCAGGGGCAAATCGCGTTGGCAAGTGGGGCAACCCGATGCCCAGAACGTAAGCAATACAAACTTGCCCAAGCTGTTGCTGAGCTGACGAACGGTGCCGTTGGCCAGCGGAAGGGCAATGTCGGGCACATCGCTACCTTGCATGAGGTTGCGCGAACGCACGCTATTTTCGAGCGAACGGGCATAGGGGTGCGTAAGCACCTGCGGAGCAACAGCAGCCGATAGCTGACGGCCGTATTCTTTATTAAAGATAGGCAGCATGTCGCGTTCCACAAGTAAGGGCATGAGGGGCGATGTGTTGTGGTCGAGCAAGAATTGGAAACGTTCAGCCGTCCATCCAATATCGGCGGCACGGCGAATGCTCTCTGCATCTATCTTACCATCAGCCGTGTTGAGATATGCCTCGCCCTTAGTGCTGCGAAGTTTCGCAAGGTCTTCTGCAATTTGCTTGTCCCGTTGGCGTTCTAGTGCTAGATATTCTTCGTAAAGCGGTTTGTCGGGTATCTCTTTCACCTCGTTGGCCACAGTCTTTGTCGCATCAGCCTTAGCTTTTGGGCTATCAGCACGCTTGGCAACGGTACTCTTCATCTTCCTTACGGTCTCAATAAGCTGTTCGCCACGCAGGTCGAAGGCTACAATGTTGCCTTCGGGACTGATAAGCACCGTGCGCGGAACGGCCTCAACGTTATAAAGCTTGGCCGCAGGCGAACCCCATCCCTTCAAAGCAGAGATGTGTTGCCAGTTGGCGTGCGTTAGGCTGTTGCGTTCTATGCAGTCGGTCCACTCCTTCTTCTTACTGTCTATCGAATAGCTCAACACCATGAAAGGTACCTTGCCTTGTGTTTCTTGCAAAGCCTGTTTGATAACGGGAAACTCGCGGCGGCAGGGCGCACACCACGATGCCCAAAAGTCTATCAATACGTATTTCCCTTTCAGGTCAGACAGGGCGAGTGGTTTTCCATCAGGCGTTAAACCGTCTATGTCGGGCGCAGGCTTGCCCACTTCCAGACTGGCTGCCCGCACCAAGTTGGTTAGTTCGCGATACATGGGATGCTTACGCACGGCGGCGGGCACGGCGTTGAGGTAGGTTTCTTCCAACACTTGGGGAGTAAAGAACCTGAACAGGTCGTATTTAATGATGTAAAGCGTTACGGGCGAGTCGAGGTGACGGGCCACAAAACGCATGGCGGTTGTGCGGTGCGACAAACTGTTTACATAGTATGTGGCACGCTGATAGGGATAAAACGCCTTCTCATCGTTACGCTGTTCGGGGGGCAGACTGGCCAAAACCTTATCCATACGCTGCTTAGCTATGTCTACGGCACCACTTCCCGATTGCTGATAAGCAAAGAGAACGTCGTTGCCAGGCGTGCCCTTTACGCTCGCTCCTACTGGAAAACGACCATCGAAAGGCAACACAGTGATTTCTCCCGGTTCGAGAAACAGCTGCACGGTGCCATTGTCAAAGCCCGAAATGCGATAAGGAGCAAGCACGCCAGGAGCTTCACCTTTGAAGGTAAACCGCCCGTTTTCAACGGTGGCAGAGTCTACAACTACGTCTTGCCCTTGAACTTCGTGGGTTAGATACACCTTCTTTATACGTTCGGGCGTGTAGCGCAACGAGTCTACCGTCATCGTTCCTTTTATTACATAGCTGCTGTTTTGCTGTGCAACGGCAGTTCCTGCACAGGACAGCAACAAGCATATAAGTTCTTCTTTCATGTTGTATGGGATGTTGTTATTTCTATTTTAAAAGTTTTGCGATGTGTTTCTTTCTATACATTCGAGTTGAGCAAGCGGCTGTTTTGACAGCTTACGAGCCTGCAAATGCCAAACACTCTCCCTACTTTGCAGCCTTATTGGAAAACAAGTTGGTGACAAACTTGCGCAAGTCGTCGCCATGTAGCCCCGTTGCAAGGATGTTGTTGTTGGCATCTAGCACAAAGATAGCCGGAATGGCAGTTACGCTGTAGCTTTTGGCCACTTCGTCTTTCCATCCTTTAAGCGAAGAAACTTGTGTCCATGTAAGCTGGTCTTGCTTAACGGCAGCCAACCAACGGTCGCGCTTTTCGTCTAACGAAACATTCACAATTTCAAGTCCTGCGGCATGAAAGTCGGCGTATAGCTGTCGCAACACGGGGTTGTTAAGCCTGCACGGACCGCACCACGATGCCCAGAAGTCTACGATTTTCACCTTTCCAGGCATCTTGCTAAGGGTGAATTTACGCCCGTCTGAGGTAGGCAAAGTAAAGTCGGGGGCTTTACTTCCCTTGCTCACTTGCTGCAAACGTTCTATGCGTTGTTTCAAGATAAGGCCGCTGCGGCTCTGTTGTGCTTTGCTGCCAAGCTGCGCATAAAGCTGTTGGCAGGCCTCCAAGGGGGCATCTTTGCTTTCTGCCTCTTGTAGAAGCAGGTTGGCAGAAAGGATGTTGTCGTTGGCAGAAATAAAGTTAAGGCGTTCGGTTTCCAAGGCTTTTTGCAACTGTGCGATGGTGTCGTTTACCCTACTGGCACTGCCATAGCGCAAAGCTTTGCGAAGACTGTCGGCCCGTTGTTGCAGCTTGGCCACGCTTTGCATCAGGCTTAGGCACTTCTGTTGGTATGCCCTATCGGTGTCTTGCAAGCCTTTTCCGCGCACAAACCAGCCCTCGTCGTTGCGCAAAAGGGCGCGATAATCGGTGCCAGGCTCGATAAAGAAGGAGAAACCGCCTTGATAACCAGCCACCGACAAGCGGGCTGGCAGCGGTTCGGTAAGTTCGATATTGGGCATGGAGAAACGTCCGTTGGCAAAGGCCACGGTGTGGATGAGGTCCCAACGGCTCTCCGAACTGCGTACAATGAGTTGCAGTTGGCCCTCGGAAATGCCCTCTATCTCGCCTTCAATACTGCTTGACTGCTGGGCAAAGAGCGTGGTGGCAAAGAGCGAGAAAAGGATTGTGAAGAAGGATTTATACATGAATGGATGATTTTTTAGTGTGAAGATGAGAGTTGGTTGACGAGGTGGTTAATTGACATGTCAACTAACCATCTCGTCAACTTAACACCTTATTTATTACTAGGCAACGCATACGAATACTCGCGAACAAACTGAACATCGAGGATGTTGCCCAGTTTATGCCCCTCACTATCCTTGTCGTAGAAGCGGGGAGTGTAGGTTTCGTCCACGTCTGATGCCGTATTGAGCTTAATTTCGGCAACGGCACCGTTGGCACCATTATTCAATCCGATGCTTAGATAGCGCCCTAAGTCGGTAGAATAGATAAAGGTATCTTCCGAACGGAACTTCATACACGCGATGGTATAGCCCGCAGGCGCGCTGTACAGCACGGCTTTATCGCCGTTATTTACGTTATAACGCACCACATCGGCCCCATCGGCATAGAAGATGTAATTGGTGCTGAACCACGTGTTATAAAGGATGGTGGCAACAAGCGAGGGCGAAAAGCCTTCCAGTTTCTGGCCTTTGATGGTGTAAGCAGGTTCATCGCCATTGCCGCCAGAGCCCTTGTCGCCATCGGTTGCCGTTGAGGTGAGCTGGTAGAGGTAATAGTTGGGGGCGGCTTTATCGCGGAAAATGAAGTAAGGCGCGGCCTTGTTGTAGTTTTCGCGATACTGAATATAGCCGTAAATTGCCTTTTTTCCAACAGGCGAAAGTCCTTCTTTAAGTCCCGAGAAGTCAACGTGTGCATCCAGCACAGGATTGTTTAGCTGTGCTTGATACGCCTGTTGTTCTGCCCAAATGCCGTAACCATCGTCTTTGCTTACATACAAGAAACGGTTGTTACGTCCGTCCCACAGCACGAAATGGCTTGCCGTGATGGCGGCAGCGGTAACGTTATAGTTAGATACAGAACCCTCGGTGGCGGGCGTTTTGAAAGAAGGAATGGTGCGAGCCGTTAAGAAACGGCCGTCCTTACCCAACATATAGTAGAAGTCTGACTGGTTAGAGGGGTCGCCCGTCATGCCAATCTTATCTGCCAAGAAAGCGCCTTGTGCACTCACCGGCACAACAAAATCCTTGTACGCCGTGTATCGTGGGGTCAATCCGAAGGGGTCGTAGGCCTTCACTTCGCCCTTATTTAGGAACACAATAAAGTTCTGTTTCTTCAAGAAATCCCTGCCTTCGGCTACCAATCCATATTGGAACATCAGCTTATAGGCATCGGTAAAGGGGTTTTTCTCTTCTTTAAAGATAAGCTTATAGGCATCGCTGCGCACGTTGGTAACAGCACCAACCGTCTCTACATTGCCCAACTGAACGCTGCCCGCCTTGCCATGAAGGAAGAAAAGGCTGTTTTTATAGATGGGACGAGTGGCTACCGCAAAGTTCTGATAGCGCGAAAGGCCCGTGCTACGGTCGTGCACTTTAAGGTGTACAGTGAAACGAGTGGCCTTGCCCACGGGCAGTTCAACATCCAGATAGCCCTTAGTGGTAAATGTATCTGTTACAGTTTCCTTGTTTTTCTGATAAGAACGAATCCATTGGAAGTCCAGATGGTCGGTGTTTTTCAACAGCGTTTGCCCCACCTGCACTTCGATGCGCTTGTGCGTTTCGTCCGCAGTGAGCGGCTGGGTAAATTCAATGGTCTGCCCCGTAAGCGTTTCTACCGAGGCAGGTGAGAATATAAGCGTGTCGATGGCGTTCATTCCATCGAAGTTGTAGGTATAGTTTCCCTTGTCTTCGTAGCAGGAAGAGAACATGCCGGCAACAAGCAGAGAAAGGCAAGCGGCCTTGCTCCCAACGCTTTTCCAAGGCGAACGGAGAGGCGTTCTCATACGCTTACTCACCGTCTGTATGGTTATATTATTCGTCATTTCTAGTTAATTTATACGTTATTTTATGGATTTGCGTTTGGCGCACCAATCGTTTAGTGCGCCAAACGCACCTTCTTATACCCTCGCTTGCCTTATGGCACAGTGGGGAACGTAAAGGGATAAGAGCCTTGTGCGGCCTTTTCGCGGAACAACTTGTTGCAAGCCTTGATGGCCGCTTCGCCTCCAAGCGAGGCATCCCAGTGCACATCGCCCCACTCGTTCATCACGGGGAAGAGCTGATTAAGCACGAAATCTGCGCCCTTATGCGCAAGCCACACGTTTATCATAAAGCTATATTTAGCGGCAGAATAGGGTCCGTAGTATTTCTCTATCATCGCCTTGCCGCCTTGTTCGTCTTTCCAAGGCTGCGGTTCAACCACTTCGTAGGCCACATTAGGCAACATGGGGATGTAGAAACTGCCCTTGTAGCTGTTGCCCGGTCGCCATCCGTCCAGATAAAAAGTGTTGTATCGTTGCATCATCAGTTTCACCGCGCGCAGGTTCAAAGCCTTCATCGCCGCCTCGTTGCCCCCTAGTTGGGCATACTCGTTGGCCGTAGAGATGTCCATGCTGTTGCAAAGTCCTACGAAAGAACCACTCTGATAGGCACCCAGATAGGTGTCTTGGAGCGACGTCCAATACCAAGGCTTGGCATAGGTGTTGTCGTTGGTGAAGGGGATGTCTACCTCGATGGCCGTTTGTGGGGCCGCTTGCTGCTGACGACGAAGGCTATCTATGGCGGCTAGGTTCCACTGCACAAACTTGTAATAGTCGTTCTCGGCGTAGAAGTTGTTACGTTTCGTCACCTTAACCAGCAACTTTTGTTTAGCAGCCGACCATGTTCCGAAGTACGAACCACCCATGCCGTCCCATTGAGACGGCTTGGTATAGGCTTCCTTCACATGCAAGGTGAAAGATTGAAACTCCTTTATCCCCTCGCCTATCTGCGAGGCTGGGTCGCTGGCATCGATGTACACTTCCGCCTTAAAGGTGCTGTCTACCAATGAGGGACGTTGCGCCAACACCATCACCGACTTCTCGTTTTCGCCTGGTTTGAACACCACTTCGGGACAAACCACGGTGGCTTCGGCCACGCCTTGCACGGCTCTGGACTTGAGAACCACCCTTCTAGGCTGGTCGGAATTGCGCCCCATCAACTTAAGCTTTAAGGAAACGCCAATTTCTTTGGGAGCGGTGAGAATGGAGTCGGCAAAGTTTACTGTGGCGTTAAGTGCATCTTTGTTGCCGTAATTGAAGTAAACGCCGTCGCCATCATCGGCATAAAGTGGCACCATTTCTTCCTTGCACGCGGAAGAGAGCATGCAGCCAAGGGCCACGGCAACGACATATCCAAACTTATTCTTCATCTTCATCGTGGTTTAAGGGTTGGTTTGTGGGGTTTGTTTGCCAGCTTGTGCATCGTGAGATGCGGTCCAGCCATATTCTTTCTCTGCATCGGGAAGTGGGAACACAAAGCGTTCTTTCGACAAAACGATGCTGTTATCGTAGGACAGCTCCGTTATTCCGTGGCGTTTCAAGAAGTACCAATACTGCCCTTCGGCATAAAATTCCTTGCGGAACTCGCGGTCTAAGGCCTTCATGCGACTTGCCTCGTCGGCGAAGTTTACGTTAAGCGAGCGCGAATAGCCACGCTTGTTGCGCACGGTATTGAGAAATCGGGCAGCCTGGGTTAGGTCTGGCGTCATCTCACAGAGAATGTAATACATCTCTGGCAGGCGTATCAGTGGCACTGCCTCCTTGGGGTTGGTGTTGTACTTACGCGACAAAGCGGTCTTTGCTGCTGCGTGTTCGTAGAACGCTGAACTCTTCGAGCGCATGTCTTCGCGGCGGTCGCCCGACACTTCAAAGTAGCTGTTGAACCGTTCTGAACGGATAAAGTATTGCGTTGTGTACTTCTCTCCATCGGCCCAATGCGACGAGAAGGTCTCGGTAAGGTGGTAGATGTTAAGCGCAGCGATGCACTCGGAGAAGAGGATTGGGTCGTCTTGGTTGCTCGAAACCAACGTCAGGCCGCAATTATCCACCACGTCTTGCGCGCAGGCCACGGCATTTGTGGCATCGCCGGCATAGCAATAGATACGTGCCATGAGGGCGTTTACGGCATGATAGTTAAAGCGGAACTGGCGTTCGCTGTTGTCCAAGCGCATTTTTTTCTCGTGTTCCAGCAGTGTTTTGGCCTCTTCTAGGTCTTTCAAGGCCAGTTTCACAATCTCTTTCGCGGGCAAAAGAGGCTGCTTAGAGTTATCGGCCACCATGCGATAAGGAATGCAAGGCGCATCTGCTGCGGCCGCATCTGTACCATATTTCCACGGTCCCCAGGCCCTAAGCAGGTCGAAATGGCAATACGCCCTTATGGCAAGAGCCTCAGCACGGAAAGTGTTTCGGGTCTTAACATTGCGTATAACCGACTCTCCATTGCGGTCGAGCCACTTAATGAAGTTGTTGCAATTGGCAATTACATTATAGAGTTTCAGCCACGATTGGGCGAGTTTCTGCTTGGTTCGGAAACCATCCGAGGTTGCTGTGGCGTAGTTGTAGATGGCCGCACGGTCGTTGGCTCCATCGGGAATGTAGTCGTATTGCTGGGCCAACTGGTCGAGCAGGCCGAACGACATGTTGCCGCCGTAAGCCCCTTGGTCGGTCATCAGCAGGTAGATACCCGTGAGCGAACTTTCAAAACCCGACTCGGTGGAGAACATCTCATCGGCTTTAAGGTCGGTCTTGGGGCTTACATCGAACCATCCCGAACAGGCAGTTACAAGCGAACAAGCCAAGAGGAAGGTGCCCATGCGGCACACCTTATATAATATGGAGGGGAAAATTAAATGCTTCATAGGGCTATTTACTTAAAGATGATGGAGCAAGTGAATGTATAAGAACGTGAGAAGGGATAGCCAAGACCGCGCTCCATCTTCACCGTTGAAAGGCGCAAGAGGTCGTTGGTGGTGAAGTTGAGCGACAACACGTCGATGTTTAGTCGGCCCAAAAGCTTATAGTCAGTTTGCTTAAAGCGGTAGCCAACGTTTACGCTTGCCAACCTCAGCTCGTTATCTTTCATGATAAATCGGTCAGAAGCAGGCGTTTGCGAACCATTAAGGTCTATGCGCTTGTACTTCGTTACGTCGCCGGGCTTGCGCCAACGGTCTTGTGCGGCACGGCGGTCCAGATTATAAGCGATGTTGCTGTTCTCAATCTTGTCAACCAACGTTTGGTTGTAAACGATACCGCCCCACTTGTAGATGAAACCGAGCGTACACGAGAGGTCGCGCCAATTGACAGACGAACTGATAGTGCCGTTCATCTTCGGTGTTGTGTCGCCAACGGGAACTTTGTCTGCGGAGTTCCACTTAAAGGTCTTCTCGCCATTACGCGTAAGGAACACTTCGTTGCCCGTCATGGGGTCGATACCCAACGAGCGCACGGCGTAATAGGTGGTGGTAGACTTGCCTTCTTGGTAAACGGGCAGCGGAGCCGACTTGGATTTAAGCTGTTCTTCGTTCATTTTACGAAGGTAGTCGGATATCTTACGTATCTTGTTGCGGTTGTGGTTCATGCCCAAAGCCACCGTCCAATAAAACTGCTTGCGGATATTCTGCAAAGCGATAACGTTGAGTGTAGCATCGAAACCACGGTTTTGAAGTTCGCCGGCGTTGATGTACTGCGACTCGAAACCTGTTGAGGGGGCTAGGTCGTAGTTGGTTAACAGCTGCCTACTGATGTTGTTGTAATAGTTAAACGATAGGTTGGCACGGTTTTTCCACACGCCCACATCAAGCCCAAAGCTCATGTTATCTGTCTTAGTCCACTTGATGTTGGGATTGTTCAGGCGCGACAACACAGCCCCCAACGTGGAGAACGAGGCATAAGGGCGCATCGTTTGGCTGAACGTGTAATACTCGATGGCATCGGCAGGACTAGAATTTTGCGCACCCGTTACACCATAGGTGGCTCTAAACACAAGGTTAGACACGCGACCAGCCAACCACTTTTCGCGATAAGCGTTCCACCTTAAGCCCACGCTCCAAAAGGGAGTGAGGTTGTGGTCGGCATATCTTGATGTTATTTCGCTGCTCACGTTAACATCCACCGAGTAGCGGTTGTCGTAGCTATATGAGAGCTGTGTGATAAGTCCCATCGACCTTGCGATAGACTCCGAGCCGCTGGGATGAGTTCTCATCTTGTTTCCAAAGATGAAATCGTCCATGTGCGAATCGGGATAACCCACGGCCGAAAGGTTCACATAGTTGCTGCGGTCTTCGCTTAACGTCCAGTTTCCAAACACGCTGAGCAGGTGTTTTTTAAAGGCCATGTTCCAGTTCAAGCCCAAGTTACTCGACCACGAGGTCATCTCGCCCGTGTTCTTGGTGTAGCTACCACGCAAGGTTTTGTCTAATTCGGTAATGAAAACGGTGTGCGTGGCAGGCAAGAAATTCTCTGTTCGCGCCATTCCGCGCATGTAAGAAACGTTCTCGGTGAGCCTCAAATTCTTCAACAAGCGGTATTCCAAGTTCAGGCTGGCCGTGATGTTGGTGTTGCTTGTCAGGTCTTTTATGCCCACATTGGCATTATAAAGGGGGTTGGCAATGGGCACACTACCGGCCCCCGTGTGGTTGTCTAGCTGCTGCAAATACTCGCCAAACTCGTTTGTTGGACGATAATAGGGGTTTACGCGCGTATATTCGGAGAACGATCCGTAGGGCGAATTGTGCCCATCTGTCTCCGAAAGATTAAGACTTGCGCCTACCGAAACGTTCTCCTTACGATAGGTCATGCTGAAATTAAGGCTCTTGTTGTTTTGTTCCGAACCTTTCATCACACCGGGGTTAAACGCGGCGTTAAGGTCTAGGCTATAACGGAAAACCTCTGTTCCGCCCGCCGCCGAGAGCGAATGGCGATGTGTTAAGGCCGTACGCAGGGGCTTGCTCAGCCAATAAGTGTCTACACCAGCCAGCACGTTGCGCAGCAATTGGTTGTAGCGGTTCATGCTCTTGTCGTTAGATGGTTCGTAAACGCCAGCATCCCATTCCATCTGCAACTTCTCGCGCGCGTTCATTAGCTTATAGTCGGTAAGGTCGGGTGCCTGTATGGTCAGCCCACCATTATAGCTAACCGACAGCACACCGTCGGGCGCAACCTTGGTTTCGATAACCACCACGCCGTTAGATGCGCGCGAACCATAGATGGCTGTTGCAGCTGCATCTTTTAATATAGTGACGTTTTCGATACGTTCGGGGTCGAGTTGCAATATGCGACTCATCGACACGATGAACCCATCCAGCACAAAGAGCGGCGTGTTTGGGCGGCTCGAAACGTTGTCGAGCAACAAGTCCATGCTGTTAAGCGATGCCGTTGTGCCCAAGTTTTGGTCGCCGCGGATAAGGAATTCGGGCTGCGCGTTGGGGTCCGAACCACGCGTATTGCTTTCAAGAACCTTAAAGCTGGGGTCGTAAAACTGCAAGCTTTTAAGGATGTTGTTGGGGTTTAGCTTGCGCAACTCTTCACCTTTCACCGACACATAGTTGCCCGTAAAGCTCGATTTGCTTCTTTTGCTAAGACCCGTAACCACCACTTCTTCCACCATGTGTCCATCGGCTTTGAGCGCAATCCTCATGCCGGGGTTCGATCGGGTAATCTGCAACGAAACACTTTCGTAGCCCATGTACGACACTTTGATGGAGGCCTTACGTGGAACTTGCAACGAGAACTTGCCGTTCACATCGGTGATGGTGCCGTTTACGCCGCCAGTCTTGGTGCCATCGGTAAGCATAACGGTGGCACCCACCAGCGTTTCGTTGGTCTTGGCATCCGTAACCACACCCTCGATGCGAAGCATTTCTTTGTCGTCTATATCTCTGGTGTAAGACGATATGATAATATGTCGGCCCGTTTCATAGCGCACCAACACGTTTTGGTCGCCAATTAGGTTTCCCAAAACCTTGTCTAATGGTAGGTCTTTTACGTTTAATGTGGTTGGACGGGCAATGCCCACAAGTGCCACTTCTTGAAATTCGATGGTGGCATTGGCCTGTTTGGCCACTTTTTCGAGCACCGTTCCCAACGGCTCGTTGCTCACGCGCAGCGTCACAGGCGTATTCTTCCAGTCGTCGAGTGCCTTGCTTTGGGCATTCGCACTGGTAACATACAGCAACATGGCACATAGCATGTATAGCCACCCAAGTGCTGTTCGGTGGTTGTTTTCAGTTGTTCTCATCGATAAGCAGAATTAGTATATGATGCGTTTCGAAATTGGTTGAGCGTGTAGATTGTTGCTTCATGGGGTGTTAAAAGGCAAAGGGCTGCGCGTTAACCCACGTTACACCCTTTGCATAGCCCACGTTCAGAGATGCAGATGTTGGCCTTACAGCCTATTCCATCAGCTTTTCAAGAATGTCTAGATAACCCTTGTCCACGTTATACTTAGCCTTATATTCGGCAAAGAGAGGTTTGGCGCGTTCCAATTCTTTTCCGTTGCGCATAAAGCTAACAAGTAATTGGTAAAGCACGGCATCGCGTTGTGCGCCTTGATAGAAGGCAGCCAGCTCCTTATACATGGTTTCGAGCTGTCGTGGAAGGGTGTATGTTGCTTTTTTCGCAACAGCTTTTTTCTCGTTTTCGTAGAAACAATAGCGCATAAGGAAGCTCACGTAGTCGGGGTTACGCAATGCTCCTTCGCCCGAACGCAGCTTTACGCCGTCCATCAGTTTCCAGTAATCGCCAATGCCTTGTTCGGCAATGGGTGTCTTTCGGGTGTCGGCATACATCTGCGGATATTCCATAAACGAAACGTATGCGGCCGCTTCGGTGTTGGCAAGGATGTATTCGGCTGCCACATCGCTTAGTTGCGACTTCTGCTTAGCCACCATCTCTTGCACCTTCGAGAGCAACGTTCGCGAGTCTTCAATTCGCTGCTGTGGCTTAATGTCTACCACGACACAAGCCAAGAGCTGACTTTTATAGCGCATCTGCCTTCTCATGTCGTCGATGCTACTTATCAGGCGGTTGGCCGCAGCAGCCTTTTCACTGCCACTGAACACCACCTCCGAAGGGCGTTTTCCATCGTAGCGCACCACGGCGTGTATGCTGTCGCCGGGCATCAGCAACACGTTCACCTGTCCGTTAATAAGCATGCACACGAGGTTCTTTGTTTCGAACGAGTACAAATGTTCATCGCCGGGGTTGGTATGAAACTCGGCATTGAAGAAAGGCGACTGCAAACAATCGAAATAAACCATTTCTTGTTTGTAGCCATAAACCTCTGCACTCAGCGTTGTCTTCTTCTGGGCGTAACCATTAAAGGCCAATACGCATAGTGCTCCCAAAAGAAATTTTCTTGTCTTTGTTGTCATTGGGTATGTCTAAAAGCGGTTAGAAATATAAATTGTCAAGGGCATCGGGTGCGGATGATACATTCCTTCATCCTTATCAATCCGCAAATTAAAAATTCATCATCTGTCTTTACTGGGTTGTAAAATTAGTAAGTGTATACCATTTTATATCTTAAAATTTGGTTAAAAATCATAAACAACCACTGCATCCATGCTACATAACATAAAAAACGCACGTTTCGAGCCTGCATATTAACTGCAATTATATCGAATTTTAAGTTTCTAAATGCCATGCAAAGCACTCGTTTTATCAACTATTTTGTTAGCAACGCAGCAGTACAATGCTGTTTGTAGTTGCACTACAAGCACCTTGTAGCGACACTACAAGCACCTTGTAGTGCCAGTACAAGCACCTTGTAGCGACAGTACAAAGCCCCTTGTATTGAGATAGGTGCAGCTGCTGTTTGCTTATAGGCCGTTACTTACCAAACCGTCTTTACCCTACTGTCCTGCAAAAAAACACGTGCCCACACTTTGCAAACTGCCATAAAAAGGCTACTTTTGCAAGAAAGAAAAGATACATAGGCATGGCAAAGCACAACGACTTGGGCAAATGGGGCGAAGATTTCGCTGCCGAATACCTGCAAAAACAGGGATATGTTATCAGAGACCGCGATTGGCATTGCGGCAAACGAGACATCGACCTGGTGGCAATTACAGAAGACTTGACCACCGTTGTGTTTGTTGAGGTGAAGACACGAACGACAGACGAGGTGTCGGAACCTGCCGATGCGGTGAACAGGCAGAAGATAAGAAACCTTGGAATTGCCGCCAACAACTACATCAAACAGTTTAATGTGGTGGAACAAGTGCGTTTCGACGTGGTGACAATCGTTGGCAACAACAGCGAAAACGCCCAACTAGAACACATCGAAGACGCCTTTAACCCACTGTTGGCTTAGGCATGAAGATTAGGCAGATACACTTGGAAGAAACCACTTCGACCAACACTTATATAAAAGGACTGGCGTTGGAGGCAGACGAAATGGTGGTGGTGAGCACCGATTGGCAAACGGCGGGGCGCGGACAAGGCGTTAACCGCTGGGAAAGCGAACGGGGAAAGAACCTGCTTTTCAGCCTAATGGCGCGCCCTTCGTTCGTTGCCGTGCAACAACAGTTCGCCTTGTCGATGGCAGGAGCATTGGCCATCAAGGCCGTTTTGGACCGCTTTACGCCCGACATCCGCATAAAATGGCCGAACGACATCTATTGGCGCGACCGCAAAATCAGCGGAACGCTCATCGAAACGAGTCTTGCGCATGGCGAAATCAGTCGTTTTGTGTACGGCATCGGGCTGAACGTTAATCAGGTTCAGTTTGTTAGCGATGCGCCAAACCCTGTTTCGCTCGCGCAGATTACGGGTAAGCAGGTGGCACTGATGCCTCTGCTCAACAGCATTGTTGAGGCTTTTCTCGCACAATGGGATTTGTTGAAAGCAGGCCAAACCCATCTCATCGCCACTCGTTACAATGCCGCACTTTATCGCGCAACGGGCTTTCATCCTTATAGCGACAAGCAAGGGGCGTTTGACGCCGAACTTGTTGGGGTGGAAACCAACGGCATAATAACCCTACGAGACAGGCAAGGACAACTGCGAACTTACTCGCAACCCTACGCCACCAACGGCGAAATGGCCGACAAGCTGCGGTTCGAGATTTAGCGACAGCGCGCTAGCCGTATAAGTTAGAACAAACCAATAACATTATATACAATGTACAAAAGAATATTATTAAAGTTGAGCGGCGAGAGCTTGATGGGTGCTCAAAGCCACGGAATAGACCCACAACGTCTGCAAGAATATGCCCAACAGATTAAGGCTGTGCATGAGATGGGCGTGCAAATAGGTATCGTTATCGGTGGCGGAAACTTCTTCCGCGGACTTAGTGGGGCGCAAAAAGGTTTCGATCGCGTTAAGGGCGACCAAATGGGCATGTGCGCAACGGTGATGAATTCGTTGGCATTAAGTTCGGCCTTAGAGGCTATCGGCGTGAAAACGAAGGTGCTTACGGCCATTAGGATGGAACCTATCGGCGAGTTTTACAGCAAGTGGAAGGCCATCGAGAGCATGGAATCGGGCTACGTCTGCATTTTCTCGGCCGGAACAGGGTCGCCTTATTTCACCACAGACACGGGCAGTTCGTTGCGCGGAATAGAAATAGAGGCGGACGTAATGCTAAAAGGTACGCGCGTGGACGGCATCTATACGGCCGACCCGGAGAAAGACCCTACGGCCACAAAGTTTGCAGAAATAACCTACGACGAGATTTATACGCGCGGTTTGAAGGTGATGGACCTCACCGCAACCACGATGTGTAAGGAGAATAACTTGCCCATCTACGTGTTTAACATGGATGTTGTGGGTAATCTCGAACGCGTTATGCGTGGTGAGAATATCGGAACGTTGGTGCATAATTAAAAGGATAAGCATTCTAGCTTTCAGACCGGTCAGACCTGGTCGGACTGGTCGGACTGGTCGGACATGTCTGACATGTCCGACTATCCCAACTAGCCTGCCCCACACCAAGCCCAAGCGGCAAAGCATTTGGCTTAACTCCTTAACTCCATAACTCCTTAACTCCTCAAAATAACTCCTCAAAAATTCCCCATGGAAATAGTTTTTGCCCTTATCATCATCGTGGCCGTAGCCATTGTTTTCGTACTCTTTAAGAATACGAAGGCGGGATACGAACGGCAGATTGACGAGCTGAAAAAGCAATTGGAAACAGAACGCGAGTATGCTAAACGCATGCTCGACCAAGCGGAAAACAATTTGGAACAAGCCAACAAGAACCTGGAAAGGGAACGCCAACACGCCGAAGACTTGCGTAAGGAAAGCGACCAACGATGGGAACAAAAGTTGGAAAGTCTGAAAAAAGACATGCAACACACTGCTGCTAAGGAACTGGCAGCTAAACAAGAGGAACTGCAAAGGGCGAACCGCACGCAGATGGACGACCTTTTGCGGCCTATTAAGGAGCAGTTTACAGACTTTAAGCGGGCTGTGAACGAGAGCAAAACGCAAAATGAGGTGAACAAAACCGAACTGCAAAAGGCTTTCGAAAACACAATGAAACTGTTTCAGCAGCAACAACAGCAAACGGTTGACAGTCTGAAACAACAAACGGAACGCATTGGCGAAGATGCGGCTAACCTTTCGCGAGCCTTGAAAGGCGAGAGTAAAACGCAAGGCGACTGGGGTGAGATGGTTCTTGAAACGCTTTTGGAGAATAGCGGCCTGCAACGCGATGAGGAGTTCTTTGTGCAAGAATCGGTGAAGAGCGAAGATGGCGCAACGTTTCGCCCTGATGTGGTTGTGAGGTTTCCCGAAGGGCGGTCGGTGGTGATTGACTCTAAGGTGTCGTTAACGGCATACGCCGATGCCGTTGCCACTGACGATGAACACGAACGCGACCGCTTGCTGGCCGAACACGCCAAGAGTGTGCGCAGACATGTAGACGAGTTGTCGGCTAAAAGCTATGATAAGCTGGTGGAAGATGCTATCGGGTTTGTGCTGATGTTTGTTCCCAACGAGAACAGCTACATCGCTGCCATGAAACAACAGCCAGATTTGAGCCGCTATGCGTACCAAAAACGCATCATCATCATTTCGCCCAGCAACTTGCTCATGGCTTTACAGCTGGCTTATAACCTGTGGCAATACGACAGACAGAGCAAAAACGTGGAGAAGATAGTGAAAACTGCCGCCGACCTATACGACAAAGTGGCGGGCTTTACCGAGACGTTCACCGACCTTGAAGGTCAGCTGCAACGTCTTGCTCGTAACTTCGAGCAGGCTCGCGGTCAGCTTTTCGATGGCAAGGGCAATGTGCTTAGGCGCATCGATGGCCTCCGCGCCTTGGGCGTAACACCTAAAAAGAGGATTAAAGGATTGGAAGAGGAGGGCTTATGAGGAGGAGTTATTTTGAGGAGTTAAGGAGTTATGGAGTTAAGGAGTTAAGCCAAATGCTTTGCCGCTTGTGTTTGTAGGTGGTGTCAGGCTAATAGGACAAGTCAGAGTTGTCAGAGCTATCCGACTTGTCAGACCTATCGGACCAGTCCGACCAGTCCGACCAGTCCGACCGGTCCGAACACCAAAAGCTAGAACGAACTATAAATCTAGAAACCGCTAGGCACCTTTAAAAGGCATCAGCCATCTTTTCACCTTTTCACTCTTTCACCTTTAAAAGGCGCAGCCATCTTTTCACTTTTTCACCCTTTCACCCTTTCACCTTTTCACCCTTTCACCTTTTCACCTCTAAAAGGCGTTAGCCATCTTTTCACCCTTTCACCTTTAAAAGGCGTAGCCATCTTTTCACCATTTCACCTTTTCACCCTTAAAAGGCGTTAGCCATCTTTTCACCCTTTCACCTTTTCACCTTTATTCTTCCCCTCCAACTTCTTTTTCCGCACCAGCATACTAATAAACGACTGCTCCGCCATGTACGAAGAGCGGACGAAGGGAGAGCTTTCGGCGTTCTCGTAACCTATGCGCACAGCAGTTCGCTTATACGCCAAGAACGTGTCGGGGTGAACATATTCCACCACATCCAATTGCTTTTCGCTCGGTTGCAGATACTGTCCGATGGTAATCATTCGGCATCCCACGTCGTAAGCCTCTTGCAATAGGGCGTTCACCTCTTCCTGCGTTTCGCCCAAACCCAACATGATTCCTGTCTTAGTGATAAAGCCCTGCTCGGCAATCTCGCGCAAAGTACCCATGCTGTTGCGGTAGGTAGCGCGGTGGCGAACGCTTGGCGTGAGTCTTTCAACCGTTTCCAAGTTATGCCCAACGATGTCGGGCGCAGCCGCTAACACCGTTTGCAGCTCCTGCCCGCGATAGTCGGGGATAAGCACTTCGATAATAATCTCCGGACAAAGTTCGCGTATCCGGCGGATGGTTTCAGCCCAATGGGCCGCCCCCTTGTCGGGTAAGTCGTCGCGATCTACCGATGTTATCACACAATGTCTTAGCTCCATAGCCCGCACACTACGCGCAATCTTCAACGGTTCGTGAGAGTCGGGCGGCAAAGGATTTCCAGTTTGCGTGGCGCAAAATCGGCACGCACGTGTACAACGGTCACCCAATATCATGAAGGTAGCCGTTCCGCTTTTCCAGCAATGTCCCTTATTCGGGCACTTTCCACTACTGCATATCGTGTGCAAACCATTCTCTTCGAGCGTTTTCTCTACAAATCCGTATTTCTCTCCACCCTCAATCTTGGTGTAAAGCCATTTAGGTTTTCTCAGATAAGGTTTGCGTATAGATTGTTCTTCCATTGTATAGCACATTTAGGCTGTTGTTAATGATGATGCACACTGCACGCGCCCCACAGCGTGGACGTAACAATTTGCACGACAAAGATAAGGTTTTTAACCTAAATAGAAGAAGATACAAGGCACTTTTTTGCGCCCCCATCCTTGGGACAGGCCCATACATTTTTTGTACGTGCACAAAAGAGCAGACCGAGAAGTAAGCAAAAATAACATTCATACGCATTGCGAATGAACATTTATTTTTATCTTTGCAATACATTAATCACAAACAGATAAACGATGAAAAAAACAATTGTTATATTCGGTTCGTCAATGGGCACCTGCCAAGGCATAGCCGAAAAAATAGCCGAGAAATTGGGCGTGGAAGCCATTAACGTGGGCGACCTAACTGCCGACGTGCTGAACGAAAACGAGAACCTGCTGCTGGGAACATCCACGTGGGGTTCGGGTGAGATGCAAGACGACTGGTACGAGGGCGTGAAACTGCTCGACGAGGTTGGCCTAAAAGGCAAAACGGTGGCCATTTTCGGCTGCGGCGACTCCAATTCCAACGCCGACACGTTCTGCGGAGGAATGGCCGAGCTGTGTGAAGCCGCCACCAATGCGGGGGCTAACGTGCTCGAAGGCGTGCCTACCGAAGGCTACACATTCGAAGACAGCCCTGCGGTTAAAGACGGAAAGTTTGTTGGACTTGCGCTCGACAATGAGAACGAGGCCGACAAGACCGACGAACGCATCGATGCTTGGCTGGCACAGATTAAGCCCGCGTTGTAATGTGGGCAAACCAACGTGGCGCGAGCCGTAGGTAAAAGCGTAAACGGAACTAGCGGAAGACCATCTTACGCTAGGTTTCCGTTTACATACTTGGTGCAAAAGAACAACGCATCTGCCCCTACAATCTGCGTACGCCTCACTATCGCAACAGAAGGCCTCTCACAAAAAGGCAGCGAAGTAAATACTGGAAATGGCCGTCCCTAAAAGGAAAAGACCAAATGCAACGCGGCTCATTCGCCGTCTGCAAACAACGTACCACCACATCAAACCATTATCTCAACAATGAAGGTAAAGCTAGACACAAAGAAGTTCTATCCTGGGTACCCCATCTTCATCGTCTCGTATTATGGCAAAGACGGGCAGCCCAAGCTCTCCACACTGTCTTCATCGTTCAGCATCGGCAATGTTTTCGCGATGGGGATGCATGCCAACTCGTACCTTTCCTCTTGCATCAAGCATAAGAAAGGGCTGTGCATCAACTTCTTAACCCGCAACTACCTACGAGCCATTGAACGCGCAGGACTGGTGTCTAATTTCGATTGCGAAACGAAAACAGCCGACACAGAGCTGACATTCTCTAACAACGAAACCACCAACTCACCCTACATCAACGAGGCATCCGTAGTTCTAGCCTGCGAGACGAAAGACGAAATAACCCTTCGCGACGAAGGACTTAAAGTGGTTTTGGCAGACATCCGGGAGCGATTGTGCGAGGAAAGGCTGATTGAGGACGGCCATTTTAAGTATGAAGAGCTAGACCTGCCGTTGCTGGAGGCCGATTCAAGCGGCATTTTCTACCGTTTCATGAATAAGGAATTGCAAAAAGGAGGGAGTTTCTTCAAATAGCTCCTGGTACAAAAGGGGCCAACCCAAGCCCGCTGCTCGGATATTTGGCAGGCATCGCAACATGACGTTCCGCAAGCCCAAAAACGAGAAATCAAGCAGCCGAACCCCTACTTGTTTGCCCCTTGTGGCAACTTTGTATTGGCATATACTACCACGACACCATTAGAAACGGCATCCGTCTCCCTCCAAAAAGGTTCTACACGTTTGCAACGTGTCCAGTAAACTATTCGCATTTCATCAGATTACAGGAGGCA
Source organism: uncultured Prevotella sp. (assembly GCA_938028745.1). GTDB lineage: Bacteria > Bacteroidota > Bacteroidia > Bacteroidales > Bacteroidaceae > Prevotella. The sequence continues at coordinate 23,608 of CALIZL010000085.1, forward strand.
TTCCGTACCCTCATCGCCCTCAAGTGTCCCTAATGGAACGCACGAAAAAGACCACTGCTGCCATAAGAAACAAAAGGAAACTATATGGGGAAGAATAAACTTTTAACCATTGCCCAATCAATAACTCTTGCATTGGCGATGGCTAGCTGCACCAATAAGCATCCTTATCAGGTAAGGCAAGACTGTTATGCTGCCATCGAAACCTATGTTGCAAGCCATAAAGAATACAACAGTTTCTTATTGCTATCCACCCGAAAGCTTTTCAACGAGGCTGGAACTCATCCCGGGTTCCTTATCGGACCACTATATAAAGGACTTGATAAAGAGCTGAAAAACTTTGCACCTATCGAGTTTTTAGAGGTTGATGGGAAAAAAGTTTATCTCTTTTCTGAGGTTTCGTACCTTACTAACAACGATAACAACCCCACAATCCACTATTGCAAACCCGATAGCACATTGCTATTAAGTTATGACAACCAACAGATATACTGCCATTATCGCTTAACAAACTATCTGAAAAGGGCAAAGCTTTTGTTCTTTGAACAAGGTAAGTTGCGCATATCCAACTCGCCCGATACGCTGTATTTACCCACAATAAAGATAGACTCCCTACGCAAGTTATAGATAACGAAAGGCATCATTCTTGTTGGTGGCACGGGGTTAACATCATCTCAATAGCTGTTTCAGCCCCAATTGGCCGTCTAGATTATTCACTACCATGTTGAACGTAGAAATCCCTATGCCCAATTTGATTTTAACACAAATCGGTCGTTAGAGCCTGTGCAGATTTTGTTTGATTGTTGAGCATATTGTTTGTCTTATTCTTGAAGGCGTAGCGGGCTACGTCGAGAGAATAAGACAGGCAAGATGCCGACAAGCAAACGAAAGATGAACAGGAAGCGATGGAAAAAATAAAATAATTGATAAGCGTTCTAACGACCGATTGGGGTTTAATTCGATGTTCATCGTTGTACAACATCATAAATAGAAAAGGGGGTGTACCATTAAGGCACATCCCCTTTTATTTTCTCGTATTACCAAAGCTTTCTGGTAATCAGATGCTCCGCGTAGAGATATTATTCAGCAATCTGAACAGTAGCACGGCGGTTGAACGAGATGGGCGACAAGTCGTCTACACCACCTTTACCAACGGTCGAAATCTTATCGCGGCTTACACCCATCTTAACAAGCTCGTTAGCTACAGTCTCGGCACGCTTGTCAGAAAGAACTTGGTTACCGTTAACCGAACCCGTTGCGCTGTCAGCATAACCCACAACGTTGATGTTAGAGTTGTTCTCCTTAGCGTACTTAGCAACCGACTGAACGTTAACAAGATCCTTTTGCGAAGCAATGTTGGTCTTGTTGATGTTGAAGAATACAGATACCGGTGTGGTAACGAATTCCTTAATCGTCTTGGTTTCAGCAGGCTGTTGGTTAGCCAACATGTTCTTCAGACGAGCGTTTTCAGAAGCTGCATCGTTCAACTGAGCGTTAAGAGCGTCCATTTGAGCTTGCGAAAGAGCCTTCAAAGCATCTACGTCGGGAGTTTTGTTCCAAGTAGACTTACCCAAGTTGAAGGTCAAACCCAATTCAGCGTACAGCAAGTTGTCCTTGTCTTCCCATCCACGGTTGGTGTGAACAGTAGCTAGTGTGTTACCTTGTCTGCCGTCCATATCTTCTTCAAAGCGGTTCCAACCAAGTTCAAGGTTGATAGCCATTCTGTCGCAAACGCGGAAAGTGTTAAGTACACCTACGGTGAGGTTCATTGCATAGAGGTCGTGAGTCATCGTACGACCAAGTCCACCACCAAAGAAAGGAATGAAATTCCATACGCGGTTGGGGTTGTAACCACATACCATGTTGCTTACATTCAAAAGAACATGTTCGTTAAGGTTCCAGTACTTGTTCTCACGTTCGTTTTCATCAACAACCGTCTTTCCCCAAATACCCTGCAGTTTGGTACGAAGACCGATGCCAGGAGTAAACCACTTACCTACTGCGATAGCAGCACTAGGGCCTCCACGGAAGCTTTTGAAAGGACTAACGGGAAGATTCTTTCCATGCTCTTGGTCAGAATACCATGCGCCCCATTCGCCACCTACCTGGATAAACCAGTTATTCCAGAAGGAATTGGTAGCCACGCTATACTTTTGTACGGGATCAGAATCCTGCGCCATTGATGCAGTAGAAACTCCTGCAAGCGCCAATACAATCAATAATTTTTTCATAACTAATTTTATTAATAAGCAAATATATCTTCTCTCTATAATTCTGTACCTACCTAAATACAATGCAAAGTTAGTGATTATTTTCTTTATTTTTTCATACTCTGGCGTGAAAATGCTCATTTTAACTAACTTTATGCTGTAATCTTGATTTATCTCAAATATGCAAAATGCCATTATAAAACATTAAAGAGCAAAAGTTAGGCCTGCATATTGAGAAGCATGCAGGCCTGATTATTAGCATTTTAGAATGTATTGAGGGCTTATCCTAAGAGCTTTTCCAAGTCGGTTTGTGCCATAATAGCCAATATTTTTTGCCCATTAGGGGTATAATTGACGTTCTGGCAGGTGAAGAGGGCGTTAACCAGACTTTCCATCTCATCGTTGCCCAACACTTGTCCATAAGGCAAGGCGGCATTGCGGGCAAGACTTAAGGCCAGTGCCTCGTTGATTTCGTCGTGCAAACCAGCCCTTTTCTCCATGGCCGTTGCCACCATGTCGCGTATCATCGCCACGGGATTGATGCCTTCTAGCCCTGCGGGAATGGCGTTAACGGCATAGTTTCGCGCGCCAAGGTCGGTCAGTTCGAAACCTAAGCCTTGCAAGTCGGGCATTATTTTCTGTGCCATGAGGTCTTCGGTGGCCGTGAACTGCACCACTTCGGGAAACAAAACTTTCTGCGATGCGCCCGAACGCTGAGACACCTGACGAAGATATTGCTCGAAAAGAATACGCACGTGGGCGCGGTGTTGGTCGATAACCATCAGTCCCGACTTAACGGCGGTCATCACATAGCGACCTTTATATTGATAATGAGCAGGCGATTTGTCTTCAATCATCCGCTCGGTCTCCCCACTCTGCCCGCCACTCCCAACATCAGGAAAAAGCCCAAGGTCGGCCTCTTCGTCGGCTTTCAAGCCGGCATACAGGTCCTCCCACCTACTATTATTTTTGGTTTGTAAGGCTGCTTGTGGCGTATCGTCAAAGGGATTGTAGTGCGGATTATAGTTCACTTTGGGCGCAGGCGCATTCTCATTGGGGTTATATACGGGAATATCGGGTCGCCCTTCGGTATCGAAATCAATGGTGGGAACATCGTTAAACAATCCTACTGCCTCGCGAACCGCAGCCGAAAGGATTTGCCACACGGCTTGTTCGTTCTCGAATTTTATCTCCGTCTTCGTGGGATGTATGTTCACATCGATGTCTTCGGGGTTCACTTCAAAATAGATGAAGTAAGGCACTTGCTCGCCTTGCGGCATCAATCGTTCGAAAGGTTGCATCACGGCCTTGTTGAAATAAGGGTGTTTCATGTAGCGACCATTCACAAAGAAATATTGGTGTGCGCCTTTCTTGCGTGCCGATTCGGGCTTACCCACAAAGCCATGTATCTTACAAATAGACGTTTCTACGTTGAACGAGAGCAGGTCTTGACTGATGCGTTTGCCGAAAACGTCTACTATACGCTGTTTAAGAACCACCGAAGGCAGGTTGAACACCTCGGTTCCGTTGCTGCGAAGCGTAAAGGCGATGTCGGGATAAACAAGGGCTATGCGCTCGAAGGCGGTGATGATGTTGTTGAGTTCTGTGGCGTTAGATTTGAGAAACTTGCGCCTGGCAGGGATGTTATAAAAGAGATTTTCGATAACAAAGTTGCTCCCCACAGGGCATGCGCAAGGCTCTTGTCCTGTGAATTGTGAGCCGGCGATAGAGATGGACGTGCCAATTTCTTCGTTGGCAAGCCGCGTTTTGAGCTCCACTTGGGCCACAGCGGCGATAGAAGCCAAGGCCTCGCCACGAAAACCCATCGTGTTGAGGGCGAAAAGGTCGGATGCTTGACGTATCTTAGACGTGGCGTGGCGTTCGAATGCCAAGCGCGCATCGGTTTCAGACATGCCACGACCGTTGTCGATAACCTGTACCGAGGTCTTACCTGCATCCATAACGTTTACGTCGATGCGTGTCGCACCTGCGTCGACAGCATTCTCCACCAGCTCTTTAATGATGGATGCGGGCCGTTGTATCACCTCGCCAGCCGCTATTTGATTGGCCACCGAGTCGGGTAAAAGTTGTATTACGTCGCTCATTGATTGTTTCTCCTTTATATATAATATGTGTGTTTACATGGGGCGAACGGCAAAATGTGCCAAGGAAATAGCCTAAGAACAATAGGCTTAGCCCAAGAGTAACCTAAATAGAACGTAGCCCATAAACAGGAAGATGGCCACGAGCAGGAATATGCGACTACCAAAAGCCACACCATAAGACTGTCCACGGCGGTGCAAATGGCTGTTAGGTGGGGTGAACGCACCCCGAAATCGGTCGGCATCGCGTGCCGAAACGTCTTGTCCCTCGGTTTTCTCTGTTAGCCCCAGCTCTTCTTTTGCACGTTGCTCTATGGCCTCCAACCTTTGTTTTCGGTCGTTGGCGTAGATGTATTCGTGATGAAACCTGCGCGGTTTGCGCATTGAAAACATTCCCATAGGCACGTTATTTGTTCGTGGTAAGCCTAAACAGTACTGGCAAACTTCCCCAATAATAGGCTGAAAGAAGTCGGCAAAAACGCGCGTTTTCCTTTTCGATGTTGGGGCTATCCTGCCGACTTACAGCTAACGGCAACAGCCTACTTAGACTTTCGGTTGGCTGTTGTGGTTCGGTTCTTGGCAGTAGACTTCTTCGCTGTTGCTGCACTACTTCCCTTCTTCGCACTAGCCTTTACCGCAGACTTAGCCTTTGCTGCTGCAGCATCAGTCTTGTTTTCGTCATCCGCAGCCGCCTGCTCTGTGGTTTGCTCCGCTGTTTTCTCTTTGTCAGACTTGGCCTTTCCCCCACTCTTCTCATCGTCGTCGAGCCGTTGCTTGGGCAACACTCGCGGCTGAACCTTCTTTAATTCTGTTCCCGCAGCCTTCGGTCGCCATTCGTATAGGTCGTCTTTATTAAGTGGCCGCACATAATCGAACCACCCAAACGCACCCAATTGCTCTTTTCCTGGCGGTATTTGGGTCATCGGATAGAGCGTTGCCTCAAAGCGACACGTCCATATCTTCTGCAATTTTCGTTGCGGAGAGATATACATTCGCATGGTATCGGTTTCGAGATAATTTAGTCCGATAAGTGTGCTGTCCTTCTCATCTACCGAATAATAGATGGAGCGCACATTGCTTATGGCATCGTTGCGGCGCACGTTGCCATCGACGAAATAGGCGAACATGTCCCTAGACGAAAGCTGATTGAAGTGCACAGAGTCGGGCATTTGCTCCACCGAGAGTGCTTGCCCCAGCACATGCGCCTCGCGAACCGTGCTGTCTTGCATATATATCTTAATCACTTCGCCCAGCAATTGGCGGTTGGCATTCCACACAATGGGGTCGCGATACATGGTGAGACATGAGTCTTTAGAGTTTGCCACCATCGAATCGCACACGGCTTGCACGTCTGTTCGATAGGCGCGCACATGCCGAAAGCAATGAGCGAGGCGATAAACCGAGTCGGTATTGATGTTATAGGTGAAGAGTTTCACCGAATCGGCATGCACATAAAGCGTATCTTTCTGCGAATAGTCCTTAGCCAGAAGCTTACCTGTGGCCCAACCCTTGCCTGTCTTTTCATTATAGTTGAAACGCTGGCAAAGTAGGCTGTTGTTATTCTTTTTGTCCACATATATCACGTCGCCGTAGCCTTCACTTTGCCCCGTCTTGTCGTCGTAGTAAAGACTGTCGCCCGTAATGGTCTTGTCTTTATCGTTCACAGTTGACCTTCCGAATAGTTTCGACTTGCTCGTTTTGGTGTCGAAATAGCCATCGCGCGTTTCTATCACACCGGTTTTAGAGGTTATTTTCGACGGACCTAGCACATGTGCCATCGAATTTTGCGTATTGTAGTGCAAGGTGTCTGTGGTGATAACGCGGTCGCCTTCAATCATTTTCACGTTATAATAGAACACGGCCTCGCGCGTTTGGGTGTTGTATTGTCCCCAATCGGCCACCAATTTTTGGTTCTTGTCGGTGAGCGTTCCGCCTTCAAAGAAGTAAGCGTTGTTGTAAAGGCGGTCGTAATTAAGGCTGTCGGTGTTGAGTGTTTGCCCACGATGTTTCAGCCACACGTTCTGACGAGCCTCCATCATCTGTGCCTGACCATCGTAAAAAGCCCGCTCGCAGGTAAGCGAAAGCGTGTCGCCCTGCACCATTCGCACGTGTCCGAAGGCGCGAAACGAGTTTGTTTGCTGGTAAAAATAGGCACTATCACACCACATTCGCGCACCTTTGTGCATAAATTGCACCTTTCCTTTCACGATTTGGGCATCGGGAACGGGTCCGAATTGGTCGTAGCGCAGCTCGTCCGAGTGCACCAGGTACACGCGGTCGTCGGTCTGCGGTGCTGCCGTTTTCACCTTCTTTTGGGCAAGCGCAGGCAGCAAGCATAGCACAAAAAGGCATAGCACCGCCCATAAAACGCCGCTATGCCTATCGCCATTAGATGTCGATATTGGTTTTAATCTCATTTAATCCATCCCTGATATTCAAAGTCGCAGTTCTTATAGCGGTCGCCCATACGAACGTATGTTTGCTTTATCTTGTTCACCACCCAGTCGTGCAACTTCTTCTCACGCTCTTTGGCCAGCACCACATTGCGCATAACTTGGAAGTCTTCGGTGATGGTTGCGCGGTGTCCGTCCACTCTATTCTTCAACTTGATGATAGCCACAACAGTTTTGCCGCGTGCGTTGGTCATTTGGAAAGGCTTAGAGATGTCGCCCACCTTCATGCCTTCCACTTCGCGCGCCACTTCTGTGGGCAAGTCGCCCATGCGGAATTTAGACGACAGCGAGCGCGACTCCCTGTCGGTGTAGGCCATTAGTCCGTGGTTGTTTTTCGTGTCCTTGTCGTCGGAGATGAACGTTGCCCCCTCTTCGAACGAGAACTTACCCGCCTTAATGTCGCTGGCGATGGAGTCGAGGCGCGCTTTCGAACGGTCGATGTCGTCTTGTGCGATGCGCGGTTTCAGCAAGATATGGCGCACGTTAATCTTGTCGCCGCGCTTGTCGATAAGCTGTATGATGTGATAGCCGAACTCCGTTTCAACGATTTTCGAAATCTTATTGGGGTCGGTAAGGTTGAAAGCCACGGCAGCAAAGGCCGGGTCGAACGCCGCTCTACCCGTAAAGCCCAACTCACCACCTTGTCTTGCCGAACCTGGGTCTTCCGAATAAAGGCGCGCAAGGGTTGCAAAAGTTGTCTCTCCCTTGGTTACGCGGTCGGTATATTCGCGCAATTGGTCCTTAATGCGGTTCACTTCCTCGGTCTTCACCTTAGGGTTTTGGGTGATAATCTCCACCTCTACCATTGTAGGAACCATAGGAATACTATCGGCAGGTAGGTCTTTGAAGTACTTGCGCACGTCGGCAGGCGACACTTTCACATCGCTCACCAACTTTTCTTTCATCATGGCGATAAGGCGATTGTTCTTATAGTCGTCGTGCATTGCTTGTCGCATCTCCGAAATGGTTTGCTTGCGATACTCTTCCAGTTTCTCTTTCGACCCTATCAGCTGTATCCAATAGTTTATCTGTTCCTCAATTCCTTGTGAGATTTCCGACTCGCTCACCTCCAAACTGTCGATGGCAGCTTGGTGAAGGAAAAGCTTTTGCAAAGCCAATTGTTCGGGAATGGAGCAATCGGGGTTGCCTTTAAACTTGTGTCCCTCGTTCTCGGCCTGCAAGCGAGCCGCCTCCACGTCCGATTTCAGTATGGGTTCGTCGCCCACCACCCATATAACTTCGTCAACCACGCTTGACTCTGGCACGGCTGGTTCGGTTTTCACGGGCTTATTGGTTGCCGTACTGTCGTTTTCAGCAACCTTAGTGGCCAAGCCTTGCTTGGCATTGGCAGAAATGGCGGCGGTCAAAATCATTGCAGACAGGCCGCAGAATATCTTAGTTTTGGTTCTCATCGTTTTTATATATATTTCGTTATCAGGGCGTTTAGTGTTTGTTCACGGTCTTTAATACCGCCTCGTTCACTTCCACCTTATATTGTTTTCGCAAATCTTTCACCCATTCTTTCTCCAATGTTTCTTGGAAGTCGGCCACAACAAGTGCCCTTACATCGTCCATTTCCTTGGGGGCTTTCAGTTTCTTTCCTATCACGCCCACAACGGGGAAGTTGGCATCATCCTTTACTGCAACCTTTTGTTTAAAGGCATCGCGGTCCACTAAGGCGTTGTCGCCAAGCTTAAACAGGCCGCGTTCGGCCTTTATGCGGATGGTAGAATCGTTGTTAAAAGCCTTTCTTAGAGCCTCGTTCCATTCGTTAAAGGGCAAGTTCTTCACCATTTTCTTTGCCGCCTTCAAGTCGGCCTTGCTCTTGGCGTAGCAGGCAATGCCCTTAAATCGCGCACCATCCCAGGTATAATGTTTCTTATTCTTGTTGAAATAATAGCGCAAGCCCTCTTCGTCTTTCGCCGCTTTCTCCCAAACAGTGCGGTTACTTATTTCGTAAAGCAACAAGCCGTCGTGATATTCTTGAATTAGAAACCTCAGTGCAGGGTCTTTTGCTTGCATCGCTTGTGCGCGTTCTTCCAGCACATCTGCCGTTGTACGGGGCGTGGGCGATGCCTTAGCCAGCTCGTTCAGCTTGTTGTCGATAATTTGTTCGCGCATGTTTGTCTGCTCGATGTAGGCCAAGATGTCGGCCTTTACCGAGTCGTAAGGCAGAAAGCTGCGCCGTTCTATCATCTTAATGATATGGTAACCCGCCGGCGAAAGCACGGGTTTGCTTATCTCGCCTTTTTTAAGAGCGAAGGCTGCCTCTTCAAACTCTTTCAGGGTTTGGCCTTTTTGCAGCCAAGGCAGTTCGCCACCTTGCTGTGCCGAACCTTTATCGTCAGACAGTTTACGAGCCAATGCCGCGAAGTCGGCCCCGCGTTTAAGGGCATTATAAATAGAGTCGATGCGCTGTTCGGCGCTACGTTGTTTCTCTTTGGCCGCCTTCTGCGGCAACAACAGCATGATATGAGCCACCCTTATCAGTCCGCCTTGCCCCTCAATGCGCTGCTTTGTGTCGTCGTATAGCTGACGTGCGGCCTTTTCCATATCGTCGTTGTTAACGAACGAAGGGCGCACCTGCTGGTCGCGATAGTCGGCAAACTCATTGCGAAAGGCTTGCGTGGTATCTAGTCGGGCGGCAAGTGCGGCCTCAACTTTCAACTTATAGTTCACGAAGAGTTCCACATACTGAGCCACCGTCTTCTTATCTACAACATTATCCGTGTTGTTTTTGTTGTACGAATACTCGAATTCCGAACGGCTAACAGGCCGTCCGTTAATGGTCATAATGGTGGGGTCGTCTTGGGCGTGTGCCACAAAAGCACAAAACAGCAATGCCACAGAGAAGGCTCTACGTATCATTAGTTACAGGTTAAGCGGCGAAAACTTCTCGCCGAGGGGGCATTGTTGGCACAAAAGCCGCGCACGGCGAGAAGTTACACCTTATTATATATACATGTGATTGGTTATTCAGGACGGCTGTAATTGGGTGCCTCGCTCGTGATGGTAATGTCGTGCGGGTGGCTTTCCAAAACGCCCGCATTGGTTATTCGGGTGAACTTAGCGTTGTGAAGCGCAAGAATATCGTTCGCTCCACAATAGCCCATGCCCGAACGCAAACCGCCAATGAGCTGATAAATCACCTCTTGCACCGTGCCCTTGTAAGGCACACGGCCTGCAATACCTTCGGGAACAAGTTTCTTTGCCTCCAACGTATCGCCTTGGAAATAGCGGTCTTTCGAGCCGTTCTTTTGCTCCATCGCCTCCATCGAACCCATACCACGATAGGTTTTAAACTTACGGCCGTTAAAGATAATCGTTTCGCCGGGGCTTTCTTCCGTACCGGCAACCAGCGAACCAATCATCACCGAGCTACCGCCAGCGGCCAAAGCCTTAACCACATCGCCCGAATAGCGCAGTCCGCCGTCGGCGATAAGTGCCACGCCCGTACCTTTCAGCGCATCGAACACACTGTAAATGGCACTCAACTGGGGTACGCCCACGCCCGCCACCACACGTGTTGTGCAGATAGAGCCAGGCCCGATGCCCACCTTTACAGCGTCGGCACCATGGTCCACCAGCAGTTTAGCGGCCTCGCCAGTGGCCACATTACCCACAACGATGTCTACATTGGGGAATGCGCGTTTAGCCTCGACAAGCTTTTCCACCACATATTTAGAGTGTCCGTGCGCCGTGTCAATGACGATAGCATCGGCACCAGCCTCAACAAGGGCCTTCATGCGGTCCAGCGTATCGGCCGTAACGCCCACACCAGCAGCCACGCGCAGTCGTCCTTTCTCGTCTTTGCAGGCCATGGGCTTATCCTTTGCCTTGGTAATGTCCTTATATGTAATAAGTCCCACGATGCGATTGTTAGCATCCACCACGGGCAACTTTTCTATTTTGTTTTCTTGCAGAATCTTTGCTGCTGCGGCCAAGTCGGTTTGTTGGTGTGTCACCACAAGGTTTTCGCTCGTCATCACCTCGTCAATCTTCTTGTCTAGACGATGTTCAAAGCGCAAGTCCCTATTAGTAACGATGCCCACCAAGCAGTTGTCTTCGTCAACAACGGGTATTCCGCCAATGTGATAGTCGCGCATCATGTCGAGTGCGTCTTTCACTGTGCGACCACGCCGTATCGTAACGGGGTCGTAAATCATTCCGTTCTCGGCTCGTTTCACCACAGCCACTTCGTGCGCCTGTTCTTCGATAGACATGTTTTTGTGTATCACGCCGATGCCTCCTTCGCGTGCTATGGCTATGGCCATGGCCGCTTCGGTTACGGTATCCATAGCTGCCGTAACGAAAGGAATGTTCAATTCGATGTTACGAGAGAACTTTGTTTTCAACGTTACCGTCTTTGGCAGCACGTCGGAGTAAGCGGGTATGAGCAGGACGTCGTCGTATGTAAGGCCGTCCATCACAATTTTATCTGCAACAAATGATGACATAGTGGAGAATTTAGAAATTTATTGCATGCAAATTTAGCAATAAAATTCCACAAAGCTGATGGTTTGCCGCGTTTTTCTTATTTATTAAGGCATGTTCGGCAACCTAACATAGGCCATCACCTAAAAATCTTTCGATTTTAGTACGTGTATGTTAAGGCAGGTTCTAAAAATTGCCTTTGCTGTATTTTTAGCTTTTAGCTGAGCAG
>CALIZL010000086.1 GCA_938028745.1 uncultured Prevotella sp.
GATTTTTTTCAAGCCCAAATACACCCATTTTACCCCTAAAAACCCACTTTTCGATGAACATTCTGCCCCTATCAGCCACATATTTCGTGGTTCAAGAAGGGTTTGTTTATACCATCACAGCGGATATTTATACTTTTCATCTCGCATTTAGCGCCCTTTCACACTGCATTTAGCACCATTTCACCTTGCATTTAGCACCAAAACGCACTCCGTTTAGCACCAAAACGCACTCCATTTAGCACCAAAACACACTGCATTTTGCACCAAAACGCACTCCATTTAGCTGCAAATAGCCCCAAAATGGGTGTTAGTGGCGGTCGGTTTAAATAAAAATTCATTTTGCCGTATGCACAGGCTACCCCCTTTTTGCATCAAAACAAACCTTCGCGAGAATCGATTTTTTGCGGCAAGGTGAGCGATTGGTAGACAAAAAAGCCACTTATGGTGTTAAATTTCTTACAGAAAAGCTTACAAAAGTTGGCGAATTGACAAGTGGACAAGTGAACGAGTTAATCGTTCGTCTTATCGTGTTTTGGCATAAATACGTCCATTTTGACATAAGGACACAAGAAACATAAAGAAGTAGTCTTGACTTTTTCCTCATTCCTGTGCCACAGGAAAGATGTTTTCAACTCGTAGAGCATGCACTGAAAGGCATCCAACAGGTTACTTTTCGAAGCATACCCACGTTTTACCACAGACAAATGCGGCAGAATTGCAGATTTTATCGTATCTTTGTCCAGTACTTTGTACATGAGAGGAGTGTTTTTCTTGGTTTTTGCATCACAAAGATAATAAACTCCTCTCAATTTATAGAAATATTAAAAGTCAAGGCGACTTCATTTCATTTTCAGACGAGATAGTTATGATTTTAGTTAGATTTATTAAACTGCTTACAATATTCATACTAACGGGATGCTCTTGCCTCCGAAGTGGTCAAGGCTGTAATATAAAGGAAATTGTAAGCGAAACCTACAATAACGACAGCATATGGACCATTCATGTTGTATTTAATGGCCGCCCCGATAAGTACCAACGTAAACAACTTGTTAAGGAGAGAATAACAAAAGAACGCCCAAATGAAGGATACAGAATTTCTGCAATGAAAGAGTACAATGGAAAGATGTATAATAACTACATTTATCAAATTATAGTAGAAAGTAAATAGATTTGGGAAATATATAAGAAGAAACGTATCTTTGCATCATGATGTTAAACTTATCCCTAGAAGAACTCGAAACCCTTCGCAGGCTTCAGCACAGTAAAGAGTTTGAACCCTACTGGCTCCAGATTACCTGCATACTGATGCTGGCGCATGGTCACGATGCGAAAACAATCGCCTACGACCTTGGAATAAGCCTGTCCTGCGTGTACAACTATGCCGAGACCTACAAGTCTGGTGGCATTCCTAAACTGACCAACAACCACTATAAGGGGTATTGAGGACCTCTGGATGGTTTGCAAATCGTCGCCCTAGGTGCTGAACTCCGTTGTAAGGTATATACCGATGCCAATAGTGTTGTACTATGGATAAAGCGTTCTTTCGGCTTGTCGTACACCCCACAAGGGCCGGCAGACCTGCTCAACCGCATCGGATTCACCTACAAGAAGACGGCGGAAGAGCCTTGTAAGGCTGGCGCACAGAAACAGGAAAAGTTGGTCGAGGAGTTGTTCAAGACACTTAGGAGCATCCCGAAACCACCGAGATATACATCATATCCGGCAATGCCAAGTGCTATCATAACAAGGAGTTTGCCCAATGGGTGAAGGGTTTGAGGATAAGGCAAGCGTTCCTACCTCCGTACTCGCCAAACCTCAACCTCATCGAACACCTTTGGAAAAGGCTCCAGAAGAAAGCCATCAACACCAGATTTTACAGAGCGAAAGAAGAGTTCAGGCGAGCGGTGACGAATTTCTTCGAACACATCGCCGATTACAAAGAAGAGTTGAAGCCGCTTCTAGCTCTCAATTTCCGATTGGTTAATTCCAAAACCATTTCGTTGTAACTATAAACGTTTTTACTTAATCTTCGGAGTGTATTAGTATGAAAGTAACAATTTCAAGTGTCATTCTATTGTTTTGTAGTATTTCTTTAATGGCACAACAAGAAAAGATCAGCTTTACTTACGACAGTTTCGGATATAAAATGGCTGCTCAAAGGCGGTTTGTGGAGCTATACTCACAAGAAGCAGACAGCCTCCCCTCCTACCAGTCAACAAGTCGGCTGCCAAACAAATTCAAGACAGAGGATTTAGTTTTCATTTCTATACCCATCTTGGGGTGGAAAAACCTAACATACAGATGTGGGGATAATCTTGAACCTTTAATAGCATTTAAGCAGGATTTCTTATTTCAAGAGGTGATTGTTGTAAGGAGAGAAAAAGGTTTAAGAGTTAAAACCTTCGAGATTTTCGATTCTTTCAATGAAGAAAACCGAAAGAAAGACAGCATAAACAATGTTCAATTTTCTTTGGTAGGAAGACCTATAATGCCGGATAGGGATGGGATAGAAAAGCGAATACATAAATACTGTTTAGAGAATCCCAATGTATTTGTTTTTATGCTCAGGGGGTTGGATGGCTATTATGCCGTTATTAAGGGAGAGTTCGTAAAGTTGGTTTTGAGAGGAGGCAAAATCAAAGGCGTGCCAGGTAGCGAATTTATTTGTAAGCACTATGGGCAAGAATTCGTTAACGATGCTATTACCGATGGCCTTAGGACTGGCTATATATACTTGGGCTGTAGCGATTGCAAAGTGCATAAGGCGGTAATGATTGAAATTGTTAAGAAGGAATGTGAAAAGCAATAATTATGGAGTTGTCTTGACCTTGCCTTTTACCTTTTCAGCTGAATTAGTGCGAGAGACATTAAATACCGCACAGAAAACAAGCATAATGAGCACTACATATTATACACACTCTATCGGTTCATTAAACCGCTTGTCAATTATTCTTGTCTGTTTCCATCGCCTTCTGTTTGCCTTTCGACTTGGGCTTGAATGTCGACAGCCTCCCCTGCACTCCCCCTTACTTAGTACCCCGCAACTAAAAGCCAAAAATATTTACCTAACATTCGGTATTGCGAAAGTTGCAATTTATTAAGACCTTTGCAAAGATTTTTTAATACAGTGCAATTCAACAGCTGTTAACGCAAAAGGAATATCAGCACAAGTGCCTATCGCCGTTCGAAAGAAGACAACGGTAACTTTCGTTCCACCGCAAATTCAGGGAAGGCAGTGCGGGCCTTTACGAACAGCACATGGTGCACACTCCTTAATATCAATAAGGTGGTTTTCAGAAAAAGGCAGTGCCTAGTGCAAACCCGCATAAGGTTTTGGAGCGACATGTCAAAGCCACCTTGGCAACCGAACGACGAACATCATCAGCCAGATAAGCGGGCAAAGGCACGCACGCGCCGCCTTGTTCTCGCTTTTGCAGGATAGCACCGCCACGTTCAAGGGTTGCCGTTTACAAGCCAAAACACATCTACTCAAAGAAACGGGGGTAGACCTTAGAAACCCCTCTAACGAGGTTATACCACATTAACAGGGAAACTATAACATTCCCTATATCAGGAACTAAAATGAAGATAAACGAGAAAAATGAAAAGTGCGCAGACACTTCCGCAAGCATAGCCGGGCATGCCACGCTATGCCTGGCACTGCTGTTGTGCTTAGGAGGAAGGCCACAAGGGGCATTTGGAAGTCCAAAGCCAGGTGCAGAGGTGCACGTCAACGCAGAAGAAACCACACAAACCGTGGTGGTGAAGAGCGAAAGTACAGGCGAACCCATTGCGGGAGCCGTGGTGAGATGCGACGCCGCCGCTGCACCTGCCGTAACAGACATTAACGGACTATGCCGGCTGCAACTGAAAGGCAAGACCGAAAAGGTCAAGATAGAGGTGTCGTCGGTGGGTTACAAACGCCTTACGCAAACCATTACGCCCACCCCTAAGCAAACGCTGACGCTGAAAATGGTCGACGATGCCAAGATGATTGGCAATGTGGAGGTGACGGCACAGAAACGACATACCACACAATTGCAACAAACGAGCACCATCGGCAGCGACGCTTTGGAGAAAGGTGGAGCCACATCGTTGGCCAAACTGCTGGAAACGGTGCCTGGCGTAAGCTCGATCAGCACCGGAAACACCATCGCCAAACCCGTAATTCAGGGCATGCACAGCAGTAGGATATTGCTGATGAACAACGGCGTGAGGCTGGAAAGCCAGAGTTGGGGCGCCGACCACGCACCCGAATTAGACTACACGGGGTCGAGCATGGTTGAAGTTGTGAAGGGAGCAGAATGCATACGCTATGGTTTCGGTGCCATGGGCGGCGTGGTATTGCTCAACGATGCACCACTGCCTTGGGGCAACAAGCGGGTGACAACCAAGGGAAACGTGAACATGGGGTACGACACCAATGCCAGAGGGGCAAGCGGAAGTGCAACCGTAGAGGCGGGTTACGGCCCGTGGGGAGCGCGTGTGCACGGCATGTACACCAAAGGCGGCGACTACCGCACGGCCGACTACCGCCTGAACAACACGGGATACAACACCATCAGCCTGTCGGGCATGGTGGGGTTTGAGGGAAAACACATAACGGCCACACTCTTCTCCAGCATTTATTATCAGCGTAGCGGCATCTACTATGCCAGTAAAGTGAGCGACCTGGACCAGCTGGTGAAACGATTTGAGTATGGCCGGCCCGACCCACAGACCATCCAACCCTTCTCGTACGAGATAAAACCGCCCTTCCAACAGTCGCAGCATGTCACCCTGAAAGGCGAAGTGAAATGGCGGCTCAACCCAAGCCATCAGATTGATTTCACCCTCTCGTTCCAAGAAAACCTGCGCCAGGAGTTTGAAAACCGCAAGAAAGCACAGTGGAGCTGGATACCCGTGCAAGACCTCATCCTTAAAACCTACAAGGCAGACGTGCTCTGGCATGCCAAGTGGAAGTTGTGGAAGATGACCACCGACGCAGGCCTTTCCAACACTTACCAAACCAACTACAACTACCCAGGGACAAAACAGCCGGCCTTCGTGCCCAACTTCGCCGCCCTTTCGATGGGAGGCTACTTCCTGCACAAGGCCGAATGGGGACGGTTGCAAATGGCGCTGGGCATGCGTTACGACTTCCGCGTGATGTCGGTTAACGGCTACACCAGCCTGAGCAACTACACCTACTACGACGACTTTAAGCTTTACAGCAACTTCACGGCCAGCCTTGCAGGCCATTACCAGATAGACGACAACTGGGACGTAAGGGCAAACATCGGATGGTCGTGGCGTCCGCCAGACATCAATGAGCTTTATGCCATCGGCCTGCAAGAAGGCTCGTACTGGGTGGTGGGCAACAGACACCTGGCCAGCGAGCGCGGTTACAAGTCGGTTGTGGGTGCACGATACCGCAACACATGGCTCAACGTAGAGCCCAGTTTCTTCTACCAACGCATCAACAGCTACATATACGACCACATCGGAACGGGCAAAAACCGCTTTCACAATCATCCCAGCGGTAAGTATCCCAAGTTTATTTACGACCAAGACGACGTGCGGCTCATGGGCGGCGACATAGAAGCCACGGCCAAACCCATCGAAGGCCTATCGCTCGTGGCAAAGGGCGAGTGGATGTTTGCACGCAACATCACCCGCGACGACTGGCTGCCCTTCATGCCCTCAGACCGCTATGGGCTCTCGGCCACCTACACGCACGCCATAGACAAACGTGGGAAATGGCGCGGAACGGTGTCGCTCTCGGGCATATACGTAACCAAACAAACACGGTTCGACCCCGACAAAGACCTTGTAAGCGACTCGCCCGACCCCTACTTCCTGCTCAACGGCACAGCCGAAGTGGCCTTGCGCATGCCCCAACACCGCGAGCTGAAACTCATGCTCGTGGGCGACAACATCCTGAACAACCTTTATAAGGAGTACACCGACCGATTTAGGTACTACGCGCACGAACGTGGAGCCAACTTCTCCATCAGGACACTCTTTAAATTTTAATCCCTAACGTTCTCCATATAACGCAACAAAAGCGACAACATCATGCAACGCATACACCTTAAAACAGCGGCAATGGCCATTGCCCTTTCGGCCCTTTCGGCAAGCTGCACCAACGAACAAGTGGACGATTTCTTCAAGAAAATCGTGCAAGCGCCCCCTTCGTCCATCGAACGCGACGTAAAGGGGCACGACCAAATATACAGCGTACACGCCATCCTGCGAATGGGATACAAGGGCGGACTTATCGGCGTGGGCCCCAATGGCGACGATTCCGTTAGGGTTTACAACACCTATCACGTGGCTGCCGACACCACCGTGATACCCATAACGCAAGAAATAGACATCGCCAAAGACGACAATGGCGAAATGACCGTCACCACGCAACGCCGCCAGTTCGACGTGGTGGCATCGCCAGACATCTATTATGGACTGGAACTGAAATACTACGACCAAAACGGAATGCTCATCAACCACCAGTTTTCCACCTATCCCTTCACCAAAGACAAGGAAGGCGTAAGCGTTCCCGACGAGAACAGCTCCACCCTCATGATGCACCAACACTTCTTCGGCATAGGCAACACCACGCTAGGAGGTGAAACAAAAGAGACCGACAAGGCCGAAACGCCCGACCAACAGGGACTGCAGCTGGCCTATCCGCGCTCGTTGGACGAACCCGCCACCTACATAGACCGCTACACTTTCAGGCAAAACGGCGGCCAACCTGTGCCGGCCACCAAGTTTTCGGCCACAAATGTCTTTGCACCCAGCGGTTTCGAATACGGAAAGAACAATGTGCCATACAGCTCCGAGTTGGCTTGGAAAGCCATAGAACGCTCTGGAAAGCCCGAAGCCACACAGCCCTACACGGCATCCGACGGTAAAACCTATAACCTATATCGGGTGATGGACATGATGGAACTCAACAAAATAACGCCCGAAGTGTTCACCTACGAATATCGGGACACCGACCCCGTGGAGGAAGAACTGGGAAAACTCTTCGTAGACTCGTACAACGACGACTTCATCGACCCCGACACTGATGCCCCAAGACAACGCTATGGCGAAACCGTGGGGTTGCTCAGGCAGGCACGGAGCCTAGATGCAGGCGCGCCACTAGACAGGCTGGGCTTCAAGGGCGTGCTGCAATTCAAGCAAGCCCACATCTGTTTCTCGCTACAAGTGAAAATCTGCAACATCCTCAACAAAGGTCAGCAGCATGTGGGCGAGCCCGAGAAACCGGCCAAATACGTGAATACGGCCAACAGCGAGAATGGTTACCTGTGGGACTTCAACCAAATACAATCGGGCTGGGACAGTTTCGACATCGACTATCCCCTACCCGTGCGCGTCATCGCCGACGTGAAAGACGGTCAAGCCAAATGCGTTCAAGATGCCAAACGTTTCTATCCCTCGGCAGATGCGGCGCAACTATGGCTCCTCTTCACACAACCCGCCACCTTCTTCTACAAACACCGCAAAAGCGTGGTGGCGATGTAACGGGTGCACACACACTGCACAGACCTATCCAACAGGTACACCCTGCAATTCAGAAAAGAAACAAAGACATGGATAAAACAAACCAACCAAGCAATGCCAATAAGGCAAATTCGCACAGAAACGGTGCCGCATGGCGCGCGCGAACCATCGTCACAATGCTCGCAGTTGCCACAACGCTCGTCTTCACCTCCTGCGACGATTTCATCTTCGGCAACGTAAACATCAACTACAACGACAATCCGTTGGAGGCAAAACCCATACCGCACAGCGGAGCCGACAAGTATGTAGACAGCCTGAAGAAGATACGCACCACCCAACCTATGGCCAACCCCGACCCCAATGGGGCATTCGCCAACTGGGCTACGTGCCTGGCCATGTTTAAAGAAGGGCACTCGCACGGCGACGGTATGATGCACGGCAACTTTGTTTACCACAACGCACCGTGGCGACAAGAGCAGTTTGCCATCATACACAACGGCACCGACAAATGGCCTAGCGTACAAGTGCAACGCCAAAGCACCGTTACCTACCTCGAACAATATGCGGGAAAACAAGGTCCCGACTATATCCGCATCATCGGCGGAAAGCTAAAACGTTGGGGGTTGTGCCTCTATTTCTTCG
Source organism: uncultured Prevotella sp. (assembly GCA_938028745.1). Lineage (GTDB taxonomy): Bacteria > Bacteroidota > Bacteroidia > Bacteroidales > Bacteroidaceae > Prevotella. The sequence goes on from CALIZL010000086.1 coordinate 8,134, forward strand.
ACAAGGAAGGCAAACTCATGAACGACGACATACTGAACCACTCGGACGAATACCAAATTTTCTTCACCGTAAGCGATGTCGACGACAAAGGAAACCCCTACGAAGTGACCGACTGCCGAGGCACTTGGCATCCCAACAAAAACAAGTTCGGCGAATGGAAAAAAGGCGGAACGGTAGACAGCACGCCAGTTCCGTCGCCTTTCTTCGCCGACAAAACCACGTGGAAACAACGTGCCGACGCAACACCCAAAATATTCGAATACACCTATCGCGACACGTGGATACACGATGCAATGGGCGACGGCGCGCGAGAGCTGTTCAACCAAAGGCTGCTACCACCACTTACGCGCAAAGATGCCGACTGGGCCGTGGCCCCATACGACCAAGACCGCGTGGGACTTAAAGGCCATTTCAACTTCGACCTCGACGCCGACGAAAACGACAAGCTGCACAGCGAATGGCCGTTCGAGATAACCAAACGTACCGACCCCGCCACAGGAGAGGCCGGCAAATACACTCGCCCATCCTACTTGCTGCCCAAGTTCTACCTCTCGGTAAGGGTTATGAAATGCCCCAAGGGTAAGAAAGCACTCATACCACGCGACGAATACCTCAAACGCCATTCCACTTACGAGTTCATCAGCAAGCTTATCTGCGCCGACTGGTTCAATCCCGACGAGCCTAAGGAATACGGTGCCGACTCGCAGTGGCAAGAGGTGATACGCTTCAACATACCCATCAAGGTTTATTGCAGTAGTTTCGACACCGACCCAACGGCCATCGACCCCAACGACCCCTTTTATTATTACCTGGGATTGGAAATAGGACTGTCGCCCGCCGATGCGCTGGAAGCATCGCAAAACCTGCAAACCCACGGCGTGGGAGGCGGATCGGGATTTGGCAACTGGTTCCTCTAAACCAAGCATGCAAGCGGCCAACGCCGAACATCAACACAACTTTAAAAGACAACACAAAATGAAACAACTTGCAACACTCGTTTTGCTGACCCTACTCGCGGGCTGCGTACGAAACGAATTGCCCACCAAGCAATCCAACGCCAAAAGCAAGGTAGACCACCTTATCATCAAGGAGGTGTTCTACATTGGGCACTATTGGGTGCGCGACGTGAGCAAATGGGGATTCAAAAACACCAACAACAACTACAACGACGACCAATACATCGAGATATATAACCCCACAGACCAGGTGCAATATCTCGACAACATGGCCCTTTGCGCCCATGCCATCGACCCCACGAAGGTTATCACCTTCGCCCCGAAAGACGATTTCGTGAACCGATACTACGGCGTGAATGCCATCTCGTACTTCCCCGGTAGCGGACACGACCTGCCCATACAGCCCAAACAATCGATAATCGTGGCGAAATATGCCACAGACCATAAGGCGATGTTTGAGAAAGAACTCGAAGGCGAAGACCTCTCCTTGTACAAGGGGCTAGACGCGTTCTTAGACCTACGCAAAGCCAACTTCGAATGGACAAACGCCAATTACGACCACTCGGGAAAGAACAACCCCGACGTACCCGACTTGCAAGCCATTATGACACGCAAAGACAAAAGCGGCAACACCATACCTTCGTACGAGATGCAAGAAATATCCGAACACGGAGGATTGGCATTGGTGAGGCTGCCGTGGACACCCGAAGACTTTGCGAAAAACTACAAAGACACCAAAGACAAGCGTGGATACCTGCACTACATCACCGTCACAAGTAGTGCCTTCGCCGACTTCGAGGCAATAGAAATTCCTTTCGAATACGTTGTAGACTGCATCACGATTTGCCCTAGAAGCCAATTCCAGATGCGCCCCAGCAAACTGGACAAGGGTTACAACGCCGTAACCGACGTTCCTTTCGTCAGTCTCAAGAACAGCGACTATCCCACTTACTCGGGATTGGCCCTAACCCGACGATGGGACGGGAGGAAATTCGTTGACGACGACAACACCAAATCCGACTTTAAGGTGCAAGTGGCATCGCTCTCTAGAAAAGACGACAAGGGAAACCCCATCAAATAACTTTATCCGTTGGCGGTGCATCCGAATTTGTTCCGAATGCACCGCCAACCGTTTTTCGCATCAGGGTGGAACATTCTCCCCCGCATACACCTAAACAAAAGCAAAAGGTTAATTGCTTGAAACCGCTGCATCCCCTCCTCAAGGAATATTTAGAACAAGAACTTATTGATAACTCATGCCAGTTATTTTGAGTATATAGGGCTTCCCAGAAATCTCCGCTTGTTTATTTTCAATGTTTCTGATGGCAAAATGGGAGTAAGCGTATCTATCATTCAGGCTTTAACAAATTAGTGGAGTTTATTCTAGTGCTCCTAATTATTCTAACCCTTCGAGGGGAGCTAGTTCTTAAAGCCATTCTAGTTATCCTAGCCTTTCCAGTTATCCTAGCCTCAACTATCACACGCAACCATCTTGTTATCTGTGTGATACCAACACAAGATAAACATTCCGCACATATACGAAGTGCAGAACAAATCAACTAACGGGCTTTTAAACTCACGAAAGCCCAACAATTCCCTAATACATCAACTTACAAACAGAAAAACTCACAAACTTACAAAGAGGAAAACTCACAAAGAGGAAAACTCAAAAAATCATCAACTCAGAAACTCACAAACACAAAAACTCATCAACTCATAAACTTGACAACTCACAAACATACAACCTTAAAAACCCACTTCTCAACTCGTCAATCCGCCCCTATTGTCAATTTTTCAGTACAAATTTTAACATTATGAGTACCCTTTCCATTCACCAACCGCCAACCTTGCCCCAAAAAATCGATTCTCGCGAAGGTTTGTTTTGATGCAAAAAGGGGGTAGCTGTACATGCAGGCAAAATGAATTTTTATTTAAACTGACCGCCCCTAACACCCACTTTGGGGCCATTTGCAGCAAAACGAAGCGCGTTTTGGTGCTAAACGCAGTATAATATGCCGCTAAACGCAGTGCGTTTTGGTGCTAAATGGAGTGCGTTTTGGTGCTAAACGCAAGGTAAAATGGTGCTAAATGCAGTGTAAAATGCCGCTAAACGCCATTCGAGAAGCATAAATATCCACCGCAATTGCATAAACAAAACCTTATCGAACCATGAAACACATAGCCGAAAAGGGCGAAATAGTGGTTAAAAAGTATGATTTTAGGGTCTAAAAGTGGATATTTGGGCCTGAAAAATTACGAGTCGTCAACCAAACTAGAAAGGCAAAATGGTGCAAAATGCAGGTTTTGTTCTTGAAAACAGACAAAGCAAAAGGCGTGAAAGGCCAGAAATTGGGGCCATTTACCCGTTTTATGGCCAATATTTTCGCTAGAACGGGGTAAAAAATAGAGTAAGATTGTAAAACAAAAGATAACAATTTAAGCTTTTTAGTTAGAGAGTTAGTGAGTTAGTGAGTTGATGAGTTGATGACCTAGTCTTTCTAGTTATCCTAGCCTTTTCTGTTATCCTAGTCTTCCTAACTATCCTTGCCTTCCTTGTTATCCTTGCCTCAACTTACTCATGCTGCCATCCTTTCACCTTTTCACTTTTAGGAGTTAGGGAGTTAAGCCAAATGTACAGGGGGCGTTAGCCATTTTTTCACCTTTTCAACTTTTCACCTTTTCACCTTTATAACCCTTTTCACCTTTATAACCTCCATTTCAAAAAAAAGCCTTACCTTTGCATCGTTATTAAGGATAAGGCTTGCCTTTGCAGGCCAGTGCAAACATAAATAAGCATCGTTCATCGGCTATAATGGCTAAACAGTTTTTCGTTATTTTCGGATGTCTTGCCCTCGGCGAGGTTGTCGTTTGGGCAACAGGCATCAAGCTACCATCGAGCATCATTGGCATGCTGCTCCTCACCTTCTTTCTCAAAACCAAGATAGTAAAGCTAGAATGGGTAGAGAAGCTCTCCCAGTTTCTGCTTGCAAACCTTGGCTTCTTCTTCGTGCCCCCTGGCGTGGCCATCATGCTCTACCTCGATGTTATCCAAAAAGAGCTGCTGCCCATTGCTATGGCCACCTTGCTAAGCACCATACTCGTATTGGTAGTAACGGGACACATGCACCAGTTCGTTGTGAAAGCCGAGCGGAAACTGCTGGCCATGCACATGCGCAGGCATAAGAGAAAGCAACAAGACCACACACAAGCCGTTGCGCCCACCAACGACGACGAAGTATAACCCCACAGTCACCAATCACTTATAGCGGGCCAACAGGCCCAACATCACATACCCCACACGCAATGCAACAGCTTTTCTCCAACCAATACATCATCTTGGCCCTCACCTTTGCCGTATTCTACTATTTCCGCCGACTGCAATACCGCACGGGTTGGGTACTGCTTAACCCCATACTCATAGCCATCGTGCTGCTCATAGCCTATCTGAAACTAACGGGCGTATCGTTCGAAACATTCGAACAGAGCGGTCAGCTCATCGACTTTTGGCTCAAACCAGCCGTCGTGGCCCTGGGCGTGCCACTCTATTTACAGTTCGAGGCCATTAAGAAGTTATGGTTCCCCATCGTTCTTTCGCAGTTAGTGGGTTGTTTGGTGGGCATTGTCAGCGTAGTTGTCGTGGCACAGCTTTTCGGGGCTTCTAACGTGGTTATCATCTCAATGGCCAGCAAGTCGGTTACAACGCCCATCGCTATGGAAGTAACCCAAACCCTTGGCGGCATTCCCTCGCTCACGGCAGCCGTAGTGGTAATAACAGGTATCTTGGGTGCCATATTGGGCTTTAAGGCTTTGGCCCTGGGCCATGTAAACAGTCCCATAGCGAAGGGTTTGTCTATGGGTACGGCTTCGCATGCCGTAGGGGCATCTACGGCTATGGGCATCAGCAACAAGTATGGCGCCTTCGCATCACTGGGAATAACCCTCAACGGCATCTTCACCGCCCTGCTCACGCCTACCATACTTAGGATAATGGGGATTATTTAGGGGTTGAGGAGTTAAGTTGAGGAGTTAAAGGAGTTATGGAGTTAAGGAGTTAAGCCAAATGCTTTTTGGGAGTAGTAAAGGAGTAGGGAGTTAGAGAGTTAAGTCAAATGCTTTTTGGGAGTAGTAAAGGAGTAGGGAGTTAAGGAGTTAAGCCAAATGCTTTGGTGGTGAGTAGTAATTCAAGCCGCTCTTTATCTAAATTTATGTTAAATAAATACCGTTTTGGTGAGGAAATAAAACAAAAATTCCTACTTTTGCATCGCAATTAAAGTAAAAGCAGGGCTTTTTTGGAGAGTTAAAGCTATTTAGCACTGCATACAAAACGTTAAAGTCACGCCAAATTAACTTTAACTGAACATATATTAGCATTCTAACTGGCACCTTATTTATAAGAGAGTAGCCATTAAGGTATTTTTTAAATCATTCGTGGCAGAAGCCCAGAAGGCTCTAAGCCATTTTAAATTATATTTGTATATGAAGGATAATAAACAACTAAACATGTTGGCATATGCGAAGCCTGAGATAGAGCTTGTACGCATGTTGCAAGAGAACGTACTCTTAACAGGTAGTGATGACGACGGACCTCCCGTTGTCGTTCACCCCGAAGCGGAGGAACCTGCTACACCAGCACCCGGAGCAGGAGGTTTTGATATCACCGTTATTCCACCGACACAGACAGAAGAAGACCCATTCAACTAACTACTCACATGCCTTTTACCCATACAGCTTTAAAAACTGGGGTAAAGGGCTTTAAGTTTTAGGCAAAACCACTTTATTTATTTTTTAAAACGAACTCATGATTTTTAAATTGCACCACCGTGCCCTTATGGCAGCATTTGCCGTGGGAATGATGGGTGTAGGCGTAACGTCGTGTTCTGAAAACATCGACTCTGCCGACACCAACAACGGCGAAGGCCCCATCGCGGCCGTCGACGTTGTAGATGCGCAGGCACAAGCACTGCAAGCTTACAAGGCAAACCCCAACACACAAACCTACGCAGACCTCCTGTCTGCACAAGGTCTCAAAGAAACCGACCTCGTACACGGAACGCTGCCCGCAAAAGGCGCAATGGCCAACGGACTGATGTTCGTTGAAAGCTCGGTGCCCACCGTTGCTGCCGAAGAAGTTGCTGACACACGCGGACGTTTAGCCGCGGGCATTACCGACGACTTCACCATTACCGCCTATCGCGCTGCCGCTGCCGCTGGTCTTGGAAGCGCAGACATATGGATTCCAGGCATAACCTTCGACAAGAATGGTAACCCTAAAAAGCCTTTCCGCTGGGGCAGCAAAAAACCCTACGCACGATTCTATGCCGTATTCCCCGTTGCCAGTGCTGCTACCGGTGTTACGGTTAACGCAGAAAACGCAAAAGTGCCCACGGTTAGTTTTACGGCAAACACCAACAACCAGGCACAAAAAGACCTCATGGTGGCCACTTCGCCCATGGTTAAGTATGAAGGCGGCAACACTGCACCTAAGGTAACACTGCCTTTCCGCCATGCACTTACCGCCATTAACTTTGCCATCGGCGAAAAGCTTGCTCCCGGCAAGCATATCACCAAGGTTACCATCAGCAGGGCTTTCCAAAAAGGTGTTTACAATATGGGAAGCGATGAAAAGGGAACTGGTGCTGGATGGAGCGCACAAAGCAACGAAGCCATCTTTACCCTCGATGGCATCAGCGTTCCCACAGATGGAACAGTAGGTAACATCATTTTGGGCGATGCAAACAACTCAACCTTCCTGATGGTGCCACAAGTGCTTACCGGCCGTAACGTGGAACTACGTGTTGAGTTCGACAACAACCCCAACGACTTCATCTCTGCCACCCTTACCGGCGAATGGAAGGCTGGCGAAACACGTACATACAAGCTAGCCAGCAAAGACGCTAACTGGGAATACATGTTCAACGTTAAGATGAAAGGCGCAACAGACGTTTACGCGCTTAACGGAGATGTACCTTTCACCGTACAGAGCTATCGTGCTTACAACGGACAAGAAGGCACTCGCCAAGCCGTATCGTGGGAAGTTGAAAAATACGAAGTGGAAAATGCCGACGGAACTTGGACCAACCTTGGTGCAACTCCTCCCACATGGCTCAACGTAACGAAGAAGCTAGGCAATGGCGGATTCGATGCTGAAAGCTCAACAGCCGTTGTTAAGAGCACTGCTGCCGACATGGAAGACGTTTTGGCCCAATATAACGCCGCCCTACGAACCGAACACAACAACAATGGTGCTTACAGGCTTGGCCTAGACGGCAATGCGCTAAGCACCGCCAACACCTACGCCATCGTCCGTTCGGGCCAATACACCCTGCCCCTGGTTTATGGCAGCAGCTTTGTTAAAAGCCAACAACAAAGTAGCGTTTACACCGGCTTCAAGGATTATCTAGGAAACGCCATCAACGATCCTTGGGTGATTAAAGGCAACACGCCTGTTGCAAGAAATGGTTCAACCCAATACAAGGCCAAGGTAATTTGGTCTAACCCCGAAGGTGCCGTTAAGTTCGATGCAAACCAAGCCAACAACTTTACCAATGGTAATGCTCACGCGCCTGCATGGCTGAACTTCACCATAGACAAGACCAAAGTGAAATGCGGTAACGCCGTTATTGCGGTTACCGATGCGCAGAACAGAGTGATGTGGTCGTGGCAGTTGTGGTTCACCCACGAAGGTGCAACCGCAAGCGTACCCGTTAAGGGTAAGGCTCAGAACGCCAAGACCTACAAATATATGGCAGAACCTTTGGGCTGGGTGTACACCAAGCTGCAATACCTAAAAGGGGCCAAAGACAACACCCGCAGGGTGAAAGTAACATTAAGGCAAGCTTCGAGCAACAAAGGTTCGTACTTCATCATCACCCAGAAATATGTTGATGGCGACGGCTACAACATGGTTTACCAATGGGGACGTAAAGACCCATTCCCCGGAGAAGACTTTGGAAGAGGCATCAAACTAATGCCCGCGCCAAACGATTATAAGGTGCTCATCCAGAACCCCGATATCTTCTACACGGTGAAGAATCGCGACACCCACGCAGCATATTGGACAACCAACGAAAACAGAAATAAATATTGGGATGCCAATTACAGCGACAATGCTAACAGGGTGATACAGAAAACGCTGTTCGACCCCAGCCCAGCCGGTTACCGAGTGCCCGAAATACAAGCCACCTACTTCATCCTTGACAAGCCGCAAGAAGGCATATACCTCAACGACAAGCCTACAAACATCGTTCGCCAAGGAAGTAGGATTATGGTTTACTGCAAGACCAACATCAATAACGGCCTGCTATTCATACCCTACTTCTTCGGCCGCAACTTCGATGGCCACATGTACTATGGTGCTGATGCCCAAAACCAACAAGAACATAAAGTTAACGCAGGCAACTATTGGACCCTTACCGCTTCTCAAAACAGACCAAGGGTTACATCAGGCGTTTATTCGTTCCTTGGCGGCATAGGCTTGGTAGGAAATGCTCCTAAGGAAGCAAACAAAGCTCCCAACCGCCACAACGGCCTTTCTGTTCGCCCCGTAGTGGATCCCAAGTACTAAGTCGGTTCGCGGCCTAATTAGATGTTGTCACAACAACGTCATACACGAATTTAGCTTCAACAGAAAGCGATTCAATCTCAATAGACAAAGCCCTACCAACGCCCCAAGCGTTTGGTAGGGCTTTTCTTCGCATGCTATCCTTCCTTACAAGCCAACCGAACCTGCGCCACATTTACGTCTGCATCGGCCAAGATTTAATCTACTTTTTAACCCTAATTCCCTATTTGCGACCTCCCTACAAGACATAAAAACACCTAGACCATTTGGCTCAATAAACGGTTCTCCCCACCCTCTTTTGCTTAAATTTATGTTAAAAATACAGCTTTTAGCTTGTTTCTTATCATTATATTTCCTACATTTGCAGAAATTAAGATATGCAAAGCGCGGTGACTGAAAGAGAGTTAGAAGCAGCACAGCACCGCGAACCGGCAACCTAAGAAGACGTTGAAATAACATTAAAAGTAGGTATACGCATTCTGATTTGTTTCTTATTTACACATAGAACTGCTAATAATTTTTTTAAATCATTCGTGGCGGCAACCTAACAAGGACATACGCCAGTACTAAACATTTTGCTTATGAAGGATAATAAACAACTAAGCACGCAGATGTACCGCAAACCCCGGATTGAGTTTGTGCACGTACGACAAGAGCAAATTCTTTTAACTAACAGCGACAACGATGACGACGGACCCATCGTTATCGTAACACCCGAAAACGCTAACCGAGCTTCTGAAACCGAAGCAGAAGGTGTCCAGGCCGACATCAGCGTCATTCCACCCACCGAAAATGCCCCAGAAAATCTGTGATGGCATTAACCTCTCGCCGTTTAATCCTTTTATCCAACACCACGCCAAGCTGTGGTAAAAGACATTAAGCTACTAAATTAAACACCACTTTATCCATTTTTTTTCAAACACAACTATGAAAGTTAAGTTACACTATCGCGCCCTATTGGCAGCATTTGCCTTTGGGATGATGGGTGTGGGCATCACATCGTGTACCGAAAACATCGACATGCCCGACACCGACAGCAGCCAAGACGGACTAACCGTATCGGTTAACGCAGTAGACACCCAGGCAGAAGCTTTGCAAGCCTACAACGCTAACCCTAACAGCCAAACCTACGCCGACCTGCTGGCCGCACAAGGACTGAAAGAAACCGACCTTGTGCACGGCACACTGCCCGCACAAGGCTCCTTGGCCGAGGGAATGATGTTTGTAGAAAGCTCGGTGCCTACCGTTAACGCACCCGAACAGGAAAACCTAACGCGCGGCCGAGTGGCCAACGGCGTTAACAACGACTTTACCGTTACCGCCTACCGAGCAACAACGCCCGAGGACGTTAGCAATGCCGACGTTTGGATTCCAAGTGTCACCTTCGACAAGACCGGAAACCCCAAACAACCTTTCCATTGGTCAAGCAAAATGCCCTACGCACGCTTCTACGCTGTGTTCCCCGTAGCAGATGCGGCCAACGGCATTAGCGTAAACGCCGTGAAGGGCAAAGTGCCCACCATCAGCTTTACGGCCAACACCGACAACACGGCCCAGAACGACCTGATGGTGGCCACATCGCCCATCACGCAGTATAAGGGCGGCACGAGTTCGCCTGCTGTGTCGCTGCCCTTCCGCCATGCGCTAACGGCCATCAACTTCGCCGTGGGCGAAAACCTTGATGCAGGCAAGCGCATAACTAAGGTTACCATCAGCAATGTGTACCAAAAGGGCGTGTACCAAATGGCCAGCGACGAAAAAGGAACAGGAGCCGGATGGAGCAACCACAGCAACCCAACCACATTCGCACTGGAAGGCATTAGCGTGCCCGTTAACGGAACTGTGGGCAACATCCTATTGGGCGACCACAACAACTACACCTTCCTCATGGTGCCACAAGTGCTAACAGGACGAGGCGTACAGCTGAGAGTGGAGTTTAACGACAACCCCAACGACTACATCGAAGCAACCCTTAACGGCGAATGGAAAGCCGGCGAAACACGCACCTATAAGCTAAGCAACAAAGACGCCAACTGGGACTACCAGTTTAACGTAAAGGTAGAACCAAGCACAACCATTTTCGGACTGAACGGGAAAGTGCCTTTCAGCGTACAAAGCTACCGCGTGTTTAAAGGACAGGCAGCCACACGCACACCCGTAGCATGGAAGGTTGTGGGCTACCAACTGCAAAACAACAACGGCACATGGGGAGCAGAAACCACCAATAAACCCAATTGGATAAACATAACCAAGACCGCGGGCAATGGCAGCATCGCATTCGAAACATCGTTTGTGAACATCGCCGCACAAGCTGGCGAGGTGGTAGACGTGATGAACGATTACAACGCCGCACTTAAAACCGTGGCACCTGGCGTTACGAAGCTAGGCCTCGACAAGGACGGAAAGCTGAACACGGCCAACACCTACATCATTTCGCATGCAGGACGCTACTCGCTGCCGCTTGTTTACGGCAACGGCTTCAAGAACGGAAATGTCGAACTCAAGGCGTTCAGCCTGTTCAAAGACTATCAGGGTGTCGACATTAAAGATCCATACATCGTTAAGGCTCAACGACCCATGGGCCGCAACCAGGTTGTCGTTAACGGTAAGTCGAGACTTAAAGCAAAGGTTGTTTGGTCGGACCCTGACGGCGTTATTCAGTTCGACGCCAACCCCCAGAACACCTTCACCAACGGCGACTATTCCACCCCAGCCCGTCTTAACTTCAACGTAGACCCAAGCAAGATTAGAAGCGGAAACGCCGTTATTGCCATCACAGACGATAAAGGAACGGTGGTTTGGTCGTGGCAGTTGTGGTTTGCCCACGAAGACGTGCTCACACCCGTTCCCGTTAAGGTTATGAATTCAGACTCATACGTCCATTACCTACTCTCGACCCCACTCGGTTGGACCTTCACAAAGATGAGGCAACTTAAAGGTGGAGGCAGCAACGGCCGCCAAGTAAAAATCATACTCGAGCAAACTAGTGGCCCAAGAAAGCGCGCTTCGTTCGTTGTCGGGCAAACCATGCTCGATGGAGATGGCTATACCATGCTTTACCAATGGGGACGTAAAGACCCATTCCCAAGCACAAACTTAACAGGAAGGAACCACGGAGTGAACGTTATCTATCCACCTAAGGAATACAAGTTTGTGATACAAAACCCCGACAAATTCATTTCGAGGACCGGTAACTCCGCCCTTGCACCCGAATATTTTAGCGGCAATCTGCACCACGTGTACTGGGGTCAGTCATACACCAGCGGACATTTGGAATACCACAAGACCATCTTCGACCCAAGTCCCGCCGGCTACCGTGTGCCCGATTGGCATGCAGGCCATTTTATTGTTCCACTTAGAGGTGCAGTAAGTCTGGTAAAGAAGCCTGGCAACTTTAGGACCAGCGGCAACGGCAACGTAGCCTTCGTAAAGACGAACGTGAACGACGGCTGGCTGTTCGCCCCCTACCACATGATACGTAGTCATGGCTTAGGCAGACTGCAAAGCGATCCTGATGGAACGTCTACCAAACCCAAATTCACTTCGTCCTGGACTTCGACAACAGATAATCAACTAAATGGGCGCGCGAAGTATTTCTACGGCAGCGTTGAAGAGGTATGGCACTCAAGAACGTTAGACCTCTGCATGGGACTTGGATTAAGGCCCATGCTAGACTTAGACTACAACTACTATGGCCCCGACAACCCTCGTCGTTTTCGCCCATAACGGTTAAGACAAACCGACGAGAAGGAAGCATTACTGAAAAGGCTAATCAAAAACGCCTGAACACTTAATAAAAGCCCTACCAACGCTTGCAAGCGTTTGGTAGGGCTTCTGCGTATGCCATAGGCCTAGGGTCGACAACCTGCTCTTTCTCCCCTGCTCTTTCTCCCCTATTCTCGTTCGTTTACTCTCGTTCCCATGGTCTTTTGTCTTGCCGTTTGCTCATTTATGCCCACCCTAGCCCACCTGTTCATTTACTTAAAATCATGTTAAATAACATCTTTCTTGCTTGCTACGTTTAGTAAAGCTCATACTTTTGCATCGTTAAACCTGTAAAGTGCGGTGAATTAAAGAGAATTAGAATCAGTACAACACCGCAAAGAAGCGTGTTTAAGCCACGCCAACACATCTGTAATGGCAGGCAAACGCATTCACCTTTGTATCTTATCACAGAGAGTAACTGCCAATCATATATTTAATCATTCTTTGCGGCAACCTAACAACCATACGCCATACCAATTTTTTGTTCATGAAGGATAACAGACAACTAAACACCCAAATGTACCGCAAACCAGAGATTGAACTTGTGCGCGTACAACAAGATGCCCCTATGCCCACCCCGCGTTGCGCAACGCTAAATGCTTTTCTACTCCATCATTATGCCACCAAAACGAGAGTTTTCTGCGCAAAAAGTTGTACTTTTGCAGGCGTAGGGCATCAGTGCGTCAGCCAAAGGCGTCGCCGCTCGCCCCTCATCAGCACAACTATATAGAGAAAAAACATATCGACAATGGCAAACTTGAGATTTGAAGCTGTGGCAGAAGCCTACAAAAAGAAACCGCTGGAAGTGATTACACCCGCCGAAAGACCATCTGAGTTTTTCGCGAAGTACGTCTTCAACCGAGCAAAGATGTACAAATACCTACCCGCCGACGTTTACGAAAAGCTCACCGACGTTATCGACAACGGCACCCGTTTAGACCGTTCCATCGCCGATGCCGTGGCCAAAGGCATGAAACAATGGGCCAACGAAAACGGGGTGACACACTACACGCACTGGTTTCAGCCCCTAACAGAGGGCACGGCAGAAAAGCACGATGCCTTTGTAGAACCCGACGGCAAGGGCGGAATGATTGAAGAGTTTTCGGGAAAGCTGCTCGTTCAGCAAGAACCCGACGCGTCTTCGTTCCCCAACGGCGGCATCCGCAACACCTTCGAGGCTCGCGGATATTCGGCTTGGGACCCCACTTCGCCCGTGTTCATCATCGACGACACGCTTTGCATCCCCACCATCTTCATTTCTTACACAGGCGAATCGCTCGACTATAAGGCACCGCTGCTGCGTTCGTTGCAGGCCGTCAACACCGCTGCCGCAGCTGTAGCCCAATATTTCTACCCCAAAGTGAAGAAGGTTAGCTGCAACCTAGGCTGGGAACAAGAGTACTTCTTGGTAGACGAGAGCCTTTACTTTGCCCGTCCCGACCTGATGCTCACAGGCCGAACGCTCATGGGACACGACTCGGCCAAGAACCAACAGATGGACGACCACTACTTCGGAACAATCCCCGAGCGTGTGCAGGCCTTTATGAAAGACTTAGAAATACAGGCCCTTGAATTGGGCATACCTTGCAAAACGCGCCACAACGAGGTGGCGCCCAACCAATTTGAACTGGCGCCCATCTTCGAAGAGGCCAACCTGGCCGTAGACCACAATATGCTATTGATGTCGCTCATGAAGAAAGTGGCACGCAAGCATAGTTTCCGTGTGCTGCTCCACGAAAAGCCTTTCGCCGGCGTAAACGGTAGCGGAAAGCACAACAACTGGAGCTTGTCTACCGATACGGGCGTGCTGTTGCATGCACCTGGCAAGGGTTACGACGACAACCTGCGCTTTGTTGTCTTCATCGTAGAAACGCTTATGGGCGTGTATCGCCACAACGGACTGCTGAAAGCATCGATAATGAGTGCAACCAACGCCCACCGACTGGGCGGACACGAGGCTCCGCCAGCCATTATTTCTTCGTTCTTAGGCACGCAACTCAGCGCGCTGTTGGCACAAATAGAGCGTGCCGGCGATGACGAACGCTTTGACGTGGCAGGCAAAAAGGGAGTGGAACTAGACATCGACCAGATACCCCAACTGCTTATCGACAACACCGACCGCAACCGCACTTCGCCCTTTGCCTTCACAGGAAACCGCTTTGAGTTTCGCGCCCTTGGCTCGGAGGCCAACTGCTCGTCGGCACTCATCGTGCTAAACTCTGCCGTTGCCGAGGCACTCAGCAGCTTTAAACAACGCGTAGACGCACTTGTGCAGCAGGGCGTTGACCTTAAACGCGCCATCGTGAGCGTGTTGCGCGACGACATTCGCACCTGCCGCCCCATCGTGTTCGACGGCAATGGCTATTCGGAAGAATGGGTAGAAGAGGCCAAACGCCGCGGGTTGGACACCGAAACAAGCTGTCCGCTGGTGTTCGACAGGTATCTCGACGAGGATAGCGTGCAGATGTTCGAGAGCCTGAACGTAATGCACCGCAACGAGTTGCACGCCCGCAACGAAGTGAAATGGGAAACCTACACGAAGAAAATACAGATTGAGGCGCGCGTGCTGGGCGACCTCTGCATGAACCACATCATACCCGTGGCCACGCATTATCAAAGCAGATTGGCCAAGAACGTGCAGAGCATGTTCGGCATATTTGCCAACGAAAAGGCGCGCATACTTACTTCGCGCAACGTGAAAATCATCGAAGAGATTGCTCAACGCACGCAAACCATCGAAACGAAGGTGGAAGAACTGGTTGCGGCACGTAAGGTGGCTAACAACATTCAATGCGAAAGAGAAAAGGCAATTGCCTATCACGACAATATCGCACCACGAATGGAGGCCATCCGCTACGAAGTGGATAAGCTGGAACTGCTCGTGGCCGACGAACTGTGGACGTTGCCTAAGTATCGGGAACTCCTCTTTATAAGGTAGAGGTTACGAGTTGGGGAGTTAACAAGTTAACCCGTTGACGAGTTAACCCGTTGACTGGTTAACCAGTGGACTAGTTAACGAGTTAACCAGGTTGACAAGTTGACGGGTTAACTGGTCTTCTTGTAAACTTCTCAACTCGTCAACTTAAATCATTTCTTTTATTTTACAAAAGCGGTCTATTTTCCACTCCGTTCTAGCGAAAAAATAGGTCATAAAGTAGGCAAATTACTACCATTCCTCCTCTTTCACGTCTTTCCTTTTGTCTGTTTTTAGGCAAAATAGCTGCATTTTGCACCATTTTGCCTTTCTAGTTTGGTTGACATCTCGCGATTTTTAAGTTCCAATTACCCACTTTTTACCCCCAAAAAACCACTTTTTGAGGGCTGTTTTGCCCCTTCGAGTCATGTTTTTACTGGCTAGAGAGGGTTATATCTATACCATTTCAGCGGATATTTATTCTTTTCGACTTGCGTTTAGCATCATTTTGTACGGCATTTAGCACCATTTTACCTTGCGTTTTGCACCAAAACGCACTGCATTTTGTATCAAAGCGCATTGCATTTAGCACCAAAACGCACTGCGTTTTGCACCATATTGCACTATTTTTGGCAACAAACAGCCCCAAAAGGGGTGCAAATGCCGACCTCTTGAAATAAATATTCATTTTGTCGCATTCACACACTGCCCCTTTTTAGCATCAAAACAAACCTTCGCGAGAATCGATTTTTTGCGGCAAGTTGGCAATTGGTGTACAAAAAGGGCACTCATGGCGTTATTCTTTTTACTGAAAATCTTACTTTTTTGTGCCATAGCCACGTTTTGCCACAGGCAAATGGAGCTGATTTTTGGATTTTAGCGTATCTTTGTTCAGTACTTCGTACCTGAGAGGAGTGGCTGTCTTGCTTTTGCATCACAAAGATAATATGCTCCTATCAGTACTGGTTTACAATCGCGTTCTGTTCGCCTTGCTTTTGCATCACCAAGATAATATACTCCTCTCAAGTGGTTAGGAATATTAAAAGTTAAGCAACCTTAAACCTTAAAATCTATTAACAATATAAAAACAAGCCTTAAAAATCAATCAAAACAAACCAACCTATTGATATTTAGCTTATATTTGTAAAACCTTTCTAAGAAGTATCAATCATACAAAAATATCCTACACATGACCTATACAACCCAAACAGCAACATCCCCAATGGCAACAAATAACCTACTGCACACCAGTAGTTAATGCCAACACCACGTTATACAAGTGGTTGCAGGCACCGGCATGCCGACAAAAAGGCCAAACCGTAACGCCCAAATGCCTTTACCGCAACCAACGAACCACCATACGCAAAGCGATGGAGCCTAACAATAGGCCGCTTTCACCCTCTATCAGACCATTTAACAAGCGCGGCGCAATGCCCTTGGTCTGCACCAGATGCCCAAACATTCTTAAACTGTCGCCTTCGTCCGCCTAACTCGCAAACACGGCCATGTAGCCTGCCGAACGTATTGTTCGCCTACAACGGCCAACTGATACAACCCCAACTAGCTGGCGAACAAACAGCAAATGACGAGAAAAAGGAGACGGAAATGGCAGCGATGCCACGCTCAACAAAGAACTAAAAACGTTGAATCTTAATAGATGTAAATGAGATGAACGAGAAATCTACCCAATCGGACAACCTTCACAAAGGACTCCAAAGAAAAAGACTTGCGCTTAGTTCTGCACCCATGCGGGCTACGCTCATGTTGTCCCTCGCGCTCTCGCTTGGGGCCATTCCGTCTGCGGTGCTTGCCAACGGCTTGCCCGCCCCAGGCGTTTTGCCTAACCCGATAGCCCTGCAACAGCAAAGCAAGGTGGCCAAGGGCGTGGTGACAGACAGCAACGGCGAACCGCTTATCGGCGTAAGCGTTACCGAAAAAGGCACAAACAACGCCTATGTAACCAACGTCAACGGCGAGTTCGAACTGCACCTGTCCTCTGCCAACGCCCAAATCGTCGTGTCGTATGTGGGTTTCCTGCCCCAAACGCTCAGGGCTACAACCAACATGCACATCGTGCTGAAAGAAGACAGCAAGGCACTTAACGAAGTGGTGGTTGTGGGATATGGCGCACAAAAGAAAGCCAACCTTACGGGGGCGGTTACCAGCGTAGACGTTAACAAAAACCTTTCGAGCCGACCCATTGCCGACATCGGGCGCGGACTGCAAGGCGTTGTGCCTGGCATGAACATCCGCGTACCCACTGGCGAGGTGGGTTCGGACCCACTTATCAAGATACGCGGACAGATTGGCTCCATCGAAGGCAGCAATGCGCCGCTCATCTTGCTCGACAATGTGGAGATACCCAGCATACAAGTGGTTAACCCCAACGATGTGGAAAGCATATCGGTGCTTAAAGATGCGGCCTCGGCCTCAATCTATGGAGCAAAGGCTGCCTTTGGTGTTGTGCTCATCACCACGAAGAACGGCGCCAAGAGCAACCGCTTAGAGGTGAACTACTCTAACAACTTCTCGTTCCAAAGCACCGCAAGGAAATTGGAAATGGGCGGCATCGACGGCTTGCAATACACGCTCGACGCACAAATAAACCGCGGTGCGCCCCTGCCTGCCGGCGGTATGTGGCGCGTAAGTCCTGAAAGCATCAAGCGCATGCGCGAGTGGCAAGAGAAATACGGAGGCAGCGTTAAATGGAACGACCCCGTGCTTTACGGGCGCGACTGGGAAGTGATTGGCGGAGAGAAATACGGTTACCGCCTTTACGATGGCGTAAAAGCGATGGTGCGCGACTGGGCACCAACGATGACGCACAACCTGTCGGTGAACGGCAAGTCGGGCAACACCTCTTATAACATAGGGCTGGGTTACTTCACCCAGGATGGCATGTCGCGCACGGCAAAGAAAGACGACTTCCGCCGCTACAATGCAACGCTGTCGCTGCAATCGGAGATTAACCAGTGGGTTACGGTGCGCATGAGTTCGCTTTACTCCGACCGTAACAAGCGTTATCCCGGCGTTGGAACCACATCTGCCGACCCCTGGCTCTACCTTTACCGTTGGAGTCCGCAGTTCCCCATCGGCGTAACCAGCAATGGCAGTCCGCTACACGAACCCTCTTACGAACTGGGTGCGGCTAACACCGACAACATACAGAACAAGTATTTCAACATCAACCTCGGCGTAACCGTAAACATCACCAAGAATTGGGACTTTAAGTTGGACTACACTTACGACCACAACGCACAGGAAATGAACGAGTCGGCCATTCAATACCGCGCAGGACAAGTGTGGTACAACCCCGTTCAGTGGCTTGAAGACGGTTATCCCGTGTACGTAGACGAAAACGGAAACCGCACAGACACAGGCGGAAAGCCTGCATATCGTTTTCCCGTTGCAGACTATTACTCGAATGTAGCATCGAGCTATGTGCAACAGTCCAGCAGGGCAACAGACAACAACACCATCAACGCCTACACCACGTACAACCTAAGGCTGGGTGCAGAGAAAGAGCATGCCTTTAAATTTATGGCCGGTATGAACCAAGTAACCAGCAAATGGACTTCACACGAAACCCTGCGCAACGGGCTTATCGACCAAACCAACCCGCAGTTCCACTTGGCAGGAGGCACCTATGACGGCGACGGAAACCGCAATTGGGAGGCACAACTGGGTTTCTTCGGCCGCCTGAACTATGCCTACGCCGACCGTTATCTGCTAGAAGCCAACGTAAGGCGCGACGGTTCGTCGAAGTTCCCCAAGCATCTGCGCTGGCAAACCTTCCCCTCGTTCTCGGCCGGATGGGTGTTTACCAACGAACCTTTGGCCCAACCCATCATCAAAGTGCTTAGCTTTGGTAAGTTCAGGGCATCGTGGGGTAGCATCGGCGACCAGTCTGTGGCCAACACGCTCTATCGGGCCGTGATGGAAAGTGGTTCTAGCACGTGGCTCGACGGCAACAACAAGCGCGTGCCGCTGTTCGGAACGCCCGCCTTAATAGACAGGAACATCACCTGGCAACGCATCGAAACGCTTGACCTAGGTGTAGACCTGCGTTTCCTCGACAACAAGATTGGCGTAACGTTCGATTGGTTTAAGCGCGACACCAAAAACATGATTGTACCCGGCGACGACCTGCCCGTAACCCTCGGAACATCGTCGCCAAAGGGAAACTTCGGACATTTGCAAACCAAAGGTTGGGAAGTTTCTGTGGACTTCAATCACCGTTTCGCCAACGGACTGGGCGTTAATGCCAACTTCACACTGGCAGATGCCATCACAACCGTTATTCAAGGTGCCGACTATCAAAAGCCTTGGGAACTGCGAAGTGTTTACGACCAATACTCCACAGGCCGCCGCTATGGCGATATCTATGGACTTGTAACCGACAGGCTCTTCCAAAAGGAAGACTTTGAATACGATGCCGACGGCAAGAACATCATCCGAACAAACGTTATATACAAAGGAACGCTGCGTTCTACCAACAAGCAGACGGCTCGCCACCCCGTTTACCAAGTGCAATATGAAGACGGCGACAAGCTGGTTTTTGCACCGGGCGACGTTAAATTCAAAGACCTTGACGGCGACGGATACATCTCTGGTGGTGCAGGAACCAACGGCGACCACGGCGATTTGGCCGTGATAGGCAACTCTACGCCGCGTTACGAGTATAGTTTCCGCATCGGCGTAGACTACAAGGGCTTTGATTTCTCCATCTTCTGCCAGGGAATTGGCAAGCGTAAGATATGGGGCGAAGGTCAGTTGGCCATCCCCGGATTTAACGCCAAGGAAGGAGCAATCCCCAAGACTTTCGCTACCGACTACTGGCGAGAGGACAGAACAGACGCCTTCTATCCGCGGGCATGGAACCTAGGCAACAATAGCACGGGGTTCAGCATGCAGCGTCAGAGCAAGTACTTGCTCAACATGGCCTACCTCCGCGTGAAGAACATCAACTTTGGATATTCGTTCCAACAGAATTGGATAAGCAAAGTGGGCCTAACAAGGGCAAGGCTCTATCTCTCGTTGGAGAACTTCTTCACCTTCGACAACCTGCGCGGACTGCCCATCGACCCCGAAGCCATCTCCGGTTACTCGATGTTCACCTCTAAACAAAACTACAACAACGGGCGAACAGGTACGGGAACACCCGTGTTTAAGTCGCTTTCGTTTGGCGCACAGCTCACATTCTAAAAAGCAATCCCTATGAAACTAAAAATATTTTCATTTATCGCCGTTTGCACTTTGGTTTGCTCAGCGTGCAACGACGTCTTAGACCGACCCTCGCTTACCTCGGCCGAAGACCCCGAATATTGGGTTAGCGAGAACAACGTGAGGCTCTATGCCAACGCCTTTTATCCCAATTTCTTCCCCGGATATGGGGTGGGGTATGGGGTTACGGCATACACCCCGAACAACAACTACAACTTTAACGACGACGTGGTGCTGAAAGGAACACAGCCGCAGTTTTCGAAAGCGGTGCCCAGTTCGAAGGGCAGCACTACGTTGTCGCTCGGTTGGGAAAGTCAATTCAGCGGGCCAACATGGAACTTTGCATGGGTGAGGAAAGCCAATGTGATGAAAGACCGCATCACACAACTGATGGCCGACAAGCTCACCGACGAGCAATATCGCCACTGGTTGGGCATTGCACGCTTCTTCCACGCATTGGAATATGCCCGCTTGGTGAACGTGTTCGGCGACGTGCCATACTATAACCACGAGATACATCGCGACGAACTAAACGAAATTTACAAAGACCGCACCCCACGCAACGAGGTGATGGACTCGGTGTTCTCCGATTTCAAGTACGCCATGCAGAACGTTCGCCTAAACGATGGCGCACAAAACGTAAACCGTTACGTGGTGGCCGCCTTCGTGTCTAGGTGGGCCTTGTTCGAAGGGAGCTGGCAAAAATACCACTATCAAGACAACGAACGCGCCAAAGCTTGTTTCAAACTGGCCACAGAGGCGGCACAGATGATTATAGACAGCGGCAAATATGGCATCGCTACCGACTTCCGTTCGCTCTTCGGCTCTACGAACCTGAGCGACTCGAAAGACTGCATCCTCTATCGCAAATACGATGCCGAACAAGGTGTTACGCACTGCGTGGCATCCTATTGCCTACCCAGCAACCCCACCGACCTTGGTCCCAACCTCGACCTGATCAAGGCGTTTATCTGCAACGATGGTAAGGATTGGAACTCCACCACAATGGCGGCTGCTAAGGACTTCACGCTCGACAGCCTCATCAAGACCCGCGACCCGCGTTTCGAAGCTACGTTCTATTACAAGACAACGGAGAATGCCAAAAGCTGCGGACTATATGTTACGAAGTTCATTCCACGTTCGGCCTTGTCTTACCTCAACATCGAAGGAGGTACGCCTGCACCCGAATTCCAAGGCGACAAAAACGTTACGGGCTATCCCGTTATGCGTTACGCCGAAGTGCTGCTTAACTGGATTGAGGCAAAAGCCGAGCTAGTCACGCTGGGCGAGGCGGCTGTTACACAGGCCGACATCGACATCTCCGTCAACGCCATTCGCAAAAGGCCGCTCGATGCGGAAGCGATGCAACGCCACGTGAAGCAAACGGCAGCCATGAAACTCGACCAACTGAACAACGACCCCAAGCGAGATGCCGATGTTCCGCAGCTGCTTTGGGAGATAAGACGCGAAAGACGTATGGAGCTTGCTTTCGAATTCTCGCGCATTATCGACTTGCGCAGATGGAAAAAGCTGAGCTACATGGATACCGATGCTAACCCCGACTTGCTTCTTGGCGCATGGGTGAACTTCCCAACAGAACTGCCCGGCGTGCTAAACGAAAAGACCGTGGGGGCCTATCGTGTACAAAATGCGGCAGGCAAGCTTGTTACTTACAATGGCAAGAACGCCAAAGACATGAAGGGTTTCTTCTATCCTAAGGAGACAATTGGCAGACTTCCTTTCCTTAACCTGCCCAACGTGAACCCCTATCTCTCGCCCATCGGCTACAACGACATTCGGAAATACGCCGAACGAGGCTATCACCTCTCGCAAACAAAGGGATGGCCCGAAGGATATTAACTTAGTTGATGAGGTAACAAGTTGACAAGGAGATTTAGTTAACAAATTGACAAGTTAACAAGTTGACGAGTTGATAAGGAGATTTAGTTGACGAGTTGATAAGGAGATTTAGTTAACGTGTTGACAAGGAGATTTAGTTGACGAG
Organism: uncultured Prevotella sp.; assembly: GCA_938028745.1. Lineage (GTDB taxonomy): Bacteria > Bacteroidota > Bacteroidia > Bacteroidales > Bacteroidaceae > Prevotella. The sequence continues at coordinate 30,558 of CALIZL010000086.1, forward strand.
AAAAAAGGATATTAGTAACGCTGCTCACAAGCATTTGGCTTAACTCCTTAATTCCTTAACTCCTTAACTCCTCACAAAAAAGGCATTTGGCTTAACTCCTTAACTCCATAACTCCTTAACTCCTTTAAACATCCCCTCAACAAACAACAAACTTTAAACAAAAGAAGGCATGTACAAGATAAAGAACATAGGTCTGGCAGCCATTGCCATGATGATGGCGACGGCATTTGTTTCGTGTGGCGACAACTATCCCGACAGCATGGACGCGCCCTACGACACCGACTTGCTCGGCATTAAAATAATGAACGCGGGCGAAAAGGGCGACCAAGTGGTGGAAGGAAGAATTGACGAAGATAAGAAAGAAGTGAACTTCCCCAAGCTAGACACGCTCACCAACTTCGCCGCACTGCGACTAGAAGCGAAACTATCTGACGGTGCACAACTCGACAAGACCGAGATAGACTGCAAGATGACACCCGACGACGAGCAAAAGAAACTCACCATACGCGTGCTCAACCACAACAGATACAAAGACTACTTCATGTTTGTGCGCAAACGCATTCCGCCCATAGGTGCCGACTTTAAGGATGCTAAGGTGTATAGTTTCGCTGGCGACAATCGTTACGAAGACTTTAAAACATTATATACACGCTGTGCCGACTTCGATGGACAGCATGTGCTGGTGGTAACACGTACGGACAACAAGCCACACTTGCTGAAAGTAGACGACCTCAAAGCGGGTAACATCAACCGAATACCGCTTGACCTCACCGATGTTTCGGGCGGAACGTTCCCCTACAACATGGGCGCATTGGCCAACGGGCACATCTATATGGCAACACTTGCTGGCGGAAAGCCCTCGCCCTTGAAGATTTATTATTGGGAAACGCCGACCTCGAAACCCGAAGTGATATTCAGTTCCACTGTGCAAGACATACCCGAATCGGGCAAACGTTATGGCGATAACATGTCACTCAACATCGACAAGAATGGCGATGGGCACATCTTCTTTGGCGAAAACACGGCGCAGAACATTCTTCGCCTCACTGTTTCAAACCATAAGACTGTGTCAGAGCCAACCATTTTGTCTGCCGACCCGAAGATGAAGGTGGCAATGAACATCTATCGTTACGAAAATACGGGCGACTATCTGTATAGCGGTTTGGCCATGCCCATCACCCTTACGGGCAACGCTGCCGAAAAGAAGTTCAGTCTTTCAGCCGAGCACCAGCCCGCAGAGGCCGTTGCCGCCCGCGCATTCATGTTCAACAACAAACGCTACCTCATCACCTGTTCCGCCGGTTTCGGCAGCGCAAGCAAGGCCACGCCCACGCTCTATGTCTTCGATATCAGCAAAGGCAACAACTTGGCCGAGGCTCTCGAACGCTTTGATGCAGCTAGCGAACACGAGCCCGTTTACACCTTCATCTTAGGTGGGGCTGGGAACGGTGCCCCCTCGCCTTGCACCAACTTCTATATCGAACGCGATGCACAAGGTAAAGATGCCAAACTTTATCTCTTCGCATCGCGAGGCGAATCGGGTTTCGTCATCGTTGAAGTGCCTATGGCGCAAGATAAGGATGATTAATCTGACGTTGGTGAGTTTGTGGACTTATGAGTTATAAGTTGTTGAGACAATGAATCGAAAAGTTGAAGTGACAAAGGTTTAGGCGAATGACTTGTTGCGGGATGGACGACAAAGCTCGTCAACCCCACCAACCCCTCAACTTATAAACTCATTAGCTCCCAGGCTCATCAACTCCCCAATTCACCAACTCATCAACTTCCCAACTCAAAAAAGTCTTAGCTCCCAACGAGCCAAGCGAGTGATAACCTCTTAACTCCTTTAACTTTTCAAAGCCGCGTGTGCGAAACTTTTAAAACATCAGAATTATGAAAACGTGGAAGAAAGTAGCCCTAGCCCTGTGCGTATTGTTGGTTGTGGCCTGTCATCGTGACGACAAAAACGACCAGCCCGACCTCTCCAACCAACCCATCCTGCCCAAGAAAGAATTGCGTGGCGTATGGATGGCCACCGTGTGGGGGCTAGATTGGCCACAGGGCGAGTATGATGCCGAAGCCCAAAAGGCCAGCTATATCGCCTATATGGACCTCTTTAAACAAAACAACATCAATGCCGTGTTCGTGCAGGTAAGGGGCATGGCCGACGCATTTTATAAGTCGGCCTACGAGCCGTGGTGCCAATATCTCACGGGCCAGGCAGACAAAGACCCGGGATACGACGTGCTGCGCTTCATGATAGACGAGGCCCACAAGCGCGGAATAGCCTTCCACGCATGGCTAAACCCCTATCGCGTAGCCACAAAAAAGGCAGATGCAGCGGCATTCCCTGCGCTAGACAGTCGCATACCTCAGGCCATGACGGTAGACTATAAAACGATTAGGATGTACAATCCCGCTTTGCCCGAGGTGCGCCAACGCATCTTCGACATCGTGAAAGAACTCATCACCAAATACGATGTGGACGGCGTGCATATCGACGACTACTTCTATCCCTCGCTCGCTTCTGGCGAAGCCATCAAGGATGAGAAAGAATATGAGCAGTATGTAGCCAAAGATAAAGATGGAAAACCCACCATCACGGTAGAAGATTTCCGCCGTAACAACGTGGACTTAACCGTTAAGGGCATACACGATGTAATACAGGCTACGCGCCCCGAGGTGGCTTTCACCATCAGTCCGGCGGGAAACCCCGACTACAACTTCAACACCATGTATGCCGATGTGCTGAAATGGTCGCGCGAGGGCTGGTCTGAAGCCATCATCCCACAGCTCTATTTCCCCATGGGTAGTGCCGAGTCTGGTTTCAACCACCGCCTGCATTGGTGGTCGCAATTTACATATAACAATGCGCTTTTTGTTGGATATGGCACTTATCGTTTTGGTTCAGACAAGGCAGCGGTCTATCAGAGTTCCGCCGAACTGGCTAACCAGTTCGCTTTTGCCCAAAAGTTCCACAAAGTAAAGGGCAGCGTGCTTTACAGTGCCAAAGACTTGCTGAACAATCCAGTTGGCATTCTCTCGGTGATTAAGGACGTTTACAAGCATCCTGCCGTGCTGCCGTACCTTGCGAAACAGCAAGCCACACCGTCTTCTGCGCCCACCAACGTGCGTGCCAACGGCAAAACGCTGCAATGGAATGGGGCAGACGGCGCCTACTTCGCGGTATATCGCAGCAACGGAGCGGGCAAAGAGGCCACAACCATATCCGTTACTCACCAACAAGAGGTTACGCTAAACGAAGCTGGAACATACTTTGTTACGGCCGTAAGCAAAAAGGACAATGCCGAAAGTAAGCCAAGCGCAACTGTTGAGGTAAAGTAAAAGCCCTCCAAACAGTCCACTAAACAGCCGCATCGCCAACATTGCACCTTGCACATAACCCCTTGTTACGTTACGATGCGCAATACCACAAACAAACCGCTATGACGAGCTGTCATAGCGGTTTGTTTGTGTATAACGGCAGGCTGATAGAGTTTAGTCTGCCCGTTCGTTAAAAGATATAGCCAAAGCCCACGTTCATATAGATGGGGTGCATGGCAAAGGTGATGGTGTTGAAATCGGCATTAAAGATGTTGTTAAAGCCGTAAGTAAGGTCGGCATTCACCGTGAAATGCTTGAAGGCACGCCACGAACCGCCCATTTGCCAGCCCCAAAGCCAGCGACGAAGGTCGTTAGAGAAGTTGTAGGCGGCCGTTTGCCCGTTGGTGAAACTAACCTTTTCGCCTATGGGCGACCCACTTCGCAGGTATCCTTCGCTCACAAAACCCGAAAACTCGCCGTCCATCCTGTACGAAACAAACAGGCCGGCACGCAATTTCCAACTATCGTCCAGCCTATAAGCACCCAGCACGGGCAGCGTAACGAACGAACTCTTGTAAACGGTGTTCACGTCGCCCGTCCAATACCCCGACACGCGTTGGCCGCCGTCTATAATCTCCATGCCGTAGTTTTTCACTGTGGCCGCTGTTTCCATGCCCTTTTCTTCCAATCGCAGGCCAAGGGTTATGCCGAAGTTTCTGTTGCAATCGAGCCATTTGGTCATCATGCCCGCAATACTTCCGTTAAACTTAGGACTATAACTGTTTATCTTCCTTATTTCCTTTGGCAGCGGCATCGGACTTGCACCACCTATGTTAACGCCGGCACGCACTTCGTATTCCCATCCGTTCTTCTCAGATTGTATCAGGCTTTCGTTGCGTTCGTTTTGTGCAAAAACAGCTGTGGCAGGTGCAAAGGCCACGAGCGCAAGGGTCAATAGTATATGTTTACTTTTCATCATTAAGCTTTATTCGTGAAACAATTGCATCTCGTCTACCCACAATGTGCTGCCAACTGCGCCGCGGAAGAAGGCTCCGCCCTGGCTGGAAGACATCACGATGGCCAAGTTGTACTTGCCGCTGCGTAGCTTTTCGGGGTCGAGCGTGCGCCCGCCAACGGGTTCGAACGTCATGGCGAAGTGTGTCCATTGGTCTGTTGTCTTGCGTTCTTTCACTTGTGCTATCATTACAATGTTGGGATGCGTCTTGATGTTGGTTCCGTCTAGGTAAGGAACTTCCGCTGTCGTTTCGTACATCACGGCGTAGATGTCGAAAGTGTCACGTTCGTTTGGCAATACCGTGTTGGTTTTGTCGGTAAAGTCTTTGCCTGGTTGGTATTTGTAAAAGCCTGATATGGC
>CALIZL010000087.1 GCA_938028745.1 uncultured Prevotella sp.
GGCCCATCTCTTCGGTAAACACGCTGTACTCGCGGATGCTCTGCAAATACTCTTTGCCCATCTGCGCATAGCCGTTCTTGGCCAAAATAACAGCTGCAACGGCCTTACCGTAGATGGTGAACGCAGCAGGTTGCTTGGCCAAATGACTGATGAGGTAGGCACGATCGGCCTTAACATCTTCGTAATAGTTCTTGTCTACCAACGAACTTACATAAAGGTAGCGCACCGCCCATTCGCTAGGGCGTACGTTTTTCTCGCCTCGTTGCTCGCGTTTCTTCATTGATGCGACTTCGTCTGCTACACGCTTACCCATGAAAGCGAATGCCCTTTCCAGGTTGCGGTTCATGTCGGTGCGCCCACCCGTCAGGGTTTGCAGGCGCGTTACCATCTCGGCAACGGTCAAAGTGACGTAACTACTGCCTGCCATACCTGGGAACCAACTCCACGAACCATCACCACGCTGCAACGCACGCAGCTTGTTTGTTGCTTGGTTTAGGCGATACGTGATACCGTTCTCGTCGAAGAAACGCACCAATTCTTGGCGTTGTTGGGTTTCGTTCTTGCCATTCCACACCCAAGGCGTTTCGTTCAGCACCAGCGTTTTCAGTTCTTCGTTCTTTTCAAGTTCGCTTACCATCGAGCCTTCACCATTGTTTTCCTGCTTCCACAGTTCGACCGTGTTCTTTATTACGGGGGCTTGTTTAAGCAGATAACTACCCAAACTGTTTACATAGAACGAAGTAGCTAGGGAAATGGCATCGCTTTCGTCGACACTACTCATATAGGGCAGGGTCTGCACCATCATCCAAGCAGGGTTGTTGGTGTATTCTACCGTTAGGCGATTATCCGCTCTATTTACTGCGAAAAGCTTGCGCAGGTCGATGTTGAGCGTACCCGGACGATGCTGCGTAAAGGCCTTCGAGTTGGTGACAAGCTCGGTATCGCCCAGCAGGGGCAGGTAGTGCTGTTCGCCATCGCTAAATCCTTTGCCCGTAACCGATATGCGGCATATCCACACACGTACGCCGGCGGTATAAAACTTAGTACCCTCTTGCAAGTTGAGTGGGAAACTAACGTTGGTGGTTTGACCGGCATTCACCGTGCAAGCCTTCGCCTCAGTGTGGAAGGTCTTGCCTGTTTCGGGGTCTACAATCTCAATCAATGCCGTTCCCGTCAACGCCTTTTCGGAGGTGTTGATTACGCGGGCAGTTATCCAACCCTTGTCGCCCAAACGCATAAAGCGCGGCATATTGGGCTGCACCATCATCTTCTTGGTGGCCACGGCCTCGTTTTCCACCATCACGTTGTTCATGTCCTGGTCGGTGGCCAAGCCCATAAAGCGCCATGTGGTGACACTTTCGGGCAGCGTAAACTTGATGGCTACATCACCATTGGCATCAGAAGTGAGGGATGGATAGAAGAAAGCCGTCTCGTTCAGGTTCTCGCGGATGGTGGGTTTATCAGTAGAGCTAGACTCTGGTTTAGCCTCAGGGGTTTCCTCCACGTCTTTCGTCTTCACCTCTTCGTATGCAACTGCGGATGCCCTGGTTTCTTTTGCAGAAACAGAAGATAAGCCCCTTACCCTAATAGAACTAACAGAACCTGTTAGACTGCTCTTTAGACTGCTCTTCTTGCTGTAACCAGTAACCACAACTTCTTCCAGTCGATCCGCACGACCAAACATCGAGGTGAAATAATAGGTCCAATCGAAACACGACGTGTCAAACCGATAAAAGCCTAAGGAGTTTACGGGTAACGAGCGCAAGGGATTGCGGGAATAAACTTCGTAAGAGCGTAGGCTCCATGCCCACTGCCAAGCGACATAGGGCACGGGGAACGAATAGCCTAAATCGAAACCCCAACGATGATTTACAATTTGGTCGAGCGACTTATCGTAAAGCGTAGCCATCAATTGCGCGTTGGCCGGCTTACCGTCGGGATGTTTCAGGGTCAAAGTCCACTCTTCTTTCTGTCCAGGAGTGAGCTTATTTCTGAACGTTTTCCACTCGGCCAGCAATCGTTTGTCGGGTGTTGCCCTCCTGATACTTAGGGTGTGGTCGTAGTAATGGTCGTCCTTCACCCAAACATAGCTGATGGTTATGCCCTCGCCATATTCGGGTTTGTAGGTATAGGGGATGGTGATGAGCGAGTCGCTGAGTACGGTTGTGCCTTTTTCGAGAACCTTATCACCCGAATATATGGCGTAAAGCACGTAGGCATCTTTGAGTGAAGTGCCCACTTGCACGTACACGGGACTGCCATCGAGATTGAATTTCGAGGACGTTTGGTAGGCCCATATCTTCGAGTCGACCACCGGTCGGCGGTCGTTCATGCTGAAAAGCACGAACTCTTGGTCAACGGTATCGTTCTCGCAGACAGCCACCAGCCGATGTTTGCCCGATGCCAAGGCCGCAACATCGAATGCGATGGGTGTGTTGGCCTTCACCGTTTGGGTGGTCAACTCATTATCTATATAGTAGCGTACATTGCCTGGAATTTCTGCTCCAGATGCGTTTCTGAAACTGAAAGCGATGCTTTTGAGGCTGTCCTTCTCACTTCTCTCAGGCAAGTCGCAGCTCAGTGCCGTGAGTTTGCTACCTAACGGCAACGACATAGAACCCAATCGGGTTTCGCCGCCTTGGTCTACAACGGTGGCTGTAACCTCGAAGTTGTAGAAGCCTGGACGTTTCTTACCCTTAGGAAGGGTCAAGGGGATGTTCACACGGAAAGCTCCATCGTTGTCGGTCACCATGCTTTCACGGGCTATTTCGTTTGGAGACTCGTCGTCATCCCTACTCCACCACCACCAAAAAGCCGGGTTGCGCTTAATCGTATAGGTAACTTTTGCACCCTGAACAGGTACGCCCGCAAAGCTCTTGGCGTGCCCCATAACCACCACCGTGTCGCCTGGGGCATACTTCTCGTTCACCTTGGGGAAAGAAACTTCGAACGTCGGGCGTTTGTATTCCTCAACTCGGAACGTTACGTTGCCACTTACCTTGTTCGATGCACTAACTCTGAATGCACCCGTAAGCCCACTGGTAGGCAAGGTAAACTGTGTAGACAATTTGCCAAAGGCATCTGTAACGACCTCGTTTTCGGCTACAACCTTCCAATTGGCATCGTAAAGTTTAAGTTTTAAGCTTTGCCCGGCCGCGCCCTTACGTTCCAAGTCGGGTCCACGAAGCACCCAGATGCCTGCCACATGAACGGTTTGCCCTGGGCGATAGATGCTTCGGTCGGTGTACAGGTGCAACCTAGGACTTGTTTTGTCGGAGCCATAATAGCGGTATTGGGTGTCATAAGCCGCTTCGTTGAAATAAGTATCGTCTTTGGCGTACACGTAAATGCCACGTATTTCGTTATCACCAAAGGCGTGTTCAAGTTCGCCGTCGGCACCACAAGTAAACAATTTCGTCTTTTCTTTCTCTTCTTCGTCATCGTAAAACCTCAGTCGCACCTTTGCATTGGGTACGGGATGCCCTGTTGTGGCGTTCAAAACGGCGATGCGCACACGGTCGTCTGGCAACTCTTGTAACACCGGAACGAGGTTGGTTACATTCAACAACACGCGGCGTGTGGGTACATTCTTGTTGTCGGGGATAATCTCCAACATGTACATACCTACGGGCAAGCCCTCCAATTGCAACGAGTCGTTTGTGAAGACATAGTTGGGCACGCCCACAAACTTGCGTTCGCGGGTAGCGGTTGGCACAGCTTTCATGTTCCTTCGCAGCTTGGCCAACACCTTAGGTTCTTCCACATCCCCTTCAAAGTCGCCATTTACGTTCAATCGCCACACCTTCATGGTTATCGTCTTGATGTTGCGTACGTTCGAAAGATACACCTGTTGGGGCTTTTGGGGCAGCAACATGTGGCGCACGCGCATGTTGAAAGTGGGGTTTATGCGTTCATTATAAGTATTGCGCAAAGTGTTCATGTTTTGCCAAGTGCCCCATTTCGACAGGGCGTAATTGATATATTCCAGTTCTTTCTCAACACCAACGTCGGATGCCGATTGCATCATGTTAGCACGTGCGATGGCCAATTCGCCCGCTTCGGGTAAGTCGGCATACATGTTAATGAAAGAGTCGAGCTTATGAACGATACGCGACTTGTAGAACGAGAACCCTTTCCCGTCATCGTCGTCTTCGCCTTCATCGTCAGAATTGGAACGAAATCCCCTTTCAAACATCATGCTGGCCACGATGCAAGCAGCCCGTCTGTTGTCTGCTTTTGCGTAGAAGTCGTACAACAAGCGGTAGTTTCCTGCGGCCATTGCCAGCACATGCAACAGGTCGTTGTTGAAAATGCGGGAATCGACGCCAGGTAACAGCATCGGTTCGTAACCCTTGGCCTGCGTTTTGGCCAAGAGTTCGGGATGCTGCAACGACAAGTCGAAAAACGTTTGTGCCGTTTTACCGTCCTTATCTCTCAAACTGTAATTGTTGCGATATATCTGCGCCAGAGCCGATTGGTACACGGCAGCCAAGACAGGTTCCGTGTTTCTCACCGCCAACTCTTCCGCTTCTATCCGCTTCACCTCGCCCAAAAGCGAGTCGGGAGATATGGCCGACTGCAAAGCGCCCTTGCAAACGGAGGCTTTAAGCAGCGAGCCGTATTGTTTATCGGCCTTTGCTTGCCTCTCTATCTGCTGTAAAACGCCCAGGGCCGTCTTAGGCAAATCTTTCACCATTGCCACATCAAACTGTTTCCAAAGTGCGTCGTAGCTGTCGGCAAAAGCCGATTGGCAGAGCATCAGTAATAAGGCTAATGCCCAAAAAACATTTTTCTTCATACGTCTTTCTGTTGTTTTAAGACCTGTTTATATCAAGTTCGATCACAATGGGACACTGCTCCGCCATTATAGTATTCGCCTCAACCGTACAAGTGGTGGGGGACATGGAGAAACCTATGTGTCGCTGTACATCATTGCCGTTGTTTACTTTACCGTTATGGTTAGGGCCTTGGTGCGTGCCATGTACGCTGGACTGTAGGCGCATTGCACGGTGCAAGTGCCCGTTGTGAATGTTCCGGGGCGATCTATATAATAGGTGTTCTCTATCACATGCGTGCCCTTTTGCATCATGTCTGTATAATAATAGGTGGCGTTGTCGCGCGGCGAACAGTAGTAACCGTCGCGATAGCCCGTCAGTTGGCTTGTCGGTTCCATGCAGGCGGCGCGCTTGTCTACCACCTGAACGAAGTCGTAATCGCGGT
>CALIZL010000088.1 GCA_938028745.1 uncultured Prevotella sp.
AATGGTGCTAAACGCAAGGCAAAAAGCATAAACATCCACCGCAAATGTATAAACAAAGCCTTTAAGAACCATGAAATACATGGCAAAAAAGGGTAAAATGGTCGTTAAAAAGTGGGGTTTTGGGGTCTAAAAGTGGGTTTTTGGGCTGCAAAAATAATGAGCTGACAAGCAAAATAGAAAGGCAAAATGGTGCAAAATGCAGGTGGTTTTCTTAAAATTGAACATATTGTAAGGCGTGAAAGACTAGAAATAGGGGCGATTTACCTACATTATGGTCTATATTTCCGCTAGAACGGAGCGAAAATTAGAGCGGCATTGTAAAATAAAAGATAATGATTTAAGATTTGAGTGGATGAGTTTGTGAATTTTCCAGTTTGCAAGTTGATGTGTTCGGGAATTGTTGGTTTTTCGTGAGGTTATAAGCCGGTGGTTTGATTTGTTCTGCACTTCGTGTATGAGAAGGGTGTTTGTCTTGTGTTGGCATCACAGAGAGAACAAACGCCTCTTAATGGATAGAAACATTAAAAGTCAAGACGACTTCATTCTATGGGTTGTTTGCGATACTGCAAAAGTGCGATTTTTCAAGCAAATCACAACGCCTGAACGGCTTGCCTTTCGGGGCATCGAGTTGTTTGCGATACTACAAAAGTGCGATCTTTCAAGCAAACCACAAGTGGCTATCACTGCCGACTTATGGGGAATGGTGGTGCGCATGGCCTTCTCCACCTGCTGTGGGTCACGGACGATGTGTCGGCTATTTGTTTGGCACTCATTATCTTTTCTTGTTAGAAATTTTGGTGGTGACGAATAAAGCTGTATCTTTGCAGTGCATCAGTAATGGTGTAGGGATGGGGCATAAAAGCCCTGTACCGCCCCGAGGTCGCTTTTCAGCGGCCTTATTTTATTTCTTTTATTTTTTCATCGGAAAAGTAGTAGAAGTCTATTTTGCCATTTAGTTATTCTGCCAGTCATACAAGTATGACACGATTCTTTCCGCTTTGTGAAAGGGAACCATTAGCTGTTAGGTTGTTTGCGATACAGCATAACGTCACGACATCCACTCACTTAGTTTACCTCACGACATCAAATAGCCTGGCAGCCATGTTCTTCTAATGATGGCCACCTATTGTTTATAGCGATAAAAAACGTAGGTAGAAGAGCGGTGGTGCGGCTACTTACCCGCAGCCTTAAAGCTCATGTCCAGCCCCTTTACACTGTGGGTAAGCGCCCCAAAAGAGATGAAGTTCACCCCAGCTTGCGCGTAGGGAATCATTGTTTCGAAAGTAATTCCGCCACTCGACTCCGTTTCACAGCGACCGCCAACCATTTCAACTGCCTTGCGTGTAGCCTCAGGCGTGAAGTTGTCGAACATAATGCGGTCGCATCCTTCGTGCAGAGCCTCTTCCAGTTCCTTAAAGTTCCTTACCTCACATTCTATTTTCAGGTCGTCCTTGCCATTCTCCCTGCAATACCTCTTGGCCATCGAGATGGCATTATGCACGCCGCCGCAAAAGTCGATGTGGTTGTCTTTCAGGAGAATCATATCAAAAAGGCCAATGCGATGATTCATACCTCCGCCAATCTTTACCGCCTCTTTTTCCAGCATTCTCATGCCCGGCGTAGTTTTGCGTGTGTCTAGTACGCGTGTCTTAGTTCCCGCATCAATCAGCGCTTGTTGGTACTTGTGTGTCATGGTGGCAATGCCACTCATGCGTTGCAAGATGTTGAGCATAAGACGTTCCGTTTGCAACAGGCTCCGTGTCCTGCCTTTCACGCTCATTGCAATGTCGCCCGGTTTCACGTGCGCGCCGTCCTCTATATATATGTCTACTTGAAGTTCGGGGTCGAAGTTGTGAAAAACCTTCTTGGCAATGTCCACGCCGGCCAATATCCCTTCTTCTTTTATTAGCAATCTACTTTCGCCCGTGGCCTCAGCCGGTATGCAACAAAGCGTGGTGTGGTCGCCGTCGCCGATATCTTCGCTAAAAGCAAGTTCGATAAGTCTGTCGTTAAGTTCTTCTACTGATAACATGATTAATCTTCAATTAAGTTTATAAGCCTAGGCGCTTGGACATTTCCAACATTTTATGGATGGGCCTAATGGCCTTTTGTGCCACTTTGGGTTGCACCTCGATGGTAGGCCACTCGTACTTCAAACAATTGTACAGTTTGTTTAGCGTAATAAGTTTCATGAAGTTGCATTCGTTGCAGGCGCAGGTGCTGTCGTCGGGCGGAGCCGGGATAAAGGTTTTCTGCGGAGCCGACTTTTGCATCTCAGTCAGTATGCCGCTTTCGGTGGCCACGATAAACTCTTGTGCATCGTCTGCGATGCTGTATTTCAGAAGGGCCGCCGTACTTCCCACCTTATCGGCAATGTTGATGACGGGACCTTTACATTCGGGGTGGGCCAATATCTTGGCGCCAGGATGTTCTCTTTTCAATTGCAGTATCTTCTCAACCGAAAACTTTTCGTGCACATGGCAAGCACCATCCCACAGCACCATCTGCCGACCAGTAAGTCCGTTAATGTAATTGCCTAGGTTTCTGTCTGGCCCGAATATGATGGGCGCGTCTTTCGGCAAAGCCTCTACTATTTGCTTGGCATTGCTGCTTGTTACCACAATGTCGGTTACCGCTTTGGTTCCTGCCGACGTGTTTACGTAACTTATCACCGTATGCCCAGGGTGGGCCTTAACAAACTGCTCGAAGTCTTCGGCGGGACAACTCTCTGCCAACGAACACGAGGCGTTCAGGTCTGGGATAAGTACGGTCTTCTCTGGGCAGAGTATCTTGTTTGTTTCGCCCATGAAGTGCACCCCGCACATAACGATGATGTCGGCATCAGTTGTCGCAGCCTTCTGTGCCAACGCCAAACTGTCTCCAATGAAGTCGGCCATCTCTTGTATTACGCTCTCTGTGTAATAATGCGCCATGATAAGCGCATTTTTTTCTTTGCACATCCTGCGTATTTCCGCTTTGATGTCTGTCTTTTCAGAAATGGGTTCGTCTATAAAACCCAGTTCCAACCATTTCTTGTCTACCATGTGTATATAGTTATAATGCGAGAAAACGCAATGATGTTTCTCAAACAATAATTCTTTTATTTCCCCACCTGCTCATTGTTGGTCGTAGGCATGCTTGGGATAGTCCACCGTGTAATGCAGTCCTCTGCTCTCCTTCCGCTCTATGGCCTGCCTTGTTATCAGGTAGCCCACGTTTATCATGTTACGCAATTCGCAGATGTCTTTCGTTGCCGTAACCCGTTTAAACAGCTCTTCAGTTTCTTCGTACAGCAAGTCAAGTCTGTCCCATGCCCGTTTCAGTCGTAGGTTGCTCCGCACAATGCCAACATAGTTGCTCATAATCTCGCCAACCTCTCTTACGCTTTGCGTTATCAGCACGTGTTCTTCGTTGGTTAGGGTTCCTTCGTCGTCCCATTCAGGCACCTTTAAGTTAAAGTCGTAGTTGTCTACCGTAAGAAGCGCGTGTTCTGCGGCCGACTGGGCATAGACCACAGCCTCAATCAGCGAGTTGCTGGCAAGCCGATTTCCTCCGTGCAAGCCCGTGCACGAACATTCGCCCACGGCATAAAGGCGGCTGATAGAACTCTCCCCATTCAGGTCTACCTTAATTCCGCCGCACATATAGTGTGCGCTAGGGCATACGGGTATGTATTGTTTTGTGATGTCGATGCCCATGCTAAGGCACTTTTCGTAGATATGTGGGAAATGCCGTTTCGTTTCTTCGGCATCTTTGTGTGTCAAGTCAAGGCACACATAGTCCAGTCCGTGTATCTTCATTTCGTGGTCGATGGCTCGTGCCACGATGTCTCTCGGTGCAAGCGAAAGGCGTTCGTCGTATTTCTGCATAAACTCCTTTCCATTCGGCAGTCTAAGCACGGCCCCATAGCCGCGCATGGCCTCGGTGATGAGGAACGCCGGATGTGTTTCGGATGGGTTGTATAAAACGGTAGGGTGGAACTGCACAAACTCCATGTCTGCCACGGTAGCCTTAGCGCGATAGGCCATAGCAATGCCATCTCCCGTAGCAATCACGGGGTTCGACGTCATGGCGTAAACCGCACCCACGCCGCCAGTTGCCATAAGCGTAACCTTACTTAAAAAGGTGTCTACCTTTTGTGTTTCGGGGTTAAGGATGTATGCGCCGTAGCATTCAATGTCGGGTGTTTTGCGTGTAACCTGTACGCCCAGATGATGTTGCGTGATAATCTCAACGGCATAATGGTTTTCCAAAACGGTAATATTCTCGTTCCTCCTCACGGCCGCCATCAGTCCGCGTTGTATCTCGAACCCAGTATCGTCGGCATGGTGCAGAATGCGAAAGTCGCTGTGTCCGCCTTCGCGGTGCAAATCGTACTCTCCTTTTCCGTTCTTATCAAATTCCACACCCCATTGCACAAGCGCTTTGATAGCGTTGGGCGCATTACACACAACGTGTTTCACGGCGGCCAAGTCCGAAATGTAGTCGCCGGCAACAATCGTGTCGTTGATGTGCTTTTCAAAATTGTCCACGTCAAGGTTGGTTACTGCGGCCACTCCGCCCTGCGCTTTGGTCGTGTTAGTCTCGTCCAAAGTTGTTTTGCACACCAGGGCAACCTTCCCTTTTCCGCTTTTTGCCACACTCAGTGCGTAACTCATGCCGGCTATACCGCCGCCGATAACAAGGAAGTCGAACTTTTGTATCATAAACGTTTTATTCTGATATTAATCAAATAGTCGATGCAAAGGTAATAAAAAGCTATAAGTTAGAGCAAGGAAGTTTAATATAATCCCTCTCCTTTTTTCTTTTAGGCAGGTTCTAAAAATCACCACCAGTGTATTTTTAGAGTATGCCGTTACCGAGAAACAACTAAAAGCCGAGCAAATAGCATCAGATTGAAAAGTAAAAAGAAAACTAGCTAAGTTTTTGTGGCATGACAAAATAAGGGGCTGTTAAACTCATCACCACACAACCGTGCATACCAATGGGCGGATATGTGTTGTTTGCCATACTGCAAAGTAGTTATTTTACTATTCAATTCGCCAATTCACAAGCTCGCCAACTCACCAACTTAAAAAACCACGAACTTAATAACTCACTAAAGTTTCCCACCCTTTAAAACACAGTCTTTTCTCATTCACCTTTGCCTGTGGTTCCCCATATCCATTGAGTTTTAACACATGACTAATAGAAGTTATGCAGACTGTCCACATACTTCATCCCATTTTTCCAACGCCTCAGCCATTACAAGGATTTTGCTCATCTCTTTGTCGTTGCCGCAGATCGTAGCCATAAGCTGTTGGGGCGTCATCCCAAGTGTTTCTCCTAAAACACGAAGAATGCGTTCGATACAGGCTAGAACTCGCTTCCATAACGTGTTCTGACAGGTACATCTCCTAAGTTACCGTTGAGCTGAATATACCGACATCTATACTTACGACAACTCTTTCCTCGTTCGCGCTCATAGGCGGCAATGAGTTCTGCAACATTTTTCTTCCTGCCCGATACGGTGTATTTCGTCTTTCCCGTTTTTGCAAGTCCGACAAAGTGCATCGCACTCTTACCTATGCTCCTAACACACGCCATGAGTTGCTCGCAAGTGAACCAACTATCGGTAATCACATACTTTGCATATAACGCGGTGGATGCTATCACCCACAATGCGGAAGAGGCAAAGAGAAAGGATCAACTCCGAAGCGGAAACTCCGTCCCGTTTCTCCAATGACAGGCGAGATAACATGTGCCCGATGCTAAACTTGCCAAAAAGATGGAATAAATCATCACTCATTCGGCTTTTAACACTCAAAAGTTTGGATAACTCGCTTATTTTCTCTATTTTTGCTTCCATAACAGTTTTGTTGTTTTGTCTTTAAAATCAGTTCTTTTGCGATTACTAATTTACAAAGAAAATTCGACAAACTGTTATTTTTTATGTATTTATTAGGGTGGGAAACTTTAGTTATATAAACAACAGATTCTCCTGTAGTGTCATAACCATCTTCTCATAATTTTTTATAAATGATAGAAAAGCAATTGCATCATCTGCGTGAAGATTCCTATCAGATCTAGAATCCTTGTCGGAATACAATTTACCATATCCACAATAAGTGCAATTTAAATTGCATCGTTCTGTTACTTCAAATGTAATTTGAGGTGTAGTGGCTAGGCATTCTTTAACCTCTTCTGGTGTTAACTTTATCATATATCTAAGGAAGTTCTATTGGTTCAAAAGGTATTGGCTTTTCATCGGTTGCAGTCATTTCTACAAGCTTCCCACTTACAACTTTCATCCTTTTTACACCTGTTGCATTGAGTAGAGCATTTGTGGATTTAAACTGTCTTTTAATTGTTGCACTAGCTTTTTTGCTATCAGTCTTTTTAGTACCGCTATATATATGGTCATATATCGGTTCGTCCACATTCTGCAAATTTGTAATAGACCATATATATTTTTTTTCCGAGTCTTCTATTTGCATAATTAGGCCAGGAAGACCTTCAAATTTATATGGTCCATAATGTATAGGAATATCTGGAGCATACCAAGCTGTATAAATACGTTTGCCAAATGTTAATGTCGCCTTATGACATTTATGATTTAAAATTGTAATAGTTGTTCCATTAGTTAATGACCAGTTTTGCTTGACAAATTGTTCAAGGTATCTTAGCGTTCCCAATTGGAAAAACATACGATAGTTGACTAATGTTCCTTGTGAAGAATAATGATTGATAATTTCATATGGAAATACTGCATCAGAAAGATGAGGAGTTGGACGCCCCATTTTAAAGTTTGATGTAGCTAGGGTATCATAGTGTAATAATCTATCGCTGTAATCTTTGACAACTTTTGTACCTATTTGCACTATTCGAGTATCTTGATTATATTCCTTATCATTATTGCTATATTTGAATTTTAGGCAATAAGTTATTCTATACTTAGCATGGTCAAGGACATTACTTTTTTCAATCGAGGCACAGCCTTGAGTGTAGGTTTGGCTAAATGTTAATATGGCTTGTATTAACAACGCAAACGTTAAATTTATCTTTTTCATATTTCTAAATATATTAAACAGCTAAGAGGATAAATCCTCTTAGCTGTAGGTTGGAAACTAATGTCTTCCAATCCAGATGATAGAACTAGAGGATTCAAGATCTCCTGCGCGATTCGCCAAGCCGTTATCACTTGTTGATGACGGACCATGACAACCACACCATTCATCAGAACCACCAATAAGGTTGTTCATCTCCCTAGCTTCTAAAGCTCGTTTGGAGAACTCATGTAATTTTAGTTTTTTCATACTAAATAATTAAATAAAACGTTTGTTTAAGCTAAACTTACCGTATTTTACGGATCTAAACGCTCTTTTATGATACATAATATGTTTTGGTTTCTTCTGTTTTTAAACTTGATTATTACAACTTTTCCCTCATAATATCTTGAATCTCATCTTCATCAATACGCTTCGACCTCTGATACCGTATTGAGTAATGTAGGAAGAAAGTCCTGACTGTGTAGAATTTAAATAAGTTTGATTGTTGAATAGGTTAGTACATACCAGACTGAACCTTATCCGCTTACAGTTATAAATTACTTCAATATCTTCAGAAATATAATTTTTATTGATGGTATTACGGTTATTATAGTATTGATAAATACCAAAATTGAGATCGATATGGATTGGTAACGAGAAAGTCAAGGTTGCTTTGTTTGTAAATTGTGTGAGTTCAGGTATATTGCTACCATCTTTTATTCCTACTGTAGAATTGGCAAATACTCCTCGATAGTTTAGTGCAAGAAAAGAATTTAGTACAGCAGAAAAGTCTAGATTGAAAGCCAATATTTTCGATTGACTATCTATCACTTGATCTTGCAAGAGTATAGGATTGCTACCGAATATAAATCGCCCTTCCCAACCTATTTTTGAACGTTTCCAATCAAATCCCTTACTTCCCTGGAGAAGTATAAAACATGAATGCCCAATTTGATTGGTGTGTACACTGTTAAGTATCTCTGTATTGCCTTTATACGAATAGCCATATAGAATTCTTGGAAGAGTATGTGTATAACCAGTAGAAATGTCTACAAAGAGCATTGAGAGCAAATTTTTATAATTATAGCTACAACTGCACTGCCACGAGTCTGCATTATATAAATCTTGAGACGTATAGACAGTTTGTACATTATATTTAGTTAGGATATTTTGACTGTAAAGTTTGGAAAGGGGGGGAGTATGTGTTGAACGCCATATAGATAAAGATAGTGTGTTATCAGTATTGAGATTGTAGCGCATTGTCATTTTAGGCGATGTTACTATCTGGTTCTTGGTGCTCAATGTTTTGCCGTTTATTTCTTTTAAAATGCAATGTTGATACAATATTGGGGAATATGCATCTATAGAAAATCGCCGGAATTTCACGAAACATTCTACTCCCATACCTGCATTAAAACGAGTCATGCTAAGGTTATTAGCAGCAAATAATGTTGTTATATCGTTTTCTAATAAACGAGAAAGCTGACTTTCCAATCGGTCGTGATGGACATTCATATTTGTAACAAGATGAATTTGGACAGGTCCAATAATAAGGGCTTGGAGAAACCTCATCGTATTCTCTGTGTAAAAGTTGCGTGTTTTAGCATGCTGGTATAGCCCCTTTGAAATGCTGATACTGTCTTCGTTGAATAAATCAATATTAACACCAAGCCAATGTGGCCTTTGTGAAAAACCGGTCTTCGAATTTATTTCCATACCTTTCTCGTGGTCTCCTCTTTTTATCCAGTGTAGGTAATTACTTGTATTAAAATAATCCATAGCACTATTTTGGATGATTTGCTCTTTATTGACTATATTCATTGAATAGTGCTCTCTCTGATAGTTTAATCTGATTTGTTCCTTTAGGTAATTCATTTTTTTATTGCTTTCAATGCTGAAGTCTAAGTATGCCATGTGCTCTTTTTTTTTGCCATTGCTGATTTCGTTAAAAGCTATGGTGGTATTATCAGGCAGGAGATGTTGTACTGTAGTTTGGCTATTTCGATTTTCGCTGTCGGTATAATAAGCTGCATTGAGAGCAAGTTCGGCATCTCTACCAACACGATAAACATTATTATAGTTAAAAGAATGTGAACGATTGAAGTAGTATTTTTCTTTACTTATCTCCGGGGGGATAAGAAAGCTAATCTGAGTGAGCATAGGACTGTCTGTGTCCCTAAAATCAAACGATTGTAGTTCACTACAAAGGTCTTTACCCGTGTTATTTCCCTTGTAAATGGCAAAAAACTGACTATTCTTTTTGAAAAGGGTTGCCATCAAATTATTATTCCATAGCATTTTTCTTTCAGCACCACCACTTAGCGTCGCAATAACATTGAACACCCCTTTAACTCCCTTACGAAGTCTCAAATTTATAGAGGCTTTATCTTCTTCTGTTAAACCTTTTAAAGCCTTAATATCTTGATGGTTCTGAAAAACTTGAACAGTAGCAATCGCATTTGGATCTATGTTGTTGGTGACTATACCATAGCGGTCTTTCATCATATCCATCCCTTTATATATAAATGCTTAACAGGCTTTCCTTTTACGGAAATTTCACCTGATTCACCAACAGTAATTCCAGGCATCTTTTTTAACACGTCACCAAGAGAAAGTTCATTTTTAGAAAGAAATGATGAAACGTTGTAATTGATAGTGTCTTCTTGAGCATATAATCTAGTACTTTTCACTACAATTTCTTTTAGTATAAATGTTTTTTCTTCTACGATGATATTAAATTCTCTTGTTTTGGAAGGTATGTAGGCAGTATAGTTGCCTATGTTGAGCCCTGTAGCTATCACTTTTATGCTATCACCTTTATATGCACTTTCTATAGAATAAGCCCCGTTTTCATCTGATATACAATATGCTGCGATATTATTCAAATCATTAGTAAAATAGATAATTATATTGACATCTACGAGAGGTTTCCCTGCTTTTGTCATTATTTTACCCCATAATTTGAAAGGGACTGCTTGTCCAAACACAGGCATATAAATTGTAGCACATAATACAAGTATGCATACTATTTTATTTTTTATTTTATCGGTAGAAATCATTTTGGCAACATTTTATAAAATTGAAGTCATCTAGACGTTTTAAATCTCTACAAATTGAGAGGAGTTTATCATCTTTGTACTGTAAAAAACCAAGATAAACACTCCTCTCATGTACGAAGTACTGGACAAAGATACAATA
>CALIZL010000089.1 GCA_938028745.1 uncultured Prevotella sp.
GCCGCCTTTTTTCAATACGAAAGCCCCGAGCGCGACATCCGCACTCGGGGCTTTTTCGTTTTGGGAGGGTTGAGTTGGATGCTTATAATGCAATTTTAAGTGAGTTGTGGTATTAAGATGCTGCATTATGCTGAGAGGGAAAGTTAGTCGGCCCAGAAAACGCCATTGTTCAGGTCGACATCATAGCAATCCCATAGCTCTGGGCTGTCGTTGGTGGAGGAAGAACCCTCTTGATTTCCATGAGGTCTATCGCCTTTGCTGTACTCTGTTTTCGACTTATTGTCTACTAGGTTACTGCGGGCATCGCTCCATTCGGGGCTGTTGCTATAAGTAACTGTGCCATCTGCATTAAACGTAACCCGCACATTTAGGAATAGTGCGGCTTTTTTCCTAGCTTCTTCTGTGTATTGTTTATTCCAGATTATGCCTTCCTGTTCATTGTCTTCGTTTGAGTTTACAGCTATTTTTACGCACAAAACGATGGCGAGCACAACTATTCCGACAAATCCTAATGTTTTCATGTTCTTTGATTGATATAATTTATTAAAGTTTGAGTTGTCCAAGGGCAGTAGGGAGACGATTAACAAAGTGCGGACAACTAGTGCCACCCAAGTGTAGAATGGGTGAAATAATGATGATGCTTACACTTCATTACCTTCGTGTCTGTAACATGTTATTATATTATCATAGGCATTCGTTTTCTGGTATTACGGCTACAAAGTTACACATTTACTTTAATACTACCGCACTTTTTTATACAAATATGACTGGTTAGGAATGTTAATTTGTGATGTGCCGTTAAGGAAAAATGCACCTAAATGCGCAACACAATAGTATTGGTATGTGTGGAGGTTGCTGAGCTGACGCAATGCAACAATCATTTAATTGTTAGGTTGTTACATCCGATATTGGCCATTTGTTAGCCATTTCTACGATAGCTATCAAGAGGCATTAGGGATAGTATGAACCGCAATGTGTCCGTTTTATTACATGTCGTTATTTTCGTAGATGTCGAAGTCTGTGGCTCGCTTTGCATCGGCTTCCGATGCGTCTCCACGTTCTGTGCCAGGGCTTAGGCTTGCGTTTTTCGAGCCGCATAGGAACATAACCTTAATACATAGCAAACCAATAGTTGGTTTTTTATAGATGTTCTTTTTCATAGGATGATTATTTGCTGTTTGTTATGTGATGAGAATGTTTAAGACATAGACCACATCTATAATCTACCGAATTAGTATTTTCTTGTTTCGCCGTACATATACCTGGCCCGCTTTTCGCTGGTGTGCCTTAATGCTCCTTCCGTCTAGCGTGTACCATGTCTCGTTTTCTTCATCGCGCTGTTCTTTATGCGGGACTTCAACAGCGGTTGTCTCGTCGGCTACGAATTGGTATTCTTTCGCTGCTGCGGCAGAAGTAAACTTAAAATAAGCCCTTAGCCCAGGCATTGTGCGAGCGTTGTTGGCAGGTAAGAATAGCTTATTGCCTTGTAAAAACTGCTCGGTATCGTCGGCTGCTAGTTCTTTAGCGTTATACGTTCCACAGAACGACACCCCATCGTGCGTAACCATACTGGCATTAGGGGCGATAATGTCGGTGTTTGGCATTGTCCACGACTTAATGTTGTTGGCGGTTTTTAGTAGATAAGGCACGCCTGCTTGTAGTTGCTTTACGGGCTTAAATCGCAGTATATTGTCTGAAACAGCCGCGAACGCCATCAAGATATGTTCTCCGAAGGTCTCTTTTAGTTCAGCTGTGCTCATGTCGAACGGAAGGCAAATGGTGTTCCATCGTTCTGCTTTCAGTTTCCGTTTAACTACAACAGCAGTGTTCGTTGTCGTTATAATGGAGTTTTGTGGTTTCTTTTCGTCCAAAACAAATTCTTTCCTTATTCCATCGCGTTGTAGTGGGATAAAGTAAATTTCCCCCTCTTTAAAGGTATAGAACAGGCCCGTGAGTGTGTGATAGGTTTGTTTGGTCGGTAAGGTAAACTTTATGCCAAATGCATGGAGCAACTCTAAGCTTTGCCCATTCACCATTAGTTCCGCTTTACCTGTTCTGTATTTTGCCCTTACCGCAACATTAGGCTGATAACCAAAGACGCAATCGTCCAGGTTTAGTTTCGTGCAATCCAATTCGGGCGGTGTCGCTGGTTCTTTATGTTCTACTTGGACGTGGTCTGTACCGTCGTTTTCAACCATCAATGCGGGGAAAAAGTTTCTCACGAACTTACCAAGTACAAAGCCCGACAACACATCGCCTGTTTGAAAGGGCATGGCGTTGTTGAACTTTAAAGCCAAACACCCCGTTTTATCTTGAACGAATGCCCACTTATCGCGAACGTACACCACTTGGGCTGCGTTTAAAGAAAGGTTGTAAAGGTTTTCTGTGTCGTGTTTCTTATTAAAATCACGAATGTTTGCAGCCCCTTTAATGCCGCTCCAACACCTTATCGCACATGTGGTCATGCAGGGTTCATATCTCTCGTTACCCAAATAAACGGCCGTTAGCGTGGTTTCACCAGTTGAAATGGGTGTGGCGTTTGTGCCGTCGGCATCGAGTTCCAGAATTTTATTATTGCCCGAAAGGTATATCAGGTTGTTGTCATCGGCACCTTCGATATGCGGAACAGGCAGTTTGTCGCCTTTAAAGAAGTCGTATGCCGGTTGGGCAAAGCTTATCGTTGTTGGCTGTTTAGGCGAAACGTCGGCCAAATGCACCTCGATACGTTCAATCCTCAATACCTCTAGACTATTGTTTGTTATTTCCATTTGGCGCGATTGCCCCACCCATGCCTGCTCTTCTTGTTTGAAATAGCCCGAAGGGGTGATGAATTGTGCCGCATGAAGTGGGGCGCTACCTTTGGCAACATGCAGTACTACCTTAGTGATGCACTTGTTGGAAAGCGACTTTCCTAGCATTCTGTTGCCAGGGTTGAGCAATAGTGTATGTGTTTTGGGGTTTACTGTTGGGTTGCCTTTGCCTTCGCCTTTCGGAAAAATAAGTTGGCAATGCTTACTTTGCTTGTCGGTATTGGTATAATTGGCATAATCGAAAGTTTCGATAATGTCTTGTGCCTTTGCTGTTGTGCCGACAATGAAAAACGAAAGCAGAAGCAGCTTGTTTATAAGTTGATGAGTTTGTGAATTCATGAGTTTAGTTTTTGAGTTCATTGGTTTTTTGACTTCATGAGTTTGTTATTTTTTGAGTTTACGAGTTTATAAGTTTGTTTATGTGTTGATGAGTTTTTGAGTTTGAAGGGTGGTGAGTTCTTATGTCATCTGCCTTTTTCTCTGTGGTAAGCTCGGAATTTCGTAGTATGAGCCATAAAGCGATAAGGCTTAAACTCATCAACTAATAAACTTACCAAGTCATAAACTTACTCTTCTGGTGGCACATTGGCGGCTAGTTCTGCCGTGTATAGCTGCACATACTGTTGTGCCACCTTTACATAATCGTGGTGTTTGGCTACGTATTCCACGCTTTGGCGCTTGCATTGCATCAGTTTCTCCTTGTCGGCAATGGCCAGTTGTAGCTTTGCGTACACGTCTTCTTCGTTTGGCAGCACGTTTATTATGGGGCGCAAATGCGTTTCGCCTAGCAGTTCGTAACCCTCTGGTTCGCCTCCGCCAATGCAAACAATGCCCTTGCTCATGGCCAAAAGGGGGTTCATGGATGGGGTATAGCTGTATAGTTGGTCTAAAATAAGGTCGCTGTTTACCATCAGTCGTTGGTATTCGGCAAAGGGAACCGACTCTACCTTCACCAATTCCACTTCGTTTGTGTGCTTTTCCACCAGCCGAAGGGCGGCAGCCAACATCACGTCGGTGCCCTTATAGGCATGCCGCGACTTGTTGATGCCAATGAAAATCTTAACTTTTTGCCCAATGGGTGCGATGGTTGCAGGCGGACATGGCATCTTAATGGGGAAGGGGATGAAAACGGTTTTATGGGGGAAAAGCGGCTGATAGCATACCCAATACTCGTAAAGCCCGGTAATGATGCCATCGCAGTCGTGTGCGATATACTTGTTCAGTCGTTCTTTGCTCGTACCAATCCAGTCGGCTGTTTCCTTTAAAGCATCTTCGTTTTGCCTCAGTTCGTTGCCAAGGTTAAAGTCGCTATATCGTAAAGGCTTGCGTGTTCGGCATTCGTTTACCCAATAATAGTCCATGCCAAAGG
Source organism: uncultured Prevotella sp. (assembly GCA_938028745.1). Classification (GTDB taxonomy): domain Bacteria; phylum Bacteroidota; class Bacteroidia; order Bacteroidales; family Bacteroidaceae; genus Prevotella. The sequence goes on from CALIZL010000089.1 coordinate 4,180, forward strand.
CGCAAAGAAACACGCGCTTGTTGTGTTTACGCAGATAGCGGTACAGCGAAAACAGCCTTTCGGCCTTCATTTCTACAAACATGGGGTTGATAAGCTGCACCACATCATAGCCTCGCAACTTGGGTAACGCCCACAAAAGACGAAGGGAAAAGCTAATTTTGCCCCACAACCCCGCAGTGCGTTTGAGGTCGATGTCGCGCGGATAGTCTTTCCAAAAGTCGCCGTTAGAGGCCACCGTAACTTGATGTCCCAGCTGTCGCAGCCCTTGGGCCAAGGCATTGTGCACGTTGCTGTATTCGCCTAGCAGTAAAATCTTCATGAAACAACCTTTGGTAACAGCCTACAAAGTAAGCGCCTGCCAGCCTTGAAGTTGGTAAAGCGTCTGAACCATTGGTATTTTTGGCTGTAAGGCTTGTCGGGAAGAGGGAACAGACCATTGCGATGCAGGCGCGCCACGCATTTTTCCAGATGCCTAGGCGACCGCGTGTCTACGATAATCTTGTACAGATAGTCCATCGTTAGCTGTGCCACACGTCTTTGCAAAGCATCTCTGTTGGCCGTTGGTCCTGTTGCCGCCATCTTTTTTAGCTGCATGATAACGTCTTCCAAGTCGCTTAGCCGTTTGGCAACGCTCTTGATGTCGTTTCGCTGTGTGATAGAACCCTCGCGCTTTCGGTAGAAATAGGCGTGGGCGTTGGTAACAAATACGCGTTCGGCACGCAGCAATAGCTGTGGCGTAAACTCCTCGTCTTCGTGGTATATGCCTTTCCGAAAGCGCAACGAACCGGCAAGCTGGCGTTTAAAAAGGTAGCCCCAGGCTGCTGCATGCAGATTGTTGTGGCGCATATAGCGTGCTCCGTCTATGGGCCCTTCATAGTGTGTGGGAACGTTTTTGGGGGTGTTTTGTGTCTGATTAAACATCACCACGTCGGGTTCTTGATAGCGCATGATGTCTAGACAGTGCTCGTATGGTGCGCGCAACAAGTAGTCGTCGGCATCGATAAATTGCACATACTCGCCAGTGGCGAGTCTTAGACCTGTGTTTCTGGCATGGCTTAGTCCGCCGTTCTTTTGTCTAACGTAGATAATGTGGTCTTGAATGTCGCGCAGGTCGTTGATGGGCGAATAGTCCGAACCATCGTCAACGACAATAATTTCGCGCTCTTCATTGCTCAGCGACAGCGACAAGATGCTGTCCAGGCATTGCCTGAGCATGTTTAAGGGTTCGTTGTGATAGGGAATGATAAAGCTAATCATTTTGTTTTCATGAAACGGTGTAACAATAGATGTATCTGGCATAGACTCTTTATGCCGAAAACCTTAACCCAAAAAGCTTTGGCGCGCGTGGCAAAGGGCATCGGGGCTTTTAGCACGAAGTGCCAACTTAGCGGATGCCGAGCCAGCCTAATGGTGGTGTCGCCTTTGCGGTAAAGGTCTATTTGCATGTTAAGCAAATGCAGGTGAAAGCGTGCCTGGGCCTCGCTTGTGCAGCCGTTGGGCGGGATGATGCTTTTTCGCACGCGCATGTTCCACACCAACAGTTGCGCCAATTCGTAGGCACTGGCCTTTTGGGTGATGCCTTCGGGGTTCAGCCAGTAGTGGTATGCGCCTTGGTTAATGGTAAGTATGTTGCCTGCTTTGGCCAAAAGGCGCGCCGTGGTGATAAGGTCTTCAAACACCTTTCCTTCGGGAAACCGCACATCGGCAAAGAGATTGGCGCGCCACAGCTTGTTCCAAGCATAAGCATGCAGGTAGCCTTGCTCTTCATACCAATAAAGGGCTGGCGCATGATGCTCTTGTTCGGCAAAGGTGAGCAGCTGCTCGTGTTGCGAAAGCCAACCCTTCAACACGGGAAACTCCACGATGTTGCATTGCGGATGTTGCGCAAAGGCATCGGCGGCGGCCTGAAATGTGTTGGGCGCGATAGCATCGTCGGCATCTACAAAGGCCAAGAAGTCGCCCTTGGCATGGGCGATGCCCGTGTTGCGAGCCTTGCTCAGTCCGCCATTGGGTTGGTGCAGCACCGTTATTCGGCTGTCTTTTTCGGCCCACGCATCGCATTTTTGCGCGCTACCATCGGTAGAACCATCATCAACAAGCAGCACTTCCATATTGTCAAACGTCTGTTTGAGCACGCTCTCTACACAGCGGTCGAGTGTGTGCAGCATGTTATATACAGGTATGACAACACTTATTTGCATGATGTTTTATTTACAAAGTTACATTAAAAAGTAATAATGACCAAAATTTTTCGTTGTTATAGTAAAAAAGATTGGGTTATTGTAAATAATCGCCTGTAAGCTGCAAAGCTGCACCCTGCCTAGGCATGCGCCAATACAAGTGCCTTGTAGTGGGGCTACAAGCGGCTTGTACAGACACTACAAACGGCTTGTAGTGCTACTACAAATGGCTTGTAGCCCCACTACAAAGGGCTTTGTACAGATGCGTTGCAGAGAAAGCTGAGGGCAGACGAAGGCTTAAAACCACTTCTTTTTTACTAGATTTAAGAATGAAACAACAGGAAAAGACAAACGGCTATGCGCACATACTAAAATATATGGGTGTGTTCGGCAGTGTTCAGGGGGTGACAATCGGCTTGGGGATTATCCGAAACAAGTTGGTGGCCGTGCTTATTGGACCCGCCGGTGTGGGCATTATCTCCCTGTTCAATTCGGCCATTACCCTGCTTACCAACACGGCAAACATGGGGTTGGGCGTTAGTGGGGTGCGCAATGTGTCGGAGGCTTACGAGGCAAACGATGGCCAACGCCTCGACTTGGCTGTCTCCACACTCCGCTTTTGGGCTTTCTTAACGGGTTTCTTGGGTATGTCGTTGTGCCTGGCACTTAGCGTATGGCTCAGCCAGATCACGTTTTCTGACAGCGTTCACACCGTAGATTTCTTGCTGCTTTCGCCTGTTGTGGCCCTTTCGTGCATTACCGTGGGCGAGACGGCCATATTGAAAGGCGCGCGAATGCTGCGAAGTCTGGCCCAACTTACCATTGCCAGTCTGGCACTTACCATCTTGATAACCATTCCCTTGTACTATATCTATCGCGAGGCAGCCATCGTTCCGTCGCTTATAGTTGCGGCTTTGGTGCAGATGGGCGCAACAGCAACTTGCTCGTTCAAGGCATTTCCGCTGCGACTAAATTGGAACAGCGAGCATCTTCGTTCGGGTAGTGTGATGATAAAGCTGGGTTTGGCTTTTACGCTAGCAGGCATATTGGGCAACGGAGCCGACCTTTTTATCCGTAGTTTTCTTAACAACACGGCCTCAATCGAAACCGTTGGCCTATATAATGCCGGCTATATGCTTTCTGTGGTGTATGCCTCCACGCTGTTTTCGGCGTTAGAGGCCGACTTTTTTCCGCGCATTTCGGCTGTAAACCGCTTGCAATATACCATGAACGTGCTTGTAAACCGACAAATAGAGGTGGGCTTGCTCATTGTTGGCCCATTGTTGGTGGTGTTCGTTTTGGCGTTGCCCGTTCTTGTTCCGCTGTTGTATAGCAGTGCCTTTGCTGGGGTTGTGGTCATGGTTCAGGTGCTTAGTTTCAACATTTTCCTTCGGGCGATAAGTCTTCCGTTAGAATATATCGCGCTGGCAAAGGGCGATTCGCGAACCTACCTGCTGCTCGAAGTGGCCTACGACTTGGCTTTTGTGGCGGCCGTTATCGGCGGAATGCACTTAGGCGGATTGTGGGGCGTGGGCTTGTGCCTGTCGGTAATGGGGCTGCTTAACCTCGTTTTGGTGGCGTGTGTGGTGCAAAAGAAGTTCGGCTATCGCATGCGCCGCAGCGTTTTCCGCAACATCGGCTTGCAGTTGCCCTGGCTTATGCTGGCCTATGCCACCACCTTTGTGCACAACATGTCGGTTTATTGCCTCGTTGGTCTTGCGTTGGTTGGCATCAGTTCGTACCTGTCGGTTGGTGCATTGCGAAAGAAAACCAAACATTAAAACTTAGAAATACAAAGATAATGCCCAAAGTTTCTGTACTGGTTGCCGTGTATAATGCGGAAAAATATCTGCGAACGTGTCTCGACTCGCTGTTAAATCAAAGTTTGAAAGACATTGAGGTGGTATGTGTAGACGACGCCTCGACCGATAATTCACTGGCGTTGCTGAACGAATATGCCGCGAAGGACAGCCGATTGAAGGTGGCGACGCTGGCTAAAAACTCAGGCATTTCGCACACACGCAACGTGGCTTTGGCCATGTCTACGGGCGAATACGTGTGCATGGTCGATTCAGACGATTGGCTTTCGGCCGACGCTTTGCAGCTTGCTGCCGAGGTGCTCGACACAGAACAAGGGGTGGATTGTGTGCTTTTCGACTTTATCATTGCCGAACGCGACGATGTTTTGGACACATACACGCGCCAACGGCGGTATAACTCGATGCCGTTTAATCGTATAAGTGGTCTTCGTGCTTGCGAATTGAGCCTTGATTGGCGCATTCATGGGCTTTATATGATAAGGCGTGCGATACATCTACAATATCCTTACGATGAGAGTAGCCCTGTGTATAGCGACGAAAACACCACGCGCGTGCATTATTGGGCATCGCGAGAGGTGGCGCAATGCGCGGGAAAGTATTTCTATCGCCAGCATGTGGAGTCGGCAACGCATGCACCTAACCTGAATAAGTATTATCGTTTGGACGCTTACAAAAGCTTGAAACAATTTTTGCTGAGCCATACCGACACCCGTTTCCTTTGCGCACGATTTGAAAACATGCGGTGGCTAACGGTTGTAGACCTATATTATGAGTACTACAAAACGCGGCGGCAATTGTCGCGAACAGAGCAACAAACGGTGAAAAAGCGTCTGAAAGCGGCTTGGCAAGACATCGACCTGTCTTTGCTTAGTGGCAAAGATACGCGCAAATTTGGGTATATGCCCCTCCGCTTTTCGTGGTTGGCGTTTAGAATACAAGAAGAATTGTATTTCTTCGTAAGGGCAATGCGCGATAAAATGAGGTCTTTTAGCGAAAAGGCGGAAGGGAAGGAAGGTTGAGATTACTTCGGACCAATAAACCAATCATCTGTCCACAAAGAAGTGTTGCGATTTCTTCTTCGCTTGCA
>CALIZL010000090.1 GCA_938028745.1 uncultured Prevotella sp.
ATTAAGACTATATGCATTGCATGATAGGCGTCTACGCATTTAACGGAAGAACCTATTTTTTGCTAAATATAGTGCATTTTGCTGCTAAACGCATGGCGTTTTGGTGCTAAATGCAGTGCATTTTGGTGCAAAACGCAGTGCATTTTGCTGCTAAACGCAAGGCGTTTTGGTGCTAAACGCAGTGCAAAATGGTGCTAAATGCGAGGCGAAAAGCATAAATATTCACTGCAAATGGTATAGACAAAACCTCTTTGAACCATTAAAACATAGCTCAAAAGGGGCAAAATGCACCTTGAAAAGTGGCATTTTCGTGGCTAAAAGTGGGTAATTGGGCGTAAATAATAATGGGCTGACGACCAAACTAGAAAGGTAAAATGGTACTAAATGCGGGTGCTTTACGCAAAAATAGACAAAAAGAGAAGTCCGAAAACTTGCAAAATACGGCAAATTGCCCGAATAATAACCAATATTTTCGCTAGAAGGGGGTGTTGAACAAGACGCCTTTTGTAAAGTATTTTCACACATCTGAAGCGTTGAGTTTCTGAGTTTGTAAGGTTGTAAGCTTATGAGTTGTTGAGTTTGCAAGGTTATTAGTTCGTAAGGTTGAAAGTTTATGAGGTATTGAGGTTGTGAGTTTATGAGTTACTAAGGCAATAAGTTGTTGAGTTTTCGAGTTGTTAAGTTTGTGAGTTTATCAGCTGCTAAGGCTGTGAGTTGTTGAGTTTATGGGTTACTAAGGCAATAAGTTGTTGAGTTTTCGAGTTGTTAAGTTCGTGAGTTTATCAGCTGCTAAGGCTGTGAGCTGTTAAGTTTATGGGTTACTAAGGTTATACGTTGTTGAGTTTTCGAGTTAAGAAGTGGGCGAGTTTATAAGGCGTTGAGCTTATCAGTTTGTAATACCACAAGGCACACAACCAAAAAAAACGGACGGGCTTATTTGCTCGTCCGCGCGCATTTTCACAACTTATTTACAAACTATTTGGCATGAAACTTGTTTCTTGTTTGGGCCATTCGGCCGCGTAAGCCACTTACTTGTTGCCTTGTTTTTGTTATTACTGTTTTTGGTGGAGGTTTATTTTGTGTTTGTGGTGTCGGTTAGTTCCGACAAGTCTACCGTGCCTTTTTTGGCTAGCGTGTACCTTCTGAAATCAAATTCGTCTGTTTCGTTTGCGCCGCGCATCACACCTTCAAAGGCATTATCGTTGAGACTTAGTTCGCTATAAGCGATGGTCATCGTGTAATTATTGTCGTAGGTGATGACAATTGCCCGCGTACGCGTGTCGATACGCCACGAAAAGCTGCGCCTAAATGGGTTTGGGTCGTTCCGTCCTTCATAGTCAACCTGCCTTCCGCGCCCATAAATGGCGTTCGAGTTGTATTGGTCGAACTCAATATCTGTGTAATACACTTTTGTTCCTGCATTGCCGTAGGCATCCACTCCGCGAGCCACAAACCGTCCGTCCCAGTGTCCGCGCAACGTTTGAGCCATTGCAAGCAAGTCGTTAGAAGGATATTCGTAGCTGTCGTCCCACCAACTGTAACGTCGGTAAGTGTTGTCTTCGTAGTAGTTGTCTATTTCGCAACTCGTAACAAATATTGTGGCAACGGCAAGAGCAGCCATTATGCCTATGTTCTTTACGCTCTTCATAATCCTATTCGTTTTTTTGTTTCTGTTGCAAAGTTACGCAATCATGTGGTCGTGTGCATGGGTGGTTCGTCTATTTTGGTGTAGGGCTTTGCCTATCGTTCGGGGGAATTTCCCCTAATAATGTTAATGTAGGTATTTTCAAAGTGCCGTTTCAATAATAATTGTTATCTTTGTAGACGCGCTAAAAGGCGCTAAATTGAATAACATTAAACACATTATTTGGAAATGAAAACAGTATACGATTTCGCCGTTAAAGACAGAAAAGGTGGCGAAGTGTCTTTGAGAGAGTATGCCAACGAGGTTATCCTCATCGTTAACACCGCAACAAAGTGCGGCTTTACACCGCAATACGAAGAATTGGAGGCTATCTACGAAAAATACCATGCCAAGGGTTTCACCATTCTAGACTTCCCTTGCAATCAGTTTGGACAGCAAGCTCCCGGCACAGACGAAAGCATTCACGAGTTTTGCAAGCTGACTTATGGCACCGAATTTCCACGTTTCAAGAAGATAAAGGTTAATGGCGACGATGCCGACCCGCTGTACAAGTACCTTAAAGAGCAAAAGGGCTTTGCCGGCTGGGACCCCAACCACAAGCTAACACCCGTACTCGACGAGATTCTTTCTAAGGAAGACCCCGACTATAAGGAAAAAGCTGACATCAAATGGAACTTCACCAAGTTCCTCGTTAATAAGCAAGGACTTGTGGTGGCTCGTTTCGAACCCACCGAAAGCCTTGAAAACGTGAGCAAGAAGATTGAAGAACTGCTCTAGGCAGGTTCTAAAAATTGCCTTTGCTGTATTTTTAGCTTTTAGCTGAGCAGGTTTTGCTTACTTCTTAAAGGAGCATAGTGAACTATGCGACTGAAAGAGAAAGCAAAAGATGCCAGATAAAAGCAAAAAGACAGTGAAGAGCAATACTAGGAACAAAGAATGAACCTTTGCGGGGAATTTTTAGAATATGCCTTTAATGCGTAAGCACTGAGCGCGAGGGGAGTTAAAGAGAGATGCTAAAAAAACTGCGCCCATACACCTACATATATATAAGGTAAGGGTAGGCAATGCGGTTTTTCAACAACCCATACAGCAAGTATGGTGGCACGTTGGGCGCACTCTTTAACTCCTTTTCGCATCTTAAACCATCGGTAAACCTCACGAAACACCCTTTTGGCACATTGTTTGCACAATGTTTACATAACGGGTACATCCCAATTTAAAAACAAATCATTTATGGAAAAAAGAGAATATACGCGCTGCCTCATCGTGGGTAGCGGTCCGGCTGGCTACACTGCGGCCATCTATGCAGGAAGGGCCAACCTAAGTCCTGTGCAATATTGCGGAATGCAAACGGGCGGACAACTCACCCAAACAACAGAAATCGAGAACTTCCCCGGCTACCCCAAGGGAGTGGACGGCAACCAAATGATGGTGGAACTGCGCGAACAGGCTGCCCGCTTTGGCGCCGACATTCGCGACGGAGAAATTACCAAGGTTGATTTCAGCAGCAAACCATACGTTGTTACCACCGATCGCGGTGTAGAGATAGAGGCCGAAACGGTGATTATCGCCACGGGCGCATCGGCCAAATACCTTGGCTTGCCCGACGAAGAGAAGTATTCGGGCCAAGGCGTTAGCGCATGCGCCACTTGCGACGGCTTTTTCTATCGCAACAAAATAGTGGCTGTTGTGGGCGGTGGCGACACGGCTTGCGAAGAGGCCAGCTACCTTGCAGGACTCTGTTCGAAGGTATATATGATTGTACGTAAGCCGTTCTTGCGTGCATCAGATGTGATGAAGAAACGCGTTGAGAGCAATCCCAAAATCGAAATCCTATACGAACACAACACGTTAGGCCTTTATGGCGAAGACGGCTTGCAGGGCGCGCACCTCGTAAAGCGCAAGGGCGAGGCCGACGAACAACGCTACGACTTGCCCATCGACGGCTTTTTCCTGGCCATTGGGCACAAGCCCAACACCGATGTGTTTAAAGATTGGCTCGACCTCGACGAGATAGGCTACATCAAAACCGTTGCCGGAACACCCCGAACCAATGTTGCAGGCGTGTTTGCGGCGGGCGATTGTGCCGACCCCGTTTATCGCCAAGCAGTTGTTGCAGCGGGTTCGGGCTGTATGGCCGCATTGGAGGCCGAACGCTACTTGGGCGAATTGGAGGCCAAGAAGTAAGGCTCGAATATGCTAAGCCGTACACTAGCTTGGAGAAAGAAAGCAGCCTAGTTTGGCATAGACATAGAAAAAAGGCTTCTTGCTATTTGCAGGAAGCCTTTTTGCTTTTAGGGTAGATGCCATTGTTACAGGCCTATTGTGTGGCCTTTATTTATGGGCGTATCTATGTTTTTGTCTTTTACACCAGTCCGTCTAGTTCTTTTTTCAGGGCACGCAAGTCGTCCCTAACCGAGAGAAGCGTGTTAAGTACGTGCGTACTTTTGTTTGCGCCTTCACGATTTTCGTTTATCATCTTACGTGCGGCGGCAATTTTAAAACCTCTCACCTTAACCAACGTGTAGATGTTCTTTAATAGGTCGATGTCTCTTTCCGTGTATTGTCGCACCTTCGACCCCATAGCGGTGCGCGGTTTTAGCTGCGGAAGTTCGGTTTCCCAATACCGCAACGTACTCTCGTTAACGCCGATGATGTCGCTCACCTCCTTAATCGAGTAGTACAACTTTAGGTTTCTATCAGTCTTCAATACCATGATGGGTTAGCTTTTGGCCCTTTGTGGGGGGGAATTTGGGAATAGTCCTTCGTTCGTTATACATCGTTTCGTGTTCATAACAACATGCCACAGGCTTGCCTGTGCACGTTTAAAACCTGTAATGGTAACTAAGTTATCCTGGACGAAGTTACATTTAGCTCTCTCTCATGATGCAAAATTACGACAAATCTTTGGTTTTTCCAATCTTTGGAAAAAATAAAATCAAGGCGTAAACCAACATTAACAAACAGCATAATATAACCACTTGAACAACGTGCATTTGAAAAAAATGTTGTAATTTTGCAACTTAAACCAAAGAATGGCCCTTACAACCCTGTTGTAAGCCTTGTTTAGCGTTCTTATTCGGGTTTCATAAAATATGAGGTAAACAATAAAATTCAAGATAATAAACGATGATGACAGCGAACGAAATACGCGACTCCTTCAAACATTTTTTTGAAGGGAAAGGACACAAAATAGTGGCCTCGGCCCCCATGGTGATTAAAGACGACCCCACATTGATGTTCACAAACGCAGGCATGAACCAATGGAAGGACATCATTTTGGGCACACGCGACCCCGAACCACGCCGCAGGGCCGACTCGCAAAAGTGTCTTCGCGTAAGCGGAAAGCACAACGATTTGGAAGAGGTTGGCCACGACACCTACCATCACACCATGTTCGAGATGTTGGGCAATTGGAGCTTTGGCGACTATTTTAAGCGCGAGGCCATAGACTATGCGTGGGAATATCTTGTAGATGTGCTGCATCTTAATCCGCAAGACCTCTATGTTACGGTGTTCGAAGGCAGCGAAGAAGAGGGCATTGCACGCGACGACGAGGCCGCAGAGTATTGGGCAAAGCACCTACCTGCCGACCATATCATCAACGGAAACAAGCACGACAACTTCTGGGAGATGGGCGAAACGGGTCCTTGTGGCCCTTGTTCGGAGATACATCTCGACTCGCGTTCGGCCGAAGAAAAGGCCGAAGTGCCTGGCGCAAGCCTCGTAAACAAGGATAATCCGCAGGTTATCGAAATATGGAACATTGTGTTTATGCAGTTTAATCGTAAGTCCGACGGTTCGTTGCAGCCCCTGCCCATGCACGTTATTGATACGGGTATGGGATTCGAGCGCCTTGTTCGCTCGCTGCAAGGCAAAACATCTAACTACGACACCGATGTTTTCCAACCCGTTATACAAGAGATTTCGCAGCTGTCGGGCCTGAAATACGGCGAAGACGAGAAGGTAGACGTGGCCATGCGCGTGATTGCCGACCATCTTAGAGCCGTGGCTTTCTCCATTGCCGACGGACAATTGCCAGGCAATGCCAAGGCAGGATACGTTATTCGCCGCATCCTTCGCCGCGCCGTTCGCTATGCCTACACCTTCTTGGGCCAACGTTCGGCCTTCATGTTTAAGCTGTTGCCCACCTTCATCCACGAGATGGGCGAGGCCTATCCCGAACTGAAAGCACAGCGCGAACTTATCGGTCGCGTGATGAGAGAAGAGGAAGACGCTTTTCTTCGCACGCTTGAAAAGGGCATCTCGATGCTGAACGATGAGATGGAACGCTTGAAAGCCGAGGGAAAAACCACGCTCGACGGCACGCAAGCCTTCCGCCTGTTCGACACTTACGGCTTTCCGCTCGACCTTACAGAGCTTATCTGCCGCGAAAACGGGCTGCAAGTAGACGCCGCCCAGTTTGATGTGGAGATGCAAAAGCAAAAAGAACGCGCACGAAATGCCGCTGCGGTGGAAAATTCCGATTGGGTTGTGTTGCGCGAAGGCGAACAAAACTTCATGGGTTACGACTATACGGAGTACGAATGTCGCATACTTCGCTATCGTCAAGTTACGCAAAAGAAAAATACTTACTTTGAGTTGGTGTTAGACAACACGCCATTTTATGGCGAAATGGGCGGACAAGTAGGCGACTGCGGTGTGCTGGTGAACGGCGAAGAGACCGTGGACATCATCGACACAAAGCGCGAAAACAACCAAAGCATACACATCGTGAAGGCGTTGCCCAAAGACCCCAAGGCCGACTTTATGGCTTGTGTGGACACAGACAAGCGCGAAGCAAGTGCTGCCAACCACACGGCAACCCACCTGCTTGACTATGCCTTGAAGGCTGTGCTTGGCGAACACGTTGAACAAAAGGGATCATTTGTAGCTCCCGACACGTTGCGTTTCGACTTTTCGCACTTCCAAAAGGTTACAGACGAAGAACTTCGCGAGGTGGAACGCCTTGTAAACGACCTTATTCGACAAGATCTGCCACTCGACGAGCACCGCAATACACCCTTAGAAGAGGCTAAGGCGATGGGGGCAGTGGCCTTGTTCGGCGAGAAATACGGCGATACGGTGCGCGTTGTGCGTTTCGGACCCAGCTGCGAGTTCTGCGGTGGCATCCATGCACGCAGCACGGGGCGTATAGGTATGTTCAAAATCGTTAGCGAAAGCAGCGTGGCAGCCGGCATACGCCGTGTAGAAGCCCTCACAGGAAAGCGTTGCGAGGAGGCTATGTACGCGTTGGAAGACACTATTCGCGGCATTCGCAACCTCTTTAACAATGCCAAAGACCTGCAAGGAGTTATCGCTAAGTACATGGAAGAACACGATGCCATGCGCAAAGAGATAGAAAAATTCTCGGCACAAGCCGTAGAAAGACTTAAAGATAGCCTTATTGCAAACGCCAAAGACGTAAACGGACTGAAAGTGGTTAAGGCTGTTTTGCCCATCAATGCCGAACAAGCCAAGAACCTGGTGTTTAAGGTTAGCGAGGCCATCCCTCAACACTTGGTGTGCGTTGTCGGCTCAACAGCCAACGACAAACCTTTGCTTAGCATCATGTTCAGCGACGATGTGGTGAGCGAACACGGACTGAACGCAGGCCAAATTATCCGCGAGGCCGCCAAGCTTATCCAAGGTGGCGGTGGCGGTCATCCCCATTATGCGTCGGCAGGTGGCAAAAACCTCGACGGTATTTCTGTGGCCGTAGATAAGGCCGTTGAACTGGCTTGCCAATAAATGGGCACATTCCCCCACCCCATTTCAAGGGAAAGGGGAAATGATTAGCTTTACTTTTATACAGATTTAAGGCTGGTTCTAAACATCCACCAAAGCATTACTCGGTAAACAACCATTAAAAAGTAGCGTGGAACTTTTAGAACCAGCCTTATATACTACTGAAAACGCAAAATCCACTAAGCCCCACGGCAGCGCATATCTGCCCCAAAGGGCCATCAAACAAAACGATAATGCAAAACCAAACCTTGCGCACAGCCCTTAAACGTGGCTTTCTTTTCTTTTCGGCCACGGTATTGTTGCTAACCTTTCAGTTTCTCTTTGTGTTGTTTACCAGCAACACGCTCGACATCATGTCGCCCTTAGGTTATCTCTTTTTCTTTGCGTCGTGCCTATCGCATGCCGCTTGTTTGGCCCTTCCGCCATACCTTATATATATGCTCATTGCCTGTACGGGCTGTGTGCGCATAGCCCGCGTGGTGCATTTTGTGCTAGTAGTATTGCTGGTATTGCTCGTTTTTCTCGATGCACAGGTGTATGCCATCTATCGTTTCCACATCAACGGCTTTGTGTTGAACATGGTTTTCGGTCCTGGTGCGGGCGAAATATTCACTTTCGACACATGGCTCTACCTCAAAGAAGTGGGCCTTTTCCTCTTACTCCTTGGCGTTGTGTATGGTGCCTATTGGCTTTCGGGTTGGGTTTGGCGCAAACGCGGCAAGGCCTACGTGGTGGCCAGCGTGTGTGCACTGGTAGGTAGCACCCTCTTTGCTCACCTCACGCATATCTACGGCGCGTTCATGTCGCAGGCATCAGTGGTGCATAGTGCCAAGCTCTTGCCTTATTACTTCCCCACAACGGCCTATTCGTTCATGACGAACCTAGGCTTTAAAGCTCCCGTAGACACGCGTATGCTGCAAAAGGGCGGCAACGGAACCCTTGTTTACCCCATAAAGGCCTTGCAAACCGAACGTCCCGACAGCTTACCCAACATCGTATTGGTGTTGCTCGACTCGTGGAACAAACGTTCGCTAACGCCCCAATGTATGCCCAATACCTATCGATGGGCACAACAACAGCAATGGTTCGACAATCATCTCAGTGCCAGCAACGGCACACGTAGTGGTGTTTTCGGCCTGTTCTATGGTCTTACCTGCTATTATTGGGAAGATTTCGAGGCTGCAAGGCTTAGTCCGGTATTCATCGACCGCTTGCAACAGCTGGGCTACGACATACGTGTTTATCCCTCGGCACCCATATACAACCCCAACTTTGCCAAGGTGGTGTTTGGTAAAGTGAAGGGCGTTAGGGTGGAAACGGCTGGCAAGACGTCGCTCGAACGCGACCAACGCATCTGCTCCGATTTCATTGGCGAGTTGCCAGAACGCCTTAAAAGCAAACGTCCGCTATTCTCGTTCGTCTTTTTCGACCTGCCGCACAGTTTTGAACTCGATGCCAAACACAATGTTCCCTTTGCACCTGCATGGCCCTATGCCGATTATACCAAGCTAAATAACGACATGGATCCGACGCCCTTTTTTAACCTCTACCTTAACACTTGCCATCAAGACGACATCTTGTTGGGCAAGATTTTCCAGACATTAGAACAGCGCGGCATGCTTGATAACACCATCGTGATACTTTCTGGCGACCACGGACAGGAGTTCAATGAAAACAAAAAGAACTACTGGGGACACAACGGCAACTTCTCTGCATGGCAGCTTGGAGTGCCGCTAATTTGCCACTTCCCTGGTGCAAAGCCGCAGAAACATAGCCACCGCACCACGCATTACGACATTGTTCCTACGCTGATGCACAACTACTTGGGCGTTAAAAACCCCGTTTCCGATTATAGTATGGGGCATCTTCTCACCGACAAGAGCTCGCGTAAGTGGCATATCGTGGGCAGTAACCTGAACTATGCCTTTATCATTGGCGGCGACTCTATCTTGGAAAAGAATGCAGAAGGCGGTCTGGATGTTTACGATGCGCGCATGAATCCCGTATCTAACTACCGATTAGATACGCGCGCCTTTAATAAGGCAATGGATAAACTCAACAAGTTTTATAAGTAAAGGCAGCAACGCATCGCCTTTTAAAGGTGAAAAGGTGAAAGGGTGAAAAGGTGAAAATATGGCTGCGCCCATTAACGAGAGAGCACGTTAATGGGCGCAGTCATTTTTTATTAGTTAAGGAGTTAACGAGAAAACAAGTTAATGGGCGCAGCCATATTTTCACCTTTTCATCTTTAGGAGTTAAGGAGTTAAGGAGTTATGGAGTTAAGCCAAATGCCTTGATGGCGTTAGCCATTTTTTCACCTTTTCACCTTTTCATCTTTAGGAGTTAAGGAGTTAAGTCAAATGCCTTGATGGCGTTAGCCATTTTTTCACCCTT
>CALIZL010000091.1 GCA_938028745.1 uncultured Prevotella sp.
GGCTGAAAGCCTTTATCCTACATTTTGTCAGCGTGCCAGCAAAATGGGTGCGCACAGGAAGGCAGAACGTTCTGAACCTATATACAAATAAAACCTACTACTCTGAGGTCTTCATTGAATAAACAGCATTTCTTTGTAGTTTTCATCCTTCCCCATTGGTTTGGGTGGGGGATTTCGTGCTTAGAAAAGACCCAAGAAACACCGAAGCACCTCATATCAACATATAAGAGCCCCAAAAAGACATCTCAACATATAAAATTTTCTCACAAGAAAAAATGCTGCGGAATTGAGGTATTGTGTCTATTCGCTTGTTGGGGTGTCTGCCAAATGCCCACGAGTTGTTGAGAGCATTGCTCGAAAAATTTATTTCATCATCGGGCAAAGTGCTGTGAATGTTTCCAACCATCACCAACCCACAATCTTGCAGAACCTTTTGCCGTGCGTCCTCTCTGCTCTCCGCAACCACATCAAACGCTCCTTCAAAGACGAATTGCGTCCGAGCTCTGTAAACTTTCTTCTTCATAATCTTAAAATTCAACCTTTAATAATGAAGTCATCTACATAAGAGCTTTTAAAGGTTAAAAAAACATAGCATAGTTTATAGCAGAGCAGGGAATGAGATATTGAGCAACAATAGATTGTAACTTTGCATACCAAGTGTAAAACATAAAAAAACCAGAATGATGAAGAGATTTAGAATTTTATCCGTATTTGCCGTGGCCATTGTTGCCTTTGGCACCTTATTGGTTAGTTGAAGCAGCGATGACGACAAGCAAGAGCCCAACACCATTACCAACAACAAAGGCACTTATAAGATAACAAGTGCCTACATTATGGACTTAACAGACCGGTATAGCATTACTCTGACTGCTCATCCGGGTAATGGCGTTAAGGCGACCATTCTTAAAACCGATATTGGCAAACGGGTTGACCTTAGCAAGCCAGGCTGCTGGAAGGTAGACTCGCCAACGGTGGTGGGAAACGGCGAGGTTGCACCGCTAGAAAGCGGTAGCTATGTACATGTGAGCAGCTATGCCAATGGGCAGATTTCCATCAGCTACTGTCTTAAAAAGTCGGATGGTAATGGTTCGCAAATGGAGAAAGGCAATTATAGTGGCAGTATAAGGTATGGTACCTTTCAAAACCCATAGTTCGGCTGTACAATTGCCAACAGAAAAGAAAATAAAAATCCCTAGTTGCTTAAATGGCAACTAGGGATTAGCGCATATATATTATAGTGGCCCGATGGCTTTTGGAAGATATTTCTCCATAGCGGCCGAATAAAATCGGCAAAACATTTGGTGCTTATCGAAAAAACAACTACCTTTGCACCGCATTTGAGACAATGCCCCATTAGAAAATTAATAGGGAAAGGCCGATATGGCTCAGTTGGTAGAGCAATTCATTCGTAATGAATAGGTCCCCGGTTCGAGTCCGGGTATCGGCTCAAATGCGGTAATAGCTCAGTTGGTAGAGCACTAGCTTCCCAAGCTGGGGGTCGCGAGTTCGAGCCTCGTTTACCGCTCATGGCAACTAGCCAACTTATTCAGGATTATTTTGATAGTTATATATAAGGCAGAAGAAACGTTAAGGCGTTTCTTTTTTCCGTTTGTAGGCATTTCTTGCGGCCAAATTCTGTGCGTACGAAATATTTTATTGTGCGCAGCAACATTTCCTTTACAACGCTTTCTACTTCTCAAAAAAAGAATTAAATTTGCAGTATAATTCCGCGAGGAGTTATAAAAAAGTTTTCTTATTAATTAATTTTTGTAATCACTATGCAAAAAAGATTGTTTTTTCTGTTCGCCATTGTGATGTTCCTCACATCCTCCCTCATGGCACAGGTTACAACATCGGGTATCAACGGAAAGGTTGTTGCCGGCGGTGAAGAGGTTATTGGGGCCACTGTGGTGGCTGTACACAACCCCTCAGGAACTCGCTACAACGGCATAACCAACGAGAAAGGCCGCTACTCCATTCAGGGTATGCGCGTGGGTGGCCCCTACACCATCACCATCTCGTACGTGGGATACAAAGACGAAGTGGTCGAGAACATTCACTTGGCTCTCGGCGAAGCAAGCGTGTTTAACGCCGACTTGAAAGAAGACGCCAAGTTACTGGGCGAAGTAACTGTTACAGGCAAGGCCGGCGTTGGTACAACGGGCGCATCGACGCAATTCTCGAAGACACAAATAGACAACACGCCCACCGTTAACCGCAACATTTACGATGTGGCAACGCTGTCGCCACTGGTGAATGCCAACAAGAAAGGCGGAATCACCATTGCAGGAGCGAACAACCGCTATAACTCGTTCCAAATAGACGGTATGGTGAGCAACGACGTGTTCGGCTTGTCGAGCGGTGGTACAATTGGTAACCAAACTAACGCCAACCCCATTGCCCTAGATGCCGTTGAGCAAATACAGGTGGTGGCCTCGCCTTTCGACATCCGTCAAAGCGGATTTACCGGCGGTGCAATCAACGCCATCACCAAATCGGGAACCAACGAGTTTAAAGCCACGGCCTACACCTACTACACAGATGAGAACCTCTATGGCCAATGGAACCAAAACACAGGCCTTAAAGAGAAATACCAAAACGAATCTACCAAGACTTTTGGTGCGACCTTTGGCGGCCCTATCGTGAAAGACAAACTTTTCTTCTTTGCAAGTGCCGAGTATAAGAAAAACACCTACCCTGCAACGTACTACGCTGGTGCTCCAGGCTATTTCATGACCTTGGACATGGCCAAGGCCATAGCCGACAGATACGAAACGATAACGGGAATAAGGGAAGATTATGGCCGCCCCGACATCACGTCGGGTGCATTCTCGCTAATGAGCCGCATCGACTGGAACATCAACAGCAACAACAAGTTCTCGTTGCGCTACCAGTTTAACGACTCGTATAAAGACGAAATCAGCTCGAGCTACAACACTTACAACTTCGTAAACAGCGGTTATAAGCGCATAAACAACATGCACTCTTTCGTGGCCGAACTTAACTCGCACCTTAGCCGTTCGCTTTATAACGAGTTGCGCGTGGGATTGACGATAGTACGCGACCGTCGTGACATACCTTACCGCGCTCCCAGCGTTTATATAAGCAAGGCAGGCGCATACGACCCTGTAACGGGTGTTCAAGCGGCAGGAGACAATAACATCAATATCGGAACAGAATATTCTTCGGGATTGAACGCCCTAGAACAAAACATCTGGGTGTTTGAAGATAACCTCTCTTGGTATCTGGGCAACCACAACATCACCTTTGGTACGCATAACGAACTGTACGACATGAAGAACTCGTTTATGCAGGCCTTTACAGGACGATATTCGTACGGCAGCAAAGATATAGGCGGCATCACGGCCTTTATGACCGATAAGGCTAGCGAGTTTACTTGGAACTACGCAGATACGAACATTACAGGCACAAGAGAGTGGAAAACACCCTTTAAAAGCGGACAAGTAGGCTTTTATGTTCAAGACAAATGGGACTTGAACACGCTGCTGCAATTTACCTATGGCGTGCGTCTCGACATCCCATACTACGTCAATAGCCCATCTACAAACAAAGAATTTAATGCCAGCGATTTCTCTACGAAGCACGATGCAGTTGTGGGCCGTAAGCCAAATTCGGTGCTGATGTTCTCGCCTCGTTTCGGTTTCCGTTGGTACACAGACGAAACTCATAAGACGATGTTACGTGGTGGACTAGGCGTGTTTAATGGACGTGCACCCTTTGTTTGGATTGAAAACGCTTGGGCCAACACGGGTATAGAGCAGAAAGGCGTGTCTATTCGTGCAAACTCAAAAACGGGTGCTCTTGCTCCTTCATTCGAAACATTTAAGAATGATGCCGAAGGGGCTGCACATGCACCTGGGCTTAATGCCGTTCCTGTGAAACCTAATATTGCAACGGTGGCTCGCGACTTCAAGTTCCCACAGGTGTTCCGTGCCAACTTGGCTTGGGAACAACGACTGCCTTGGGACATGAAGTTTACCCTGGAAGGACTTTACTCGCGAAACCTCAACAATGTTTGGTTTGAGAACCTGGCACTTGTAAACGAAGGCAAGCGCGTATACGCGGTAGAAGGTGCAGAAAACTCGTCTACTATTTTCTACACTAGCAAGCCAGGCAGTTATAGCAGTATTGTTAACATGAAGAATACGAACAAGGGTTATAGTTATTCGGTAAGTGCCCAGGTTGAGAAATCGTTTAAGTTCGGTCTCGACCTCATGGCGAACTATACGTTTGGCCGTTCGTATTCGGTAAACGATGGAACGTCGTCTATCGCTCTTTCAAACTGGGGCTTTTATTATAGTGTAGACCCTAACGAACCAGTATTGGCAACTTCGATGTTCGACATACCCCATCGCCTTGTTATTACGGCCAATTATAACAGCAAACGCTATGGAAATGGACGTTGGCAAACGCATGTTGGGCTTACTTACAACGGGTCGAGCGGACAACGTTATAGCTTGACCATGAGCGACAGCCAAAACGAATCGTTTAATGGCGACTATCGCAAAGGTAACACCTTGTTGTATATCCCAACAAAAGACGAACTGGCTAACATGAAGTTCGTTGACAAAAAAGATAAGAACAAGAATGTTGTGGCAACAGCAGATGAACAAAAGGCGCAGTTTGAAAAATGGATTGAAAGCGACAGCTATGCAAGCAAGCATCGCGGACAATATGCCGAGCGCAACTCGCATCTTACACCTTGGGAAAACCGCTTCGACCTGCACATCTCGCAAGACTTCTATTATTTGAAGGAACGTGGCAGCAAGGTAGAGCTGGTATTCGACATTCTTAACGTTGCCAACCTGCTTAACAAGAACTGGGGCACAACTTATGGCTCGGTTTACAACATCAACAAGTTGCAGGTTCAGGGCGTTGAAGATGGTGCCGCACCCGACACGAAGGTGGCATCGTTCCAGTATTTCGACAACACGCCATTTGTTAGCGATGTGGCCAGTCGTTGGCACGCACAGATTGGCTTGCGCGTTACGTTCTAAGCCGGTAGCTTTGATGCAAGCTGTGGCATTAAGCCGATAATGCCCGCTTAACAGCACATGTATTATATAAAAGAGGACACCACCTATAAGGGAGTGTCCTCTTTTTTTGCTATCTTTGCACGACACAAACAAAGAAAAGGTTATGCACATCGACTTGAATAATTTGGAAGAAACCAAGATTGTTGGTTTTAAGGGTGGACATGGAGAAATGTTCATGCGCGCCTTTGTAGACGACAAGTGCCGCATTATGCGCAACGTATTGAAGCCGGGAGCAGCAAGCGGACTACACAAGCACGAAGAAAATTGTGAGGTGGTGTTTGCGTTGAGCGGCGAAGGAACGTTTTATTGCGACGGCGAAAAAGAAACGCTCTTGCCCGGACAGGTGCATTATTGCCCTATGGGACATGCCCATTATTTTGAAAACAACGGCACGGAAGACTTTGTTTTCTTCGCCATCGTGCCCGAACACCACTAATAATAACATGACCGTGGCATGCCAATACCCCTGCATGCCTAACGTCAACCTCCATTTTCGATAACAAAACACGAACGTGAACGTCTTTTTTCGCCTATCCTTCATCATGCTGATGGTTGTTGGCCTAGTGGCTTGCAATCATAAGAAACAAAACCAACCCGTGGAAACGCCGTGGGGTACGACGCTTGGTGCCGATAGTGCCACTTCGGCAGAAAGTGGTTTTTCGCTCAACGACATCATTCATAACGGCGAGCTCATCATGCTTACCCTTACAGGTCCAGAGAATTACTACGACTATCATGGTCGCGGAATGGGCTTGCAATATCTGCTTTGCGAACGTTTTGCCAAAGCGCTGGGTGTTTCGCTTAGGGTGGAAGTGTGCAAAGACACGGCCGACATGGTGGCAAGATTAAAGAATGGCGATGGCGATTTGGTGGCTTTCTTCTTGCCCAAGAAGGTAGGCGGCGTGGCCTTTTGCGGTGCATCCTCGGCATCGGGCGATGGCCAATGGGCGGTTCAAGAGGGAAACGAGGCCTTGGCCGACACGCTGAACAAGTGGTTTAAGCCTGCATTGCTAGCAAAAATTAAGGCGGAAGAGCAGTTCGCGCTTTCGTCGCGCAGCATAACGCGCCATGTTTATTCGCCCATGCTGGACCGAAAGGCGGGCGTTATATCGCAATACGACCATCTTTTCCAGAAGTATGCGCCAACCGCCCGTTGGGATTGGCGCCTCTTAGCGGCACAATGTTATCAGGAATCTACGTTCGACCCGCAGGCACATTCGTGGGCTGGCGCCAGGGGACTGATGCAGATAATGCCCGGCACAGCGGCTCATTTGGGCTTGCCTGCCAGTCAAGTGCACGAACCTGAACCCAATGTCGCGGCGGCTACAAGACTTATCAGGGAGCTTGATGGGAAGTTCAACGATATTGGCGACCGCATGGAGCGCATACGCTTTGTGTTGGCCAGTTATAATGGTGGTGCAGGTCATGTGCGCGATGCAATGGCTTTGGCGCGCAAGTACGGACAAAACCCACAACGATGGGAAGAGGTGGCACCTTTCGTCTTACGCCTAAGCACTCCGCAATTCTATAACGACCCTGTTGTTAAGAATGGCTATATGCGTGGCAGCGAAACGGTAGATTATGTGGAACGAATCGGTAAGCGGTGGCAACAATATTCGGGAATGGCCCCTGGCGGAATATCGGGCAGCTATGGTTCGATGGTTCCACAGCGCGCCACGAAGAAGTATCGGTTCCATCTCTAAGCCATCTCTACAGCATCTGTAACCCGCTTTAAGCCATCTCCTACCCATTCTCGTACCCGCTTTAAGCCATCTCTAACCCATCTATCCCCCATTAAGTGCTGCCTTGTAAGGCCTATTTTTAAATATTTCGGTAACTTTGTTTATAAAACTCCGAACATCGTTTGCAAAATCAAAAAAAAGTGTTACCTTTGCACCGCCTTACCACGAAGGCCATTTAATTAAGGAGAGATGGTAGAGTGGTCGATTACAGCGGTCTTGAAAACCGCCGTACCGAGAGGTACCGGGGGTTCGAATCCCTCTCTCTCCGCTAATAGGCTTCAAAAGGACTTCACAAAGGTTGTCAATTTAGCCTTCAAAATTTAGCTAGTCGTTGTAAAATCAAGGTTTTACAACGATTTTTCTTTGTATATACCTCTATCGCCTGACGGCATAACCCTATGTTTTGACAATCATCATTCGGTCAAATTCTGCTACATAAACTGCTACACAAAAATTGTAGCAATAAAAAATGTAGCAGTGACGGGATTTTGAATACCAAATTGAAGGCATCAATTCTTTCTGTTTCAATATGTTATATATTAACTTTGCAGTCGAGTGCTACACAAAAGAATGATGCATTATGAGAACAAATTTCAAGGTATCCTTCTACCTACGCTCAAACTATGAGAACAAAGAAGGAAAGTCACCTGTAATGCTCCGTGTATTCCTTAACGGAGAGATGGCAAATTTTGGCTCTACGAAAATTTTCGTGGATAAGACAATGTGGAATAATGCCACAAGCCGACTTAAAGGTCGGACGGCAGAAGGCTTGTCCGTCAATGCCGCATTGGACTCCATTTCCACTACACTGAATGGAATTTACCGCAAGTTTGAGGATGACGAGTCCCTGTCATTGGAGAAAATCCGTTCTTTCTTTGTAGGAAAAGACAGGGAACACACGACTTTTCTCCCGGTATTCGACAAGTTCAACGAAGACATCAAGCAGCGTGTCGGACACACCATCAGCAAAGACAGTTTGCAAAAGTACAGTGTTTTGAGAAGACATTTCTCAGAGTTCCTTATCCATAAATATGGAAGAAAGGATATAGGACTGACAGAATTTACACCATCCGTGGTACAAGACTTTGAGTTATATCTAAGCACAGTGGCAGGCTGCGCTTACAATACGTCGGTCAAGAAAATGAAGGCTCTCAAAACCGTAACCATCTATGCACAAAAACGTGGTCATCTTCTTCACGACCCCTTCCTCAATCATCGTTTCCACTTGGAACCGGTAAACCGTGGCTTCCTTACGGACGAGGAAATCATGAAGATTGCCAACAAAGAACTGGATATCCACCGCTTGGAACTGGTAAGAGACATTTTCATCTTTTCATGTTTCACAGGTCTGGCATATATTGATGTTTCCAATCTCACACCGGACAATATCGTAACACTTGATGATAAGCAGTGGATTATGACCAAGAGACAGAAAACAAATGTGGAGACAAATGTTTTATTGCTTGACATTCCCAAGAGTATCATTGCCAAGTACAGTCATAAGACCTATCGGGACGGCAAACTATTTCCCATCCTAACGAATCAGAAAACCAACGCATATTTAAAAGAAATTGCCGACCTTTGCGGTGTCAAGAAGAATCTGACCTTCCATCTTGCCCGGCATACATTTGCGACCATGTCGCTCAGCAAGGGCGTTCCTATGGAAAGCGTGTCGAAGATGCTGGGACATACCAACATTAAAACTACACAAATTTATGCCCGTATAACCAACAAGAAGATAGAACACGATATGGAACAGCTGGCTGGCAAGTTAGACAAGTTCAATGTTGCTATGGGCATCAACTCAAAATAATGTACAACCCTAAACCAAGAAGATTATGACAACAACAAAGAAAGAACTTTCCTACTTCCGTTTGAAGTTGGAAGCGTATCTCGGAGAGCATTTTCCAGAGAGAGTGAATGAAAATACGTTTATAACTGCTCGCGCAGACGAAGCATTGACAACTTACTGCGATGCTATAGCACAAGGTTTTTCTTACCCAGAAGCAGAGGTAATGTCAAGCGAAGTATTATACCAAGATTTGCATTTTTCCAAGTATGACACGCTTGTGTCTGTCTTAGAGAATGAGTTCGAGAAAGAACTTCCTTCTCCTCTTCCAGAAAGACTAACACCAATGCTTCTGAAGAATAAGGCTGTGCAAAGTGTTTTCAATAAGTATGAACTGACGGACGATTTTGGTGCAAGTCCAGAGTATGAGAAACTCTACACCGAACTGACAGGGACAATCGTTCTGATCATCGAGGTTAATGGTCTGCCAACTGTCGATAGTGAGAACATGACTTGATGTAATACCATCGGGAGCTTTTGTAGTGTCAAGAGCCAAGATAAACGCTCCACTCCACACGACAAGAGTTTTGCAATCACTTGTCTTTTTTCGAGCATAGCTCTCAACAACTCGTGTGTAGTCTGCGCATCTTGTAAATGCTCTTGAACTATTAAAAGCTCCGATATGAATACAGTCATCATGAATCAAGATGTCCACACACCTGCCTTCATCAAGGCAGACGCATCGAACAAAACCGATAAAATCAAGCAGCAACCGACTTCTCCCAAGCAAGTCCGCCGCTTCTCTTGGACACGCTTTATCGAACTCGCAATCCTGCTTTCCGTCGTTATCGGTGCCATTTGGCTCATGTCAAAGATGGTAACGCCGCAAGTCGTAACTGCCGTCTCTGTCATTGCAGGTTTTCTGATACTGCGCTTTATCGTCAGAGTCATTCTCCAAGTTACCTTTACGCTGCTGAGCATTCTCTTCTGGCTGGCAATTCTCTGTGCTATTCTGCTATGCGTGCTTTAAGAAGCATAGCTCTGTAAAAACTTTTATGCTATTTCATCAGGTGGTTATCTCGCATATAGAGATAGCCACCTTTTCTATTATCCACTACGAGCGTTGCACTTTTGCTTCTTTTCCAATGCTCCACGATATGCGATGACAAGAAGACGGATGCTGTTCCCTTTTTATCCGCAAAGGTAGTACGGGGCTTGTGGCTTTC
>CALIZL010000092.1 GCA_938028745.1 uncultured Prevotella sp.
CTGCAAAGTTAGCCAGTTCTAACCCATAGAGTCCATTTAGGGGTCGTATTTATTTGTCGTTCAGCATATTATGCCATTTGTTAATCGATTTTAGTGGACACTAGTGTAATGTTATAAATCACACATAAACTGTCTTTTTGTCCCTATAATAAACTTTGACCTTACTAAGTTTAACCTTTTGGGCCTGTTTATTGTTTTATGTCAGGATACGAGTAACGCCATACTTTCTTTTTAACCTGAACGAGCTAATAGGTATCCTTGTAAGGTTTCCATGCCATTCATGTCGTTTCTTTACGAAAGAATAAAAACACTTGCACTTAATTTCTAACATCATAAGAACTTTCTCAATCCATCAATCGCACGACAATCGCAAAAAAACATGATACGTATGTCGCCACGACTACAAATGTAGTAGAAGTAAAGCTAACAACAAAATGAGGACATGCCTTTTTTACACATCCTCATTTTTGTATTGCAAATATCACCCTTATGTACTTTGTGGCTTGGTAGCAACGCAACCGCTTGCTGTTTTCATTTTATTCCTTTAAGAAAACATCAGCGTTTTGTGCACTTCATCTTATAAAGCACAGCTCCCCTTTCACTTATAATCTCTTCTTTTCAGAATTTCCAGCACCAGTACCCTTATATTTGGAACGAGAGGCATTAAAGTTGTAAGAAAGCGTAACCTTCACCATACGCGTATCGAAAGTATTCTCCTGCAACAATTGCATTTGATTACTATACACAAGAGTTCCCGTCTTTTGTAGATGAAGAAGGTCTTTGCCTTCTATTTTCAAAACTATGCTTTCCTTTAAGAAAGACTTGGTTAAACCCACGTCCAAACCAAACACATTACGCGTGAAATACATATTCTGATAGTGGCCCTTAGATTGATAGTTCACATCAACATTGGCCATCACCTTCCCAGGAAGTTTCAAAATGTTGGCCCACTGCACATTCAACACTGGCTTATCCATGTTGAAAATACCCATCATGGTTTTCAACTCAAGCCACTGTTTGCGAACCCCGACGGCCAGGCGTGGGTTCCAAAAGCCCAAAGAAGGAGCTGCTGCCAGCATAACCGTCAAACTCTTAATACTGTTCAGATTCTTATACTTCACTTTTGTAATAGATGTGTTTCCCGGCATCTGCTCTGCCCAGTAGATAATCGCATCACGCTCATCTTGCCAGCTTACCATTGCCTGAACATATTTCCATTCGGCCGCGGCCGTAACGTCATGAACATGTTCGCTCCCCAGATTGGGATTTCCCGATTGCATGGAGAAACGATTGACATATATGACATTGTTCGACAACTGACGATAAGTAGGACGCTTGGTCTTAACAGAATAGCCCATGTTAAGGCGCACCTTACCTACTTTGGCCATCAGTGAAAGACTTGGAAACATATTGTTGAAGTTGCGACTTTGAAGAGGCATGTAAAGCCCATCCTCATAATACTTGAACGACACGTGCTCAAAACGAACACCAGCATTCAATATGCCGAAAGGCAATCCATACTGGTATTCAAGGAACGGACTGACTTGAGTCTCTTTAAGCAGGCTGGCCGAATTCGACAGGATGTCTATGCGGTCGATTGTGTAATCATCATGGCGGTTGTTGGCAATAACTTCCACACCACCCTTAAACATTCCCTTAAACAACTGATGCCCTAAAATCAGTTTGGCAGCAACCAGATTGTTACGTACATCACTTATGGATGTCAGTTTCCTAGAATCATAGGCGGCACTCGTTTCATCACTGTGCTGCGTGTTTTTTTCGTGATTGAAAAGGTAGTCTACATTCAGGTTCACCAATGTCTTGCCGACCACACCATCATAATAAGTATTCAACTGATGTGTGGGCTGATTGTTATACTTCGTCCAAGCATGGGTAGACAGTTCATCGTATGGCAGTCCGTTGGCAGTTACGCGAGTACCCGTAAGCATGTCTGAGTGATGACAGGCATTAAAACCCACAATGTACTTAAATCCCAAAGAATGTGTTTTTGATATCGTGTAGTCCAAACCAACCGTCAAGTCGTGGTTGTTATTCTGAACGCGATTCTTTAACTCATTTTTCTGTTGCCACAAAGGTTCAGCGTGTATCGTCTGCTCTAAATCGCCTTTTTGTAGCACTTCATCGTGTGTCCATTTATACTGGCCGAAGGCATAAAGCCCCTTATTATTAAAAGAAAGGTCTACCAGGCTAGAACAATCCGTGTTCTCCGAACGGGCATAAGTACCCACGAAACCCATTCCCATTCCTTCGCCCTTAGGTTTCAGAAGCCTGATCTTAACTATCGCCCTCACGTCAGAAGGGTATTCCGGGCCAGGATTCTGAATAACCTCAACGTCCTTTAATTGGCGAGAGTCGATACGGCTCAGTTCATTCAGGTTCCTCACCTGACGCCCATTGACATACACTAGGGGACTGCCCTTGCCGAAGACGTTAATGCCTTCACTGGTCAACACCATGCCAGGAACATACCTAAGTACATCCACAACAGTACCTGCCAAACTGAGAGGCGTTTCAGCCACATGGGTTATAAGGCCCTCCTTGCCCATTGCATAAGGAGAACGATTGCCCTTAACCATAACCGTACCAAGCGTCTTCACGTCTTGTTGGAGGATTACTTCGCCCAAAGACGGGGCAGAAGGCAACGTCTTGGGGATATAGCCAACAACACTCACACGAATAACACTTTCCTCTGCCGGCTCAGCAAGACGGAACTCACCATTCTTGCCAGAAACGGTACCAGATATGAATGTGCTATCGCTAGCCCGCAAGAGCATCACATTGGCATATTCGATAGCCTGATGCGCTTCATCCACAATGTTGCCGGTTATTTCTTGGGCTGACACTGCTGTCACCATGCCTAGCCATAGCGTAATTAATACTTGTAGTTTTTTCATGTCCTCACTTCTTTAATTATTTTATTCTTCATTTCGTAGACTTTATCCATCTGTCTGATGATAGACATACGATGGGAAAGTACAATAAGCGTAGTATCTCTTGATATTTCCGATAAGAAACTATTGATACATTGTTCAGTTTCTTGATCTAAAGCACTCGTTGCTTCGTCAAGTATGATTATTTTTGGCCTTCGAATAAGGGCTCTGGCTATTGCTATGCGCTGTCGCTGACCTCCCGAAAGACTTATTCCATTCTCACCTATTACAGTATCATATCCATCTGGAAGCTTTTCTATAAAATCATGGGCACACGCACACCGAGCTGCAGCAATAACCTCTTCATCAACTTTGTCAGTATCAGGGTACATGATATTATCTTTTATACTACCAGAAAATAATTCAATGTCCTGAGACACTACACCGAAGAGATTACGATAATCTTTCAAGGAGAACTTGGTGACATCAACTCCGTTAAGCAGTATTGTCCCAGATATAGGCTGATAAAATCTGAGAAGTAACTGAACCAATGTGGATTTACCACCTCCACTTTCGCCTATAATACCAACACGTTCACCTACATGGATTGCCAAGTTCACCTCATTAAGAACAATTTCTGGCCTTGATTCATAGGCAAAACAAACATTATCAAATAATAATTCATGGAGACCATCGGGTAAAAACCTGCCCAACTCATTCTCCTCCTTAACATCAAGCAAGTTACGAAAAGTCACAACGACACCAAGCGTATGCATAATAGATGCAAAAATTGAAGATATACCAGAAATTGCGTTGACAATAAATATTGTGCACATGACAAACTCGAAAAGTTTACCAGCAGTCATTTTTGATTGTTGAATCAAATATATAGCATAAAGCATTATCAAAAATAGCCCTACAAGTAAAAGACAGGATATTGCAAACTGGAGCAGCGTTCCTGTAAACGAAGCCGCAACAGATTTCCTCCTGATCTCGTACATGACACCATTATATTTATTTTCTTCACGCTCTTCACTACAAAAACTCTTAATGACCCGAATAAGCATAAAATCCTCAGCAAGTATATGATTAGCCTCCGCATAGTTGTTGTAAGCCTCTCTTGATAGCTTTTTGATTTTATCACCTAAAATTAGCGATATTTTCAAAATAAGTGGAAACGTAAGTAGGAGTAGCAAAGTAAGTTTAAAATTAACAATAAACAAATCACATAGGCAAAAGATGATAATCAGCGGATGAAAGATTAACTGGCCTACTTGATCTGAAAATAAACGTTTCAACGATTGAATATCATTATTCAACCGACTTGACAGACTTCCCACTTGAGCTTTATCAAAAAAAGATATAGGATAACGTATAATCTTTGAAAACAGCAACTGAATAATCTCCACAGTCGTTTTTTCTGCAAACACCAAAAAACAATAGCTCTTAATCATATTAAATAATGTATTCAAAAAGAATGCCGTAAAGAGTATACAGCAACAAAACAGAATACTTACTCCTATATCCTTACCAGAAAGCACATCGACAAGCCGCCCAATTAGATATGGGAGAGAAGCTTGAGATAATCCAGAACAAAGCACCAAGAATACTCCTATAATGAAGTATTTCCTGTTGCCAAGAATTGGCAATTTGAAACTCCGATATAGAAAGGAAAGGTCTTGTCGAAGAGCTTTAATCTTATGCATAATTGGATATTTTGTTTATTCGTTGAAATACATCCGGGTGCTTAGAGAAAATACTTTTAGTGAGGGTTTTGTTGGTTTTATGAAGTGCTCTGACTAAATATTCTCTTTCGAAATGAATTACAGCAAACTTGTCTGCATCATACTCCTGATGGCGTAGAAGACAACATAGTAACACACGAAAACAAAAACCTAATAACACAAGGCCGATAAAACTCAATATCAACATTTGTAGGAGAGAGAGAGACTGTCCTATATACAAGTATAAAAGAACGCCGATAAAAACAATAAATGCAGCATCCCAGGAACTGCAATAAAAATAATGATATTTTAAATGGTTACCCTTGATATGGCCTATCTCATGAAAAATCAATGCGGTCATCTCGTGTTTTGTAAGTTGTCCCATTACCGCAGAAGTAAGAATGATGTAGCTACAATAGTCTCTTTGAATTAAATGAGAATTAACATCGTTGTTGTTATAATATAAAATCTTTACTGGTGTATTTTCAGTTGAAAGGTATTTCTTAATCGGTTCTGGCAGGGAACACTCTTCAATATTACCAAAATATCGTTCTGGGAAAGGACTGTTCATCCGCTTTCTGCAAATAATAAAATTCAGGACAAGCACAAAAAATACGCCAGCAAGAGTTGCTAGAAAAAAGGCATATTTCAAATCACAATATTTTGAAAGCACAGGTAAACCACCCGCTACTAAAATTGCTGTGATTACCTTTAACGCATGTATGATAAAGCTCCCATTAATCATGTTTACTTATTCTTAGAGTTATTGTATGTCAAAATTGCAGCTATGCAATCAAAACTAATACCAAGCACGACACGCAGCTCAGAAACGTCAAAATGGTGCTTCATATAGAATCCAAAATAACCTTCGGGATTTTGTTGCATACAAAGAAACGAATAGGCTGACGTCATTGCGTCATTGCCTGCCGTACCCATACTTACAATTGACCTAAAAAGAGCATTTCCTGTTAATAGGTCATAGTTACGATAAGCTTCCAACAGACATCCCATAAGTAGGTCAATGTGATTATTCAAACTATCGAAAAGGGAAAAAAATTTCTTCCTGACTTCCAAAACCTTTTTACCATCAAATTCGTTTTGGAACAAATAGCACCTCTGAACAACTTCATCATTGTTTATTAATGTGATTAGCGATCCACTGAATACCTTGAAAAGTTTGAAATGCAAGGAGGTAAGTTCGTCATTGCATTCAGTTTCGTCAATAGTTGTAAGCCTCCGAATTGTATCTGGGTCAAACCAAGCGAGGTTTTTAACACTTATACCATTCTGTTGCAACAAGCGATAAGTGTTAAAGATGATGATGGCGCACATCCCATCAACCTCATCTCCATTAAGATAATCGAAAGTCCATCTTTGAAAGATTGAAAAATTACTATTCATTACATTTGCCCCTTTCTATACATATAGAAGCCATAATGGCTACCAATGTTGTATGATAATTGTTCCTAACAATATTCTTATTACGAAGTTCCTTATTATCAACTTTTTCATCAAGTTTATCATTGTTCTTTCTAAAAGGCCCTATAATATAGCCCCCTTCCGTTTGCTGCTGCATTAAAATAGAATAGACTTCCTCTCTATAGTTTTTAAGCGCATTTAAGTTGCACATGTTGATAATGTATTCACCTAGCAAATCAAAATCCTTGACAAGTAATTTAATAGAAGATAAAACTGGAAGATTTCTTATTGCTTTTTCCCTAAGCTCGTTAGGAAGATTGTAACTCCCGAAATCAGTCGCATAGAAAATGGAATGTGTAAAGGCATATTCTTCACTAACTCCCCAGTTTAAAACATCATAGCTAGACGCTAGGATAGTCTTAAACACGCTCTGCTCCATTTTAGCTCTTATGTTTGTGCCTGTATATCTTTTAGTCTGACTTATAGTGAATTCTATATCAAGAAGTCTATAAGGAAGTAATTCTGGAGTTATATTATATGCTTTTTCATGAGAATTCTTTACTAACTCTTCAAGGATAGAGTTATTATTGTAAGTAAGATAATATATAATAGGTGCTGCTGACACTCTATAAAATCTGAGATCTAACAAAAGATGCTCATAATATGCAGGGTTTTCGATGATTGTTTTAGAAAATCCAAACAATTTATTTAGGATATTAACAGTACTGGTAGCAAGAAATTTATGATGACGCTGCCCTAAAAGCAAAGCTAATTGGAGTTCAGCGAACATCTTTTTAATATTCAAGTCCGTATCATCTAACAAAGGATTGAAAAAATCCCTATTATCATATATCCATTTTAAAGCCTTATCCAACATCAGAATTCCATTTTTCTTGGTTAATTTACATCTATAGTGAGGATAAACCTCACTATAGACGATTTAATTAATTGATAATTATGGCTTTAATAAAAAAAATAGCGTCCAATCAACAACTATTAGATTCTACATCTTTACCAATAGCCACAAAAACATTGTTCAGTTACTTGTAAACAAGTACATAACCATCACCAAAGAGACATCCCCATTCTTCTGGACGTTCCTCCGCATTATTTTTTACAAAATTCTGTGCGCCTGCAAGCAGGTTCTTTTCGCTGACAACGTCAGGCTTAGTCATTTTCAACTTCTTCATTTTCTTATTTTTTAAATGTTTAATATAATAGTTTTGGGGATTCTCATTGCATGCGGAGTCTCCCTCTACTCGAGTAGTATATGTCCCTGAAATTCGGCATTTTATATCCAATCATATAACATGGATAGCGTTTGTCAATTGTTAGTATCGCGACATAAAAATATTTTAAGTTTACGCTACAAATTGACATTGAACAACAATCTACTTTTTTCTTTTTGCAAATATAAGATGATTATCATATACCACAAAATATCACATCTATTTTTTTTTTACACATTGTGTTATATTAACGCCTTTTAGCGATATATATTTTTCACCCATAAAGGAATATTTATTGCGGAAAAACGTTTCAGGCGACATTTTGATTGATTAAGCTGAGTATATGAAAATAAAACTGCGGTGTTTTTGTATATTCTGAATAAACAGAAATAAAAACGGGCACCTGTTATGCACATCATGAATGAGTACTTCTCAACTGCCCGTCAAACCCATCTACCATTTCTTTCACCTTGCTTGCCTATCTGCTTTTGTCTCTTTTTCAGTAATAATTTTAACATTGTGAGTGCCCTCGTAATTCACCAAAGACCCACCTTGCCTCAAATAATCGATTCTCGCGAAGGTTTGTTCTGATGTAAAAAGGGGCTAGTAGTAAATGCAAGCAAAATGAATACACATTGCATAAAACCATAGTTGGCACTATGTATTTGGCTGTTTGGTGCTAAACGCGGTGCATTTTGGTGCTAAATGGAGTACGTTTTGCCGCTAAATGCAATGCGTTTTGGTGCTAAATGGAAGGTGTTTTGGTGCTAAACGCAAGGCAAAATGGTGCCAAATGCAAGGCGATTAAGCATAAAAATACGTTGAAATGGTATAAACAAAACCCTTTCGAGGCATGAAACACATGGCTCAAAAGGGCAAAATATCCATTAAAATGCAGGTTTTTAGGGGCTAAAAGTGCGTATTTCGGCATAAAGAATAATGAGCCGGCAACCAAACTAGAAAGGCAAAATGGTGCAAAATGCAAGTTTTCTTCTTAGAAACAGATAAGCTAGAAGACGTGGTAGGTTAGAAATATAGGATGTTTGCCTACTTTTTGACCTAAGTTTTTGCTAGAACGGAGTGAAAATTGGAGTGACTTTGTAAAATAAAATAACGATTTTAGTTTGTGAGTTTATGAGTTAATGAGTTAATGAGTTAATGAGTTGGTGAGTTAATGAGTTGGTGAGTTAATGAGTTGGTGAGTTATTGAGTTGGTGAGTTATTGAGTTGGTGACTTATTGAGTTTTAATTCAAGAGTAAGGGGTAACGAAGTTAAGGCAAGTATTTCTTTGTTGAATACTAAGGAGTGTATCAACAAGTAGCTCACTAACTCATCAACTCACTAACTCATCAACTCACCAACTCACCAACTCACAAACTTAATAACTCACCAACTCACCAACTCATAATCTCATTTAGATTTCTATCTCGGCAAGGTCTACAAACTTACCGCGAGCCTTTCGTTCTTCAATCAAACGTTTTAGTTTGCGTTGTCTATTGGGTGCAATCCATTTCCTAGCAAAGATGTTGGGGATGGCCACACCAATGGCAATGCACAAAACAATGAGCGATGCACGGATGCCATTTGTCATGGCTGTGGTTAGTTCGCCCACAACGCCGTGCATGTCGAGCAAGGCAAAGAGGCAACGATACATCAAAACGCCTGGCACCATAGGGATTACTGTGGGTATGGAAAGGCATTGATGGGGCAGATGGACCCAATGAACCACCTTGATATAGATGATGCTGATAAGCGATGCGCCGACTAACGAACCGATAACAGGCCCCAAATCCAATCCGATGTTCCCTGAACTGTCGCCAAAGTTGATGTAGTTTCGGGTGCATACAGCAACTATTCCGCCCAGAGCAAGTACCCACAATTGTTTTGGTGGGAAGTTATAAATGGTGGCAAAGCCCATCGCCGAGATGGCGGCAGCTATGGCATACTCCCAATAACTGTGGTGGGGAATCATGCTAAGGTCCTTTACGAAGTTGTCTATACCGCACACACGAATGGCGAATACGATGCCGAAGGCCATGGCCGAAACAATAAGTATGGTGTTAATTCCGCGGATAATGCCCACTTCGATGTTGTTATCTAGCACATCGTTAACGAAGTTGATGATGGGAACACCCGGCACAATAAACAACGCACAGGCCATCAGCGGATGCCAGGGAGTGACGGTTTGTAGTGCACAGGCAAGCCATTGGGGCATGTCGGCCACCAGCTGCGAGTTGGCAAAGGTGCCCAATAGCCACGCGATGATGGTGGAAACAAAGGCAGCAACGGCAATGTTGGCATAGCCGTTAGAGCCAATCTCGTTGAGTTTTGTACGCAAGCGGAAACCCAAGGCTGCGGCAAAAGATGCGTAAAAGAAGGCCGTCCAATCGCAACCGAACTGAATGCAGAAACCTCCACAGGCAAAACCTGCGGCAATGGCAACCTGCCAAGGGGTGTAACTGCGCTTGCGACTGCCAATTTTGTTGAGTTCTTCTTCGTAACGGTCTAGCGAATAGTCTTCTCTGATGGCACTCCACGACAGCTTGCTGATGTCGGAAATGGCACGCATTTCAATGCCATGTTTGTCGCAACGCTGAAATTTTGAAAACGAATGTGTGCCATCGCTGAGGTTTACCATCAGCATGTTGTAGGTGATGTGGATGTGCAGATGCTCTTCGTTAAGCCCCAAATAGGCAGCAGTTCTTTTCATGTTACGCATAATGCGACTCGTGTCTGCCGAACTTTCAACGAGAATTTTGCCTGTGCGAAGTAATAAATCTAGTTTTCTTCGCAATAGTTTCCTGGACTCAACCTGTTGATTTTCTTCAATGTTCATCGTCTATATTGAACTAAATGTTTATAATAATGTCTCTTGAAAGCATCTGCAAAATTAATAAAAACTAACGAAACGTACGAACATTTTTGGGCTTTATCGTACTTGCGAAGCGATGGATGGCCGCATTAGGCTTTGCCAATATTTATCTTTCGCCAACAACAGTTGGGTATCATGCGCCAAATGCGAACCATCAGTCGATAACGCCAGTCGATAATTCGCACACGTTTTTCGCGCCTTAACGCCCACATGATACGCTTGGTAACATGTTCAACCGTCATCAACATGGGGTAGTTGTCGCCCGTAAGAATGGGAGTGTCTACAAAACCAGGCCTTATGTCGGTGAAGATTATGGGCAATTTGCGTTTCACTGCCAATTGGTCGAGTGCTTGAATATAAGCGTTTTGGAATGTTTTTGATGCGCTGTACGAGGCCGCGCTGCCAATACCCTTAGTGCCTGCAACCGATGAAATAACGGCAATATGTCCACCGCCGTTGTCGGCCATGTAGTTAAACACGAAGTCTACCATGCGTGCAAAGCCCATCACGTTGGTGGCTAGTGTGGCTTGCTCGATGTTTTCGTCTAGCAAAGTGTTTTGTTTACCAATGCCTGAGGCATGAAAATAGAGGTCGATACCACCCAAGCGGGCGATAAGTTGCGATAAAGGCGTTGTCGCCTCGGTGTCGGTAATGTCAATGCGCTGTGTAAACACCCGTTCGGGAGCCAGCTGAGTTAATGTTTCTAGCGGTTCTAGTCGGCGGGCAGAAAGTCCCACCATCCAACCTTCTTCAATAAGACGCTTGGCAACGGCATAGCCAATGCCCGACGATGCGCCCATAATAATAGCCTTTTTCATTGTCTTTTGGTTTGATAATTGTTTCTTACAATCATTTTTGGCGACAAGTACGCCATATGGATTGTGCTGTTGGAGTTTTACAAATTGGACAAATGCCCACATTAGAGAGTTTAAACTTATAAGTTGTTGAAGTGCTGAACGATATTGTATCTCACTTCAAGTAAAATAATTACAACCTTATAAGCCTTGTGGAGAGCATAAAGACCAAAGAACTATGAAACCAACGAACTAGCAAACTAAGGAATTTAAATTCCCATATAGTCGAGTTGTAAGAAGTGGGTTGTTCTTTCCGTTATCCTAAAACGGTTGTCTGTGCGTTCGCCCACGAGCCACAAAAGCGCATCGTTGGCATCGAAAACGGCTAGTTGTCGTTGTCGGTCGAAGTACGAGCACTTTCTGTCTGTTAGAAAATCGCTTACCAATTTAGAGGTCCGCATGCCGAAAGGCACAAATCGGTCGGCTGGTTTTATGTGCCTAACCATTAGCGGAAAGGCGATGTTGGCCATGTCGAGATGTGCACAATGAGGAGCCTTACTGGGTGCAAAACGTTCGTTTTTTACGCCCTTACTTACCTTTATGCACACATTTGGCGAGAAAACATAGGTTCCTTCTTCGGGTATGCGCATTGTTCTGGCCAGTTCGCTGGCAGGCTGCGTTTGCTCTACCAAGAGCATTTGCCTATCAATAACAAGTGTATGTGTGGACGATTGCCACTGCTTACCCGTCTGTTGATCAAGACTTTGCGCTATCTGTTCTATTTGGGCAGGTGCAAAGCCAAGAGGGTGTATTAGCTGGAAGAGCACATATTCGGGCGAAGGTGTTTGCCTTAGCCTGTCTATCGAGATGCCCAACCGCCATCTGGGTGTATCTTCGCGCACCTCCGTAACATCGTTTGCATGCCTTTCAATGGCAGGATTAAATATCTTTTCTGCCTCGGCAAGCCTTTCTATTGTTTTTGCGATGTTGTTTGTAGAAACGCGATTGATTTCTGTTAGCAGGGGGACAAGCGTCAGCCTGATTTTGTTTCGTGTGAAATCGGTGGTCAGGTTGGTACTGTCTGTTACATATGGTTGACCCAGTGCTTGCAGATAGTTAAGCAAGTGGGCGTGCGAAACGGCGAGTAGGGGGCGCAGCACGTGCCCGTTTCGAGGTTTCATACCCGTAAGGCCGCTTAGTCCCGTGCCCCTTAAGAGGTTGATGAGCATGGTTTCAACGTTGTCGTCTTGATGATGGGCCACGCAAATTCCATCCATATCAAGGTCGTTGCGGAGTTTCTCGAAATGGTTGTAGCGCAGTTCGCGTGCTGCCATTTCTATGCTAAGCTTGTGCAAGGCGGCGTATTCGGCGGTGTCGAAGTGCACAGTATGGAAAGCTACGCCATGTTCTCGGCATAGGTTTTCGCAAAAGGCCTCGTCGCGAAACGACTCTTCGCCACGTAGCTTGAAGTTGCAATGCACGGCATCTACCTTATAATCCAGGCGTAAGAGCATGCGGAAGAGCGACACACTGTCGGCTCCACCCGACAGGGCAACGAGGTATCGACCACTTGCCGAAAGCAAGTTATGGCGGTCAATGTATTGGCTTACCTCTCGTTCAATCTTCTTCATGCGCACTTTGGGTGTTATTGGGTGAGGCCAGGCCTATTCTACGTATAGCACAAGACCCTTTAAATACTCGCCTTCGGGATGGAAAATGTTGATGGGATGGTCGGCAGGCTGGTGCAATTGGTGCATGATGCGAACCTTGCGACCAGCTTGTGCGGCAGCCGTAAACACGGCATTGCGGAATTGGTCTTTGGTAACCACCTGGCTGCAACTGAATGTGAAGAGCAGACCGCCTGGCTTAATGCACTCGAACCCCTTAGCGTTGAGCCGCGTATAGCCTTTAAGTGCATTGTGAAGTGCGGCACGATGCTTAGCAAATGCGGGGGGGTCTAGCACAATGAGGTCGTACTTGTTCTCGTTGGCGTTTAGGAATTTGAATGCGTCTTCGCAGAAAGCCTCGTGCCTGTTGTCGTTGGGGAAGTTCAATTCCACGTTTTGGTTAGTCAGCTCGATGGCCTTTGCGCTACTGTCTACCGAGTGAACGAGCTTGGCGTTGCCGCGCATGGCATACACTGAAAAGCCTCCCGTGTAGCAAAACATGTTGAGAACGCTTTTGCCCATTGCGTACTTTTCGAGCAACGAACGGTTGTCGCGCTGGTCGATAAAGAACCCGGTCTTTTGTCCTTTCAGCCAATCGACGTGGAAAAGCAGGCCGTTTTCCATGCCCGTATTGTTCTCGCTGCCGCCATATATAAACTCATTTTCTTGTCCCAATTCGGCTTTGAAGGGTAGGGTGGTGTCACTTTTGTAATACACATTCTCTATGCGAGACCCCATAACCTCGACCAATGCCTTGCAAATCTCGTGTCGGGCGAGGTGCATACCCACACTATGGGCTTGCATCACGGCCGTTTTTCCGTAGCAATCAACGATTAGTCCTGGCAGATTGTCGCCTTCGCCATGCACTAGTCGATAGGTGTCGTTGTCGGCTTTGTTGGCAATGCCGATGGCCAAACGCGCGTTAAGTGCCGAGGTTAGGCGGGTTTTCCAAAAGTCGGCGTTAATTTCCACATCCCTGAAAGACAGCACACGTACGGCGATAGAGCCGATTTGATAATGCCCCACGGCGATAAAGTCGCCCCCATTTGTGAGCACGCGCACCAGTTCCCCCTCGTCAATGTCGCCCTTTTCGGCAAAATGACTGATGGCCCCAGAGAACACCCAGGGGTGAAAACGCTTTAAGCTTTCTTCCTTTCCCTTTTTAAGATATATTGATTTGTACATACTGTTAATATTGCCAGATGATGTTGGATAAGTGTTTGGTTGCAAATGACCTGGCGTTAGTCTTGCTCGTTAATCACCAATTCGTAGTCGCCACTTTGTTTTAGGCGCAAGATTTCCTTATATAAGTTGATGCAAGCCCATGCATCGAGTGCGGCATACGCTTTCTGCTTGTCGTTCAGCACATCCGAATCCCAATTTGTCAGCCGTTGTCTTTTACTTATTTTTTGGTGGAACAGGTTGGCGTAGAGTTTTTGCAGGCTTAGGTCTTCGATGCCCAATTCGCCCACAAGGTCTTGCAAGTCGATAAAGTAGCCTGGCGTGAAAGCAACTCGCTTGTGCAAGGAGAGCATGTCATCGTGAAGTGACAGGCCCACCATCGGCACCGCCTTATTTTCTAAAAGGCGCAAGATGGCAGGGGTTATGCCAATGTGGTTGAGCCTGAAAAGGAAACAAACGTCGCTTGTTGACACCTGCAAGAGCGACACCATGTGCGTCTCCCCCTTCTTAAACGAGGGACGCGTCTCGGTGTCTACGCCCAAGATGTCTTGGCTAAGAAGGAAGTGCACGGCTTTTTCGGCCTCGCTTTCGCTCATCACCACCACCGTTTTACCGGGGAAGGTGACAGTTGGAAGTTGTGCAATGCTTTTCTTATCGAATTTGTTATATATAATCTTTCTCATTTCCACTTCGAGTTATAACGTGTTGCAAAATTAGAAAAAAGTTGTGACTTTATAGGCCTTTCTTGGTTTTTTACGCTAATTTTGCAGTTGATTTTCAGATAAAAAAGTAACGATGGTAAAAAGAAAGACAGAGAGTAAGCCAAAAAGGAAAAGCTCAACGTTCTCACTTAGCGGCATATTCAAGATAAGCAACGAACGGACCGACTTCGTTTTAGGTGTCGTACTCATCCTTTTGGCTGTGTATGTGGGCTTAGCTATGTTCTCTTTTTTCACCACAGGCAAGGCTGATCAAAGCATTTTGGAAGACCTTCGCCCCGGCGAATGGCTCAATACAGGCAAGGAATTTGCTAACTATTGCGGTTCGTTGGGAGCCATTTTGGCCTACACGCTCATAACGCTCAACTTCGGTTTTGCCGCTTTTGCCATTCCCATCTTCATTCTTTTAGCGGGTGCTAAGCTAACGCGCGCTTATAAAGTGAACCTTTGGAAAACCTTCTTTTACCTTGCCATCATCATGATTTGGTGTTCGGTGGCCTTCGCCAAGTTCCTTACTCCGCTTACAGGTAGCCTTACTTTCAACCCTGGCGGCAATCATGGCCTGTTTTGTGTGCAGAACATCGAGAACATGATAGGAACTCCTGGACTTACTGCCTTGTTGTTTATCGTGGCTTTGGCGTTTCTTAC
Organism: uncultured Prevotella sp.; assembly: GCA_938028745.1. Taxonomy (GTDB): domain Bacteria; phylum Bacteroidota; class Bacteroidia; order Bacteroidales; family Bacteroidaceae; genus Prevotella. Next base: position 15,147 of record CALIZL010000092.1, read on the forward strand.
TTACCTTAGTGCAGAGACTGTTTCGTTTGTTCGCAAAGCAATAAATCCCGTTAAATACATCACTAGCAAGGTGAAATTTACCATTGCCAACAATGGCAGTAGGACCGTTCCTGCCGACAAGGACGAGGAAGTAGAGGTTGAAACGCGCCAAGAAAACGGCCAGGCAAACGACGATGGAGGTCTGAAAGATGAAGAAAACGGGCTGCCAACGGTTGTGGATCTTACCGACGGAACAATGGGATTAGGCGGCGACAAACCGTTTGGCGGTGCACATTCGCATAAAGAACAGCAGGCGAACGGCGACCCTTCGGCGCAGCTGAAAGTGGAGATTCCACAAGGCGAAGAAACAGCTAGCGGCCGAGAACTAACAGCTGCCGAGGTGTTGAGCACGCCCATCAACCCCTTAGAGCCTTTCTTATCTTACAAATACCCCACGCTCAACTTGCTGAAAGCCTACGACAACGACAGTAAGCCCTATGTGGACATGACCGAATTGAAGGCCAACAACGACCGAATTATCAAGGTTTTGCGCGACTTTGGTGTGGAAATAAGGGAGATTAAGGCAACAGTTGGCCCAACCATTACGCTATACGAGATAACACCAGCCGAGGGCGTGCGCATCAATAAGATACGAAACCTAGAAGACGACATTGCTCTGAGCCTTGCGGCACTGGGTATTCGTATCATCGCGCCCATCCCCGGCAAGGGTACTATCGGCATAGAGGTGCCCAATAACAAGCCCAACATCGTGTCGATGGAAAGCATTCTCAATTCGAAGAAGTTCCAAGAAACAAAGATGGACTTGCCTTTGGCCTTGGGAAAAACCATCACCAACGAAGTGTTTATGGTAGACTTGGCCAAAATTCCACACTTGCTTGTGGCTGGTGCAACGGGTCAAGGTAAGTCGGTTGGCCTTAATGCCGTCATCACCTCTTTGCTTTACAAGAAACATCCCAACGAATTAAAGCTTGTTTTGATAGACCCGAAGAAGGTAGAGTTCAGCATTTACTCGCCCATCGTTAACCACTTCTTGGCCAAAGTGCCCGAAGAGGATGATGAACCCATCATAACGGACGTTACAAAAGTGGTTCGTACACTCAACAGCCTTTGCAAACTGATGGACACGCGCTACGACATGTTGAAGATGGCAGGTGCGCGTAACATTAAAGAATACAACGATAAGTTTGTCAACCATCAGTTAAACCTCACCAAGGGACACGAGTACATGCCCTATATCGTGGTGATTATCGACGAGTTCGGCGACCTTATCATGACCGCCGGCAAAGAAATCGAGTTGCCGATAGCACGTATTGCGCAGCTTGCACGCGCCGTTGGCATACACATGGTGATAGCAACCCAACGCCCAACAACGAGCATCATTACGGGTAACATCAAAGCTAACTTCCCTGGACGAATGGCTTTCAAGGTGAGCGCAATGATTGATTCGCGTACCATTCTCGACCGCCCAGGTGCCAATCAGCTTATCGGGCGCGGCGATATGCTTTTCCTTAACGGCAACGAGCCTGTTCGTGTGCAGTGCGCATTTGTAGATACGCCCGAAGTTGAGCGCATCAACAGGTTCATTGCAGACCAACCTGGCCCAATAGAGCCAATGGAACTGCCCGAACCAAACACCGAAGAGGGTGGTATTGGCGGCGGAACGGCCGACATGAACAGCCTTGACCCCTACTTTGAAGAAGCAGCTCGCGCCATTGTTATCTCGCAACAAGGCTCAACAAGCATGGTTCAAAGGCGTTTTTCCATTGGATACAACCGCGCAGGGCGACTGATGGACCAGTTGGAGGCGGCTGGCATCGTGGGCATAGCGCAAGGCAGCAAGCCCAGAGAGGTGCTCATCACCGACGAAAACACGCTTAACGCCCTGTTGGCTAAGCTGCGTGGGGCAGGATAAGTCCGCGTGTTGCCCTGCCATATCGTGCCAATCGGCACAACAAAACAGAATTATCACATAAGGATATATAACAAATAACACAGCTATGTTGAAGAAAGTATTATTATTGATTTGCCTTTCGGTGTTTGTTTTCAATGCAGCCAAGGCACAGAAGGATAACGATGCCCGTAAAGTGTTGGACAAAACGGCCGCCATTGTAGGCAATAAAGGTGGGGCTTTGGCCAACTTTAAGCTGTCGAATGGCAAGTTGGGAGCCATCAGCGGAACCATTTCCATCAAGGGAAACAAGTTCTATGCGCGCACATCGAAGGCCACAGTATGGTTCAATGGCAAGACACAATGGAGTTATCTGCCCTCAACCAACGAGGTAAATGTTAGTAATCCTAACCAGAGTCAGCAGGCAGCCATGAACCCTTACACCTTTATTAATATGTATAAGAGCGGCTACAACCTGTCTATGAACAAGGTGGGGCGCGACTATCAAGTGCATCTTGTGGCCGAAAAAGGCAACAAAGGCATTCCCGAACTCTATGTTTTGGTAGACGCTACGTACAAACCCAAACAGGTAAAGATGAAACGTGGCGGCGAATGGACCACCATAACGATAAGCAATTTCCAGCATAAAAACCTCTCCGACCATCTTTTCAGCTTTAATTCAAAAGACTTTCCCAGTGCCGAAGTGGTGGATTTGAGGTAAGCCAAATCCATTAACACCTTTGCTTTCGTAACGTTTATGCCGATGAATCGCCTGCAATTATACCGCACTTTATACAGACATCGTTCGTTATCCATGCGCCGCGCCTTGGACTACGAGCACAATCGTTCGGCCAAATACCTATTTTATATAGGCTATATAATGGGTTTCGCGTATATGTTGTTTATTGCAGTGCTGCTTTCTTTGAAGGTTAACAACATGCGCGACACCAACGCAGCTGGCCTAATAGTGGGCATTTTGCCTATCATCCTGTTGGTAGACCTCTTTATACGTTTCACCTATCAGCAAACGCCAGCACAGATAATCAAGTGCTATGCACTGCTGCCGTTACCCCGAAAGGTTTGCATTGAAAGCTTTATAGGTGCCTCGCTCTTTAATCTAGGCAACGCATGGTGGTACGTATTGTTTGTTCCCTATTGCGTTATGTCGGTGGTGTTCAGTTATGGTTTGCTTGTAACCATCTTGCTTTTGGCGTTCATCGGCTTAGCCATATTGCTTAACAGCCAGCTGTATGTGCTTTTCCGGACCCTCGTTTCGCAGTCTTTATTATGGGTATTTGGGCTTTTAGCAGCGTATGGCCTTTTGGCAGTACCGATGTTTTTTGGGGGAAACGGCTCGGTTGCGTCGTCCCTTTTCGTTTATTCACGCCTAGGTATAGCCCTGTCGCAAGGTGAAATGTGGCCGTTACTCATTGTTCTATCCCTACTCATAGCGGTGGTTTGGCTGAACAGAGAAGTGCAATTCCGTGCCATTTGGCGCGAGTTGACAAGCGAGAAAGCTGCAACCAAGGTCAACGGGAAAGACCGATTGGCCTTTCTCAGGCAGCACGGTGAGATTGGCGAATACGCTCATTTGGAGTGGAAATTGATTTCGCGCAACAAGTTTCCGCGCAAAACGTTCATTTATAGTTTTTTTTTGATAACGCTTTTAAGTGTTCTCATCACTTTCACACAAGCCTATAATGGCGATGGAATGGTGCGTTTTTGGTGCTCGTACAATTTTGTTATCCTCGGCCTTACGCTTTTGTCGCGCCTGTTAAGCATGGAAGGCAACTATATCGACATGCTTATGGTACACCCCAACAGCATCTATTCGCTTTTGCGAGCCAAGTACTACGTGTATTGTGGCTTGCTTATTGTGCCGTTCATGCTGATGTTGCCTATGGTGTTTGTGGGCAAGGCCAGTTTGCTTATGTTGTTAAGCTTCGCCCTTTTTGCGGCAGGTTTCCAGTTCCTTGTCTTCTTCCAATCGGCCGTTTACAACAAGCGGACTCAAAAACTTAACGTCTCGCTCATGTCCAGCCGAAATATGGAACGTAACTATCTGTACATCTTCGTTTGCCTCTTGGCACTACTTACCCCCGTTATATTCGTAGGTACGCTTTCCATTTTCTGTCCCCCCGCGGTCTGTTACTTATGTCTTAGTGTCGTGGGACTTGTCGGTATTGCCACCCATCGCTTATGGATAAGGAACGTTTATGTGCGAATGATGGCACGGCGGCATGAAAATTTGGAAGGATTTAGAACTTCCAAATGATAGCGCGCATGGCATTGCAGGGCAAAAGAACCAAAGGTTTTTTCAGCCAGCCCACTGCAAATGTCATAGATATTTAGTAACTTTACAGCATATTATGCGGTTCGTTTACTGAACCGCCATTAAGGATAAGAATCAATAAACCAACACGATAATGCACTTTAAATGGATATACGAACCGCTTTCGCCACAAATGCAATCTGCGGCAAAGGAGTTGGGCGAGAAACTCAATATGAGCACAATTCTAGCTCAATTGCTCATACGTAGGGGCATAACAACAGAAAGTGCGGCCAAGCGTTTCTTCCGTCCGCAGCTCAACGACATCATCAACCCCTTTCTGATGAAAGACATGGACGTGGCCGTAGACAGGCTTAACGATGCCATGGGACGTAAAGAGCGCATCATGGTGTATGGCGACTACGATGTCGACGGATGCACATCGGTTGCCCTCGTGTATAAATTCCTTCAACAATTCTACTCCAACATCGAGTATTACATACCCGACCGCTACGAAGAAGGCTACGGCGTTAGTCGCAAAGGCATAGATTATGCTCACCAATCGGGCGTAAAGCTTGTTATCATCCTCGACTGCGGAATTAAGGCCATCGACGAAATAGCTTACGCCAAATCGCTGGGCATCGACTTCATTATCTGCGACCACCACGTTCCCGACGAAGAGATGCCGCCAGCAGTAGCCATTCTTAATCCCAAACGTCCCGACGACCATTATCCCTTTAAGCACCTTTCGGGCTGTGGCGTGGGCTTTAAGTTCATGCAAGCCTTTGCCAAGAACAACGGCATTCCCTTCTCGCGACTCATTCCCATGCTCGACTTATGCGCCGTTAGCATAGCAGCCGACTTGGTACAGGTGGAAGAAGAAAATCGCATATTGGCCTTTCACGGGCTGAAACAGCTCAACCAAAACCCCAGTTTGGGCTTAAAAGCCATCATAGACATCTGTGGACTTTCGGGTAAAGAGATTTCCATGAGCGACATCGTTTTCAAAATAGGCCCGCGTATCAACGCATCGGGGCGCATGGAAAGTGGAAAAGAAAGTGTGTCGCTACTGGTAGAGAAAGATTATAACGTGGCTTTGCAAAGTGCCAAGCACATTAACGAATACAACGAGCAACGCAAAGACATCGACAAGCAAATGACCGAGGAGGCAAACCAAATTGTGGCACGCCTGGAAAGTCAGAAAAAGCAGTCGAGCATCGTGCTGTATGATGAGAATTGGAAAAAAGGCGTGATTGGAATCGTTGCTTCACGACTCACCGAAATTTACTTCCGGCCCACCGTTGTCATTACCCGCGATGGAGATTTCGCCACAGGTTCGGCTCGCAGCGTCATGGGTTTCGACATCTATTCGGCCATTAAGAGTTGCCGCGACTTGCTCATCAACTTCGGCGGACACACCTATGCCGCAGGACTGACCATGAGATGGGACGACGTTCCGCGTTTTGTAGAACGTTTTCACCAATACGTAGACAGCCATATACTGCCCGAACAGACCGAGGCCATACTGCACATTGATGAGATTATAGACTTTAAGGACATCACCAAGAAGATGCACCACGACTTAAAAAAGTTCTCGCCCTTCGGTCCGGGCAACCTCAAACCGCGCTTTTGCACCAACAATGTTTACGATTATGGCACAAGTAAGGTGGTGGGTCGCGAGCAAGAACACATCAAACTTGAACTTATCGATTCTAAATCGAGTAATGTGGTAAACGGCATTGCCTTTGGGCAGAGTGCCTCGGCACGCTACATCAAGTCGAAACGCAGCTTTGACATTGCCTATACCATCGAAGACAACGTATTTAGACACAACAACGTGCAACTGCAAATAGAAGATATTAGGCTTACCGAAAGCGACGAGAACGACGAACACAACGCCCTTTAACTGCGCCTATGGAAGAAACTAACGGCACGCAAACCGCCCACGACGCGTTTAAACGAACGTTGCGCGAGTATTGGGGCTACCCCGATTTTCGTGGCATTCAGCGAGACATCATCGAGAGTATCGCCCAAGGAAAGGATACGCTTGGACTGATGCCTACGGGCGGTGGTAAGTCTATCACCTTCCAAGTGCCTGCTTTGGTGATGCCTGGCGTTTGCGTTGTGATAACCCCTTTGATAGCCCTGATGAAAGACCAAGTTGACCATCTGCGGCAGAAAGGCATACAGGCGGCCGCCATCTATTCGGGAATGAGCCGGCGCGAGATAATCACAACGCTCGAAAATTGTGTCTTTGGTGGTGTAAAACTCCTTTATGTGTCGCCCGAACGATTGTTTTCGGACATCTTCAAAACCAAGTTTAAGCACATGGAAGTGAGTTTCGTTACCGTAGACGAAGCCCACTGTATCAGCCAATGGGGTTACGATTTCCGCCCTTCTTACTTGGCCATTGCCGAGGTTAGAAAGCTTAAACCCGACGTTGCAGTGCTTGCCTTAACAGCTACAGCCACTCCCAAGGTGGTAGACGACATTCAAGAACGATTGAATTTTAGGCAAAAGAACGTGTTCCGAATGAGTTTCGAACGTTCAAATTTGGCCTACATCGTTCGCGATGCTATGGACAAACACACCGAACTGATACATATTCTCAACGCCGTGGCTGGTTCGGCCATCGTTTATGTGCGCAGTCGCAAGCACGCCAGCGACATCGCCACCCACATTTCCTCGGCAAACATTTCTGCAACCTTCTATCATGCAGGCCTAGAACCTGCTGTAAAGAACCAACGACAAAACAGCTGGCAGCAAAACGAGGTGCGAGTGATGGTGGCCACTAATGCCTTTGGCATGGGCATAGACAAGCCCGACGTGCGCTTGGTGGTGCACATGGATTGCCCCGACTCTATTGAAGCCTACTTTCAAGAGGCGGGTAGGGCAGGGCGCGACGGCAAAAAGGCTTATGCCGTGCTGCTGTGGAACAATAGCGACCGCAGGAAACTGAACAAGCGCGTGGCTGAAACCTTTCCCGAAAAAGAGTATATAAAAGAGGTGTACGAAGATTTAGCCTACTATTATCAAATAGGTGTGGCCAGCGGTGCAGGCTATTCGTTCGTATTCGAGATAGACAAGTTTTGCCGAACGTTTAAGCATTTCCCTGTGCAAACGCATTCGGCATTGCAGATTTTGGAGCGGGCAGGCTACATACATTACGAAATGGACCCAGAAGCAAGGGCAAGAGTGATGTTTAAACTCGGACGTAACGACTTGTATCGCCTAGACGAGGGGAGTGCGTTTGAAGAAGCCGTGATTACGGCTTTGCTAAGAAACTACGGCGGATTGTTCAGCAATTACGTACATATAGATGAAAGTTTATTGGCCCAAGAGGCAGAACTGACCACTCACCAAGTGTATGTAATACTAAAAAACCTAGCCCAACGCAACATCATCAACTTTATTCCACAACGCAAAACACCGTTTATTACCTATCTGCGCGATAGGGTAGACGGCGAACGGGTTGTGCTGAGCAAGGAAATATACGAAGAACGTAAGGCGCAATATGTTGCTCGCATCAATGCCATGCAGGCTTACGCCACAAATGGAGATGTTTGCCGAAGTCGCCAACTACTTATATACTTTGGCGAAGAGCGACACAAAGATTGCCAACAATGCGATGTTTGCTTGGAGCATGCCTCGCCCGAACCTAGCAACGAGCAGACAACGACGGCTCGTAACGCCATACTAAATTTGCTGAAAGATGGCGAACGGCACCACATAACCGAGCTTCACAAGCTAAACTTACCCCAAAAGGGCTTAGATGTGGCACTCGAATACCTCATTCACGAAGAGGAAGTAGGCCTTGATGGTAGTTTCCTTTATGTGATAGCGTAAGTTTGTGAGGTTATGAGCTTGCTAGTTGGTAAGTTTATGAGGTTATGGGTTAGTAAGTTTGTGAGGTTGTTAGTTTGTAAGTTTGTGAGTTCTTAACTTTGTTAGTTCATGAGTTAGTAAGTTTATGAGGTCATGAGTTTGTTAGTTTGTTCTCTCTCCTTTTTGTCAACTTGTTAACTTGTCAACTTGTCAAGCCGTTAACTAGTAAACTCGTTAACCGAACAACTTTTGTCTTCTTTTCAGCACGAATTTTAACATTATGAGTACCCTTTTTGTCCACCAATCGCCACCTTGCCGCAAATAATCGATTCTCGTGATGGTTGTTTTTGATGCAAAAAGGGGGTAGCATGTGAATGCGGCAAAATGAACTTTTATGTAAGTAAATCGCCATTTGCACCTGTTTTTGGGCTATTTGCAGCAAAATGCAGTGCAATATGCTGCTAAATGGAGTGCGTTTTGCCGCTAAATGGAGTGCGTTTTGCTGCTAAAC
>CALIZL010000093.1 GCA_938028745.1 uncultured Prevotella sp.
GTGAGCAGCATGCCCTGCAACCGTTCGCGCTGGCGGTCGTAGGCGTACGTGCTTTCCGTGCCGTTGCCCATGCGCGTGTATATGGTGTGCCCGTCCTTGTCGTAGCCCACCTGTGCCACGATTGTCTCTTCCTTGCCCTGCTTGGTAGACCTGATGCTCGTTACCTGCCCCGCCGCATCGTAGCCGTAGGTAACCACTTCCCCGTCGGGATAGGTGATGGTGCGCACGCGGTTGTGGCTGTCGTACGTTGCCGCGTGGACGTAGGTGCGCACGTCGGCCTGGCTCACCATCACCGAGCGCACCGTCTTCACCACCTCGCCCTGGTTGCCGTAGTAGTAGGCCTCGCCGCCCGAGGCGTCCTCCACCAGCACGAGCCTGCCCGCGCGGTTGTACTTGGCCCCGGGCTTGCCGTAGGTGTAGGTCACGCGGTTGAAGAGGTTCTTGGGGTAGATCACCTCGCTCAGCCGTTCGTAGTCGTAGGTGTAGGTGATTGCCGCCTTGTCGGAGATGGTCTTCTTCAGTTCCGCCGTGAGTTTGGTGAGCAGGTTGCCCGCGGCGTCGTAGGTGCAGGTCACCTCGCCCGCGTCGGGGTGGTTCACTTTGAGCTTATGCCCCAGCAGGTCGTACTCGTAGGCGGTCGTCTTGCCGTTGGGGTGATGCACGGTGAGCACTTGCCCCACGGCATCGTAGCCGTAGCTCACCCGCACGTCGCCGCTTGCCGCGTGCTGCACCGTCTCGCGGTTGCGCCCCTTCTCGTCGGTGTAGCTTTCGGCATGTCTGCCCAGCGCATCGGTGACGCGCGTCTCGAGCATCGGTTCGCTGTCGTGGTCAACGATGGCGTAGGCCGTCGTCGTGGTCGCCCCGTCGGGCAGCGTAACCTTGGTGGGGCGGTCGTAGGCGTCGTATTCGGTGGTGGCTTGCAGGTCGCCCACTCCTTTATTATATAGGCCCATGCTGCCGAAGCCTTCCTCGGTGGGCCAGTACGCCCGGAGGGTTCGGCCGAAGGCGTCCTGTACGGTGCGGCCGCTCACTATCGACACCTTGTGCGCCGCCCCGCCCTTCCAAACCACGCCCGTGCGCTTGGTCTGCACGGCGCGCATCAGGCTGTCGGCGAAGGTGCGCGTCTCCACGTCGCCCTCGGGGGCGTAGTGCAGCGTGCGCGCCCAGCGGCCTGCGGGGTGGTACTCGAAACGCACGGTGTAGGGCCTGCCTGCGGCCAGTTCTTTCGGGCCGACGATTGTAACGGGTCGCCCCACGTCGTCGTAGGCATAGCGCATGCGGTTGCCGTTGATGTCGCGCGTTTCCAGCGGTGCGCCCCAACGGCAGTCGTAGTCGGTGGACGAGGTGTAGCCGTAGGCGTCCTTCACGCCCGTAACAAGCTGGTGCAGCACGCCGTCGTAGGCGTATTCGTAGCGCATGCGCTGGCCCTTGTGGTTGGCGGGCTTGGTGAGCGCGGCCAGGTTGCCGTAGGCGTCGTACGCCATGTCGTACACCGAGGGCAGCTGACCGTTGTGCATCGTGATGCGGGTGACGTCGCCCTTGCCGTCCACTTCCGTCGAACGTTCGCGGTACACCCTGCCCGCCTTGTCCTTCACCGCAATGTGCCGCGGCAGTCCCACGATGTGGCTTTCGCGCAGTTCGTGGTAGGCGATGTCCGCCCGCAGCTCGTAGTCGGTGGCCGTCTCCTTGTAGGATGCCAGGTTGCCGTAGGCGTCGTAGGTGTTGTGCACGGTGGTGCTCATGCTGCCCTGCCCTGTGTTGTCGTAGACGGTCTGCCTGACGGAGACGAGTGCCGGGAACACGCTCGTGCTGTCGTCGCGCTGCGGTACCGCCTCGTAGGTGTTGAGGGTGCCTTGCAGTTTGTTGCCCTGCGCGTCGTACAGCGTCTCGGCGGTGACGAGGTCGTGCATGTACAGGTTGCGGTTGTGTCCGTACTCGGACACCTGCGTGCGGTAGGCGTCATTCTCCTTCTGCGTGTCCAGCTGTCGGGTGACGACCTTGGCGAACCCGAAGAAGTCGCGCTCGCGCCTGTCGCGGTAGCCGCCCTCGTAGGCGAACTCGTTGCGCATGCGCGTCGCCCCGTTCTCGGCATATCCGCCCGAAGTCTCCACGGCCGACATCACCCAGCGGCGGCCGGGCATGGCGAAACTGGGCAGCGTCTGTCGGTACTCAACGCGAACGTGTCCGCCGAAAGGCAGGGTAACGCTGCGCAGCAGGTTGGTGCGGCCGGTGAGGTTGCGGCGAACGACAAGCGCATCAGGACCTGCACTTTCAACGAAGTCGGGCAAGCCGTCGCCATCAATGTCCACAATCGCGCTTTCCGTGCGGCTAACGCCAGTGGACCAAGCAGCGGTTACGTGTGGAGTGATCGTCAGCTTCAGGAATAGCAGGTGGATTTTGAAGGAGAATGCCGCACTGCCATACAATGATACGGACGTGGCAAGGTTCTTTCCCGCACTGCCCTGAACGTCTTGGGTTTCGTCAACGAAGCCCGTTCCCGTATTGATGGAAACTTTAACATTGTCGCCATCTCTGATGATTTTATCCGGCATTCCGTCACCGTTAAGATCGGCATAGGAACAGTTTGTAAGGGTCGTTGTCTTCGTGCCGTTGAAACCTCCCGTAATCTCCGCGTTGCCGAGAACGGTGATTTTTGTTCCCAATCCCGCACCCCAGTTGGTGTTGGATGTGGCATCCAAGTCCTGGCAGCCTCGCGGCATGTGCCCTGTGAAACCGTAGCCGAGATTGTACCTCACGGCATCGCCTTCAACCATATCGGGTAATCCGTCACCATTCCAGTCCAACCAATCGCGTGTAGTCTTGGAGTTTCCATGAGAGAAATTACCGCTGGCTGTGACGGCCAGGCTGGAAACGGCATTACCGTCACTGGCATTCTGCCCTTCGCATTGGCCTGTCGAGTTATTCGTAGGGGTGGTAGCCTTGTTCGGATTCTCATTAGCATTGTTCATGCTGCCGACATCGCCCGGAGAGGAATTGCCTGTTGCTCTTCCCGACTCAGAACGGTTTCTGTTGCCTATGCTTACGGCAATGGCACCGTCATTGCCTATGCCGAGGCTGTAAGCACCCGAGCTGAACTCTGGCATCGGAATGTCAGTCTTGACACTAAGTTGGCTGAGTGTTCCCGTCGGCGAAGTGTATTGTGTGCGTATATGGCTGTCCCCCTCATCTATCCAATCAGGATAGCCGTCGCCGTTGACATCCATTGCGGCGACTTCCGTATGGGACGTTTGACTGCTTTTGCTGCCGCTTACGCCGAACCTGAGAGGACCATTCCCCGTTGCAGACACGCCATGCCCAGAAGACTTGGATTGTAATATCGGTGCAGACAGTCCTTCTCCTGAGGCATACTGCACACTGTCTACCTTAATCTCGCTTTCACCCATACGTGAGGAGCATTGGAAGGAAACACCCACGTAGGCACTGTCGGTTGCACCGACATAGACCTTGCGCATGGCATTGTAACCCATTACGAAGAAACGTTGCTTGCTGGGCTCCGTCAAGCCTGCGAGGTCTTCCTCCTTACGGCTCTTGTCATAATTGTCGGCGATACTCTTGTATCCTTCGGTGTCGATGGTCAATGCGGCCGTTTCAATGGGGCGGTTTGCATATTCCCTATTCCCGTTGTAGCAGAACTGCCCCCATCCCCTATAAAGGTGTCCGAAATTAAGGGAATTGTAACCAGAGAAGACAGAGCATGCAAATGTGTCGACGAGGATCCTCTCCTTGTGGTCGAAGACCATCTTCCTCTTTATCGGGTCCTTTATGAAGACAAGCGAATCGCGGAAGACTTCCACCTTAGCCACGGCGACCGACGCCAACTCGTTGTCCACACTAAACGTTGCCAGTGTCTTTCCCTTGCAGAGTTCTTCCAGCAAGGCTGCATCAACAATGACCAGCGAGTCAACCTTTATGCTGTCGCCTTTGGTTAAGGTATATTTGCGCTTAAGCAGTAAGGTGCCGTCCTCCCTGTTGAAGTTCACATGTACGGTTGCCGTATCCTTGTCGTTACTCCGATCTTGTCGCTTCACCTTAAACTTATGCACGAGAATTACTCCTGGGTCGTATTTCAGGTTCTTCGCCAGGTCCTTCCTAACATTTCTTGAAGCACTCACAAGTACGGGCTTGTTGTACATCTTTCTAAAAGGAATTACACGGAGCGTGTCTTGTGTGGAGACGTACCTTAACGTTGGTTTCCACGACATGTTTCTCCATTCCAAAGGAGCATCCGTCAGCATCTCAAAGGTCAGCCGCACCGAATCTTTCGCCGATACGTCGAACGCATCCGCAAATGTGTCTTCAACAGAAGTGCCGGCTGGGAGTCTCTTCTCCATCAAGATGTGTTCGCCGTGTATGTCTTTCCTTCGCACGACGAGCGTGACGTGACTCTCTGTCCGCCCCTTCCTGTAAGGCGCCTTTACCTCCACGCGCCCGTCCTTGGGCAAGGACATGCCCGTGGTCATCCCTTCCAAGAAGTCGGATGCGGCATCATAGTGAGAGAGGTCTTGCCCCAGGTAGGTGGCATTGCCGCCAACAATCTTACTATATCCCACCCGTTGAGACCACGCCACGCTGTCGGCCGCACCCGAGTAGCGCGACTGCAAGCGGAAAAACAGCCTTTCGCCGGCCTTGACGGATGTCGTGAGGCTGTCCGTTCTCGTCCCTGTGCTGAGAATGGAATCCCTTTTCAATACGCTTTCCTCCTTTTGGATGCTGTATGTGATGCCGTCTCCATAAGTTGTGGGCTTGTTCACCACACTGGCAATGCGGATTGTTCCTGAGAACGGCGCACGCCATACGCGCACCACGTCGTGCAGGGGGTTCTCCTTTTCCAAGGAATCCCTGATGGCTTTATAGTCGGGAATGAAGGTGGAATCTATCTCTGCACTTCGCCCAACAATGGGATTGGGCGTTTCTTTTGTCGAGGGTATGAACGTAGGAAGGCCGTCTGTGCCGATCCTGTTAAACCATACCATGCCGTTGTTGGCGATGTCCACCAGTCCGTCGTTGTTGAAGTCGGACAGGTAGATCTTCGTCTCCGTCTTATCCCAAGTTCGGCTGTAGCTGACGCCAGGGGAAACGAAAGGCAGCTCAACGGCAGCATCGGCATTGAGTGTCTTGCTTGAACTTGTTCCTCTGGAAAACTCCCCTATTCCCTTGATCATGCGACTTTTCGCAAATATGGGATTTCCTGTTTCACCAGAGAGGTTTTTCCTATAGCGAAGCCCATCCCGCGCTTGGAATAACTTATCCGGTAACCCGTCTCCGTCAATGTCTATTAGTGCTACCTTTCCAAAGTTCTCATTCTTCGAATGTATGTATGAAGCTCCGACATTCACGGTGGCAACACTTACGCCAAATCCGACGAACAGGCCACCACCCAAGGTCCTTCCTTTGGAGTATCCTCCACCAAGCATGCTCAACTCGTTGCTGAATCCGTTTATGGCTTTTTGCAATGGGGGTAAATGTTCGTGCTTACTGTCTGCCTCCGATGTCCACGGCTCCGCCTTTCCGAACATCCCGCCCTTCACGTCGTTGTAGTAGCCGAACCCTTGTGCGGCCACCCTTGCTCCCTTAGCATCGAGTTGCACGATGCTGTCTAGCAGCGTCTTGGCAAATGGGCCTTCGCGATGATGCAGTGCATAGCTGCGTACGGATTCGTTGTTGAACGTAACGTTTACGCGTTGCAGCAGGCGGTCGTCGCGTTGCAACACACCCAGGCGGCCGCTGCTCATGGCATCCCTGCGCGCCGTGGGGGCGTATTCGAAGTTCACGGCATAAGCTCCCTCTTCGTCGTCGTGTCCCGTATAGCGATAGCTCTTGGGGTAGAGGGTGCTGTCATGGTGTTCGTACGTGTACGAAACGAAGTTGCCGTGGGTGTCCACCATTCGGTAAAGTGCCCAACGCACGATGTTCCCTTCGGCATCCTTGATTACGGCGTTGTCTGCTATCTTACCATCAATGCCGCCAAAGTAGGATGTGGTGCCATCCTTGGAAGTTACTTCCCACGTGTAGTTTGTGGGCAAGTCGCCCCTGCGGATGATGCGCGCAAAGCCGCCCTCAACTAGCGGTTTAAAACGCTTATCCTTTGCCCGGCCTGGCAGTTCAGCTGTACGATAAGTGCGGTCGCCCAGTTTCGTTCCCATCAGCAGGTAGCTCTCACTCTCATGCTCGATGTCGAAACGTGGTACACCCCAGCGCGTCTCAATGTCCACGCTTTGCACAGGCAGGCTCCAACCATAACCCACGTACGACGACCCGCCATCGCTGCCATACTGCAAACCCACGGAGGGTTGCATGCTGCCGCGCCCTTTGGGCAACTCGAAGGCGTAGCCCAGCGATGCCGTTCCACTTTGGTTGGGCGTGGGCGCATTCACCGTGGTTATGCCCGCTGCGGGGTCGGCAGCTTTCAGTTCGGCAATACCCGTTGGCACATAGCTCTGCGTTTCGGGACTCTCCGGCACCTTGATGATGCCGTTTATCACGTCGGTGAAGTGCGAGGTCTCGGCCATCACCACTTCCCTTTCCCTATCCAAGGCCTTATGGCGAAGCATCGTCCACTTGCCTTGCAGCTCATCATAATAATAGGTGTGTATGTCCTCCGCCGTGTAGCCCTTCGGGATGAGCGCGCTATCATAGGGCACGGTGATGGTTGCAGGCGCATGCACGAAATGCTCGCCGTGAGGCAACAGGCGGTAGCCTGCCACACCACCTTTCAACGATGCGGAAACGGACACATCCCTATCGCCCGTAACATTCACCATGCCTGCTGGCAGGTGGGGCAGTTCGCCCTTACCCAGTGGCGTTACGCTCAACAACTTGGCCCGTTCCATACTACCACTCGGAACATGCAGCTGGGCACGCCCCAGATGCAGCGAGTCGGCCGCATCGCGCGCGAAGAGTTTGCTCACTGTACGACGTCGGAAACTGCGCAAGCGCGATAGGCCCTTGTTGGTTTCCCTACCCTGCACCTTACGCGTAACAAGCGTGCCGCCAATGCCATTCTTGGCATTCGGCACTACCGAACCTTTGTCGGCCTTTTGTTCGGCGTGGTGTATAACCGGCCGTTTTACTTCTCCTTGTGCGTCCATGCCGCGTGAAGTACGCCTACCATCGTTGCAAGATGCGAGCGACAGTAGAGCTATGGCCGTTGCCAACGTGATGTGTATCAATCTTTTCATGTGCATTTCAGGTTTAGTCGTTCCTTGTATGGGCTATCTTCTTATAATCTTCACACTTCGCCTAGCCTCACCACTCCTCATCTCTAATATGTACACGCCCACAACAGGTAGGTATAGGCGCGTAGCGTGGTAGCTTTCAGGTTTGCGAACCTCGGTTTGCAACAGCGCACCATCGGGAGCATGGAGGAACAGCGCGAGCGGAGCAGCCTCCGTCAATTCAACGCGTACATCTACGTTGCCGTCACGAGTAGGGTTGGGCGACACCTCATAGCGTGCGAAACCATCGCTCGTTGCAGTGGTTACGTTCAGCGTGCGCAGCGTAGAGCAACCATCGTCATTGGTTAGTTCAACAAGATATTCCCCATCTTCTTCAAGCGTTACGCGCCTACCGTCTAGGTATTTCCCAGCAGGGGTCTTCCAACGGCAAGCGTAGTTGCCTTTCGTTTCCAAGTGATAGTCGCGTTCGACCCCTTGGGCAAAGCTAACGTCCTCCAAGTCGGGAACGTCGGCCAAGTCGGCATTGTGCAACGTTACCTCGCTGCATAGCGATTTACCGCTACTATCGTATGCCACGATGACATACTTGCCTTGCGTTAGCGAGGGAACGGTTACGATGCTGTCCGCCGTAGCACGTACACATACAGCCTTGCCGTCGACACTTGCCGTTAGGCGATATGGGGGTGTGCCGCCCGTGAGCAGTACGCGCAGTGCACCCTTCGCGCCAGTGGAGCAACGTGGCTGTTCCACGTCGATGGTAGAGAAGAAGTCCTTGGCCGCGCGAAATGTGAAGACGCTTTCGCCCACGCCGGCACTTATGCCCATGAACGTAACGCTGTCCGCCTGCCCCATGTGTGCCTTATAATATCTAAGTTGCCCGACGGGAAACTTACCCGTTCCGCTATTGTCTATGGCCAGATAATAACTTTCGCCCTCGCCGAGCGGTTCCAGTTGCCTGATGCTCCGCGTGTCGAGCGTCAAAGTCATGCCCGCCACAGGTGTCCCCGTAGTGGTTGCCGCCCATCGCCGTTGCATCCATTTGCCGTTTCCCCTATCTGCCGCGAAAGCAAGCCGTTTGGCATTGTCGCCCCAAAGGTAGCTCGCACCCTCTCCGATGGCCTTGGCCGCCACGCGAACAGCCGCTTCGCCCTCAGCACTTTGGCCCGTCGGCAGGTACAGGCACGACGTACTGTCGCCGATGATGCCAGCCACGCGGTGGTTGTAGGCTTTAAGGCGGTAGTAGTTTCGTACAACCAGGCCCTTAGAGTTGAAGTACGAATGGTTCAGCGTAATGCCATGACGTAAGGCCATTGCACTTTCAACGCGCATGCGTTCTGTGGCCGAAAGTGCACGAGGATACACCGCATACTCCGCCATACCCTCTTTCATCGCCCTTATGGGCAATCGTTCCTTAGTGGTTCCGCCCACAGCTAGCGTGCCACGGATGCCGTTGGCGGCAGAACTGACGTAGGTGTACAGACGCAGAGGCGGCAACGTGTCGCGCCCCACATAGTTCATGAAAGTGCCACGGGCCAGGTCGGCCGTGCGCGCTGTGGTCTGCACCAGCTGTGTCTGTCCCCCCTGCGCGCCCACATGCCAAAGCAGTTGCTCGCCGCCCTGCCTCGCCTTACCCACGCCAACGAAGGTCATTCCGCTATTGGCGGCAAGCCGCATGGGCGCATTGTCATTTCCAAAGCCCCACTTTACATAGCCCATTACACCGCCAGGAGCATGCTGCGGTGTAGGCTTTTGTATCTGTGCCTGCACCCTACTTGTTGTAAGGAGCAGCGTGCACAACAGTGGAACGAACGTTGCCACATGGCCGTATCTGAACTGTATCATGGCTGTTTGTTTTTATTGAGAGGTATGGTGTAGCCCACTGTCAGCAGGAACAGGTGACTGTTGTTCCTAGCTGTGGCATAGCCGTAGGGGTTATCTTTGGTTTGTATGAGGTCGGTTAGGCCATAAGCATATTGCAGGTAGGCCTCAATGCCATTCTTGAACGACGAGTAGCCCACTTTGATGAGGGGCATGGCCTGCACCCTTGCCCGAAGCGTCTCCCTCAGGTGTGCCTGCGTCAGCTCGTCGGCCGAGGCGAACATCGTAGGTCGGTCGCTTGTGAAATCGATGCCACCGGGATTAAGGGGGACGGCTAACCCTACGCCCACCCCCATGTAAAGGTCTCCAAGAAGATAGAGCCGCGCGGCAACCTGCGGCATGAGTACATGATAGCGGAAGTTCGTCTCCTCGTTCATATTGCCTGCCAGTTTATGTTCTTTCAATGTCGATGTAAGCCAAGTATAATCGGTTGCAAGTTCCATCGCCAACCGGTTACGGCGCAATAAAGCAAAAACGCCTATCGTGGGGACTGTGGCTCCACGCTCTTCCAGCGTGTAACGCGGACGGATGTTACCCTCTTCAACCATTGCACCGAGATTGTTGATGACGGCATAGCCCACACCAGCCCTGATGCCGATACGCGATTGGCTGTGTCCCTTGTATCGCACGGTTATCCGTTTCCTCGGTTCGCGTGCCGATTTTGGTTGTCGGGTCTTCTCCCCAGGTACGTTCTCCTCTGCGGCTGGCTCGGTTGGTTGTTCTGTATTTGGCTCTGTTGGTTGGTCAGGTTGTTGTCGCGGCTGCTGTTCCACGGGGCGTTCGGTTGGTTCAGTCCGCGTTTGTGGCGCATCCGTTACATCCTCGCCTTCTGCTGTGGCGTACTTTTCCTCCTTCTTTGGGGTTGTTGGCTCTGTGTTAGTACGTCTGTTTATGCCCTTTCTCCCAGCATCTTTCCTTGTACGTAAGCCACTTCCCTTGGGATGAGTTCTCCCAGAGGCATGTTGCGGTGCGGCTTTTGTCGGGGTTGTTTCCTGTTGCATTGGTGGGGGTATGGGGTCTTCTGTTGTTTTGCGTTTGCAGAGTCGGAAACACAACAACAGGGCAAGCACAATGGCCAAAAGGGCGACGGCACGCCGCATATTGCGTTGGTTGTTGGGGCTGGAGTTATTCATGTGTATGCAAAAAATGGATTGTTATATTATAAGGAACGCGTACGCGCGCGAGAGACAAACGAGTGAATATACGATAGCAGTTATCCTTTTTGCGGTGCAGTGGTTCAGCGCAGGCCTCACTTAATGTCTATCACATACGCAACCGTAAGTTCTGCCTGCCAATTGTGGTTGGCGCATTCCACCCAGTTAAAGGTGTTGGTCTCGGTCTTGATGGTACTCCCCAAACTGTAATGAAAGCGCAAGTCGATGCAGATGCCCGAATGGAAATCGTAGCCCACGCCTCCTCCAAGTGCAGCGTCGGGTCGTCCTTTAAGCTTACTTCGCATCACCCGTTCCGTCTCCTCCACGCTTGGGTACTTCCACTTCTTAAACTTTGCATCCTCTTGGTTTCCTTCGTAGCTTAGGTTTTCGGGCGAAAGGTTCGCTCCAAGGCGTCCGCCCAGCGACACATGCCACGTGTTTCGCTCCTTGAAAGGATAGAGGTTGAAGTAGGCTGCCAAGCCCAGATGGTGGTAACGCGCGGAGAGCGTATAGTTCAGCTCGTCCCTATCATCGTACCTAACACGTGCCGTGCGGTTGTAATAAACGATGCCTGCCTCCACGCCCCACAGGTTTCCCTGCGGCTTATACAGAAAGAACAGCTCGGCGCATGGCACAAACAGCACGCGTTTCCGTAAAGAATAGTTGGAATAATAGTCCTCGCTCACCAATATTCGGTCGACGTTAGAATTGGAACTGATGCCTCCGCCAAGCCGCAGGCCCGCGTGGAAATTGCCGTCTTGTGCCGATAAAGGTTGACAGACGGAACAAAGCAAAATCGCAACAGATACAATTGCTTTCATGGCTCAATGTGTTTTCGTGTATTATTTATATTTATGAGACATCTGCCTCTACGGCTACAAATATAGTAAAAGTAAAATAAACAGCAAATACTTTTTGGTACTTTTTTACAAACGTATGGCATATTTGTTTGTTGAAGTCGCCTTGGCGTTTCTCTCTTTCTTATCTTTTTCAGAATAATTGGTATAAATACGATATAGCTTCATGCCTTTAACCAGACAGTGTCGTATCAACCTATTCAGTGCATTTCTGTATGAGGTCATCCACATATCAACTCTTTCAATACCACGCTGCTCCTTACACGGAACTCTTAAAACGAAATAACAAACACCAAAACAGAAAGCGAGAACACCCAAAACGCGTTTGCGCTGGGCATCGCTGTTCGTAAAACAAACAATAATTACCTATAAAAAGACTAGCCTGCGGCCCGACCTATCGCCTTATTCAACGAATAAACAGCCACTTACAATTGTTTAAATCTGTAAAAGACCGATTTTGCATTGTGTACGAACACACATTTTAAAACATCCTTATTTATAAGGATTTGCACGTTAAAATACGTTTAATACGCCATCCTTAATACATGTTAAAATTGCCGTTCGACATAAAAAATCATACCGTTTTCGCAGGCCACATTGCGCTTTATTTGCTATATTTGCGCTAAGAAAATATAGCGAACATGATAAAAGACAAGCTTAAATCTATCTTATCGGCATTCAGCTATCGCCAAAAGATTTTCCTCTTGGTGACAGGAGGTTTGATTGTAGGTCTGGGAGGGCTTTTCATGTACCTCCTTAGAATGCACACATACCTCACTGACGACCCTTCGGCATGCGTAAACTGTCACATCATGACACCCTATTACGCCACGTGGATGCACTCCTCGCATGGCCGCGATGCCACATGCAACGACTGCCACGTGCCTCACAACAACGTCTTCGCCAAGTACTACTTCAAGGCGAAAGACGGTATGAACCATGTTCGCAAGTTCGTAACCTTTCAAGAGCGGCAGGCAATAACCGCCGAAGATGCCAGCGCAGGGGTGATAATGGACAACTGCATACGTTGCCACACCCAACTCAACCAGGAGTTCGTACGCACGGGGCGTATCAATTACATGATGGCCAAGCGCGGAGAAGGCATGGCTTGTTGGGACTGTCACCGCGACGTACCACACGGCGGAATGAACTCCCTATCCTCTACGCCCAATGCAGAAGTGCCATTACCCAAGTCGCCTGTGCCAGATTGGCTGCAAGGCATGCTCGGAAAGAAAGGCAAGTAACCCAAACACATTCATGCACCACGCCTAAACGCGTGAGCAAAAACATTATGAAAACCGAAACTAAAAACAAATAAGATATAGATATGGCAAAGCAATTAAAACGTTGGCAAGGATGGCTGTTGTTCGGAGGTTCAATGGTTGTCGTTTTCATCTTAGGCCTTCTCGTATCGTCGCTCTTAGAGCGCAGGGCCGAAGTGGTAAGCATCTTCAACAACAGAAAAACCCCAATGGAGGGTATCGTATCTGAAAACTCGAAGTTCGCAAGCGACTTCCCACGCGAATACGAAACGTGGAAACAAACGGCCGACACAACTTTCAAAAGCGAATTTAACAGTTCACAAGCCGTAGACGTGCTTGCCCAACGTCCCAACATGGTGATACTTTGGGCTGGTTATTCTTTCTCGTGGGACTACGCCACACCCCGTGGACACCAACACGCTGTTGAAGATGTGCGCAGAACACTACGTACAGGTGCCCCTGGAGTAACCGAAGGCAAACAGCCACAACCAGGAACATGCTGGACTTGTAAAGGTCCTGATGTGCCACGCGTGATGAAAGAGCAAGGCTTGGCCAATTTTTACAAGGCTCCGTGGTCGAAGTGGGGAGATCAGATAATGAACAGCGTGGGCTGTTCTGATTGCCACGACTCCAAAACGATGGACCTCAAACCCGCACGGCCTGCACTGTACGAGGCCTGGCAACGCGTTGGCAAAGACGTTAACAAGGCCACCCACCAAGAAATGCGCTCGCTGGTTTGCGCACAATGTCACACAGAATACTATTTCAAGGGCGACGGACAATACCTTACTTTCCCACAGGATAGTGGTATAACAGTTGAGGCTATGGAGAAGTATTACGATGCTATGAACTATAAGGACTACACGCACGCACTAAGCCGTGCACCCATCCTCAAAGCGCAGCACCCTGGATACGAAATTCACCAGATGGGTATTCATGGACAACGCGGCGTTTCGTGTGCAGATTGCCACATGCCCTACATGAGCAAAGGCGGCGTGAAATACACCGACCACCACATCATGAGCCCCCTGGCCAACATCGAACGCACATGCCAAACCTGTCACCGCCAGAGTGCAGAAACGCTTAGGCAGAACGTGTACGAACGCCAACGCAAGTGCAACGAGATACGCAACCGCGTAGAAAACGAATTGGCTACCGCACACATCGAGGCCAAGTTTGCATGGGACAAGGGCGCAACCGAGGCCGAAATGAAACCCGTTCTCGACCTCTTACGCAAGAGCCAATGGCGTTGGGACTTTGCCGTGGCATCGCATGGCGCAGCATTCCACGCCCCACAAGAAATAACGCGCATTCTCTCCCACAGTCTCGACTTTGCCAACCAGGCTCGCCTGAAAGTGGCAAAGGTACTTGCTCGTCACGGATTTACCGCCGATGTTCCCATGCCCGATATCTCTACGAAGGCTAAGGCACAAGCTTACATCGGATTGGACATGAAGCAGAAAGAGGCCGACAAGGAGAAATTCTTGCACACCGTTGTACCGCAATGGATAAAGAAGGCCAAGGCTGCGGGTCGTGCACTCGACTTGTAACAGCACAGCCAACTAAGGATTTGCAAACAACAAACATGTTATAGCATCCATCTTAAAGGGGTTAAGGCCCATAACAAGGCCTCAACTCCTTTATGGTGTCTATAACAAGGCATCGTCACTTACGTCAAATCCTTTTGTGGACAGCAGGCAACCAGAGGGGCTTTCAGTTCCCACCACTCTTATATATAAATAGGTATGCGCGCGCGAACAGATTCTCAAAGCTAGCGCTTTTGCCCTCTCCTAGTAGCCACCTTGCCCTTTTCGGCAGCCCACAATTGGCGCACCCACCAACAGCAGCAAACACCGCTTGCACACCCATTCGCAACGAATGACAAAACGATAACTAACAAACAAAAACAATAAACCATTATGTGGACACGACCATGGAAAATGGTTGAAGGCTTCGCAGTTGGAGCCGGACTTGTATTAGTTGGCTTACTGTTGCAATTCAGCGCAGGGCCAATAGCATGGAGCAACCTTTCATTTCCCGTCAACTTCATCATCCTGGCAGGCTATCTCCTCGCCATGGGCCTTGTATATGTTTTCCGCAACAAGGTATATTCCTTCAAGTTCCTCTCCTCGTACGCTGCGGCCATCCCGGCCTTAGCCTACGCCGTTGCCCTCACGGCCATCATGGGGCTTACCAAACAGATGCCCGACGGCCACCCGGCATCCGACCCTCTGGGCCTTTCGCGCATGCTCTCGTTTTGGCCCTTCGTGCTCATCTACATCTGGGTGTCGGTCATTGTGGCGCAAGCCACCATCAACAAGGCCATGCACTTCAAGTGGCGCGACGTGCCTTTCATGCTCAACCACGCAGGCTTGCTCATCGTTATGCTTTGCGCAACACTGGGCAACGCCGACATGCAACGCCTCAAGATGACCATACACAAGTCGTCTCCCGAGTGGCGAGCCACCAACGACCAAGGAAAAATCGTCGAAATGCCCCTTGCCATACAGCTTAAAGAGTTCGAAATCTACGAATATCCCCCCAAGTTGATGCTTGTAAACGGCAAAACTGGCGACCCCATACCCAAGGATAAGCCCGCAACCATCGTTGTAGACAGCACCTTTAAGACAGGCGAGTTGCAAGGTTGGCGCATCAAACTAAACAAGAGCATAGACGAGGCCGCCCCGCTGATGACCCGCGACACCACCAATTACCTGCCTTGGCACTCGTCGGGAGCGGTGACCGCGATAAACATCACCGCCACTTCGCCCGATGGCAAAGTGAAGAAAACAGGTTGGGTAACCTGCGGAAGTTACCATTTTCCCTACCAAGTGCTTAGCTTAGACGGCAAAATATCCATCGCCATGCCCGAACGCGAACCGCAACGCTACCTCTCGCGCATAGAACTGATGACCCAAGCCGGCCTGCACGCATTCGCTGACATAGAGGTAAACAGCCCGCTAAGCGTGGAAGGATGGAAAATCTATCAGCTATCATACGACACCTCGATGGGCAGATGGAGCGAAACCAGCGTGTTAGAACTGGTTAGAGACCCGTGGCTACCCTTTGTATATGCAGGTTTGGGCATGATGATGCTCGGTGCCGTATTTATGTTTTTGTCGTTACAACGCAGAAAGGAGACCAAAGAATGACCTGGAATCACTTCCCCTATTTCGCCCTTGTGGCCGTTTTGCTATGGGCTGTTGGCGCATATGCCGCCTGGAAAGACAAGAAAACGCTCACCCTTAGCGCCACCATCGCGGGCCTGTTGGTGTTTTTCGGTTACATCGTAGCTATGTGGGTGTCACTCGAACGCCCGCCTTTGCGCACGATGGGCGAAACACGTCTATGGTATTCGTTATTCCTTCCCTTTGCCGGACTGGTAGTCTACCTGCGTTGGCGCTACAAGTGGATACTCTCTTTCAGCACTATCTTGGCCACGGTGTTCATCGTTGTCAACGTGGTGAAACCCGAAATACACAACAAGACGCTGATGCCCGCCTTGCAAAGTCCTTGGTTTGCACCGCACGTCATAGTCTACATGTTCGCCTATGCCCTGCTTGGTGCGGCTACCGTGATGGCCATCTACCTGCTTTTCGTTAAGAAGAAACCCGCCACCGACGACGAAATGGACATCACCGACAACCTGGTTTACGTTGGCCTGTCGTTTATGACGCTTGGCATGCTCATGGGCGCGCTCTGGGCAAAGGAGGCTTGGGGACATTATTGGGCATGGGACCCGAAGGAAACATGGGCTGCCGTAACATGGTTTGCCTATCTAGCCTACGTGCATTTCCGCCGTTCGCGTCCCCATCACCTGCGCCCCGCACTCTACATGCTCATCGTTTCATTCCTACTCCTGCAAATGTGTTGGTGGGGAATAAACTATCTGCCAGCCGCAATGGGTTCAAGCGTGCACACCTATAACCTTAGCTAGAACGCAGGGCATAAGTGACCCTACGCAAAAAACTGGCCATAAACCACACACCAGGGGGTGTGTCAAAACTAAAATAAAGACAGACCAAAGTTACTATTTGTAACTAAAAAAAATAAAAGAGCCATATCAAACTCGGTATTCGAGTGGTGATATGGCTCTTTTTATTGCTTTTATAGTCAAACAGACCTGCTTTTGGAAAATGGTTGTTAGACGAATGTAAGATGTGCGCAGCATGGCATCCATAAACCCTTACGCAGAGGAAAAGGAACACGTTTTGTTTGTTTACGATGCACCTATGGCTTTCCAAATCCATTTCTGTTTCACTATAAAAGCGAGCAAGTTTCAATTTATAAGCTCATGCTTATTAAAATGGAGTTTTGACACACCCTCTTTTTGTCTATTCAAATTCCTACCTAACGTTCGGGGTAAAGCACTATGCCTCTTAGGTAAACCTGTAATACAACAGCTGGCTATTTCGCCAGTCTACCAAATGTGCATTGCACCTCGACCTGCAAACTCATCAACTCAAAATCTTAATTTGTTCCTTTTTATTTTACAACACCGCTCTAAAATTCTCTCCGTTCTAGCGAAAATATAGACCATAAAGTAGGTAAATATGCACTATTTATAACTTTCGTGTCTTTAGTTTTGTCTGTTTTTAGGAACGGAACCTGCATTTTGCACCATTTAGCCTTTCTAATTTGGTTGCCAGCCCTTATTTTTTCAACTCCAATTACGCACTTTTTGCCCCTAAAAACCTACTTTTTAACGACTATTTCGCCCTTTTGAACCATGTTTTTAGTGGTTCTAAAAGGTTTTGTTTATACCATTGCAGTGGATATTTATGCTTAATCGCCTTGCATTTAGCACCATTTTACCTTGCGTTTAGCACCAAAACGCACTACATTTAGCAACAAAACACCTTGCATTTAGCACCAAAACGCACTGCATTTAGCACCAAAACGCAGTGCGTTTAGCACCAAAATGCACTACATTTAGCAACAAATAGCCAAATAACTGGTGCAAACGGCGGTTCTTTGACATAAATATTCATCTTACCGCATTTACAGGTTATCCCATTTTTGCACCAAAACAAACCTCCGCGAGAATTGATTTTTTGCGGCCGGTCGGGCTGTAGGTGAATTATAAACCACTCATAATGTTAAAATTTATGCTGAAAAGTAGACAAAATCAAGATGAAGCGTTCGCAAGTTAAACCCCAATCGGTCGTTAGACCGCTTACCTATTATTTTTAGTTTGTTTCCATCGCTTCCTGTTCAGCTTTCGTTTGCTTGTCGGCATTTTGCCTGTCTTGTTCTCTTGACGTAGCCCGCTACGTCCTTCAAGAATAAGGCAGACAAGATACTCAACAATACACAAAATCTGCACAGGCTCTAACGACCGATTTGGGTTAAAGCGTTGACGAGTTCACGAGCATACGGGTTCACTAGTTTACACCTTAACAAGGTGGTAGATTCTACGGGCTGTCGAGGTTATAAGTTTACGAGTTAAGAAGGCGGCAAGTTATACGAGTTTACGAGTTCATAAGCAGGAAAAACAACAAGTTTACATGTTAACAAGCTAGTGTTCCTACTAGTTGACAAGTTTACAAGCAGACAAGTACATAAGTTTATGTGCAAACAAGCAGGTTGGCATCATTGTTTTACACGTATATTCAGCACATTGCATCTTACTTTTAGGAGCCGGGTTTAAGCCTGTTTTATTCAAAAGGTTGGGTATTCTAAGGCCTTTCTATGCACTTGTTGTGTGTGTGCTAGTCGCGGCTGATGTGCATCAGCGTGGCTCCACGTTGTTTTTCCTTTTGGTATGGACAAAAAAATCCACCTCATTGCCCTTTCGCGGCATGCGAAGATTGGCAATGAGGTGGGTTAAACCCCAATCGGTCGTTAGACCGCTTATCTATTATTTTTAGGTTGTTTCCATCGCTTCCTGTTCATCTTTCGTTTGCTTGTCGGCATCTTGTCTGTCTTATTCTCTTGACGTAGCCCGCTACGCCTTCAAGAATAAGGCAGACAATATGCTCAACAATACACAAAATCTGCACAGTCTCTAACAACCGATTTGGGTTAAATGTATGTAATTACTTCAAGAGTAGTTCCACAGGGCAGTGGTCGCTGCCCAATATGTCGGTGTGGATTTTGGCGTCTAGCACTTCGGCTTGTAGGCGATCAGACACAAGGAAATAGTCGATGCGCCACCCCGTGTTGCGTTCGCGTGCCTTAAACCTGTACGACCACCAACTATATTTAACCTCTTCGGGATATTTCCAGCGGAAGGTATCTGTGAAACCTGCATCTAGAAGTTGGGTCATCTTTTGGCGTTCCTCATCGGTAAAGCCAGCGTTACGCCTGTTGGTCTTGGGGTTTTTCAAGTCAATTTCTTGATGCGCCACGTTCATATCGCCGCAAACAATCACGGGTTTCTTTTGGTCTAGGCTATGCAAGTAGGCCTGAAAATCGTCTTCCCACTGCATGCGATAGTCCAGTCGGCGCAGTTCGTCTTGCGAGTTGGGTGTATAAACGGTAACTAAGAAGAAGGTGGGCATCTCTAAGGTGATAACCCTTCCCTCGTGGTCGTGTTGGTCTATGCCGATGCCGTAGCTAACGTTCAAGGGCTTATGGCGTGTGTAAATGGCCGTGCCCGAATAGCCTTTCTTGTCGGCATAGTTCCAAAACGAGTCGTAACCATCGAACTGTAAGTCTAGCTGACCTGCCTGCATCTTTGTTTCTTGCAGGCAAAAGAAATCGGCATCGAGTGTTTTAAAAATGTTCTCAAAGTCTTTGTCAACCACGGCACGCAGCCCATTGACGTTCCAAGAAATAAACTTCATATCTATGATTAGTTCTTTTTCCCTACGAGATATACAGGTGCGTTAACTTCGTGGGGGGTATTCTCGAACGTGATTTGCTTTACAAGCAAGCGTGTAACTTGCTTTTCTTTGTAGTATTCCAGCAATTGTTGCACTTGCTGATGCTGCATAGTACCCATCTGGATGGCGTTGGTAAAGGCCAGCTTTCCTGTGTTTTGGCCAATCTTTATGTCGATATCTTGACCCACAATGGGGCTTGCCAAGTAATAACCCTTGTTGTAATAGTCTTCCAGCATGTAATTGGGCAACTTTAATTTCATCTTTACCTCGGCGGCATCTGCTGCGCCTAGTTGTTTTACGAAGGTTTCAGAGGCCTGGACAGAACCTGTTAAAACCCTAACGGGGAACTTCTCGATAACGAGTATCGTGTCGGGTGTGATTGTCCAATCTATTTTCACCGAGTCGATTTCGTTGGGCTTTGCACTCTTGGCAAACTTCAAATGGCCAGAGTATTTACCTACAAGGGAACTCATGATAACCGTTTGCTCTGCCTTTGTAATTTTCTTAAACCTAGGTTCTTCGCCTCCATTTCCGCCGTTAAGGCACGAACTGAGCGACAACACCACCACGCCAAACAAGGCAATGGCTACCAAATTCAATGTTTTTTTCATCGTTTTCTGTATTATTGTATTTACGAGTTAAACCTTGATTAACGTATATCTTGCATCTGATAACTTTAAAAAATGTTATTTAGGACGTATGAGGTTCATAAACTCTTCGCGCGTTTTGGCTTGGTTGAAAGCACCGCTGAAGTCGCTAGTGGTGGTGATGGAGTTTTGTTTTTCCACACCACGCATCTGCATGCACAGGTGTTTGGCCTCTACAACCACCATTACGCCTAGGGGTTTAAGCGTGTCTTGTATGCAGTCTTTTATTTGTTGGGTCATTCGTTCCTGCACTTGTAGGCGATGGCTAAATATGTCTACCACTCGTGCTATCTTGCTTAGGCCCGTGATGTAGCCGTTGGGGATGTAGGCCACGTGCACCTTTCCGAAGAAGGGCAGCATGTGATGTTCGCACATCGAGAAGAAGTCGATGTCTTTAACGATGACCATTTGGTTGTATTTCTCTTCGAAGAGTGCATCTGTAAGCACCTTGCGAGCATCTTGCGTGTAGCCGCGCGTTAGCACCTGCATGGCCTTTGCCACGCGCATGGGTGTTTTTTCTAATCCTTCGCGGCTAGGGTCTTCGCCCAAAAGGGCTAGCACCTCTTTATAATGTGCGGCCAGTTGGTCTAGCCCCTCTCGGTATTCTGGTTCCAAGTTCATTTTTCAGATGAGTGGTTTCTTTATATATGTAGTTGTGTTTGGGCAGTTTTAGTTCTGCACCGTTATCTTTCCTTTTACGATAACCGCCTGCTTGTAGCCCAGGGCTTGTATGGCATTGAGCATGCGTGTGGCCTCTTCTATGCTGCGATAGTTGCCCACGCGGCAAATCCATCGTGGCGAATAGAAGTGCACGTAGATGGGCTGGTCGGGGAAAGCAGCCTTTATTTGGTTGCCGATTTGCTGCGCGCGGTTTTTGTCGTCGCGCGAGTTTCCGCCGGCGTATGCCTGCACGCGGTAGCCGTCTACCTTGTATCCGCCTATCATCACCTTCTTTCGGGTGTCTATAACGGGGATGTTCAGGCCGTCGCCATCGTCGCCCAAGGCGTTATTCTTTTGTGTGGTTTCTCTCTTGTTGGGCTCGTTCTTGCGCGCTTGTTCCGTTTCGCGTTTCTCGTTAGGCTGTCGCGCAGGACTCTCTACCTCGGTAACGGAGCTGGCTTTCCCGCCGTTGGCTGTGCTGCCGTTGGTGGTTTGGGTGGAGCGTTCGTTGGGATTGGGGTTTGTCCACTTCCCTGCGCCGCCCTTTCCGTTAACCAGCTGTTCTATGGCGGCACTCTGAGAGATGGTTACAACGCCTTGCGTCTTAGTGTCGCGTCGGCGTAAATGGTCGGTAAAGGTTTGCGCCTCCATCGCAATGACGGTGCAAATCCAAGTGAGAATAACGGTTACCAGACGTTTCATTGTTGTGGGGTGTTGAGGGTTACGCTAGGGCGAAGTGGCCTATTGCCAACCAATCTGCGCCCTTACCGCATTTGAGAAGTGGATAAATAAGGCCTGTTCCTAAAATTCCCCGCAAAGGTTCAAATGTTGTTCCTTGTATTGCTCTTCACTGTCTATTTGCTTTTATCAGGCATCTTTCGCTTACTCTTTCAGTCGCTTAGTGAACTATGCTCCTTCAAGAAGTAAGCAAAACCTGCTCAGCTAAAAGCTAAAAATACAGCAAAGGTAATTTTTAGAACCTGCCTTTAATTGGGCGAGGCGACACGCTCGGCACACTTTCGTAGGCCGAAAGTGCCGCTTCGCCGCATTAGCTATTGCTTTTTGTTATTTCTTCCAAGCGTCGATGATGCCCTTGAAGTCGGCGCATTTCAATGCTGCACCGCCGATAAGGCCGCCGTCGATGTTGGGTTTGGCAAACAGTTCGGGTGCATTGCTGGGCTTTGCACTGCCGCCATAGAGGATGGAGGTGTTCTCGGCTACCTCGTTGCCATACTTTTCGGCGATTGCCGAACGAATGAAAGCGTGTATCTCTTCGGCTTGTTCAGCCGTTGCAGTCTTGCCTGTACCGATGGCCCAGATGGGTTCGTAGGCAACGATAACGTTGGCAAACTCTTCGGCAGAGAGGTTAAACACCGAACCTTCAAGTTCAGCTTTCACCACATCGTTTTGCTTATTGGCCTCGCGTTCGGCCAAAGTCTCGCCGATGCAGAATATCACCTTCAACCCGTTTTTAAGTGCCAACAACACTTTTTCTTTCAATATTTCGGGTGTTTCGTTGTAGTATTCGCGACGTTCAGAGTGTCCAAGGATAACATATTGTGCGCCCGTGCTCTTCACCATCTCGGCCGAAACCTCGCCAGTGAATGCTCCTTTTTCCTTGTCTGCGCAGTTTTCGGCGCCCAAACCAACGAGTTGGCTGTTTAAAACGCCAGCTACGCTAGCCAAATGAATGAAAGGTGTGCAGATGATAACGTCGCAGTTGGGTTTGTCGGCGGCCAAAGCGTCGTTCACTTCCTTTGCCAAGGCCATGCCTTCTTGCAGGTTCAGGTTCATTTTCCAGTTACCTGCTACGATCTTTTTTCTCATTTTTCTTTTTTTCTTTAAGAGTGTATATAGTTTATTGCGTTTTCTTTGTTTCTTTATCCATTTGGTCCATGCCCACAGTCGGTCGGCCAAGGTGAGCAAGAACAGCGGGAACACGAACCAAAGCACTATTTTGGTGATGCGTGTCGTTACGCTGGTGGGGTCTATTTTGCCGATGCTAAGCTCGTCTAGTGGGGCGTTCAGCGTTTCTTGTTTGGGCAAGGCGTTGTGGCTCCATTTGTTAATCACCACCCCGTCTTTAATCAGCATCAGGCCAGGATTGCTCCTTATCATCGTTTTCAGCGTAGTGCCGTCGGTGATGTAGAAAGGATATTCGGCCCCAGTGAGGTCTTGCCAACGGCTGATGGCGGCTTTTCCGCTTGCGGTTAGGCACATCATGGGCACGTTATGCCGTTTGGCGTACTCGTATATTCGGTCTATCGCACCGAAGTTGGTGTCGTCGGCTTGCTCTAAGTAAGGCGAAATCAGCAAGAATGTGTAGCCCTTACGGTTTAAAACGTTTTCCGTTATGTCCTTGCCTGTGGCCTCGTCGGTGATGGAGAAGTCGTGAATGGGCGGCACATAGCCCGCTTCGGTTTGCACGGTCTTGCTGTCTACGAAGGTCCAGGTGGAGTCTGGGTAGCTGTCTAGCGTAAACTCGCGCGTTTCTCCGTTCTTGCTTAGCACGAAGGTTGTTTCAAATTTGGGTTGTTTTGCATCCGCAGGAATTTCCATTCCCTTACGAATGTCGGCTCCGATGTGATATGGACGGAAGTCGAATGGGGGCAGCGTGTATAGGCTCCACGCGCTCGACACGATGATAAAGAACAGCGTGTAGTTGGTAACAATCCATTGATTGGTCTTTGAAATGAACCTCACCATGCGCAACGGCCATCTTGCCACCACTAAGGCAGCCAGCAACAGCACGATGTTTTTTGCCAAAGTCTGTCCGTTGGTGAGCTGAATGGCATCGCCGAAACAGCCACAATCCTTTACAGGACTGGCGAAATATATCCACACCGTGATGAGTGTCATCATGCCAATAAAGCCCAACAGCAGCTTTGAAACCAAGCGACGCTGTATGGCGAAGAGCAGATACACGCCCAAAGCAAACTCTGTGGCGGACAAGGCAACGGACGTGAAGAGCGTGAACCAATTGGAAACGAAGCCTGAAAGACCGGCGGCCGCCAGGTAATCGTTTATCTTATATTGAGTGCCAAGCGGGTCGATGGCCTTTACATAGCCCGACAACACGAAGGTTGTGGCTATCAAAAGCCTACACACATTGGTAAGTATATATATCAGTCGTTTCACGTTCTAAATGCTATTGCCCTGTTCGTGTGGCCGGCACGATTGGTTATCGCTTTGGGATAAACCGCGTCGCATGCCACAGACATGGACTTTTATAGTACTTCTTGCTCTTTTAGCTTAATGGCTCCAAACACTGCATAGTTAATGATGTCCATATAGTTGGCGTCGATGCCTTCGCTAACAAGGGTGTCGCCTTCTAAGTCTTCCATTTCCTTTATGCGTTGCAGCTTAGTTAGTATCAAGTCGGTATAGCTGCTAACGCGCATCATCCGCCACGCCTCGTCGTAGTCGTGGTTCTTTTTTAGCATCAGTTGCAAGGCTGCGTTGGCGTATTGGCGATAAAGGGCAAGCGCCTCTTCGGGCGTGAGGTCTACTTCGTCGGCAAAGCCTTTTTCTAGTTGAATTAAGCCGATAATACCATAATTCACCAGTGCGATAAACTCTGGTCTGATGCCTTCGTTCACCATTGCCGTTCGTTTTATTTCGAGCGAGCGTATGCGTTTGGCCTTGATAAAGAGCTGGTCGGTAAGCGATGTGGCCCTAAGAATGCGCCACGATGCGCCATAGTCGTGCAGTTTTCTTTCAAAAAGGTCTGCACACTCTTTAAGCGTTTCCTCAAACTGTTTCTTTGTCGTTGTTTGTTCTGCCATCGTTCTTGTTCTTTTTGGGCCTCGGAGAGGTGGGCTAGGGCGCATCGGTAGCGCAATATAAGCTTGCTTTTATATTGCCGAGTGCAGCCTAATTTCTGCAAAGTTAGTGCCAACGAGCGCAATGAAAGCTTGCTTTTACATTGCCGAGTGCAGCCTAATTTCTGCAAAATTACACATTATTCAGCAAACGGCAAAAGAAAAGGCACGAGTTGTCGTGCCGTGCGCGCCAATCATTGCGCCTGCTTTTTCTGGATGGCCTTCACCATTTGGCAAAGAGCCTCGTATCGAATTTTAAGCGAATCGCGCCTAACCAAAAGCTCTGCCTTACGCTGTGAGGTAAGCTTTCCTTGTTTCAGTTCCTGCTCTTTAACTTGCAAAGCCGAGTCGGTGCGTGCAATGTCGGCTTGTGCCAACTTCAACGACGCCGTTTGCCAAAGCCCCAATGCCGTTTTTCGTGCATTGATGGCACGCGGAAAGCGGTCGCGCAACACGCCGATTGAGTCGAGTACGTCTTGATAACGCTCTGCCTTATACAAGCTGTCTATCTTGGCGAGCAGCGGTGCAGCCTTCTCGTCTTCGCTCTTTTCGCAGCTAATGGTTAAGGCAAACAGAGCCAAAAGCAAAAGTATCTTATTCATATTTCTTAATTATATGTACTATATGGGGTACCATCTGCAACACCCGATGTGGCACAGAGGCGATAACCGCCCTGTTTTGTGCATCATTAAAAACGCACTGCCAGCCATGTACCTACGTTTCATCTGGTGTTTGCACGCACCATAATGGACAAAAGTAACAATAAAAAACGAAACCGCCGAACTATCTGCATGTATTTTAAGGCTTATTCGATAAAATGCACTTCATTTTGTGTTCAGGTACATCGCTGCCGCCTTTCAATTGGCCTTATGCCCAACATCTGCCTGCTTACACGTCTAAAAACGCGTTTGCAACGGGCTACTATCAACTTTTATGCGTAACTTTGTACCCACAAAAAGACTTGTATTTAGAATGAAGATATTATCCGATGCCCAACTGGCAGAACTCCTAGACCAAGACATTTTCCACAAAATAGGCGACGCGGCAGATGCCCTTGGCGTGCCTTGCTATGTGGTGGGAGGCTATGTTCGCGACCTTTTCTTGGAACGAACGTCTAACGACATCGACGTGGTTGTGGTGGGAAGTGGCATACAAGTGGCCGATGCACTGCGCAAAAGCCTTGGAAAGAAGGCGCACATATCGGTGTTTCGCAATTTCGGCACGGCCCAAGTGAAGTTTCGCGGTTACGAAATTGAGTTCGTTGGAGCGCGAAAAGAAAGTTACAGTCACGACTCGCGTAAGCCTATCGTGGAGAACGGAACGCTGGAAGACGACCAAAACCGCCGCGACTTTACCATCAATGCTATGGCCGTTTGCCTTAACACCGAGAAGTTCGGGCAGCTTGTCGACCCCTTCGATGGCCTTTACGACCTCGAAGACGGCATCATTCGCACGCCGCTCGACCCCGACATCACTTTCTCTGACGACCCCCTGCGCATGCTGCGATGCGTGAGATTTGCCACCCAACTGCGCTTTTTCATCGAAGACGAAACGTTCGATGCGCTTACACGTAATGCCGAACGCATTAAGATTATTAGCGGTGAACGCATTGCCGACGAACTAAACAAGATAATGATGACCCAGCAGCCTAGTCGCGGGTTTGTGGAATTGCACCGCTGTGGCCTGCTGCAACTCATCCTTCCTGAACTAACTAGGCTCGATAACGTAGAGACGCGCAATGGTCGTGCGCACAAAAACAACTTCTATCACACGTTGGAGGTGCTTGACAACATTTGCCGTTACACCGACAACTTGTGGCTGAGATGGGCTGCCTTGTTGCACGATGTGGGTAAAGCGAAGACAAAACGTTGGGACCCGGCAGCGGGATGGACTTTCCACAACCACAATTTCATAGGCGCAAAGATGGTGCCCGACTTGTTCAGGCGCATGAAACTGCCCCTCGACTCGAAAATGAAGTACGTGCAAAAGCTTGTAGACCTGCACATGCGACCCATCGTTATTGCCGAAGACAGCGTTACGGACAGTGCCGTTAGGCGACTGATGAACGATGCGGGCGACGACACAGACGACTTGATGACGCTTTGTGAGGCCGACATTACGAGCAAAAATCACATTAAGAAACAACGTTTCCTAGATAATTTCCGTATTGTGCGCGAAAAGTTGGCCGACTTGAAAGAACGTGATTACAAACGTTTGTTGCAGCCGGTGATTGATGGAAACGAGATAATGGAGTTGTTTCATCTTGGTCCTAGCCGCGAGGTGGGCACGCTGAAACAAACGCTTAAAGATGCGGTGCTAGACAATCGTGTACCCAACGAGCGCGAACCGCTGATGCAATTGCTGATGCAGAAGGCCAAGCAAATGGGTTTGGAAACGGGGCGGTAACGGCAGATGTTGTGCCGATAGTTAGCATGTCTGATTGAAGAAGATGAATTGTGCGGTGTTTAGATTGCTTTATGCAACCGCCAATCCATCTTTTTCTGTATCGTGTATAGCCTCTTTAAGCCACATCTTTGCATAATTAGCGCAGTCTGTGATACAGAGGCGAAAAGATGAAAAGGTGAAAAGGTGAAAAGGTGAAAAGGTGAAAAGATGGCTGCGCCTGTAAACCTCTTAACTGGCTCAACCTTCTTTTCACCCTTTCTTACGTCTATTCTTCCTTTCACAAATTATTTACTTGCAAACTTGTTAACTCGACAAATGTTTGTTTTGTCAACTCGTCAACTAGTGTTCTCATTAATTTGTCAACTCATCACCTCTTTAACTCGCCATCTTGATAACTAACGCCCTTGTGAACTTTTCTACTCGTTAGCAGGTAAACTTACCCTCCTTATCAACTCGTCCACTCATCTTTTTGTCTAGTTTTCGGTAGCAAATTTAACGTCATGAGTACCCTTTCTGTCCACCAATCGCCCACCATGCCTCAAAAAATCGATTCTCGCGAAGGTTGGTTTTGATGCAAAAAGAGGTTAGTTGCAAATGCGGGTAAAATGTATTTTTATTTAAATAAAATGGCATTTGCACCAGATTTTGGGGCGATTTGGTGCTAAATGGGGTGCAATATGCCGCTAAACGCAGTGCGTTTTGGTGCTAAATGCAAGGTGTTTTGGTGCTAAATGCAATGCGTTTTGGTGCTAAACGCAGGGAAAAATGAGGCGAAAAGCGAGGCGAAAAGCATAAATATCCGCCGTTATGGTATAAATAAAACCTTTTAAAACCACTAAAAACATGGCCTAAAAAGGCGAAATGGTCGTTAAAAAGTAGGTTTTTAGGGGCTTAATGCGGGTAATTGGGGGTAAAAAATAATGAGTTGGCAACTAAACTAGAAAGGCAAAGTGGTGCAAAATGCAGTCTATTTTCTTAAAAACAGACAAAAAGAAAAGTGTGAAAGGCTGAAAATAACAGCTAAATGCATGCTTCGAGCGTATTTTATTCGCTAGAATGGGTGGAAAACAAATCGCGTTTTGTAAAATATGTCGCAAGTTTTTAAGTTGATGAGTTGATGAGTTGGTGAGTTGGTGGGTTGGTGGGTTGGCGAATTAGTGAGTTGATGGGTTGGTGAGTTGGTGAGTTGGTTGATGAGTTGATGAGTTGGTGAGTTGATGAGTTGATGAGTTGATGAGTTGATGAGTTGGTGGATTGATGGGTTGATGGGTTGATGAGTTGGTAAGTTGATGAGTTGGTGAGTTGGCGAATTGGTGAGTTGATGAATTGATGAGTTGGTGGGTTGGTGAGTTGATGAGTTGGTGAGTTGGTGGGTTGATGAGTTGGTTGGTTGATGGGTTGATGAGTCGATGAGTTGGCGAATTGGCTAGCTAGTGGGTTGATGAGTTGGTGAGTTGACGAACAGGTGAGTTATTGAGCTGATGTGTTATCGGCCGTTTGCTTTATCGACAGGTGGTACGTGCGTTCCAAACCCTATTTTGTTTGACTATAACTTACAGCGGTTGTATGCTCTTTACCACACCCGAATTTTGCCAATACTCCACACGAGCCTTTTTATACCCCTGCATGTCTTGGTAAATGCTGCGGTTTATGCCATGATCTGCCCACCAAGGAGAATCGTCGCCCGCCCATTCCACGGTATAATGAGTGCCTCTACGTCCAGAATGGCGATTCACTTCCACCTCACCTTGATATACTTTCAGGCTGTCGGTACAGAGGTCTTTCACCAAGGCAATGCCAATAGCCACCCCAAACACGCAGCTAGCACAGCATATCACTACACCCCAAAGACGCGAATACCATTTTTCCTTTTTATCGACGGCCAACAAATAGCCTACACAAGTAATAAGAAACATGATAACAACCATAACCGCTTGGCGCAACAACCCAACGTAGCCATAGGTACAATCCGTCAAAAAGGTGATAAAACCAAAAAACAACACGAGAGCCAAACCAAAGAGCAAATAGAACTTCCATTTGGAAGTAGTGGACGTATTGGTGTTGGCCATGCGCTCTTGATTGCGCTTTTTCCACCACGCGAAGCCCCACGGCTTATCCTTTCCTTCTGTCGTTGTATCGCGTTCATTTCTCGTCTGTGTTATTTCAGCTAGTATCGCGTTCCATTCTAGCGTGCCTTCAACAAGTTGTCGTTCGCCATACTGGTCGCGTAGGGTAATGGAAATGGGCTTGCCACCATCGTACTTCACCGACCAGCTGCGCACCACCCGATCGCTATCGTCGGGCGAATTGCCGTTCAGTGTTTCCCTTTCCACGGCATCCACATATCGTTTGGCCTGTTGTAACGTGCCACCGCCCAAACGATGTGCCGTGGCTACGGCCTCCAACTTACGTCCTTGCTTTAACAGTTCTATTATTTGTTCTTTCATAATGGGCACTGATTAAGTGTTTTTTCCATATTAAACTTTATAATGCAGTTTGCTGTGTTACTAGAAAATACATCGGCAATGATTGAAGATGCGCTATAAAACCCGCCTTGGAGGTAGAGAAATGCTGCATTGGGCTATTATCAATGTAACAACAACACACACTATTATCCACCCGATGATATAGGCATAGTTATATGCAGGGGTGTCTGTTGCCCTTCCGCGATAATAATTCATCACACGTTCGTGCCGGCCCGACTTCACATAATACCCCCAAATGCCGAAGAAAAGGGCACAAAAGCAACCACATACATAAAGTACTGAGAGTTGCTTACCAAAAGGCAGCAAGTGCAGTTTATTCAACTTGTCTAACAATATGAGTAAAGGGAATAGTAAACCAGCCATTATTCCACCTGGTCCGCTAACCTTTCTGTCGCCTCTATCTTGGCTGCGTTCGCCTGCAAAGTATATTCTGTCAATGATGTTGAAATGTGCCATAACGGTAAATTGATAAGGTTGTGATGCCATTAGCCTGCAAGCTATTGCGATGTTATCGGTTAAAGCGATGGGGCTTAAAGTTATGCCGTTGCTTACTCTCGCCGCCCGTAACGGTCCAGATGCGAGCGCGTTGCCTTTTAAAAACCAACAAACGCCACCCTCGCTTTGGGCAAGAGCGGCGTTTGCAGGATATGTGCGGGTGCGTTGCCATCGCCAACGTTTGGTGTAACTATTTACACGCAGGTCTGCGAGAACAACACTTATAACTTATCCGTAGATAATCTTTCCGTTCTCGTCTTCGTAAGGACCCAGGTCCTTGCTGTATTGGTTCATGGCACGCAAGCTCATTCCCATGTTCGAGAAGCCACCATCGTGGAAGAGCGTTTGCATGGTAACCTTACGCGTAAGGTCGCTGAAAAGGGTTACGCAATAGTCTGCGCACTCCAATGCAGAGGCGTTTCCAAGGGGCGACATCTTGTCGGCGAAGTCCATCATGTTGTCGATGTCCTTGATACCCTTACCCGCTGTTGTGGGTGTAGGCGACTGCGAGATGGTGTTGATGCGCACGTTCTTTTCGCGCCCATAGATATAACCAAAGCTGCGAGCGATGCTTTCGAGCAGGCTCTTGGCATCGGCCATGTCGTTGTAACCGAAGAATGTGCGATGCGAGGCAATGTAGGTAAGTGCCACAACCGAACCATATTCGGCAATTGCGTCTACCTTTTTAGCGGCTTGCAGCATCTTGTGGAAAGAGATAGCCGAGATATCAAGAGTCTTGTTCAGCCAATTGTAGTCCAAATCATCGTATGTGCGGCGTTTGCGCACGTTAGGGCTCATTCCGATAGAATGCAGCACAAAGTCGATTTTGCCGCCCAACAGTTCTTGTGCCTTTACAAAGACGTTTTCCAAGTCTTCGTAGCTGGTGGCGTCTGCTGCCACAACAGGAGCGTTAATCTTCTTCGCAAGTGCGTCTAGTTCGCCCATACGTAGGGCCATTTCGGTGTTGCTCAGCACGATGCTTGCGCCTTCTTCGGCACAGCGTTCTGCCACTTTCCAAGCGATGGACATGTCGTTGAGCGCACCGAAAATAATACCGCGCTTACCTTTTAATAAGTTGTATGACATAATTGTATTGATAATAATTCGTTGCAAAATTACGCTTTTTAAGCTAGAACACCAAGAGATTGGGGCGAAAAGGGCGAAGGAAAGGGGAAAGGATTTTAAAGGTGAAAGGGTGAAAAGGTGAAAAGGTGAAAAACTTGTTAATCGGTCAACAACAAGTTGAATTTAGCCATATACGCAGGGGCGTTAGCCATTTTTTCACCTTTTCACCCTTTCACCCTTTCACCTTTAGAAGGCGTTAGCCATTTTTTCACCTTTTCACCTTTTCACCTTTAGAAGGCGTTAGCCATCTTTTCACCTTTTCACCCTTTCACCTTTAGAAGGCGTTAGCCGTTTTTTCACCTTTTCACCCTTTCACCTTTAAAGGCGCAGCCATCTTTTCTCCTTTTCACCTTTTCTTCGCTCTTTCGCGGCGCAACACGTTTTGAAGTTCGTACACCACGTTTGGATTTTCGTTGGCCACGTTGTCTTTTTCGTATTCACCCTTGCTCAGGTCGTATAGTTGTGGCGTGGGATTGTTACCCGTTTCTATCTTCGGACCCCACGAAATCATCTTCTCGCCATCGTTAGGCTCGATGAATTTCCATTGCGGCGTGCGCACCGAAAGAACGTGCGAGCTACTCTGTTCGATAACCCAAGGGCGACTTTGGGAGTCTGTTCCCAAGAGATTTCCCAGTCGGGGCTCGCTATCGCAGGCTGTTCCCTTTGGCAATCGCGCCCCAACAAGCTGGGCCAAAGACGCTAGCCAGTCTATCTGCGACATCAAAACGTTGCTTTGCCGACCGCCTTTCACGCCCTTTTTCCACGACACAATGGCAGGAATAGCCGTTCCGCCCTCGAAAGCACTGTACTTATTACCCCTGAATGGGCCAGCAGGACTATGCCCGTTAAGCAATTCTTCGGCCCGGTCGGCATAGCCATCGTCTACCACGGGGCCGTTGTCGCTGCTTAATATAATGAGCGTATTGTCGGCCAAGCCATATTGTTCGAGGGCTTTCATCAGCTGTCCCACACTCCAATCAAACTGCACAATGGCATCGCCACGGTAGCCCATAGGGCTCTTTCCGCGAAAGCGAGCGTGCGGAAAGCGCGGAACGTGTACGTCGTTGGTGGCAAAATACATGAAGAAAGGCCTGTTTTGGTTGTCGCGAATAAAGTTAATGGCGTGCGCGGTGATGGAGTCGGCAATGTTTTCATCCTTCCATAGCGCCTTTCCCCCACCCTTCATAAAGCCAATTCTACCAATGCCGTTAACGATACTCATGTTGTGTCCGTGGCTAGATTTGAGGTTATAAAGCAGTTCTGGATGGGTTCTGCCCGTTGGTTCGCCCTCAAAGTTACGCTTGTAACTCACCTCAATGGGTGCCGAAGGGTCGTAGTTGGCCACGCGTCCGTTCTCGATAAACACGCAAGGAACGCGGTCGCTGGTGGCCGCCATAATGTAACTGTAATCAAAACCAAGGTCGCCCAATGCGGCAGGCAGCTGCGCATTCCAATCTTGCTCGCCGCCTTTGTCGCCCAGTCCCAAGTGCCATTTGCCAATGGCACAGGTGGCATAGCCCACGCTTTTGAACATATCGGCCATAGTAAACTGTTCGGGACGGATAATCATACCCGCATTTCCAGGCGCAACATCAGTGTCGGGACGTCGCCATGCGTATTCACCCGTTAGCAACGAGTAGCGCGAAGGCGTGCTAGTGGCTGCCACGGCATGCGCATTGGTAAAGCGAATGCCCTGACTAGCAAGGCGGTTTACATTGGGTGTTTCCACGTTTTTCGCGCCATAACATTGCAAGTCGCCATATCCTAAGTCGTCGGCGTAAATGATAATCACGTTTGGGCGGCGCGTATCGTCGGCCCGATTGTTCTTCACTTGCTTGGCGTGTGCGCCTACGGCCGTAAGCAAAGCGGGCGCAAGTAGCGCAGGATAGGTTTTCATCTTCTTCATTGTTCGCAGTATTGTTTTGGTTGTAGCCGTCGCTTACGTTGTGGCGGCACAGCTTTTAGTTACATCTTATTTACGATAAGTCGTCCTTGTTTCTACGATAATTCGTATGACTACACCTGTAAACTTAGCGTTACACTTCATTTAGGAAAAGCATGTTTGAGATAGAAACCACATCATTCTGGCTAAGCTGTATGGGTAAATGCGTCACCAATAGGCGAGCTTCAATCTTCAAAAAAGCAAAAAAGGACACCCTTGCGAGTGCCCTTTTTCGTGATCCGCTTGGGGCTCGAACCCAAGACCCCAACATTAAAAGTGTTGTGCTCTACCAACTGAGCTAGCGGATCTTCCAACAAAGCGTTTTTTGTTTTGCGAGTGCAAAGGTACATACTTTTGGCCAATCTCGCAAACAAATTACGTGTTTTTTATCCGCCTATGTTGTTTTATTTGGTTTTAGGCATCTGTTTTTGCTGGCTTTTCGGTGGTT
This sequence comes from uncultured Prevotella sp., assembly GCA_938028745.1. Taxonomy (GTDB): domain Bacteria; phylum Bacteroidota; class Bacteroidia; order Bacteroidales; family Bacteroidaceae; genus Prevotella. Next base: position 33,205 of record CALIZL010000093.1, read on the forward strand.
TCGGGCTCAACATCCACCTTTTCTTTGGTAACATACCGCTGCCAGTAAGCAATGATAAGGGTGGTGAGCGGCAGGGCAATGATAACCCCAATAAAGCCCAACAGCGACCCCCACACAGACAACGAAAGCAGTATGATGGCAGGATTTAGCCCCATAGCTTTACCCATTACGCGCGGCGTCACCACCATATCCGAGATAATTTGCACCACGGCGAACACCAAAATGGCCGTTCCGAAGATAATCCAAAAATTCTGTCCCGTGTCGGCAGCTTTGAGAAGAGCCAAGAATGCCGTGGGAATAAGGGCGAATGTGTGCAGGTAAGGCACAAGGTTCATCACCCCAATGAGAATACCCATGCCGATAGCCATGGGAAAATCGATGATGGTAAAGCCGATGCAGAACATGATTCCCATGATAAGCGACACCAACCCTTGCCCACGAATGTAATTGTTAAGCTCGCGCGAGGCATCTTGCGCCAGCTCGTTCCAGAAGGGGCGATACTTCTTGGGGAATATGCGTACCCAGTTGTCGGTAAGGAACTCGTAATCGAGCAAAATGAAGAACATATATAATAAGGTGATGCACGATGCCACGATGCTCACCACCACACTTGCCGTCTGCCCCAAAAGGTTAAACAACTTGGGCATGGCCGTACGCACGGCATCGTTAAAGTCTTTGCTCTTAATAAGGCGGTCGATGTCTTCTTGGTGTTCTTGCAACCAATGCTGAATATAGCCAGAAAGGCCGCCCGAACTTTTGGAACTGCCCAAATAACGTGCGGCCAACTCAGAAATTTTGTCGAACTGGTCTATCAACGACGGCACCACAAGCAGTCCAACGCCTGTAACCAAGCCCGCAAGAACCAACAACACAAAGATGATAGACAGTGTACGGATGCGTATGTGCAGGTATTTCTCGGTGAATTTCACCAAAGGATAAAGCAAGTAAGCCAACAAGCAAGCAACGAAAAAGGGTAAAAGCACCTCGCTCATGCTGTTGGTAATGAAGTAAACCACAAGGATAATCAGGGCACAGATGACCCATCTTACCAGCTTGTCTAGGGTTATTTTCTCTTCTAACATATCTATTTTAGTTTGTTTATTTACAAAAAGGGGGAGGGAAACGGAAATAATAAGACTCATAATACTAAGCGGAAGTGGCAAGCTTAAGCAGATTGCAGCATCGTCCAATCTGTTTCAGCTCACGCCCGACAGCTAGACAGCAGCATCAGTCGCACCACTCCTATTTAATATAGCCTTCTGATAACAATGCCTGCACAGGGGTTCGTATTCTTGCATCTCGCCAAGCATCACACGCTTCTCTCCTTCCACAATACGATGGCTCACGTAAGCCAACGCCCCACATTTCACACAGATGGCATGTACCTTTGTTACATGGTCGGCAATGGCGCAGAGTGCAGGCATAGGACCAAAAGGCACACCTTTAAAGTCCATGTCAAGACCAGCAACAATCACGCGAACGCCTCGGTTGGCCAATTCGTTGCAAACAGCCACCAACCCCTCGTCCATAAACTGCGCCTCATCAATGCCCACTACGTCGATGTCTGCCGAAAGCAACAATATCGCCGCCGACGAATCCACGGGCGTGCAATGTATGGCGTTGCGGTCGTGACTCACAACGTCGTCTTCCGAAAAGCGCGTATCAATGGCAGGCTTGAAAATCTCAACCCGCTGTTTGGCAAACACGGCACGTTTCATACGCCGTATCAACTCCTCTGTCTTGCCCGAAAACATCGAGCCACAAATCACTTCCACTCTTCCTTGGCGGTGGTTCTCGCCGGTTACATTATCAATCATTCTGATGCAAAAGTACAAAAAGACGTTTTAAAAATTGCAAACAAACGCATGCTTTTTTTGCTACTAGGAATATATATTGCTATATTTGCGTACAATATGGGCATCTTATACATTGTACCCACCCCTGTGGGCAATATGGAGGACATCACGCTACGCGCCATTCGCACCCTGAAAGAGGCCGATTTGGTACTGGCAGAAGACACCCGAACGACGGGTATCTTGCTTAAACATCTGGGCATTGAGGTGGCTCACCTGCAATCGCACCACAAGTTTAACGAGCATGGCACGTCTGCCGGAATTGTAGAACGCCTTAAAGCGGGGCAAAACATCGCCCTCGTGAGTGATGCCGGAACGCCGGGCATCAGCGACCCAGGTTTTTTCCTGGCGCGCGAAGCGGTGGCGGCAGGCATAACCGTTAACTGCTTGCCAGGCGCAACGGCTTGCATCCCTGCCGTGGTGTCGTCGGGAATGCCTTGCGACAGGTTTTGTTTCGAAGGGTTCATCCCCCAAAAGAAGGGGCGGAAAACCTATCTCGAAAGCCTAAAAGACGAGCAACGCACGATGGTGTTTTACGAATCGCCTTACAGATTGGTGAAAACCCTTACCCAACTGGCCGAAGTTGTAGGCGCCGAACGACAAGTGTGCGTATGCAGGGAAATATCCAAGTTGCACGAAGAAAACGTGCGGGGAACACTTCAAGAAGTGGCTAAACACTTCGAACAAACGCCCCCACGTGGTGAAATAGTTATTGTTTTAGCAGGAACTAGTAGTAAAAAAGATAAAAAATCGAAAGGAGAAAAATTATGAAGAAACTTGTTATCGCGTGTTTCGCAGTATTGTCGTTGGCAGCCTGCAAACAAGGTAAAACCAATGGAGAACCGCAACTTAACGACTCTTTGCAGCAGATTATCCAACAAAGAGACAATCAGTTGAACGACATGATGGCCACCATGAACGAAATCCAAGACGGATTCCGACAGATTAATGAGGCCGAAAACCATGTCAATATCGCAAAAGACGGCGAAGGGGCCAACAAGTCTGAGCAGATTAAAGAAAACATCAAGTTCATCACACAACGCATGGAAGAAAACCGTGCACTGTTGAAAAAACTGCGCGCACAACTGGAGAAAAGTACGTTTAAGGGTGCAGAACTGAAGAAAACGGTTGAAAGGCTGATGAAACAATTGGACGAGAAAGACCAACAACTGCAACAACTGCGCGCCGAACTCGATGCTAAGGACATCCACATCTCCGAGTTGGACGAAAAGGTTAACAACCTTAACACCCACGTTACGAAGCTGAAGACCGACAACACGGCTAAGGCGCAAACCATTAGCGACCAAGACAAGCAGATACACACCGCTTGGTACGTGTTCGGAACGAAGAAGGAACTGAAAGAACAAGGCATCCTTGTAGACGGAAAAGTTCTGCAAAGCGCTTTCAACAAGGCTTACTTCACACGTGTCGACATTCGCACGCTTAAAGAAATTAAGTTCTATTCTAAGTCGGTTAAGCTCCTCACCACTCACCCCGCTTCTAGCTACTCATTGGAAAGAGATGCTAACAAGGAGTATGTGCTTACCATTACCAACCCCGACGTGTTCTGGAGCACAAGCAAATACTTCGTTGCAGTAGTGAAATAAGGTTTCTTGGCAAAGTAACAGCAACACACTTTGTACAAACGCATCGAGGCTTAAAGCCCAATCATAAAGCAAAGAAGCTGGCCAAAACCTATATTTACAACGAACCTTAACAACCCCAAGGGGGATGCGACATGCTAGTTGCCGCATCCCCCTTATATATTACTAACAATGAATCACAATAACCACCTCGACTTTTTCAGGCTCAGCGGAAGATTAGTGGGGACTACGCATAAATCTTTGAAAGTCTAAACATG
>CALIZL010000094.1 GCA_938028745.1 uncultured Prevotella sp.
TGTTTAGCTTTTTGTTGTAAAGGTTGAAAACGTCGATGTCGTTTCCTCGCTTTGCGATGGTAAAGCAGTAGTGGTTGTTAATCGAGTCGTATTCTTCTTTCAGCACATCCTGCCCGAATGAGTTAAACAATCTGTATTTCCCCGTCTCGGCCTTTTGGATGCTGTAAAACGTTTTCTTATTGAAATACCGCAGGTTGTAAGACTTGACATCGTTACATTCCTTAGCAGCTATTGTCGGCTCTTTGGGATTAAGGTTCTTATCAAACTCAAACATTTGCCAACCTCCTGAACTGGGAAACATCATATATTCAACGCCGCTGTTGTAGAGTAAGAGAACCTTTTTGCCTTCTCTGAGTTTCAAAATCACGGGTACGAAATAGTCCGAACGAGTGGAAGGGCTAGTAATAACAGAGTCGGCAGTGTGGCCTGATAAGGAACAATCGTTATTTGCCCCCCTTCCATTCCTATAAATAAGTGGCTGTATTACGGCAAAATCTTGCCTTAAAAACGTCAACACATAAGTGGAGTTGTCCGTTTCACTTTTGTTTTCTCCGCTGTCATTCATGGTGAAGGGCATGCCTACGTATGAGTCCCAATCTATTGCATGTAAGTCTTTTACCTCGATAAACCTTTTCGGCAGCTCATCGAAGTCTTTTCTGCTCACAGTGTCTTTGTGTGGATTAATGTTCCACCCTATCTGCGTTATGTTGGGAGAATTATCCAGTCTTGTCTTCTCTTCTACTTGTAGGCTTTGCCTTGTGTATTGCTCTGGCCCAATCTTGGTGTACACTTCGATGTTATTGCCATAGCAATCAAAACTAATGGCATCTGCATCGGGCAACGGGATGGTTTGTTGCGCATACAGGCTTGCCGCATGATAGCAGCAGAAGATTATGAGGACTAATAGCTTTTTCATAAGCACTTTCTTATTCGTGTTATGTACAAGGTGTTTGGGGATATGGCATAAAGAGCATTGGGCCTGCGGCTTGCCTTGTTCAAAATTCGGGAAACTGGCCTTATTTTAAATGGTAATCTCAATGAGATTGCCCTCAAATCCCACAATACAACTTTCATAATAGCCGTCGCCTGTGGTTCGCGGACCGTCAAACACCTCGAAACCATTGTCTTTTAGTTGAGCAGTTAGCGCGTCTACCCGCTCTTTACTGCCAACGCTGAACGACAGATGAGCGAAACCTGTTCTGTTAGGTTCTTTCTTTCGGTCTACGATTTCTGGCTTAGTCATTAATTCCAAGCGCGTGTCGTCGTCGAAGGAGAGGAAGAAAGAGCGGAAACCCGTGCGCTGGTTGTGGTATCCTTCGTTGCTCTTTGCCCCGAAGTAAGTTACGAAAAAGTTGCGTGCGCCTTCTAAGTCGCAAACGTAAATGGCTATGTGGTCTATCTTCATCTGTTCGTTATGCGTTTATTAATTGCAGGTAGTAATGGCCGTTAGTCTGGCTTGGTATGCGATATTGATTATCAAAGGTGTGGCATTTGGGGATGCTCTTTCGCTGTTGAATAAGGCAGCATGCTGGCATTTGTCATGTGTTATGCCCCAAGTAATGGGAGGCAGGGGCTGGGTTTCGCCCCGCCTAAGGTAGCTGTTGTTGCTACGAAGGCGGGGCGAAAGGGGCGTTATTTTCATCTTCGTTTCCATAAATTCTCTCAGGATGTCGCAGTGTATAATGTAGGCGGCCTGTGTTTTAGAGCTCTCCACATACTTGGCCAACTTGGTGTAATTGGTGTTAATGGCGGTTTCATTTTCTAGTCCTTCAAACCAAGAGCCGGGTCCTAGCAGTTGCGGTAAAGTGGCGATGGCGTACGAAACGTAGGCCATAGCAAAGAGAGATGGCAGCTTTAACTCGCCTTTTCGGCTGTTAGCTCCTTGTTTAAGGAGGGTAAGAGCCTGTTCGGGGAAGTTCATTTCGTAATTTCCAGGCTCGTCGTAACGGCTGTAACTGTCGCGCGTTAGATACCAACAATCGCCATGTATGGATGCTTGGAAGTAGTGCGAGGCCAGCCTATAAGCTATTTCGGCCTGCACCTCCTTGTCGCGGGCGAGGCGATATTGGCTTTGAAGTTGCAGCATATCGCGGCAGAATTTCAGTCTGGGATGCACCGTAAGCTTTTTGTTCTTCTCGCTTTCCGAGGGGTCAGACTTACGTGTAAACCATCGGTCGAGGGTGTAATCGGTGCCCGCGACGTATTCTACATAGTAACATGTGTTGACATAATCGAGGCTAATCTTCTCTAGATACGGAATGGCCTCTGCAAAATTTCCTTCTCGCAAGTAGGCTTTACCAATGTAGCTGTTGAAGTAGTCGGCATTTTTGGATGCCTTTTCAAGTGCAAAACGTTGCAGCGGGTCGGCAGGCGACGAGTTTAAATATTGGTAATAAGCCAGTATTTCCTTGGAAGTGAGCGTGTCTAGTCCCACCTTGTACTCCCGCGAACTAGGGAAGTCGACATGTCCTTCTTGCTCGCTTTGCAGGTCAATGCCCATTACGGCGTCCATCATGCCCAGTAGGGCGAGGGTTTGATTTCTGTTGTTCACCTCTTGGTAGCGCGGGATAAGGTAGTTGTACACCACGTTCTCTAGTGCCGTACGATGATAATAGTCGTATCTGGAACCGTCGTTGGAGGGCTTTCGTTCAGCAGAACGGCCAAGCAGCCATTTTATTTCGCCCACAACATAGGCCGAATAGGCCTCGCCCAAAGGTTCGGTGCGTGTCGAGGCTAGAAGGGCGATGCACCGTGCGCAGTCTTTCGCACGTTTCGTACCACTAAGTTGTTGCGCCTCCTTGGCATACTCTTGTGCAGCTTTGTAGTTGGATAATTCAAACAACACCATAGCTTGTGCTGCCTTCCACATGGCTTTGTTGCGTACGCTTTCGTTGTGCAACACGTCTGTTTGTATGAAGTTGATGAAGTCTTTTGCCTCTGCCTTTGCGTCGGGTTCAACTTGGTCGGCCTTTAGCGAGCCTTCGTAATTGCAGTCCCATCCATATCCGCCGTTTACGTAATATTGAAGTAGGTAGGCTAGAGTGGGCGAGTTGGGGTCTTCTTTGTATATGCGCTTTATGCCAGCAGGGTTTCGATAGTTGCGCATGGCCCATTCCAAGCTTTCCCAGTCGCCTTGATTTATATAGATGTCGCATGCCTTTCGCCATTGTCCTAAGTTAAGTATGGCGTTGGCGTAAAGGCTGTGCATCATGTCTTTGAACACGCTTTCGGGAAATTTAGATGCCGTGAGTACCCAGAAGTCTTGGTTGGCGCGATAGTCTTTAAGCACAAGGTTGGTGCGCATATATAATAAGGAGAACTGCGCCTTTAAGCGTTGGCCGCCATAGGCTTTGGCTGTTCGTTGCATGGCAAGCAGCGTTTTGCGGCGTTGGGCCAGCTGTTGTGCCGTGGGATAGGTCCAACTGTCTTTCAGTTCCTCGCAAATCTTGTTGTATTTTAGTGTCTGGCGGAGATAGAGCAGCATCTCTTCGTCGCGCTTTTTCTTGGCGGCAGCAAAGAGGCGGGCACAGTCGTTCTCGAAGTAATAGTACCAAGCGTAGCCGTATCCTTCGCTCCAATCTTTGCTAAGGGGTGTTCGGTCGCCTGTGTATCCGGCCCAGAAACGTGCCAATTTTTCGCCGCTCACAAAGTCGTAGTCGTGCGAATAGACATCGAAGAAGTTTCCTTCGTGGTACTCTAGTGCGTCGGCGCATGCCCATGTCTTGCTGGTAAACAACGATATGCAGGCAAGTAGGCTAAGGGTTATAAATCTTTTCATAATCGTTTGATGAATATTTTGTTAGGTTGCGGTTGTTTATGTCGTAAAGAATAATCTCGTTGTGCACGTCGGGACGATGCTTGTTTATCAGTTGTTGCACGCTTTGCAGGTCGGCAAGGGTGGTTTCGCGCACCGCGATAGAGTCTGTTGGCAGCACGGGATATTCGTCTTTGGTGTGTATTATCCCTACGAATTTGCCACTACGAAACAGCGCGCGAACCCTAAACAGCGGGTAAGCGGCATTGAGCGGGAGCGAATACGAACGCAAGCCGCCGATGTATTGGCGAACAACTTCGGGGTCGAGAATGGGCTTTTGGTTGGAAAGTTGCCGAAAATCGCCTGTGTTGTAGAGCATCAGCGTGCCTTTGTCTGCGGGCGGAGCCTGCATGCCAAGCTGATGGAGCCGAATGGTGACCGAGAGTTTAAGGCCTGCCTTGGTTAGCAGTTGGTGCAGCTGACGAATGAACTGAAAGTAAACTTCTTGTGTTTGCTTGCTCCAATCGCAATCTATCTGTATTTCTTTCACGTTTTTTACGCCGTGTGTTTCGTTCATTTGGCGAATGCGTTGCCACAGTTTTTCGGCAAACTGGGGTGGCTGGCGCATACATTCGTTGGTGATGAACACGGTGGGTATCACCTCGATGCCTCGTGGAACGGAATTGTTGAAGGTGATAGTGGCGTTGGGTAGTGGCTCTTGGTTGGGCTTTTTCACCACATCGAAGTAACGTATGTATAGCCTTTGCACGTTGTGCGCCTTATAGAATTGGCGTTTCAGACTGTCGTTTACAAAGGTGGTACTCCAATAATAAAGGGAGCGAACGGGCTTTTGCCGTGTACCAGAGCATGCCCCAAGGAACAAGGCTAAGACAACGAACAGGGCAAAGGCGATGTTCGAGCCGTGTTTTTGGGGTGGCGTGGTAATTTTGTTCATAGGGTTGGTGGTGTTTTCAAGAGCTTAATTGGCTTCCAATCGTTCTAGTCGTAGCGTTTGGTCTGAATAGTCAACCACGGCCAGTCGGTGGGTAATGAAGATGATTGTCTTATCTCTCGATGCCAATATGTTGCTTAACAGCTGGCGTTCGGTTTCTGGGTCGAGCGCGCTTGTGGCCTCGTCGAAGAGCATGATGCTGCGGTCGCGCAGCAATGCTCGTGCAATGCCAATGCGTTGGGCTTGGCCTTCGCTCAGTCCACCGCCCGACTCGCTGCACACCGTATCAAGTCCGTGCGGCAGTTCCATCACGAAGTCGGCGCAGCTTTTGTGTAGGGCAGCAATCATCTCTTCGTCTGTAGCGGCGATGTTTCCTAGTTTAAGGTTCTCTCTAATGGTGCCACTCATGAGGGTGTTGCCTTGTGGAACGTAAACAAAGTTGCAGCGCATCAGTGGCGTTAGCTCTCTCGAAGTGTTGTCGTTGTAGATATTTACGCTGCCTTTGGTGGGCAACACCAATGCCAAGAGCATGCGGATGAGTGTGGTTTTGCCTGCGCCCGTTTCGCCCAGTACGGCAGTACAGCTGCCTGGCTTGAAGTCGAAGCTGAGGTCTTTCACGATGTCGCGTTCTCTGTCGCTGTAAGCGAAGGTCACATTGTCTAGTCGCAGGCCGCAGGGAGCATCGAGATATTCGGGTTCGCCCTGCTGTTCTAGTGGGTTTTCTTCGAGTTCCATCAGTCGTTCGGCTGCTGTGAACACCGCTACGAAGGCCGGAGCGAGTTTCGTTAAGTTGCGTGCAGGGTTTTGTATGCGGTTTACAAGTTGCAAGAATGCGGTCATTCCGCCAAACGTTAAGGTGTGGTCGGCCAACCGAATGGCGGCCCAAAGGAAGGCCACGAGGTAGCCTAAAGCAAAGCCGAAGTTAAGAACAACGCTCGAAAATACGGAGAAAAGCGTTCGGCGCACCACGTGTTGTCGCAGTTCGCTTTGGGTTTCGCCCAGCTTGTTCACCATCATGTTGTCGCTTTCTAGTGTCTTAATGAGCATGCGGTTTTGGATGGTTTCTTGCAAAACGCTTTGTACTTTACTGTCAGAGTCGCGCACCTTGCGTGTTAGTCGGCGCATCTGACCCACGTAAGTGCGACTGGCCAGCAAGAAAACGGGCAATATGCCCACGATAACCAAGGCCAGAATGTGGTCCATAGCAAAGAGATAGCAGAACGCTCCCACAAACATGGCGAAGACAGAAAGCGAGGCCGGGATTGTTTCTGTTAGGAAAGTAACCACTTGGTTCACGTCTTGTTCAAGCCTGTTAAGCACGTCGCCCGAGTGGAAAGCCTCTTTGCCGTGCCATTGCGATTTGAGTAATCGGTCGAGCATGCGCTGTTGCATGCGGTTTTGTGCCTTTATTCCCAAGAGGTTTCTCACCCATGTGCTGGCTATGCTGAGCGAGAAGTCGGCCAAGATAAATAGGCCCATCACGCCCACAGCCCAGTAAATGGAACCGGGAATAGAACCAGAGGCCACGTCGATGGCGCGTTTTACGGCCCACACCTGAGCCAAACTCACCACCACTTGCATCACGCCGATAGAGGCATTGAGCATTGCTTGCAGCCTATTGCCGTTCCAAGCCAACCACAACCAGCGAAGAATGGTTTTGGTGGAATATTTGTTGTCGGGTATCCTAAGTAGTGATTTAATTTGCATGTTTCAACGTTTGGGTGTGTTATGCCTTGCCGTACGTCGACCTTGGTATAGGTTCAAGCTTTCGCCTAGTGTGGGTTGGCAGGTAAGCTGCCGTCTCTTTTACGATGCTTGTTCGCCGTTGGCAGGTTGTTATCCTTATTTTTTTTAGCCGTTGTTGGGCATGTCGGTGTTTCGGCTGTCTGCCCCCCACATCATCTTGTTTCTGAGCGTAGCGAAGTAGGTTTGGTTGTTTCGCCTTACCTGTTTCACCACGTATGGGGCTTTGCTTATGTGTATGTCGAACCCTTGCACCAGCTTGGTGCTCCGCCCGTCGATGGCTACGAGATAGTTGTGCGACCTACTTTCAACGCTGAGTTGCAGCTCAACGTTGTCGGGTAGCACGATGGGGCGTACGTTTAGGCTGTGTGGAGCCACGGCCGTAAGGCAAAGTGCGTTGGTGCTGGGTGCCACAATGGGGCCGCCGTTTGAGAGGTTGTAGGCCGTTGAGCCCGCTTGTGTGGCCACGATAAGGCCGTCGGCCTGATAGGTAATGAGCCTTTCGCCATCTACACGCACACCGATGGTAATCATCGAGGCGTCGTCGCGTTTCAGTATGGCAATGTCGTTTACCGCAAAGGGGTTGCCATCGAAGGGCTCATTCCCTGCCTCCACCTTCATAACCACATGCTCCTCAATTCGGTATTCGCCGTCGAAAATTTCGTTCAACGCATCTTCGGCCTTGCTGGCTGGCACGTCTGCAAGAAATCCCAAGCGGCCCATGTTGATGCCAACAATGGGTATTTGCTTTTGTCCTATTCGGCCTGCGGCTTTAAGAAAGGTGCCGTCGCCCCCCAGAGAGAGGGCAAGTTGGGCATCGAAGTCGTTGCCTGCGAAAGGTGTTAGCGGGTAAGCGGGTAGGTTGCCGCTCTGCCGAAGGTAATCAAGAAACGGCTCGTCAACGTACACTTCGGCCTTGTGCTGTGCCAAACATTGCACAACACGGGCGATGGCGCGCTCGTTATGGAGTTGACATTCGTTGCCGAAGATGGCTATTTTAAGCGGACAACTGGGCATGGCATGTACGTTTATACTTTATCTGTGGTGTTTCTCGGCGTTGTTCGCTAAGGCATATTGCCTGCGTTTTGCCGTTATAACCTTTTCAAGTCCTTTCTTGCAAAAGTAAACAAAAAAAGCGAGAATGCGGCCTTTATTCTGTAAAATATGTGAAGGATGCGAAAAAAGGACAATAGGATAGGAACGTTGGGAGAAACGAAAGCCTGACTATGGGCTTTGGACAAGTGTGTTGTCGTTGGCATTGGCCCTGCGGAAAGCCTTTACACAGCCATATATAACCCCCAAAGAAATAGTTTTGGAATGATATTGTCTTATGGTCCAGTTTGCCCATATCGGGCGCAAGCATCAGTACACAGCACCTTGTATTCGCCCTACAAGCACCTTGTACTGGCACTACAAGCGTCTTGTACTCGCGCTACAAGTGCCTTGTATTGGCACTACAAGGTATCTTGTACTAGCACTACAAAGTGTTTGTAGTGTGTGTACTAATAACTTTTCGCTGCACTGCAAATGCTGTTGTGTTGGTACATTGATGGTAAAGTGGGGTATGCGGACAACTTTCTAAAATCAAATCCCGCTAACTATGATACGATGGTGCTTGGGCGAAGATGCGCCCCAAACCTCTGAAACCACTAGTCTACAAGCAACGAGTGGCACTTAAAGCATGTGCTAAAAAATCCCCGCAAAGGTTCATTTGTTGTTCCTTGTATTGCTCTTCACTGTCTTTTTGCTTTTATCTGGCATCTTTTGCTTTCTCTTTCAGAAAGCATAGTTCACTATGCTCCTTCAAGAAGTAAGCAAAACTTGCTCAGCTAAAAGCTAAAAATACAGCAAAGGTAATTATTAAAACCTGCCTTAATCCAGTCCCAATTCTTTTCCCCTTTACAACTTTTCTATTAAGGCCGTGGCGTATGCGGCCATGCCTTCTTGTCGCCCAACAAAGCCCATCCGTTCGGAGGTGGTGGCCTTGATAGACACGGCATCGGGGTCTACGCCCATCAGTTTGGCCATACATTGCTGCATGGCAGGTATGTGTGGATTTATTTTTGGCTGCTCGGCACATACCGTAGCATCTACGTTTCCCACGCGATAGCCCTTCGTGGCAATAAGCTCCACGGTTTTTTCCAGTATCACTTTGCTGTCCATGTTCAGCGTTTCGTTGGCCGTATCGGGGAAGTGAAAGCCGATGTCGCGCATGTTTGCCGCCCCCAAAAGGGCATCGCAGATGGCGTGTATCAGCACGTCGGCATCGCTATGGCCCAGCAATCCCACGCTGTGGTCGATGCGTATGCCGCCCAACCATAGTTCTCTACCTTCCACTAAGCGGTGTACGTCGTACCCGAAACCTATCCTGTAATTCATATTTTGAGGTTGTGAGTTGGTGAGTTAATTGAGTTTTTGAGTTGATGAGTTTTTAAGTAGGTAAGTTAATTGAGTTTTTAAGTTGGTGGGTTATTAAGAGTTTTCGTTTATAAGGTTTAGAATGGGTGAGTTTTTAAGCCTATTAACTTGCAAACTCACAAACTCATCAAGTCAAAAACTCAATTAACTCACCAACTTAAAAGCTCAAGAAACTCACCTGCGTTTAAACAAATCTTTCAGTCCGTCCATGTCGAACGTAAGCGAGAAACGCATTGTTTGGTCCAGCGGATTGCTCTTGGCTGTGGCGATAACATAGCCTGCATCGAGCGTAAAGGCACTCATTTTAAAGCCTGCACCCACGGTAAAGTACTTTCTGTTGCCCTTATTAGCGCTTTCGTGGTGGTATCCGGCACGCACGCTAAACTGGTCGTGGTACACATATTCGGCTCCAACGCTTAGGCTAATCTCGTCTAACTCTTCCTTAAAACCGCCAGGTGCGTCGCCGAAACTCTTGAAAATGCCGCCGATAGACGACACGTCGTAATAGTCTTTCTGCACTCGGCGTTGGTAATCTTCGGTAGATTCGCCTTCGTTTTGGTGCGGATAAGTGGGCACCAGCAGCTTATTGGCATCGGCTGCAATGGTAAAGCGGTTGTATTCGTCTACGGGAATCATCAATGATGCGCCCAACCTTAAGTTGGTAGGGATAAACTCGCTGTTGGCGTCTTCGCCCATTGTTATTTTACTACCGATGTTAGAAACGTTCATACCGATACCCAATTGGCATTCGCGTTGTCCTATGTTCAAGTAGTTTTGGTAATACAAGGCAAGGTCGGCAGCAAACGCCGAACCTGGGGTTGTGTTGTCGGTGTAGCTGTATGTCAAGTCGGAGTATATCCAACGAACGGCGGCGGCAATGGAGAACTTTTCGCTTAGCATCAGCGAATAAGCCACATCGGCCGACATTTCATAAGGGCGGATGGTGAGCGAAGGCGATGAACCGGGGCTACTACTACTCTCGGCGGTAGTCACTTCGCCCAACGAGAAGTAGCGGATGCCTGCCGATATGGCGGCATAGTCGCCTATGCGATAGTAGCCCGACATGTGAGCCAGACCAATGTCGTTTACCAATTGGCGCAACCAAGGCGTGTAACTAAGCCCCACGCCGGCTCTAGATATGGCGAAAGGATATTTGGCTGGGTTCCAAAACTGCGAGTAAACGTCGGCTTCGGTGGCCGCTCCCACGTCGCCCAAACCTGCAGCGCGTGCATCGGGGGCAATGCCTTGCGATGTTACCGAGGTTCTTACGGGGTTGAATATTTCCTTTTTGTCGTCGGCCCAAGCAGTGGATGTCGCAATGGCGAGCGTGAAGGCAAGGGCTATACGTTTGCTGTTTGTCATTTATTTATTCTTTATTTAGTCGGCAAGTTCACGAGTTTACGAGTTGCCACGATTGCCTTGGCAAGCTTGGCTCTACGCATTGCGCTTAACAAAGCGTGCTTTACTCATTCGCTTTATAAACGCAGGGTTGCGCGTTTTATTGTTGTGAAGGGGCAAACACATTTAAAATATGGCATGTTTACGCATCATGGTTTCGGCATTACCCTCTCTTTATCGTTTGCCTTGCACGATAAGCTTGCGTGCTTTCGAGGTTTTGGCGGTGCCTTGTGCGGCCACTTTGGCCCGATAAAGGTAAACGCCCGTCGGCAGCGCATGCCCGTCTGTGCACACCAAGTCCCATGTTCGGGTGTAGTTTCCCACGGTTTGCGTGCCTTGTTCTTCGCCTGTCCACAACAATTTTCCTGTCATGTCGAACACTTCGATGGTTATATCCACAGGCGTGTTGCCCATATCGTGGCTTACGATGAAGGTGGTTGTGGTGCGTGCAGGGTTTTCGGTGGCGTCTATCCAGATGTTGTCGGCCATCAGTCCGCCCACTACATGGAAGTCGAGCGTCACTTGCGACGTGTTGTTTTGTATGTCGCTTGCTCTGAATTGCAGTTTATGCTTACCAGGCGAAAGTGTGGGAATGTTGAACATCACCGTGCCTGCGGTGTACGAACCGAAGTCGAACGTAAAGTGGTCGTTCAGGTTGTAGGTTTTGTGCATGCTGCCGTCGATAACCAATTGCATGTCGTGTCCGATGCCACTACCCGTTGCGTTCAGTCCGTCTTTATCCGAAATTTTGGCCACGAAGAGCGGTTGTGGCGTTACGTTACCCCCGTTTGCAAACGAGGTGGAGTTGAGGTAACAGTATATGGAGGGGCCGATAGAGTCGTTGGCACCAAGCGTTCCGCTGCCGATGGTAAAGCGTTCGCTATGTCCGTTGGCCCTTATGGTGCGTTCGTTGTTTACGGCGTATAGGGTAACAAGGCCCGTTCCGTTGTCGTTATCCACGTCGCGTGGCACGGCAAAGCTAAGTTTGAAATTGCCCTTGCGCACGCTGTCGGCTCCGTTAAAGATGGTGTTAACGCGGTCTGTATATGCAAAAGGTTTGTCGGCACCCTCTGTTGGCGACTGGTTGTTCAGTCTACCCACCAGGCGTTGCTTGCGGTCGCGCACGGTGGCCGTTACCACTCCTGCAAAGTTGGTGTACCCTTCGATGTGTCCCACGATGCTGTTTACCTTTCCTGCCGCTAGTTTGGGCAGAGTTGCCGCTTGCACGGGCGTGCCGTTGATACTGTCTACCACAACGCGTGCGGTGGGTCTGTTGATGGCCAATGCGGGGTCGCCCAACAACGAATATTGCAGTTTGTTGGTGGTTTGGTCTTGTCCGTCGGTTATCATATAATTCTTGGCTAAGCGTTGCGCCTCGCCGATGGTCATGGGCTTACCTCCATTCTCGCTAAACAGGAAATGTAGGTAGGCCATGTTGATACGTTGGTTGTAATAGGCATATACCGTTCGTGTCGTGCCGAAGAAAGCCACTGCACCTCCGTTCTTGTTCAGCACGGCCGCCTCGCCAATGGTGGGAACGGCTCCGTCGAAGGGCATGATGTCGCACGAGGCGGTTATCCAAAGGGGGAGGTTGGTATTGGAGAAAGCCTTGAAGTCGTTGAGGCGCAACACCGATTCGTGCGAAATCTGGTCGGTACGGCCATGTCCCACGTAGTTCATCACCAACGCGCCTGCGGCCTGTTGCTGTTTAATGATGCTCGTTACTTCGGGGTAAGCGTGGCCCGTTGCGCTGGATTCTCGCTTAAACATATCCCACATCACCTTTTTAATAAGGTATTGTGGATGCTCTGTTGCTAAGCTGTCGGCCATCTTGTTGGCATCGCTCATGTGTAGGTTGTCGTTACCATCGTCGCCCATAAACATGATGGTGTTTTGCCATGCGCCTGCGTTGGCGTTTTGTGCGTATGCAATGGTCTTGTCAACCATCGTTCGCGCATCGTTGGGATGTACCACGGGGAAACGGCCAACGGCCACATCTTGCAAGTCGCTCCTTTCTAGATCTGTTCCTTCGCCGTCGTCGAGCAGGGTGAAGAAACCATCATCTACGTAGCAAGTTATTTCATTAAACGAGTCTTCGCTTTCAAAGCAAAGTAGGTAATCGTCCACAGACGTTGTGCGCCAATCGCCTGTTTTCATGCGGTTGTCCCACGCGCAGTCGCCAAAAAGCAACAGGTACTTGGGTTGGTCGGCCTCGCTTTCAGCTCTGTCGTATAGCATTTTGAGGTATCGGCGATAGGCGTTGGCGTCGGGCGTACCACTGGCGAACTCGTTATATAGTTCGTCGGCAGGCACGATACGCACGCGCATGCCATCGTGTTTTTCGTGAAAAACTTTTAGACTTTCGGCCTCTTGTCGCAGCTTTTGCGACGTGGGTATTACCATTACCATGTCTGCCGCCCCGTGTGCGTGTAGGTTTTGGGTGGTGATGTTGTGCACATATTGGGGTGTGGGGAACGTTGCTGCGTGCAAGTCGGGTGCGCTTCGTGGCTTGCTTGTGGCAATAGAGATAAAGTCGAGCCGTGCCGGACCGCCTTGGGTTACTTCGATTGTCACTTCGTTCTTGGCTGCAAACTGCTCAATGTTGGCAAAAAAGTCGGCTCTGTTGCCCTTGTCGTATTTACTAGGTATAGAGACGTTTATCTCGCCTAACGGTTTTCCGTTCAGGCTGATGTTGGCTCGCGTGGCAGTTCCTGCCGAAAGTGTCACCGTAATACTTCCCCCCGTGTCGGCTATGGGGGCATCAATGGTGTAATTTTTCTTTGTTCCGCGATTTATGGGCGTGTTCTCAAAGAGGTTTCTTCCGCCTGGATACCAGGAGAAGTTGTCTACTTCGTGCAAGCTGTGATAATCGTCGGCCGAGGGGTAGAAGGAGTTTAAGAATGCGCTTTCGTCCACTCGAAGCGGCTCGCCATCGCTTTGTGTGAGGAAATAATAACCGTAATCCGAGTATGGATTGCGTGTGCGTATTGCGGCCGAGGCACTCTCCCAGCTTACAGGACCTTTGGCATAAAACAGTCTTTTGCCGCCCACAAAGCAGGTTGCCACCTCTTTAAGGTCGTCTTTGGCTTGCAACTCGGCGCCTTCTAAGCGTTCGTTTTGCAGGTTTCCGCCATAGCCATACACCCTTACCTTATTCATATCGTTAAATCCCGCTTGCCTAATCAGACTCTCGGTTATCTGATATACGCCGTTTGCTGGTACGCGTATCTTTGCCCAACGGCCTGTGGCCAGCACCGAGTTGTTGGCATATCGCCCTGCCTTTGGCGTGGCGCGTGTTACGGACAACACCTTTCTTTGCGTGCGTTTCAGGGGTTTAGCCTCCACTTTGAGCATAAATCCCACCAACATTTGGTAGCGGTTGTCGCGGAAAACCAATGGACAAAAGCCTACATTCAGTATGGCGCGCTTGCGGTCTAGTACAATGCGTTGTTCCAACTGTGGCATCTCTGGCAGCTGTTTGCCCCAGTTAGTGTTATAGTTGGCGATGTCTGCCCGCGTCATCTCTGCAAATTCGGGGTAAACAATGCTTGCCGTATAAGTAGAGTCTTGGTAGTTTCCCGTTAGTGGAATGGCATGCCCGAAGTGTGGCAATATGCTGTCTACCCGCACTTGGTCGTAAGTGAGGTTGAAAAAACGCTGCGCCTGCATGGCAAAGGATACCATGAGGAAAAGCAATGATATGGCTGAACGTATATAATTCGACATAAAATACTTAAAAATCGGCCTCACCCCCAACCCCTCTCCAAGGGGAGAGGGGAGTGATATGCCTTGTTATTTGAGTTGACAGGTTCAGAAGTTTATAAGCATTTGGTTAAGTAAGTTGGTTTCGCTAGTTATTCTAGTTATTCTAACTTTCCTAGTTGTTCTAGTTTTCCTAGCAATTCTAGTTTCGCTAGTTGATAAACTAATAGGCGTAGCCTTTTAAACTAAGTTTGTTAACAGCGTACCATTTTGCGGCTTGATGATCATCGTTACCATTCTGCAACCAAGCTATTGGCTTAACTCCTTAACTCCATAACTCCTTAACTCCTCAAAACTTACTTCCCTACTTACACCTCACCTCCAACACCTTTTGGTCTTCTAGATAACCTTCCAGGTGGTCGCCTATGGCCACAGGACCAACACCGGCGGGCGTACCCGTATAGATTAGGTCGCCCGTTTTCAGTGTAAAGAAGCAGCTGATGTAGGCGATGAGTTCGTCTACCTTAAAGAGGAGGTCGCTCGTGCAGCCCTCTTGCACCGTCTTTCCGTTCTGGTCGAGATGAAAATGCAGTGCATCCACACTTCTAAACCGCTCAATGGGCACCCATTCGCCCAATGCGGCAGAGCCATCGAAACCCTTACACAGCTCCCACGGCAGCCCCTGTGCGCGCAGCTTTTGTTGCAAGTCGCGCGCGGTGAAGTCGATACCCACCGTCACGGCATCGTAATATCGGTGGGCAAAGCGTTGCGAGATGCCCTTGCCCAGTCGCGAAATGCGCACCACCAACTCCGTTTCGTAGTCGATGCGCCCCATAAAGTCGGGTACGAAAAACGGCTTGCGGTCTTTTAACAATGCCGAGTCGGCCTTGGTAAACACCACGGGTGTCTCTGGTTTATATAACGTTCCGTCCAACTCTTTATTGTGTTGGGCGTAGTTCATTCCTATGGCGAATATCTTCATTTGCTTTTGTCTCAATCTTTTTTACCCTACAAAAATACGAAAAATAATGCAAACAAGCGGTGAAAAGGCGTTTAAAGGTGAAAAGGTGAAAGGGTGAAAAGGTGAAAAAATGGCTTTTAAAGGTAAAAGGGTGAAAAGGTGAAAGGGTGAAAAAATAGCTGCGCCTTTTAAAAAGGTGAAAAGGTGAAGGGGTGAAAAGGTGAAAAAATGACTTTTAAAGGTGAAAAAGTGAAAGGGTGAAAAGGTGAAAAAATGGCTGCGCCCACTAACTTGTACGCGCGTTAACTTGGCAACTTGTTAACTGGATAGGGCGAAAAGATGGCTGCGCCCACTAACTTGTACGCGCGTTAACTTGGCAACTTGTTAACTGGATAGGGTGAAAAGATGGCTGCGCCCACCAACTTGTACACGCGTTAACTCGGCAACTCGTTAACGGGATAGGGCGAAAAGATGGCTGCGCCCACTAACTTGTCAACTCGTTAACTTGGCAACTTGTTAACGGGATAGGGCGAAAAGATGGCTGCGCCTACCAACTTGTCAACTCGTCAACTCGTCAACTTGTTAACGGGATAGGACGAAAAGATGGCTGCGCCCACTAGCTTGTACGCGCGTTAACTTGGCAACTTGTTAACTGGATAGGGCGAAAAGATGGCTGTGCCCACCAACTTGTACGCGCGTTAACTCGGCAACTTGTTAACTGGATAGGGCGAAAAGATGGCTGCGCCCACTAATTTGTACACGCGTTAACTTGGCAACTCGTTCCATCATTATTTGGGTTTTGTCTTCTTTTCGGTAAGAAATTTAACATTATGAGTGCCCCTTTTATTCACCAATCGCCCACCTTGCCGCAAAAAATCGATTCTCGCTGAGGTTTGTTTCGATGCAAAAAGGGGTTAGTTGTAAATGCAGACAAAATGAATATTTATTTGGAAAAGCCGCCAATTGTACCAAATTTTGGGCTATTTGCGGCTAAATGTACTGCGATTTGCTGCTAAACGCAGTGCGTTTTGGTGCAAAACGCACTGCATTTTGGTGCTAAATGGAAGGCGTTTTGGTGCAAAACGCAAGGTATTTTGGTGCAAAACGCGGTGCAAAATGTAGCCAAATGTGAGTCGAAAAGCATAAATATCCAGTGCAAATGGTATAAACAAACCTTTTCGAAGCATTAAATATATGACTAAAAAGGGCAAAATAGCCGTTAAAAAGTGGGATTTTAGGGGCAAAAAGTGAGTTTTTGGATCTGAAAAATTATGAGTTAGCAACCAATCTAGAAAGGCAAAATGGTGCAAAATGCAGGTTGTAAGCTTAAAATTTGACAAGTTCCAAGTTGTGAAAGAGTAGGAATAGTGGCTTTTTACCAACTTTATAGCCTATATTTTCGCTAGAATGGAGTGGAAATTGAGGTAGTCTTGTAAAATAAAAGTAACGGTTTTAAGTTTTGTGTGTTGATGAGTTGATGTCTTTTTTAGTTTGTAAGTTGATGGGCTTATGAGTTCTGAGTTTATAAGTTTATGGGTTCTTGAGTTTTGTGCGTTGATGAGTTGATGTCTTTTTTAGTATGTAAGTTGATGAGCTTGTGAGTTCTAAGTTTATAAGTTTATGGGTTCTTGAGTTTTGTGCGTTGATGAGTTGATGTGTTTTTGGGTTTGTAAGTTGATGGACTTGTGAGTTTCTGCGTTTTAGTGTTTTTGAATAGATGAGCTGGTAAGTTGATGAGGTGGATGTACTTCGGGAGTTGTTGGCTTTCGTGAGTTAATAAGCCGGCGATTTTATTTGTACTGCACTTCGCATGCGAGCATGGTGTTTATCTTGTGTTGGCATTACAAAAGTAACAAACTCTTCTCAATTGATAGAAATGTTAAAAGGCAAGGCTACTTCGTTTTGAGCAAGTCTGTTAATCAGCCCTTTTAGGTGCATTAATGGCATAAACCCCTCTTGTGAAATATGGCGTAAACTAACGATTTGTCGTTAATGCTAATGAAAAAACAGCAGCCCGTGTTGTGCAAATACCTATTGTTAGGTATTGCATGTAAATATGCGTTTTCACTAGTGTCCACTAAAAGAAATTAAGACTTAGCTGAGTTACAGATTGTAAGTT
>CALIZL010000095.1 GCA_938028745.1 uncultured Prevotella sp.
TGCCGACACTGTGGGACGCGGACTAAAGGAGCTTGCCGAAGAGAACATTGTCTATTTCTACAAACCTATCCTTGTTTGCCACCTCCTTTTAGAGAAGTTGTCTTGACTTTTCATCTTTCTATAAACTGCGAGGAGCTTGTTTCTTTGTGCTGAAAAACCAAGATAAGCATTCCCGCTCATGTACGCAGTAGTGGACAACGATACGTTAAAATCTGATATTCTGCCCCCAAGTGATAGTCGTAAAGCGTGGTAATTCTCAAAAAATCGACCTGACGGAAGCGATTCAATGCCTTCTCTTCAAGTCTGAAAACTGGCTGTTAATGACAGATTACTTCTGCGTTTGCATGATACTGTCTTCGTTGGGCATGAGCAGCATACCTTGCAGCCGTTCGTGCTGGCGGTTGTAAGCGAGGTGTTTTCCGTGCCGTTGCCTATACGCGTGTATGAGATAGAATTGTTTTTGTGTAGTTTTTGGTAAGAAATTTAACATTATGAGTGCCCTTTTCGTCCACCAATTGCCCACCTTGCCGCAAAAAATCGATTCTCGCGAAGGTTGGTTTTGATGCAAATTGGGGTTAGTTTGTGAATGCAGCAAAATGAATTTTTATTTAAACTGACCGCGACTAACACCCTTTTTGGGCTGTTTACTGCCAAATATACTGCATTTTGGTGCTAAATGGGGTGCGTTTTGGTGCTAAATGCAGTGCGTTTTGCCGCAAAATGGAGTGCGTTTTGGTGCAAAACGCAAGGTAAAATGATGCTAAATGCGGGCCGATAAGCATAAATATCCACTGCAATAGTATAAATAAAACCCTTTCGAGACATGAAACACATGACTAAAAAGGGCAAAATAGCTGTTAAAAAATGGGGTTTTGGGGGCAAAAAGGGGGAAATTGGAGTTGAAAAAATACGAGTTGGCAGCCAAAATAGAAAGGCTAAATGGTGCTAAATGCAGGTCTTCTTCTTAAAAATAGACAAGTCGGAAGACGTGGTAGGTTAGAAATGGTGGATGTTTGCCAACTTTTTAACCAATATTTTCGCTAGAATGGAGTGAAATTCAGAACGGAATTGTAAAGATTTAAGTTGGTAAGTTGGTAAGTTGGTGAGTTTGTGATTTTTTTGGTTTGTGAGTTGATGAGTTTGTGAGTTGATGAGTTTGTGAGTTTGTAGGTTTATGAGTTTGTAAGTTGAGGCTCTGTGTTGATTTGTGTGGGGTAGATATAGAAAGGCTTGCTCGGTTGCGTGTATACAGGAAATAGTCAGGCTTGCTGCCCAAAAACCTACCTACTTGCCAGAAAGGCTAAACACTTGCGGGTCTATTCCATACAAATAGCTCAAAAAAATTACTGCATGTTCATTGAGATGCGGTGAATTGTCTACACCCATCTTGTCTATTTCGCCCAATATCTCGGTGGGGATTTCTGAATGCGCATGCACTTTTGCTTCGTATATCCCCAGCCTTTCAACCGGATAATTTGCAGACGGCACAACTAAGATAGAAGAAGTGCGGGCGGACAAGACGGCACCGACGATGAATGTCATTAGAGGTTTATCATAGAAATAATGATTTTAATTTAAAAAAAATTATTGATAATAAGGTACAAAACGTGCGTAAGTGGGGGTGGCATTACATTTTCATGCGTAAGGAAAGGGGAACACAGATGTTTCTGTGGTCTTGGATAGACAGAGAACAACGCTACCTTTAACTTACGAAAAAGATAAACCTGACACTTACTTTGTGCGGCGTGGCGGTCTTCTCATACTTTCCAACCTAAACCTTATAAACAGGTTCTCAACCGAGGGTTTGGCTCTCAAGATCAGTTTTATCAGATAAGGAAATACATATTGGCCTGGTGGATTAGAATGATACTCGATAACAGGCCCTTTAAAGTCGTAGTTCTTGATAAACCTAAAAGCACTTTCAATATGTGCAGAGGTGGGTTTCGCCAACCAAACAGAGTCTACTTTGCCACTTTTATTCACGATAAAATTGATGTAAACGGAGTCTTGCATGCTTTTACACTCCGCAGGGTGTCGGGTAACCAACTCTTCAAAGAGTGCAGCAAGAAACAGCCGCCGCTTTTCTTCATAAACCTCTTCTATCATTTCATAACCACAATCGTACAAACAGGTCGGGTCTTCATATATCGTGTCAACCTGCTGGGTTATACTTGCCATCATCATCATATTGTAGGCAGAAAGAAGAAGTAGTAATAAAAATATTCTTTTCATATTGCTAATTTGATGTTACACAGACTTGTTACCTAACACGATAAGTTTTGCACATGGCATATCGTATCGTAGTTGAAAGAGGATGTATTCCCATTTTCCTCAATACGTTCGAGGCGCATGAATGAGATGCTTGTGTCCGAAGGAATGGCGGAGGTGGGGTGGCATCGTTGGCATAAGAAATCTGTTGTGCGCTGATTTAGGAGGCCAATGATTCCTTCTAAACCCGTGGATAGCTGTTCAACAGTTCTGTTTGTGGTTAGTTTCTATTCCCTCGCGTATGTATATATTATAATAGGTGTACGTGCGAGGGAGAGAGAGTGGAGCGTAGGCGATGGGCTGTTTAGTACAGGGTGTTGGTGAGCAACTGTGCCACTTGCTCCAAATAATGCTTGTCGGTATCGTCGAAAGTGGCGAGTTGTTTGCTGTCGATGTCGAGAACGGCAACGGGTTTACCGGCCTTTGAGAAGACGGGCACTACAATTTCCGACCGCGAAAGGGCGCTGCAAGCGATGTGTCCGGGGAATTGTTCTACGTCGGGAACAACCAAGGTGCGCCCCAACTCGAACGCTTGGCCACACACGCCCTTGCCAATGGCGATGGCATAGCAGGCCGGCGGACCTTGAAAGGGGCCTAAACGCAACATGCCATCGGGGTGAAGTAGGTAGAAACCCGTCCAAAAAAACAGGTCGAAGGCCTGGTGCAGGGCGGCGGCAACATTGGCCAGCACGCTGGTTTCGTTGCTCTCGCCCTTAATGAGAGCGGCTATCTGCGGCAAGAGGGCGGTGTAGGTGGTTTCCTTGTTCATTGTTTTTGGGCGTTCATTTCTTGTTCTACCATGTTGGTTAGCTGCACAAACTCGGCCACCGAAAGCTGTTCGGGGCGGCGTGTAAACATCTCTTGTGCATAAAATTCGGGCGAGGCAGGCATGCCGGCAAACAGTTGGCGCAGGCTAACGCGCAACATCTTACGCCGCTGATTGAACACCGTTTTCACCACGCGCTTAAACAAAACCTCGTTGCAGCCAAGGTCTTCTACGGCGTTTCGCGTCATGCGGATAACGGCACTCTTTACTTTGGGCGGCGGATTAAACACCGTTTCGTCTACGGTAAAGAGATATTCCACATCGTACCAAGCCTGAATAAGCACCGAAAGAATGCCGTATGCCTTTGTACCTGGCTGTGAGGCTATGCGCAAAGCCACTTCGCGCTGTATCATCCCCGTGCAACAGGGGATGAGGTGCTTGTTGTCGAGCATCTTAAAGAATATCTGCGAGGAGATGTCGTAAGGGTAATTGCCCGTCAGCACAAAGGGTTGGCCAGTGAAAACGCTGGCGAGGTCCATGCGCAGGAAGTCTTCGCCCAGTACGTTTTCTGCCAAAAGGGGGAAGTTCTTGTGCAGGAAGGCCACCGATTCTGTGTCTATTTCCACCACGCGTAGCGGCCTGTTCTTGGTGGCGAGATACTGGGTTAGCACGCCCATGCCTGGTCCTACTTCGAGGATGGGCAGCTCTGGGCACGCGTCTACGGTGTCGGCAATGCGTTGGGCAATGCCTAAGTCGGTCAAGAAATGCTGACCAAGATGCTTTTTGGGTCGTACAAGCTTCATCTTAAATATGTTGTTGCGTTTGCAAAGTTAGCAAAATATGGGGGGATTAGGGCTATTTCGGGGTTGTTTGTTTGGGGTGGGGCGATGTTTTTTTTGTGTGCAATGGCTTGTGCTGAGTGGTAAACTTGCCCTTGTTGCCGCATATTGTAGGCGCGAACGGCCGTTATCTCGGAAAAAAGTGTTTACTTTGTAGGTTGTAAGAATGATGTTTGGCCGTGACAGGATAACCAAAGACGAGCAACCAGAGCGGTTCTCGCCCAGTGGCGGTATGCACAAATGCGCCGCATGTGGCCAAACAAACGTAATTAGTAACATTCAAAAATCCACAACTTCATGATTAAAGTAGCATTCTTCGATGCCAAATCGTACGACGAGGTTTCGTTCAACAAGACGAATGCCGACTATGGTTTTGACATCCGTTATTATCAAGAACATCTCAATCTTAAAACCGTTCCGCTGGCCAAGGGCGCCGATGTGGTGTGCATTTTCGTTAATGCGGAATGCAATGCAGCCGTTATCGACGAGCTGATTAAGAATGGCGTGAAACTTATTGCACTGCGTTGTGCGGGCTTTAACAACGTAGATTTGAAGGCGGCAAAAGGCAGGATAAAGGTGGTTCGCGTGCCTGCTTACTCGCCACATGCCGTTGCCGAGTATGCCGTTTCGCTGATGTTGGCCCTTAATCGTAAGATTTTCCGTGCCGTTAACCGCACACGCGAGGGCAACTTCGCCCTTAAAGGCTTGATGGGTTTCGACATGTATGGCAAGACGGCAGGCGTTGTGGGCATGGGCAGGATTGCAAAAGAACTGATAAAGATATTACATGGCTTTGGGATGAAGGTGCTGGCATACGACCTTTACCCCGATATGGAGTTTGCCAAGCGGTATGATGTGCGGATGGTTTCGCTGGACGAGCTGTACGCCGAGAGCGACATTATCTCGTTGCATTGTCCGCTTACGCCCGAAACCACGTTCCTTATCAACGCCCAAAGCATTGCGAAGATGAAACCGGGCGTGATGATTATCAACACGGGACGTGGAAAGCTGATCCATACTGAGGACTTGATTGAGGGCTTGCGCACGAAGCAAGTGGGGTCGGCAGGCCTAGACGTGTACGAAGAAGAAAAGAATTACTTCTACGAAGACCGCAGCGATAAGATTATCGACGACGATGTGCTTGCCCGTTTGCTGATGATGCCGAATGTGGTTCTTACGTCGCATCAGGCTTTCTTTACGGCCGAGGCCATGCACAACATCGCGCTTACTACGCTAGAAAGTATTAAGGAGTTTAGCGAAGGTAAGGAGCTGACGAACGAAGTGATGGAGAAGTAAGGGGAGGAAAGCGGGTTTTGAGTTGCAGGGTTTCTAAGTCCGTTGCCCTTTATTCTTGATTGAACGCACGCGCTAGCCAGCGGTTTACGCGCAGGTTGGCTTGGGAAAGTTCGGGGGATTGGGTAGCTTATCAATATTGAAAGACTTGAACTTTGTAGCTCGAACAGCATTAAGTCTTACCGAAAAAGCAGAGGGGCTGCCATGAAGGCAGCCCCTCTTTCAGTCCCTTTTATAGTGCAGTATGAAAGCATATAGCAGTCAGGTGCACTTTTTCTTCGTTGCAAAGGTAGTTGATTTTTCTACGATTTGCAAGCCTTTATAGAAAGAGCTAACACCCTCTCCTTATTTATATAGCGCATTATGCAGATAGCTAACGCGACTGATATGGATGCCAACATCGGATATTCCTGGTAGCATGTCGCGTTTCATGTCGTGGTAAACGCTCACCACTAGGCTGTCGCCTTCGCGCAAATCGTGCTTGGCTATGGGGTAACTGTATTGGTAATAGCTGATGCCACGAGAGAGACGAGTGCCGTCGGGCTTGCTGAACGTGCAGTTGATGGTGTCTGTCAGCTCTTGGTTGCCAGGCACAATGCGTTGCTTAACGATGAGTGTGGCCGCCGTAAATGGGTAAGCACCGTTGATGCGCACGTCTAGTTGCTGGGCGAATACCCCACCTTGATGAAGTCGGGGAACGTAAAACTTCAAGGTGTCGTTCTTCTCCCATCCGCTCACCGACGTGTGACTGTATCGGTGGTAGACGGTATCCATGCTGCATGCGCTAACAACGGCGACTGCAAGAGCCACCAACGCGCCTTTCACTAAACGCTCCATCGGCTTACTATTCTTGTTTTTGCGGTTGATTATTCGTTGGCGAACCTCCTCTTCGTTGGTTATCGCGGCGATGCCTGTTGCCGTTATTGTCTTGTTTGCCCTCTTGTGCACGTGGCTGTTGCGGCCTTTGACGGCGCCTTTCCGCCTGTTGTTCGCGCGGGCGCTGCTGTTCCTTGCGTTGTTGCGGAGCACCATTTTGGGGTGCAGAACCATCGCGTTTGTCGCCCTTGGGCTTGCCGTTAGCGGGGCGTTTCGGGCGTTTCGACTTGTCGAATCGGCTCAGGTCGGCATTAGCCAAGAGGTCGATAGGTTTGTCGGTGTGCTGCTTGTGGCGTTCCTCTTCAAGCGAGTCGGGCTTTTCGCCACGGCGATTCATCTCGATAATAGCCCTTGCACGTTCGGCCGTGATGGTAACGAGGTTGGCGGCGAGGTTCTTATCGGTGGAGTAAGTAACTGTTCCGGCCAGAATATCTGTTTTGAAAACGAAGTGTTCGGCATCGCCCGTGTGCAGCGAAACCTCTTTGCTGGGCATGCGTTTGGCTGCCTCTACGTAATTATCTACTTCGTAGTTAAGGCAGCATTTCAGCTTACCGCACATGCCGGCAAGCTTTTGAGGATTGAGAGAGATGTCTTGAAAGCGGGCGGCATTGGTGTTAACCGACACGAAATTCTTGTTCCATGTGGCGCAACACAGCTCTCTTCCACAGGGACCAGTGCCGCCTATGCGTCCTGCTTCTTGGCGTGCGCCAATCTGTTTCATTTCGATACGCACGTGAAAAGTGTCTGCCAGCACCTTAATAAGCTGTCGGAAGTCCACTCTTTCATCCGCAATGTAGTAGAAAATGGCCTTGTTTCCGTCGCCTTGATATTCTACATCGCCGATTTTCATCTTCAACCCCAGGTCTTTTGCTATCTGTCGGCTCTGTATCATCGTGTCGTTTTCGCGACTTTTAGCCTCTTCGTACTTGTCTAGGTCTACGGGTTTGGCCAAGCGATAGATGCGTTTGATGTCGTCGGCCGACTTTAAGTTGGCCTTCTTTATCTGCAAAGCCACGAGCCTTCCCGTAAGGGTAACCACGCCAATGTCGTGTCCTGGGCTCGCTTCCACGGCCACCATGTCGCCTTTTGTAAGCTGTAAGTTGTTCACGTTGTGGTAATAACCCTTGCGTGTATTCTTGAATTGCACCTCAACAAGGTCGGTTTTGTCGGGGTCGTTCACCACGTCGGCCAACCAATCGTATGTATTTAGTTGGTGGTCTGAACGGCAACAGCCCCCACAGCATCCGCCGTGGTCGCAGCCTGTGGCCACCTTGAACTTCATATTTTTGTAATCCATTTGTTCGTTTTGTTTTATATATTGACGGCAGGATGTTGGCCTTGGCGGGCAAAATATCCTGTCGGAGAGTGCTATTTAAGTTGGCTCGACCCTGCGCTTTCCCTCTGCAATGCGTGCGGGAGGATGCTTGAACGAGCCGATATTGAACCGCCTTTTATGCCTTCTTGATGTAGAGAATCATGTTGATGGCATAGTCGAAGAACACCACTTTGGCGTTGGCGTTCTGCGAAATGTCACGGATGCAGCGGTCGATAAGTTCGGAAATCTCCACGATATTCTCTTCGTTTACGAAACGTGCAAAGTTTTTGGCGAAGTTTTCTTCTTCGCGCGACATGTAAACGAGGTCGGCAATGCCGAAGTTGAACATGAAGTTTTCGCGCATCAGACGTGCAAAGTAGGCCAGCATGCGCTTTTGTTTCTCGCGCCCGTAGGTGGCCACGGCATCGCTCCAACGGCGTAGCTCGCGTATGTTTCGTTGGTAAGCCAGCCGCATCAGCATGATAAACATGTCTAAAAACTGCTTGTTCTCGTTGTCTACGCTAAGTTCGGCCAGGGCGTTCGTCCAACTTCCGTTGGCTAATCGGGCCACACGGCGCGCGTCTTCGGGCGTTATGTTGCGCTTTTGTATCAGTGCTTGCTGCATGTCGTGCACAGCGATGGGCGGCAAGTCGATGCGTTGGGTACGGCTCTTGATGGTTTCGAGCAGCTGTTCGGGCTCTTGACACACAAGGATGAAGAGCGTTTGGGCAGGCGGTTCCTCCAAAAGTTTGAGCAACTTGTTGGCGCATTCTTGGTTCATACGTTCGGCAAGCCACATCACTACCACCTTATATCCCCCTTGACTCGACTTCATGCTGAGGCGTTTCATCAGCAAGTCGCTTTCGCCAACGCCCATCTGGGCCTGTTGGTTGGCCGCGTCCATCTGGTCGAGCCAAAGGTCTATCGAGGGATAAAGCGTTGTTTGCAACATCTCTCGCCACTGTGGGGCGAAGTCGTCGCTGTTCATCTTGTGTTCGCTCGACGTTCCTGCGGGGCGAATAACGGGGTAAGAGAAGTGCAGGTCGGGGTGTTCAAAGCGGCGCATCATAGCACAAACGGCGCATTCGCCGCAAGGAGCATCGCCTTCTGCATGGCGTTCGCAAAGCAAGTATGAGGCAAGCGCCAAGCCCAAGGCCAGTTTTCCGCTGCCAGAAGGGCCGCAGAGCATCAGCGCATGGGGCAAACGGTTGTTGTGCACCATGCTTACGAGTCGACGTTTAACGTCGTCTTGCCCAATTACGTCGTTCCAATTCATAATAGTTTTTTGGCCACTTCGCAGATTGAATCTACCGCCGAGACGGTGTAAAAGTGAATGCTGGGCACGCCTTTCGCATACAGTTCGCGACATTGTTGCGTGGCCCATTCCACGCCCAAGGCTTTTGCATCGTCGTCGGTTTTGCACTTAACGATTTCGCTAGCCAAGGCCGTAGGCAGGTCGCAGTGGAATGTACGAGGTATAACCGTTAGCTGTCCCAGCTTGGCAAACGGCTTAATGCCAGGCACGATGGGTATGGTAACGCCCTTTTGGCGTGCCTTTTCCACGAAGTCGAAGTATTTCTGATTGTCGTAAAACAGCTGTGTAACGGCGTATTTCGCCCCAAGTTGCTGTTTACGGAGCAAGTAATCGATGTCCATATCGAGGTTGGGTGCCTCCTCGTGTTTCTCCGGATAGCACGCCACTCCATACTCGAAACTCTCGCCAGGATGCTTCATGGCCGTTCCATCGGCAAAAAATCCATCGTTAAAACGGTTCACCTGCTCGATAAGTTCGGTGGTATGAGCGTGTCCGTTGGGCGTAGGCGTGAACATTCTGTCGTCTCGCGCCTTGTCGCCACGTAGCAACAACAGGTTCTGAATGCCCAAAAACTGCAAGTCCAGCAATTCGTATTCAATGCTTTCAATCGTTGCGCCGCTGCAAATGATGTGCGGAATAACGGGTATGGCATAGCGTTGCTGTATGGCGGCAGCAATGGCAATGGTGCCAGGACGTCGGCGAATGCGGTCGCGTTCGTACTGTCCGTTGTCCAATTGGCGGTAAACGTACTCGCTGTTATGGGTAGTTATGTTGATGTAGCTGGGGCAAAACTCGCGTAAGCGGTCGATGGTACGAAACAATTGTGCCGTGCCGTTGCCTTTGAGTGGTGGCAGCACCTCGAACGAAATGGCCTTGGCTGCTGCCTTTTTATTTAGGAAATCACTTACTTTCATCTTTATCTGGTGTTTGGGTGGCGTGGTGTGCGCCCCCTGTTCCCCCTTGTTTGGCATGTCCGCTAGTGGCGTTTGTTGCATCTTGGGGATATAAAACAAATACGCCTAGCTACTTCCGCCGTGCGTTTATGCTTGCAGATGCAGCCAGTTTGTGCCGAATGGTTGTCTGCCAATGTGCCGAACGACGATTGTAGAATGGGCAAGCAAAGACAACTTGTTATGCAAAGTTGCCGCCAGCGAGCGCAATGAAAACTTGTTTTCAAATTGCCGAGTGCAGCACAACTTATGCAAAGTTGCCGCCAACGAGCGCAATGAAAACTTGTTTTCGAATTGCCGAGTGCAGGACAACTTATGCAAAGTTGCCGCCAACGAGTGCAATGAGAACTTGTTCTCGAATTGCCGAGTGCAGGACAACTTATGCAAAGTTACAACATTTTTTTCGCTTATTGGTGTTACGCTTTGCCTTTGTTGTTTTTTAGCACAGAATGCTTACATTTTGTCTTTACCTTCTTATGCCGTTTTATTCTGCATGAACCTAATTGAAACGCACACCTCATCCTTCTCCTTTCTTCATTGGGATAAGGTGACAATTAGCTTTGCTGCGGCATTGCATACCATTTTCTTCTCCCTTTGTAGTGGGGCAGAAAGTGAGGCTTATTCTGTGTTGTTCCCTTTACTTTTCTTCAGTAAAGTCTACGTATTCGCCCTCGTTTTGTTCAAAAATCTTTTGGTTCATTCGCTCGGATGTGCGACTGTCGATAATCACTTCGCCCGCTTTGCCTGCGCGTTGCGACCCATTGGTGGCAGAAGCCGTGGTGGCGTTGTTGAATTGGCGCATGGTTTGGCGCACGGATTTTATGATACGCCTAAACGTTAGCAAGAAAGCTATCAGCGCAACAAACAGCACCGATAGCAAAAGTACGCCTATCGACTTCAAGATAAAATCCATTGCTATTGTTTTTTAGTGGCGTTGACATAGGCCGATAGCACCACATACCACGCAATGATGATGGCAAAGGCCAGCACTTTAAAGATAACGAGCAGCGGTATGCAGCTAAGTACGAAGATGTATTTCACCTCGTTGCCCTTCCAGCCCCAGTGCTTAAATTTGAGTGCAAACATAGGTAGCTCGGACACAAGCAGCCAACAGTTGAGCAACATCAAGGCGATGAGCGCGAACGGTGCCCAATTTACAGCTTGCATCTGGCTGTCGAGTCCCAACAAAAGCGACCCCCAAAACAGGGCGTTGGCAGGTGTTGGCAGCCCGATGAACGATGTTGTCTGCCGTTCGTCGAGGTTAAACTTGGCCAAGCGGAGGGCAGAAAAGGCTGTCATTAGAAAGGCAACGAAAGGTATATAGCCCGTAATCTGCCACCGATAAACGCTTCCGAAGGGGTAGTCTAAAACTGAAAGTTGCTGAAAAAGCATCACCGAAGGGGCTAAGCCAAAGGTGATGACATCGGCAAGCGAGTCGAGTTCTTTGCCAATGGGCGCAGAAACATGGAGCAAACGCGCCGACATGCCATCGAAAAAGTCGAACACAGACCCGATGACAATGAAGAGTAGGGCGAGCCACAAGTCGCCATAAATGGCCGCAATGATGGCGATGCAGCCCGAAATGAGGTTGCAACAGGTTATGGTGTTGGGTATGTGGCGGGTTATTTTGTTTGCCATTGGCAGTGTTCCTTATTATTTAAGCTTGGCCAAAACGGTTTGGTCGCCCGTGGTAAGTTGGCCCATTTTTACGCATATCTCGGTGCCCAAGGGGAGGAATACGTCAACGCGCGACCCCAGTTTGATAAAGCCGAGGTGTTCGTCGATATAGCAATCTTCGCCAGGTTTGGCGTAAGTAACGATGCGGCGTGCCATTGCTCCCGCAATCTGGCGGCAGAGAATGTCCACTCCGTCGGGCGTAGTTATCACCACATCTGCATGTTCGTTCTCCTCGCTTGCTTTGGGTAACCATGCCTTATGGAAGTTTCCGTCTTTGTGTTCTACCTTCTTTACCTTGCCGTCAACGGGGAACCAGTTGGCATGAACGTTGAAAAGGCTCATGAAGATAGACACCATGATACGGCGATCGTGGAAGTAAGTGTTTTCGTCCACCTCTTCTATTACGACTATTTTTCCATCGGCAGGCGCAACCACCACTTTCTCCGTGTCGCCATTGAACACGCGTATGGGGCAGCGGAAGAAGTTGATAATGATGCCATAGGCAATGCCGTATATCACCAAGAACGTCCAAAACGCCACTTTACACTCGAAAAACACCCATAAAAGAGGTGCTACGATGGCAAGTACGATGAACCCAAGCGCCAGGGTTTCAGTGCCTTCGCGGTGTATTCTAATCTTCTTCAGTTTCTTTATTTTATTGACCATTCGCGGTAGTTGCTGTTAAATGTGGTTGCAAAGATAATGATTTTTAACG
>CALIZL010000096.1 GCA_938028745.1 uncultured Prevotella sp.
TCACCTTTAAAGGGCGCAGCCATCTTTTCACCTTTTCACCCTTTCACCTTTTCACTTTTCCATCTTTTCACCTTTTCACCCTTTCACCTTTTCACCTTTCCAAAAGTCTTTCACCTTTACAAGTTTCCTTCTTTTTATGTTAAACAAAGAGAATTGCTCCTTACCGAGCAATTATTCTGTTTTTCTAATGCCGCACCATTCCTTCACCTTAATTAATATTTAGAGATTTACCTCTTAAAGCCCATCTTTTATGTCCTTGTAAAAGAAAACGGCAATAGAAGGGGCGCGAAAAAATGTTCTGTTTATGTCTTTTGTGACGAATGGCAGAAAGCACTATTGTATTAAATTGTGTAAAATCCTTTGGTTGTTACAACCTAAAAGCCTAACTTTGCACCCATCTATTATGCGGGAATAGCTCAGTTGGTAGAGCACAACCTTGCCAAGGTTGGGGTCGCGAGTTCGAGTCTCGTTTTCCGCTCAAACCCAAAACGGCCGCCTAATAATAATGCCGCAATGGTGGAATTGGTAGACACGAGGGACTTAAAATCCCTTGGCCAGTAATGGCTGTGCGGGTTCGAGTCCCGCTCGCGGCACACCTTCTAAACACTTTATCTATTATGAATAAGAATCTAATCCTTACGTTATCAGTGCTTTCTTCGTTGGCAATGACATCGTGCTCAAAGCTTGGGCCACTCTCAGCCGACAATTTCCAAGTCACACCGACTCCGTTGGAAGCAAATGGCGGTTTGGTATCTGCAACAATAGATGCCAACTTCCCAGCCAAGTACATGAAGAAGAAAGCAGTAGTGAAGATCATCCCCGAACTACGTTACGCGGGTGGTCAAGTGGCAACCGGCGAAGGTGCTACCTTCCAAGGCGAAAAAGCCACGGCAAACGGACAGCAAGTGCCCTACAAATTGGGCGGACGCTATTCCATGAAAACCGACTTTAATTATGTCCCAGACATGATTAAGAGCGATCTCTACCTCACTTTCGATGCTAGAATGGGAAAGAAAAAGGTGGATTTGCCTGCCGTTAAGGTTTCTTACGGCGTGGTAGCCACATCGCAACTCTATCGCGAGGCTATGGCCAACGACGGACTTTGCATTGCTCCCGACAGCTTCCAACGTGTAAAGGCGCAGAAGCAAGAGGCTAACATCAAGTTCCTTATCAACCAAGCTAACTTGCGCAAAACCGAACTGAAGAACAATTCGGTGACCGAATTCGTGAAGATGTTGAAGAAAATCAACGCCGACCGCGAAAAACTGAACTTGCGCAACGTGGAAGTTAACGCCTACGCATCGCCCGAAGGCGGTTTCGTTATCAACGATAAGCTGGCTGCAAAACGTCAGACCACGGGTGAAGGCTATGTTAAGGGACAACTCAAGCAGAACAAGATGGAAACTGCTGTCGAGGCTCGTTACACAGCACAAGACTGGGATGGCTTCCAAGAGTTGGTACAAGCTTCTAACCTCCAAGACAAGGATGTTATCTTGCGCGTACTCTCTATGTACAAGGATCCCGAAGAGCGCGAACGCCAAATCCGCAACATGAGCGAAGGTTTCCGCGAACTGGCTACCGGCATCCTGCCCGAATTGCGCCGCGCACGCCTTACCATCAACTACGAGGTTGTTGGCCGCAGCGACGAGCAAATCAAAGAACAGTTTGCCGCCGACCCAACGCAACTTAGCTCGGAAGAAATACTTTACAGCGCAACCCTCACCGACAATGCCGCCGAAAAGAACAATATCTACAAGAAGGCTGCCGAACTGTACGACCAAGACTATCGCGCTTACAACAACCTAGGCGTGCTGGCTATGCAGGCAGGTAACTTGGCAGAGGCTCGCACCTACTTCCAAAAGGCATTGGCTACCTCGCCCGATGCAGCTGAAGCTAACGCCAACTTGGGTATGGTTGCACTCTACGAGGGCAATATCTCTGAGGCCGAAACACTCATTGCTAAGGCTCAACAAGCCAACGACATCAACAAGGCCGTGGGCGCACTCAACATCGCTAAGGGCAATTACCCGCTTGCCGAGTCTACCCTAGGAAGCTATGAGAGCAACATGGCGGCTCTTGCCAAGTTGATGAACAAGAATTACGAAGGCGCACTGGCCACGTTGAAGAACGTGAAGAACCCCGATGCCGTTACCGATTACCTCATGGCCGTGACTTATGCACGCCAAGGCGACAATGCAGCTGCAACTACTGCCCTGCAATCGGCAACCGCTAAGGACGCTCGTTTGGCTCAACGCGCTGCCGTAGACCTTGAGTTTGCAAAACTGAACAAGCAATAATTACACATCGCACCCCATCATCTGGGAACGATGAATGAAAGGGTTAACAATTTGCATAAACCACTATGACAACGACTTTTTTTAAGTGTTCAACGCTGATAGCGTTTGCGAAGATGGTTGGGCAAGTTGTTAACCCTTCGCCTTTTAAAACAGCCAAGGCCACACTCGCCTCGGCTGTACTTGCACTTTTGCTCACCGCCTGTGGGGTGGAAGGCAACCGCTTTCAGGTGGAAGGCCATTTCCTTAAACTCAATCGCGGCGAGTTTTATGTGTATAGCACCAACGGACTGATAGATGGGATAGACACGATAAAACTGGAAGCGGGCCGTTTCGTCTACGAAATTCCTTGCGAACGCGAAGGAACACTGGTCATGGTGTTCCCCAATTTCTCTGAACAACCCATCTTTGCACAGCCTGGCAAGAGCGTGACGATGGAGGGCGATGCCTCTCACTTGAAGGAACTAACCGTAAAAGGAACGAAAGACAACAAGCTGATGAACCAGTTTCGCGAGGCCATTGCCAACGCTTCGCCACCGCAAGCTGCTAAGACGGCGGCTCTTTTTGCGGCCGACAACCCCGCATCGCCTGTTGCAGCATACCTTGTAAGGCGTTATTTCATCACAACGCCTACACCTAATTATAAAGAGGCGGCACGCTTGTTGAAGTTGCTCTTGGCCGAACAGCCTAAGAATGGAGAACTTAACCGCATGCAGTCGCTTATCGCTGTTCTTGCCAAAACCGCTGTGGGCGCACCGCTGCCGCCTTTTCAAGCCCGTTCTACAAAAGGCGAAAAGGTTAGCGAACAGCTATGCAATAAAGCCCCCGTTGCCGTGTTCAGCGTGTGGAGTAGCACCAACATGCAGAGCATGGAAATGCAACGCATGCTCAACCAAAAGGTGCGCAACGCCAAAGGTAAGCTGAAAGTGGTGGGTCTTTGCATCGATCCCATTCAGCGCGAATGCAAAGAAATCTTGGAACGCGACAGCATTTCGTGGCCTAACATCTGCGACGGCGCAATGTTCGAGGGCGACGTTGCCAAGAAAGTAGGCGTGTACAGCGTGCCGTTCAACATCGTATTGAAGAACGGAAAGATAGTGGCCAAAGACCTTGATGCCAACCAATTGAAAGAACAACTCGACAAATTGCTCTGAAAACATAACCACCTATGCTTGTCAAAACCTACTGCGCGGCGGTAAACGGACTGAACGTTACCACCGTTATCGTGGAGGTGAACCTCGTGAAGGGCATGTTGTACCATTTCACTGGCCTTGGAGACGAGGCCGTACGCGAAGGGCGCGACCGCATTTCGTCGGCCATTCAATACAACAACATGCGTTTCCCGCGGGCAGACATCACCGTAAACATGGCGCCTGCCGACCTCCGCAAGGAAGGCAGCAGCTTTGACTTGCCCTTGGCTATCGCCATCTTGGCCGCCGACAGTCAGCTGCCAACCGACAATCTAGGCGAGTTTATGATGGTGGGCGAACTGAGTTTGGACGGCACATTGCAGCCCATCAAGGGTGCATTACCCATTGCCATTAGAGCCAGAGCCGAGAAATTTAAGGGACTTTTGGTGCCAAAAGCCAACGTTCGCGAGGCTGCTGTGGTGAACAACCTCGATGTGTATGGCATGGAAAATATCGTCGATGTGGTGAATTTCCTTTCGGGGAAAGCGCAATTCGAGCCTACCGTCATCGACACACGCAAGGAGTTTTACGAACAACAATACCGTTTCGATCTCGATTTTGCTGATGTTCGCGGTCAAGAGAACGTTAAACGCGCTATGGAAGTGGCCGCGGCAGGTTCGCACAACCTGATTATGGTGGGGCCACCAGGTTCGGGTAAGTCGATGATGGCTAAGCGCCTGCCCTCTATCTTGCCGCCGCTGTCGTTGGGCGAGAGCCTAGAAACCACGCAGATACACAGCATTGCAGGCAAGTTGGGCAAGGGAATGTCGCTCATTTCGCAACGCCCGTTCCGTGCACCGCACCATACCATCTCCGAAGTAGCCCTTGTTGGCGGTGGTGCAACGCCCCAACCAGGCGAAATTTCTTTGGCACACAATGGCGTTTTGTTTGCGGATGAGTTGCCAGAGTTCAACAAAACCACTCTCGAAGTACTGCGACAGCCACTCGAAGACCGCAAAATAACCATCTCGCGCGCCAAATATACCATCGAATATCCCTGCTCTTTCATGTTCGTTGCCTCGATGAACCCTTGTCCGTGCGGCTATTATGGCGACCCAACGCACCATTGCGTTTGCATGCCGGGCCAGATACAACGCTACATGAACAAGATAAGCGGACCGTTACTCGACCGAATTGACATTCAAGTAGAAATAACGCCCGTTCCGTTTAAGGACATTTCGCAGGCCGCCCAAGGCGAGTCGAGCTCCGTAATACGCGAACGTGTTATCCGTGCACGCCACATGCAAGAGCAGCGATTTAAGGAAGTAAAGGGCGTTTACAGCAACGCGCAGATGAGCGAGCGCATGATTCACCAATTTGCCGAGCCCGATGCAGAAGGCATTGAGTTGCTGCGAACGGCTATGGAACGCCTAAGTCTGTCGGCACGAGCCTACAACCGCATCTTAAAAGTGGCGCGAACCATTGCCGATCTCGAACAAAGCGAAACCGTTAAGTCGCAACATCTGGCCGAGGCCATCAGTTACAGAAACCTCGATAGGGGCGACTGGGCCGAGCGAGGGAACTAAAACATCTGCCACTAACGATGAAAATTGTATGTATTAAAGGTGGGTTGGGCAACCAACTTTTCGAATATTGCCGCTATCATGGTTTGCTAAGGCAGCACAACAACCATGACGTTTACCTGCATTACGACCGCCGCCGAACCAAGCAACATGGTGGCGTCTGGCTCGATAAGGCCTTCCAAATTACCTTGCCCAACGAGCCGTGGCGCGTAAAACTACTGGTTTTGATGCTAAAAATGCTGCGCAGGCTACATCTGTTCAAGCGTCTTTACCGCGAAGAAGACCCACGAGCCGTGCTCATCGACGACTATTCGCAGCACAAACAGCACATTACTAACGCCGCCGAGATACTGAAATTCCGTCCGTTCGAGCAGCTCGACTATGCCGATGAGATACAGGCTGCACCCTTTGCCGTTAGCGTTCATGTGCGCAGAGGCGACTATCTGCTGCCGGAGAACAAGTCTAATTTCGGCGTTTGTTCGGTTCATTATTACCTGTCGGCCGCTGTTGCCGTGCGCGAGTGCCATCC
Source organism: uncultured Prevotella sp. (assembly GCA_938028745.1). Classification (GTDB taxonomy): domain Bacteria; phylum Bacteroidota; class Bacteroidia; order Bacteroidales; family Bacteroidaceae; genus Prevotella. The sequence goes on from CALIZL010000096.1 coordinate 5,537, forward strand.
CGAAGCGCGTTTCTTCGTCTTCTCCGACGACATGGAGTGGGCCAAAGAGAACCTCAACTTGCCCAATTGCGTGTTTGTTGAGCATGCTCAGGCGCAACCCGACCATGCCGATCTCTACCTCATGTCGCTCTGCAAGGGGCACATCATCGCCAATTCCACGTTCAGCTTTTGGGGTGCTTACCTTTCAAAAGGTTCGTCGGCCATCGCCATCTACCCCAAACAATGGTTTGCCGAGCCCACATGGAACGTGCCAGACATCTTTCCAGCGCATTGGATGGCGTTGTAAAGCGATTGTTAATTAGCGCATGATGCTTCATTGCTGGTAGGGAACAACAGCCTATGCGTAACAAATTCAGATTCTCGACCACGCAGAACAGCTCACTTCTGGGTAGCACCGACCTTATATAAAAGGTGTCCTACGCCGCAGAACCATGCGCAAAGAGGTTCTTTCGAGTACCGAAAACCAATGCAAAATGATGTTTAACCAATAATAAAATACCGAGAATGGAGACTAAAAAGAAAAAGAAGAGCAAGCTGGAGATTGACGACAGCTACGAATTACGATTAGTAAGCAAGCTACACCCCGCGCTTAGATGGGTCTTAATGTTGCCGATAGGATTTCTCGCAATCCTTCTTGTGCAACTTGCCTACGGGTTCGTGTTCAACAAGTTGCTTTCAAACTTCGACTCTAATGGCGGTGTAGCCATTGTCATTAACAGCCTATTCATGGCAATGAAGTATTGCGTATTCGTTGTGGCGATGGTTGGAGTTGCCCCAGTTGTACGAACAAAGAAGTTCCAGGCGTCAATCGTCTGTGCCATCATTGCTGTGATAGTTTGTTTAGGGAGCACAGGATTCCTCTTATATAATACTGGAGTCGACAATTTAACGATGCTCATCGCAACGGGCGGTTCGGCTTTCTTGGGCATCGTTTGGGCGGTGTTGAACGTCCGTTCGGTGATTTCAAAGCCGCTACCTGCCGAACAAGAAGACGAACCTGCTGAACTATAAACAACACGTAATAAGCCTAGAACCCCAGTCTTGTTCAGCCACATACAGCCCCTTGGGGTTGCCCGTGTTTTGTTGTTTCCGCTGTTTTCAGAACACAAGGCCAACACCAACGTGCTTTGTTAATAAATATATAAATGGCTCAAAACACAAAGAAAAGGCGTATCTTTGGGGCAATGTGGGTCTGAGGCAGGGCTTAAATCTTGTTTTTTGCAAGCCGAAAAGTCCGTTGTTCCGCTCCATTCCTTTTTCTGTTGCGCGCAAATGATGCTATCAAACCATCGTAAGCAAGAGAAAACAAGCACAAAAACAACACTTGTTTTCGCCAAGAACGGCTGGAAAGGCAATGCGAAAACGGAGTGGAAAACCGCCAAGAATCCACACCTCGTGTTCGAAACAAAAAGCATGGCGAGAGGGCGATGCAAGGCTTAAAAACTGCGATACAGCTGCAACAAGTCGCTATGTACCTACGCCAACCCCAAACAACTGCTTGCACTACGAACCGCAACCTAGGCAAAATTATCCCTAAATAACTAATAAGATGATTAAGAAGTATATTCAAGAGAACGAAGAACGTATGCTCGATGAGCTTTTCAGCCTTATCCGCATACCCAGTGTTAGCGCGCAACAAGCGCACAAACCCGACATGCAACGTTGCGCCGAAAGGTGGAAAGAGCTGCTGTTGATGGCCGGAGTAGACCGCGCCGAGGTGATGCCTTCCGACGGAAACCCGATGGTTTACGGTGAAAAGATGGTAGACCCCAATGCAAAAACGGTGCTTATCTACGGCCACTACGACGTTATGCCCGCAGAACCTTTCGAGCTTTGGAAAAGCGAACCATTCGAGCCAGAGGTACGCGATGGGCGCATTTGGGCGCGTGGAGCCGACGACGATAAAGGACAATCGTTCATCCAAGCTAAGGCATTCGAGTATGTTGTGAAGAACAACCTGCTGAAACATAATATCAAGTTCATCCTCGAAGGCGAAGAAGAAGTGGGCTCGCCCAGTCTTGGCGCCTTCATCGAGAAACATAAGGAACTGCTGAAATGCGACGTGATACTGGTTTCGGACACCAGTATGATTGCCGAAGACATACCCACACTTACCACCGGACTTCGCGGTATTGCCTACTGGCAGATTGAAGTGACGGGTCCAAACCGCGATGTTCACTCGGGACATTATGGTGGAGCCATCGCCAATCCCATCAACGTGTTGTGCAAACTCATCGCCGATGCAACCAACGAAGACGGCCGAATACTCTTCCCAGGCTTCTACGACAAGGTGGAAGAGGCCAGCGAGGACGAAAGAAAGATGCTTGCCAGCATACCGCTGGACCTCGAAGGCTATAAGAAATCCATCGAAGTAGACGAGTTGTTTGGCGAAAAAGGCTACTCAACGCTCGAACGTACGGGTTTCCGTCCTTCGTTCGATGTGTGCGGTATTTGGGGCGGATACACGGGCGATGGTGCTAAAACGGTTATCGCCTCTAAGGCCTACGCCAAGCTTTCGTGCCGATTGGTACCGCATCAAGACTATAAGGAGATTGGCCAACTGGTAAGCGACTACTTCAAACGCGTTGCACCCAAGTCGGTTAAGGTAGACATCAAGTTCCTACATGGTGGTCAGGGCTACGTATGCCCCATTGACATGCCTGCCTACAAGGCTGCCGAGCGTGGTGTAGAAATGGTGTTTGGCAAGCGTCCTTTGGCTGCTCGTTTGGGTGGAAGTATTCCAATCATCTCTACTTTCGAGCAAATTCTGGGTGTTAAAACCATCCTCATGGGCTTTGGCTTAGAGTCTAACGCCATCCACTCGCCCAACGAAAACATGCCGCTAAGTATGTTCCGCAAGGGTATCGAGGCTGTTGTTAACTTCCACTTGGAGTATGATAAGTTTTAAGTTTTGAGGAGTTAAGCCATTTGCCTAGTTGCAGAGTGGCTAACAGTCTTGTTAACTTGTCAACTTGCAATTGGAGTAAAGAAGTTAAGCCCAAAGCATTGCTAGTTTGTACAGGTTTCTTGTAAACCCGTTTGCTTGCTCATAGGCCAGCTTGTTAACTCATACACTTATCACGCTTCCACTTGCACCCAATTGCTCTCAAACTTGTTGCTAAACTCCACATACACATCATACAATTCACTCCCCCTCTCCTCCTTGGAGAGGGGTTGGGAGTGAGTTCACCTCACTCCCTTTTCTTTTCTCCCTCTTACCCATAAACGATGCGAAGCCCCCTCGTCATCCTTTTATTATTCGCCCTTGCCTTGGCAACTTTCGCCGCCGAACCCATTCGCGTGGCCTGCGTAGGCAACAGCATCACTTATGGTTACGGACTTCCCAACCCCGAAACCGATTCTTATCCCGCCCAATTACAACAGAAGTTGGGCAAAGCTTACGACGTGCGCAACTTCGGACACTCGGGCGCAACGCTACTTTCGCGCGGTCATCGCCCCTACATCGAGCAAGAGGCGTACAAGAATGCCTTGGCCTTTAAGCCCGACATCGTGGTGATACACCTCGGAATAAACGATACCGACCCGCGCAACTGGCCGTTCTTCCGCGACGATTTTACCAAAGATTACATCGCACTCATCCATTCGTTCAAGGCCGCTAACCCCAAGGCCACCTTCTACATCGCCAAAATGAGCCCCATATCGCATCGCCATCACCGCTTTTTGGCAGGCACGCGCGATTGGCATAAGCTGATACAAGCCGCCATCGAACGGGTGGCAAAGGCCACAGGCGCACGCCTTATCGACTTCTATAAGCCGCTGTTGCCCTTCCCGCAGATGTTTCCCGATGGGCTGCACCCCAACAAAGCAGGGGCAGAAGTGCTTGCACGCGTGGTGTACGAGGCGTTAACGGGCGACTATGGCGGACTGCAAATGCCCCTTGTGTTTTCTGATAACATGGTGGTTAGTCGCAACCGCAACTTCGAAGTCTATGGAACGGCCAACGCAGGGCAGCGTGTAGTGGCTACGTTTAATAACGAAAAAAGTAGCACCGTGGCACAAAACGATGGCACGTGGCGTATTGTTTTCGCTGTGCCCCGCATGGGAAAACCCTATACCCTCACTGTAACGAGCCAGCAACGAACGCTCCGCTTTAAGAATATCGTTGCGGGCGAGGTGTGGCTTTGCTCCGGACAGAGCAATATGGCGTTTCCCTTAGCCAACGACGAACTTGGCAAAGAGGCGCTGACAATAGTAGACGACCCCAACCTGCGCGTGCTAAACTTCTTGCCAAGATGGGATACCGACAACACGGAATGGTCGCAATCGGCACTCGATTCTACCAACAACTTGCAGTACATGCGCTGTAATGGCTGGCAGCAAGCCACGTCTAAAAACATGGGCGAGGTGTCGGCCGTGGCCTATTATTTCGCAAAGGTGCTGCGCGATTGCTTGAAAGTGCCCGTCGGCATCATCGTCAATGCTGTGGGTGGAAGTCCCACCGAGGCATGGATAGACCGCCAAACGCTTGAAGATGAATATCCCGAACTGCTGAACGACCGCTTTAAAGACAACGTGATGGTTATGCCGTGGGTGGTGCAGCGCATGCGAAAGAACATGGCGCGCACTACGGATAAGTTGCAGATGCACCCTTATCAGCCCACCTATCTTTACGATGCGGCCATCCGTCCGCTTGCCAAATTCCCCATCAACGGCGTTATTTGGTATCAAGGCGAGTCGAATGCCGAGAACATGGAGATACACGAACGCCTGTTCCCACTGCTGTTAAGTTCGTGGCGAACCAACTGGAACGAGCCACAATTGCCCGTTTACATGGTGCAATTGTCTAGCATCAACCGCCCTTCTTGGCCGTGGTTCCGCAACAGTCAGCGACTGATGGCCAACACCCTGCCACATCTTTACATGGCTGTGAGCAGCGATGTGGGCGATTCGCTCGACGTTCATCCGCGCCAGAAATACCCTGTTGGTAAGCGATTGGCAAACCTCGCCCTGTATCATCAGTACGATTTCAAGCGGCTAACGCCCTGTGGCCCTAGTGTGCAAAGTGCCACCAAACAGGCCAACGGCGAGGTGCAAGTGTGCTTTAATTGGGCCGATGGACTGAAAACGGCCGATGGTAAGCCCCTTCGCACGTTCGAAGTGGCGGGTTACGACGAGGTGTTCTATCCTGCCGTGGCAACCATCAAGGACCGCGAAGTAAGGCTTACTTGTCCGCAAGTGCCACATCCCGCCTTCGTTCGCTATGGCTGGCAACCTTTCACAAGAGCCAATTTGGTGAATGGCGATGGTCTTCCAACGTCTACGTTTAGGGTGGAAGTGAAGTAAAAAGGCACAAACTGCCTCACCCCCAACCCCTCTCCAAAGGGGAGAGGGGAGTAATATGCCTTACGGTTTCTAAACATACAAATATAAGATACTATGATACGGCAAAGCATTTCACGTCCCTCTCTCCTTGGGAAGACAACTCTTGAGACGAGGTCAGTAGTAGTTTAAAATAATCGTTTCTTCATCAAACCACAATGCAAAAGACTAATAAATCCCATAAGTCGCAAGACATACCACTCTCCTCTCCCCTTGGAGAAGGGTTAAATGGTGAGACTTTGCCACTTAAAGAGGAGCTGGGAGCCACGCCTGCTTTGGACTATGGCAAGCAGGCTGTGCCTAATATGCACGCATTTTTCCTCAAACAGCCTTCTCCCTTGGGCACACTCCATCTCGAAAGCGACGGCGAGGCACTTACATGCGTGCTATATGAGGGCGAGAAAGTTACGCATCCCAATGGCGTTACGCTGCAAGAGGCACCCCAACTACCCATATTTGTTGCTGCCCGCGCATGGCTTTCGCGTTATTTTGAAGGCCACGATCCAGGCGTGCCACCGCCCGTTCGTCCGCAAGGCACGCCTTTTCAGCAGTCCGTTTGGCAGCGTTTGCTCACCATTCCATACGGTTCCACCACCACTTATGGCGCTTTGGCCGCGAACCTAGCAGCGCATAACGCCTCTGGGCGCATGTCGGCACAAGCCGTGGGGCAAGCCGTTGGGCGCAATCCCATCAGCATCATCATTCCTTGTCACCGCGTAATTGGGGCAGATGGCACACTAACGGGCTATGCAGGCGGCTTGGATAAGAAGATGTTTTTGCTGGGATTGGAAGGGAGTATAAAAGGTGAAAAGGCTTATAAAGGTGAAAAATTGAAAAGGTGAAAGAGTGAAAAGATGGCTAACGCCCTTTAAAGGTGAAAGGGTGAAAAGGTGAAAGGGTGAAAAGATGGCTAACGCCCTTTAAAGGTGAAAAAGTGAAAAGGTGAAAGGGTGAAAAGATGGCTAACGCCCTTTAAAGGTGAGAGGGCGAAAAGGCGAAAAGATGGCTAACGCCCTTTTAAAGGTGAAAAGGTGAAAGGGTGAAAAGATGGCTGATGCCTTTTAAAGGTGAAAGGATGGCTGCGCCACCAGTCTTGTAAACTTGTTCACTGGTCAACTAGCAAAGGTGAAAAGACGGCTGCGCATATTAACATGCTGGCAATCTAATCCAGAAAAACATTGATTCGCTTTATGTCCCTTATGTTCTTATGTCAAACATAGGGCAGGGTTTGTATCAAAGCACGATATAAGAACTTGTCAAGTTAACAAATTGACAAGCGAGCAAAGCGTCAGCCATCCTTTCACCCTTTCACCTTTTCACCTTTAAAAGGCGCAGCCATCTTTTCACCTTTTCACCTTTTCACTTCTTCACCTTTAAAAGTCCTTTTCACTTCTTCACCTTTAAAAGCCCTTTTCACCCTTTAACAAAAAAGTCGCCCACACAATACAGCGAGGGCGACTATTTTTATTTCTCTTCTTAGCTAGAAGCAATTACTGAATAGCTTCCGTCAGTTCGGCACCAGCCTTAAACTTGGCAACCTTCTTGGCAGCGATAGTAATTTTCTCTTTCGTTGCGGGGTTAACACCACCATGTGCGGGACGTTCGTTAACGCTGAATGTGCCGAATCCCACTAACTGAACCTTGTCGCCTTTAACAAGAGCTTCCTTAATTGCTGCAACTGTTGCGTCTAACGCCTTCTTCGAGTCAGCTTTGCTCAAGCCAGAGCCTGCTGCGATTTTGTCAATCAAATCTGTTTTGTTCATATAACTTTGAATTATAAAAGTGATAAATGTATATGCGTTATCTCAGAACTGGGAACAAATATAGACCTTTACTTTCAAAAATCAAACGAAAAGGAAAAAAAAGTGAAGTTTTTTTTGAAAAATTGTCGTTCCGTAGGGCTTTTTATGCGCATTAACAGATATTTTTAGTACTTTTGCCCATGTTATAACATTTCAAACAAAGCATATCATTAATGGGCAATATACCAACAATAACCAAGAATTTGCTTATCATCAACGTGCTAGCTTTCTTGGCCACGTTAGTCATCCAAAGCAGTTCGGGCGTCGATCTCAACAACATACTCGGCCTCCACTTTTTCAGAGCGTCCGAGTTCCGCATTTATCAACTCGTAACCTACATGTTCATGCATGGCGGATTTGCGCACTTGTTCTTCAACATGTTTGCGTTGTGGATGTTCGGCGTGGTGGTCGAAGGTGTATGGGGACCGCGCAAGTTCCTATTTTATTATATAGCCTGCGGCATCGGTGCAGGCTTGATGCAAGAGTTGGCACAGTTTGTAGAGATTTACTTGCAACTCAACGCGCAAGCTCCCTTGGGCGTGGGCGATGCCTTTATTGTAATGGGGCAATTGGCCAACCAGCTTAACGGACTTACCACCGTTGGCGCATCGGGAGCCATCTATGCCATCCTCTTGGCCTTCGGAATGATATTCCCCGAGAACAAAATATTCATTTTCCCCATCCCCATCCCCATCAAAGCCAAATGGTTTGTTATGGGTTATGCCGCATTAGAGCTGTATCAGGCTATGGCCGGAACGGGTGGAAACGTGGCGCACTTGGCTCACTTGGGCGGAATGATATTCGGTTTCTTCATGATTCGCTATTGGCAACGACACCCCTCGCACGACTTCACGCAGCGAAGGGGCACAAACGCCTTCGAACGCATGAAGAATTTCTACGAAAAACACCACCAACCCACACCCGAAAGCCCACGCGAAGAAACGCGGGCCGAGAGCGACTGGGACTATAATGCGCGCCGAAAGGCCGAACAAGACGAGGTGGACCGCATACTGGACAAGATACGCAAAAGCGGTTACGACAGTCTTACGCGCGAAGAAAAGCAACGGCTCTTCGACCAAAGCAAACGCCAATAAGCTAGGCTGAGATGCAGGCAAAAGTAAAAAAATGGATTGTGCAGCTTGCCAGTGGTGCTAACGTGGCCACCATCTTGGTTATGCTTGCCGTAGGATACAGCGACAGGCTTAACCCCGCCAGCCACCCATTGATGGCCACGCTGGGCCTCACCTTCCCCGTATTCCTAGCCATCAATGCCGCCTTCTTAGTGTTTTGGGCTTTCTTCAAACTGCGCCGAACGCTCATCCCGCTGGTTGGTTTCGTGGCTTGTTTCGGTTCTGTGCGCACGTACATACCATTAAATGTAAACAGCAATCCCACAGACAGCTGCCTTAAAGTGCTATCCTACAACACCTTTATGTGGGGCGGTATTGAGGCCACAGAGCCACAACGCTGGGAAATGCTGAACTATGTGAAGGAGAAAGATGCCGACATACTATGCCTACAAGAAGCAAATTTTGGCGGAAAGTTCCAAGCCACCATCGACTCTTTGCTCAACAGCATCTATCCCTACCACGACATAAAGGAGAAAACCACCATCTACGACCGCCTGGCCATATACAGCAAGTACCCCATTGTGCGGTCGGAACGCGTGATGTACCCACACAGTGAAGATTTCAGTCAGGCTTGTTGGGTGGCCATGCCTGGCGACACGGTGCTGGTTGTCAACAACCACTTTGCCACAACAGGTCTAACCGAAGCCCAACGAAAAGAATTTAAGAGCATGCTCAAAGGCGATTTGCGCACCAAACAGATGCCCAGCCTAGGCAAAAGCCTGATGCACAAGCTGGGCGAATACGCCAAAATTCGCGCTCCGCAAGTGGAATGCGTGGCCCAATTCGTGCGCAAGCACAAGGGGCAAAGCATCATTCTCTGCGGCGACTTCAACGACAGCCCCATCTCTTACGCCCACCGTTGCATGGCAAAAGAGCTAACCGACTGCTATGTTGCCAGCGGAAACGGCCCCGGCATAAGCTATCACCGCAACGCCTTCTACGTGCGCATAGACAACATCATGTGCAGCGACAACTGGCAACCGCTTAAATGCGTAGTAGAGAGTAAAGTGAAAACATCCGACCACTATCCCATCTTTTGTCTGCTGCAAAAACTTCGCAAATAGGCAAAAAATGATAATATACAGAGCTAACTGTTTACTAATCTAAGAAAAATCAGTAACTTTGCAGGGTTGTATGGCAACAGAAAAACAATAAAACAAAAATAAATAACAATGCAAAACAAAGGTATCGTAATTGTAACTGCCGTCTTGCTGACGCTTGCAAGTATCTTCTACCTGTCTTTTTCGGTGGCTACCCGTTACTACGACGGGAAGGCAGCCGAGCTGAAAGACCCCATTGCCCAACAAGATTACAAGGACTCCGTGAAGTATCTTGGCATCTACAGCTACCAAAGGTGTTTGGAAACACAGATTGGACTGGGCTTGGACCTCAAAGGAGGTATGAACGTTATTCTTGAAATCAGCGTGCCCGACGTCATTGAGACACTGGCAGACCACAAGACCGACGCGGCTTTCACCAAGTCGCTAGAACAGGCTAAGAAAGAAGAAGAAACTAGCCAGAGCGACTTTATTTCGCTTTTCATCAAGTACTACAAACAAAACGCACCCGGCCACAAACTAGCCGAACTGTTCGCCACGCAGCAATTGCAAGGCAAGGTTTCGCCCCAAAGCAGCGATGCCGAAGTAGAGAAAGCACTGAGAACAGAAGTGCAGGCTGCCATCGACAACTCGTTCAACGTGGTGCGCGCACGTATCGACAAGTTCGGTGTGGTGCAACCCAACATACAGAAACTCGAAGGACAAGAAGGCCGCATCATGGTTGAAATGCCTGGCGTACGCGAACCCGAACGTGTTCGTAAGCTCCTGCAAGGTTCGGCCAACCTCGAATTCTGGGAAACATTCAACGCATCCGAGATTGTTCCTTACCTTACTCAGCTTAATGCACGACTGGCCAGCGAACAAAACGGCACCGACACCGCTGCCTTAGACACCGCCAACGCCAGGGCTAAGGCCGAACAAGAGGTGGCTAAGGCCAAAAACGAGCAGCCTAAGTTTAAGCTAAACACGGGCGACGACAAGAAAACCGACGTAGCACAACGCGCCAACGACGCCCAAACAGCTGCCGCCATCAAGGCCAATCCGCTGTTCTCGCGCCTGCAACCCACTGGTGGAAACTCGCTAAGCATTGTAGGTTATGCCAACGTTCGCGACACTGCCGCCATCAATAAGCTTATCTATGGCCCCGTTGCCAAGCAAGTTCTTCCTCCCGACCTTAAACTGCTGTGGAGTGCAAAGCCCGCCGACCAGGCAAAGATGAAGAACATCTACGAGCTACATGCCATCAAAGTAACCTCCACCAATGGCCGCGCGCCCATCGAAGGCGACGTAGTTACCGATGCCAGCGATGAGTTTAACCATACCAATGGTCTTCCCGAAGTGAACATGCGTATGAACAGCGACGGCGCACGCCGCTGGGCAGCACTCACAAAGGCCAACGTAGGCAGGGCCATTGCCATTGTTTTGGACAACGCTGTGTATAGCGCGCCGCGCGTAAGCAACGAAATTGAAGGTGGCTCATCCTCTATCAGCGGCAACTTCACTATCGAAGACACCAAAGACCTTGCCAATACGCTGAAGAGTGGACGTATGCCAGCCCCCGCACGCATCGTTCAAGAAGAGGTTGTTGGCCCTACGCTGGGTGCTCAATCCATCCAACAAGGTATCCAATCGTTTGCCATCGCCTTCGTGGTGCTCATGGTTTACATGGTGCTGATGTACGGCTTTACGCCAGGTATGATGGCTAACACGGCCCTCATCGTCAACCTATTCTTCACGCTAGGTATCTTAACCTCGTTCCAAGCCGCACTAACGCTATCGGGTATTGCGGGTATGGTGCTGTCGTTAGGTACGGCCGTGGATGCCAACGTGCTTATCTACGAACGAACCAAGGAAGAGCTTGCTGCCGGAAAGGGCATTAAACAGGCCATCAAGGAGGGCTACGGAAACGCCTTCTCGGCCATCTTCGACTCGAACCTTACCTCTATCATCACGGGTATCATCCTCTATTCGTTCGGTACAGGCCCCATCCGCGGTTTCGCCACAACGCTTATCATCGGTATCGTTTGTTCGTTCTTTACCGCCGTATTCCTCACTCGCTTGGTTTACGAGTACCAACTGAACAAGGACCGCTGGACGAAACTCACCTTCACCACGGGCTTTTCTAAGAACTTCATGCAGAATGTACACTTCCCCTTCATGAGTGTTTACAAGAAGACCTTTGTGCTAGTAGCAGTACTTTTGGCCGTATTCGTAGGCAGTTTCGTAACTCGTGGACTTAGTCGCAGCATCGACTTCACCGGTGGGCGCAACTATGTGGTTACGTTTGAAAAGCAAGTGCAACCCGAACAAGTGCGCGGCATACTGGCCAACGCCTTCCCTGGCTGCACCACCAGTGCCCTAGCACTAGGTACCGACCACAAAACCATACGTGTATCTACCAACTATAAGATAGAAAGCAACAGCCCCACGGTAGACGATGAGGCCGAAACCATACTCTATAACGCCTTGAAAAAGGCTGGTCTTGTATCGCAAAAAGACGTAGAGGCCTTTAAAAACCCCGACATCCGCAAGGGTGGTTCCATCATCAGCAGCACCAAGGTTGGTCCTTCGGTGGCAAAAGACATCACCTACGGAGCCATCATCAGCGTGCTGTTGGCCATCTTCGCCATCTTCGTTTACATCCTTATCCGTTTCCGCAACGTGGCTTTCTCGGTTGGTTCAACCGTGGCTTTGGCCATCGACACCACGTTCGTTATCGGGCTTTACTCCTTGCTGTGGGGTTTCATGCCCTTCTCTTTGGAAATCGACCAAACGTTTATCGGTGCCATCCTAACGGTTATCGGTTACTCCATCAACGATAAGGTGGTGGTGTTCGACCGTATTCGCGAGAACATGAAGTTGCATCCCAAGCAAGACTTCCGCAGTTTGTTCAACGATAGTATCAACCAAACGTTGGCTCGAACCATCAACACGTCGTTCTCAACGCTTATCGTATTGCTCTGCATCTTGTTCTTGGGTGGCGAAAGCATCCAGAGTTTCGCCTTCGCCATGAGCCTTGGCGTCATCTTCGGCACGCTCTCGTCTATCTTCATCGCTGCCCCCATCGCCTTCCTCACCTTGGGTAAAACCCAAAAAGGACGCGCTTTGGAAGCCGCAACGGTATAACGAAACGCACTAACGCGCAATATAACGCCTGCCCCACTCCTTATATAATATTAGGAGTGGGGCAGGTTTATTTAATGAGCATATCCCAGCCTGCACATATTTCAACCACGCTGAAACAAGCAAGCAGGCGAGAAACATTCACTACCTTAAACGCTAAAGATGAACATGGACATAAACAAAATCTATTCGCAGACGTTAGACCTTGCAAAACGAAATCCGTTGGTGCAGCTTGGTCTAGTTTGTCTTACCTTTGTCCTTATTTATAAGTTTGGGAAAGAAGTAGGAGAAACCATCTATTACATCTTGCACAGATAACGTGCGTAGTATGGCATCAATAATCCCTTACGCAGAGAAAAAGCAACGCTTTTGTTTGTTTACGATGTACCTATGCCCTTTCCTCATCCAACTCCTATTTGGCTATAACAGAGCCACCTATAATCTACACAAAAACACACCTGCCTACATTACACTTTATTACATTTCGTTTGCGTACATAACTAATTCTGTGTATCTTTGCAAAAGTTTCGTAAGCGTTGGCAAATGCTTACAATGAAATTGTGGCATAAACAGGTTTGCCACTCAGTCTTACACATTAAACCACCAGCACACAATGCTGTAATATTGAAGATGATGACATAAAACGAAACTATACATATAACGATAAATAGTATTAGCTAATACTCACTGCATTCCGAAACCGGCAAAATGAAGAAGTGCAAATAGTGAATAGAAGTTGATGCTCACGCTTAGCGTGAGCTTCTTCTTATATTCATTTGTTGCGTGCTTGCCGGTGCGTGGAATGCGGATATACAGATGGAGTCCACGCTTTTTTTGTAGGCATGCGGCTCCACAATCCAAATATTCGTATCGTAATGGAGCAACAACCAGAACTCTTACCCACCGAATGGGTGTCTGATAGTGTAGGCACCTATCTCTATCAGAAACGCCCAAAGCGGCATGTAATCTACACAGCCATGTTGGCTGCCGTGTCTGCGGCTATTATTTCCTTACCTTTTGTTTATGTAGACATTACCGTTCAAAGCAGTGGCTTTGTAAGGCCTAACGGAGAGATTAGCGTCATCACTGCGCCAATGACAGAGACGGTGGAGCGCGTTTCGGCCAAGGAAGGCGACAAATTGCGGAAAGGAGACGAGATTTTAAGGTTTAGAACAAGTGCACCAGACGGAAAGATAAAGTACCAACAAGAGCGTTCAAAGGAGGCAAATGCGCATATCGCAGACCTAGAACTGCTCTCGAAAGGGCAACGTCCACAGGCATTTGCATCGGCAGCCCGACAACAAGAATACGCCAAATACCTGTCTGAACAATACCGTTTAAAAACCGACTTGCGCCAATATGAAACCGAATGGCGACGCTATAAAGTGCTTTTCGATAAGGGACTGATTAGCGAGAGCGAGTATAATGAGCATTATTATAGGTATCAAGACAAGCTGAACGAACTGCATTTGCAGCAGACCAACCAAATGAGCGCATGGAAAACAGAACTCACCAACCTGAAAATGCAATTGAAGGAAACCACTTCCAACCTCATAGAAACGCGCAGCAACCGAAACGTCTATGTTGTTAGAAGCCCCATCAATGGCACGTTAGAGCAATTTTCGGGCATATACCCAGGCAGCAATCTGCAAGTGGGCGCTACCATTGCCGTGGTTAGTCCCGACACCTCTTTATATATAGAGGCCTACGTTGCGCCTCGCGACATTGCCTTTATACGCGAAAAAATGCGCGTGAAGGTGCAGATAGAGTCGTTTAACTATAATGAGTGGGGCACACTCGAAGGCTATGTGCAAAACATCTCGTCTGACTATATACGCAACAACGATGGGCAAAGCTACTATAAGGTTAAGTGCAAACTGACAAAAAACTATCTCGAATTGCGCAACTCCAAGCGAAAGGGCTACGTAAAGAAAGGCATGACGGGCATTGTGCACTTCGTTGTTACGCGCCGCTCTTTGTTCAACCTACTTTATAAAAACATCGACGAGTGGGCAAACCCCACGCAACATCAGGCAACCGCTACCAACAAATAGATTAAACAATCAACACACATGCAAAACAAAGGCATAAAAATTAAGCAACAAGACATCACCGATTGCGGAGCGGCATCGTTGGCCTCGGTATGCGCCCATTACGGGTTGGCATTCCCCATTGCTCGCATTCGGCAATACGCTTTTACCGATAAAAAGGGCACCAACGTGCTGGGTATGATTGAGGCGGCTGGTAAATTGGGGCTCGAGGCCAAGGGGGTTCGTGCCGAACCAGAGGCGTTGAAGATGATACAGCTGCCCACCATCGCCCACGTTATCGTAAAAGAGGTGTTGTATCACTTTGTTGTTGTGTACGGCGTTAGCGACAAACACATCACATACATGGACCCCGCCGACGGCGAAATGCACCGCGTGGCGTGGGATGCGTTCTTAAAACTATGGACGGGAGTATTGATTTTGTTAGAGCCAAAGGACGATTTTGTGCAAGGCAACATGAAGACCAGCACACCGCAACGTTTCTTCCAACTGCTGCGCCCACACCGGCGAGTAATGGCCGAAGTGTTGTTTGGAGCGGTTGTTTGCAGCATCCTAGGGCTAAGTACGTCGGTTTATGTGGGCAAGATAGTAGACTATGTGCTGGTAGACGAGAACACCAACCTGCTCAATCTCATGGGCGTGGCTATGCTTGCCATCATACTTATACGCGTGTTTATATCCACAACGAAGAGCATCTTGGCATTAAAAACCAGTCAGATGATAGATGCCACACTCATTCTGGGCTATTATAAGCACATTTTACACCTGCCCCAGCAGTTCTTCGACACCATGCGCGTGGGCGAAATCATTTCGCGCGTTAACGATGCGGTGAAGATACGCACGTTTATCAACAACGTATTGGTAGACTTGGTGGTGAATGTGCTGATACTGGTTTTCGCTGTTGGCGTGATGTTTGTCTATTCGTGGAAACTGGCCTTGGTGACATTGGTATCCGCCCCGCTGTTCTTGGCTGTGTTCGTTTTGTTCAACCGGCTCAACAAACGCTATCAGCGAAAGATAATGGAGACGGCAGCCGACTTGGAGTCGCAATTGGTAGAATCGCTCAATGCCGTCACCACCATTAAGCGTTTCGGCATTGAGGCACACGCCAACCTGAAAACCGAATCGCGTTTTGTACGCCTGCTGCGCAACACATACGTAAGTGCGCAAGGCGCAATATTCGCCAGCAACGGCATCGACGTTGTCTCTTCTGTCGTTACGGTGGCGGTGTTGTGGGTTGGAAGCAATCTTGTTATCAACCAAACGCTCACCCCTGGTAGCCTGATGATATTCTATTCGCTGATAGGCTATGTGCTTTCGCCCATCGGCTCGTTGATAAGTTCTAACCAAACCATACAAGACGCACAGATTGCAGCCGACCGCTTGTTTCAGATTTTAGACCTTGAAACGGAAAGTACAGACACCTCCACGAAGGTGAAGATGGAGCCCGACATGATAGGCGACATCGTGTTCGACAACGTTTCTTTTCGATATGGTTCGCGCAAGCAGGTGTTCTCGTCGCTCAGTCTTGTTATCCCCAAGGGCAAAACCACGGCTGTTGTTGGCGAAAGCGGGTCGGGGAAAACCACGCTCGTATCACTATTACAGAACATTTACCCCATACAGTCGGGGCGGATAAGTATTGGTCAGTACGACATTGCGATGATAAGCAACGAGAGTTTGCGCCGTTTCATCGGCATCGTTCCTCAAAAAGTGGAACTGTTTTCAGGCACGTTGCTTTCGAACATTTGCCTGGGCGACCTGCAACCCGACATGCGCCGTGCACTAGACATCATTACGCAGCTGGGCTTAAAAGATTTTGTCGATGCCCTACCCAAAGGCCTAGACACCATCGTAAGCGAACAAGGCACCACGTTTTCGGGTGGCGAAAGGCAGCGCATTGCCATCGCCCGCGCCCTGTACAAGCAGCCCGAAGTGCTTATCTTCGACGAGGCCACCTCGTCGCTCGACTCCATTTCCGAACGTTTCGTAAAACAAACGCTGCACGCCTTGGCCGCACAAGGCAAAACCATCATCGTTATCGCCCATCGCCTAAGTACCATTAAAGATGCCGACAGGATAGTGGTTATCGACAAAGGAGAGGTGGCCGAGAGTGGCACACACAGCGAGTTGATTGCCCAAAACGGCGTTTTCCAACGCCTTTGGCACGCACAAAACAACGTGATTGACTAACAAATATGGAACTAAAAAACGAATGATACTTACTGAAAGTTGTGTTAGCTACACTCCATGTCCTTCGTTCAGTTATAGCTCTCGAAAAATATAGACGCGAGAAAAAGGTATGACGACCGATTTTGGTTAAATAAAGCAAGGGATTAAAAAAATAGAACAAGATGAACTTTATAGATGACTTAAAAAGATTACGGAAAGTACATGAACTAATCATCGGACAGAATACTGGCTCTCCCGATAATTTGGCCGAGTCTATTTGTGTCTCTCGAAGTGAGCTGTATTATATCCTCCGAGAATTAAAAAAGATGGGCGCGCAAATAAGTTATAACAGGCGCAAACGCTCATTCTGCTATTCCAACAATTTTAAGTTGGACATGGAGATTAAAGTAAGTTATATTGGAGAGCACGAGCTGAACATTCTTGGCTGTGGTTACGTTGGGTGCAGTACATGCAAAGGTGCTCTGTACAACACGTTTGTACAGAATGTCGCCTTTTAATCAGGCTTGCTTTATAAAAAGTTTCCTAACTATTTTTTGCGGCATAAGTAGTGGGGGCATCAATCAGAACCTAGAATCAAGAGCCGCCTGCGTTTATAATCCAGCATCCACTTCTTACCTTGAAGAAAGCCTGCGTTTATGCGAGGGTATTTAGATCCACTACTCACCGACTTAACAAAATTCAAATTATAATTGAGATTCGATATTTCTACAGGTACGTTTTTACACCATCCTACCTTTTTATAGGTTAATTTATCAGCGATGTTAGCACCAGGTAACTTAACACTGTCGGTTGGGGTTATGTCAAAGTTAGAAGGCACTGCATTTAGTAGCGACCCTGTATCGAAAAATATCCGTGTGTCTTTGCCTCCAATTTTCCCTTCGAAATAGATGAGATTTAAAGCTGCGTCAGCATATTTTTTCCATTTTATCGTGGCAACAATATTCTTAGGCATACGCATATATTGCTGAATCGTATTTCTCTTCAAGTCATAACACCACAAGTCTCTTTTTAAGATTTCGCCACCAATAATAAACTTAGGGGCGTATTGTTGGAGGGTTCCAGCCAAATCCACTAAATAGCATCTCACATTGGTGTAAACCACCCCACCAAATGCAATGCTGTCTAGATACACATAAGATGAATTAACGTCTTTACCCATTGTATTCCCCACCACTGCATTTACTCGTTCGCCTTTAATTTGGCAAGAGTCAACGGCATATGTAGAATCAATGGCGCATACAGAAGCACCAGTATCAATAGTCGTTTCGTGGATTGTGCTGCACAAGCCAGAATTGTAGACAGTCACATCTACATACATCAAGTTGTTTTTTATTGTGATTTGCGATTGCGCAATAACCGATGTGGTTTGGAAGCAAACAAGCCAGCCTACAACAAGGCGCAGCAAATCCCGTTTAGCGATAAACTTCTTTCTCATCATGACCATTACTTACCCATTATTCCTTAAAATAAAGGGTTGCCATTGCTATGGGGCAACCCTTTATCATTTTGTTAATCGAGGGGGATGGTGCCCCCGATTTCTACCCTACAATTCGGGTCATTATTTGTTCTTGCGAAAAAGTGGTCTTTAATCCATTTCCAAGCACTGGCAAGCCAAGTTCTGCCTCCATAAGTTTCTTTCATTTCGACCTCGCTCAGAGGACGAATTAAATTTGTCTTCATCATTTTGTTGTTTTTAGTTTATAACATTTAAGTAAGTTGTCGACTTCTTACGCTGCGAAGATACCTAGAAAAACAAAACTCATCAAGTTTTCTTAAAGAAATTGTACTTCCGTACAAAATTTTCGGACGGAAGTAATTAAAACGCTCCCTTAGCTTGTCTTAGTTGCGTAAGTGGTTGCGTTGTCATTCGGAATCTAAAATCAAGAGCCGCCTGCGTTTATAACCCAGCATCCACTTCTCACGCCATCAATATCAGCTCCCGACATATTATCTGGTGGAGCGTTTGGGCCGGAGGCCTCGATTATATGTGTGGCGTTAGGCATTGCCATCTCTATCGTTTACACCGTGCTGTGTATCAAGAAGAAGAAAAAGCTTGGAGCCGAACCAGAAATGCTGTCTGTGTAGCTTTTCCGCTGGCATCCCATCAGTTTTACGTAGCTCATATCAAGCGATAAATCTTAAATTGTGTATTACACAAAGACAAACCTCAGTTGGCTGAAGAACTCAATAAGGTCTTTATTCTAGAAAACAAAGAGATGGAATCTTTGTTGGGGTATGCACAATTTATTACTTTTGTATCCAGATGGGAAAAGAAATATCCAATATTCAAAGAGTACAAAGCAGACCGAAACATTGCTTACTTTGCATATATGGACTTCCCTGTGCAAGTGCAAAGGTGCATATATACGACTAGTTGGATTGAGAGACTCAATAGAAAATATAAGAGAACAATAAAAATGAGAACATCAATGCCATCAATCATGTCGATACTTTTCCTACTTGCAAGTGTTGCTATGGAAGAAACGAAAACAACATATGCTAGGAAAATTTATCAATGGAAATTCTGGAAAATCAAGAAAGAAAATGAATAATACAAAGATAAGAAAAAATGGGCTTACACACTTTTTAGGGCAGTACCCTGCTACGTACACAATGCTGTACTTTAAAAAGATGAAAGTCAAATCCAAAGCCGACAATGAAATAACATTAATGTTTTAGCGTTCATGTCAGAAACAAGTAAATTGAACTAAGTTTTACCAAAACATGGCAATCATATCAAAAGACAACACGCTTGAATGGGTAGTATATCTAGTGATTGGCTATTTGGGTTTTTGGTTTCTTCCAGGTATATGTCTTATACTGTTAGATAACGACTTCTCTTCCCTCATCAAGTTTCCACTAGCTTTATTGGCATCGGGAGCTACCCTATACGCCTTCAAAAAGTACTTGGGCTGGTATATAGAAGATGGCGCACGTCTATCAGTCTTTGGCAAAATACATAAAGTTTGTATAGGCTGGCTGGTGTCTGCGCTGTATCTTTTCACTATTTTAATTTGCTTATTCGCAACCAGGCACTACTCGGTGGCACACCTTAACTTCAACTTAGACCATCAGTTAAGTTGGTTGTCGATTTTTTTACTGGCTGCCGTAATCGAAGAAATTATAGCCCGCGGCATTGTGTTTAGGCTCATAACTGATAAGTGGAATGTAGTTGCAGGACTGGTGGTGTCCTCCATTACCTTTGGTTTTGTGCACCTTTTCAACCCCAACACCACGGCATTGTCTTGTTTAAGGATAGCAATTACAGGCGGTTGGCTGTGTGGCATAGCCTATGCTTACCATCGAACGCTGTGGGTTCCCATTGGCATCCATTGGGCGTGGAACTACATTCAAAGCAACATCTTCGAACACAGCGTGCCAGGAAGTGCGCTAAACAGCCCTCCCATTCTTATATTGGTTTCGAAAGGGGTAAAGTTTCCTGCCGGTATAGAGTACGACACGGAGGTTTCTATTATATCCACAGCGATTGGCGTTGCCATATCCGTGGTTTACACCATTCTATATTTTAAGAAGAAAACGAGAATTAAAACAGGAGAAGATGTTGCGCCTGTATTCTAGCACGCATAACAACGCTAAACATTTTAAGGTTTATGAACATCATATCTAAAGACGACAACTTGGCATGGGGTTGCTATTTGTTGCTCGGTTTTCTAGTTTTTTTGTTCCTACCAGGAATTTTCCTAGAGATTTTGTGGCTCGACATATCTGTTTTCATTAGGGTTCCAGCCGCAATATTGCTTTCGGCCGTCACCCTCTACGCCTACAAAAAATATTTAGGCTGGTATGTGAAAGATGGGACATGCCTGTCGGTATATGGGCAGGTACGTAAAGTTGGCATTGGTTGGCTAGTGTCTATACTACACTTTGCCTTGATGGTGAGCTGCTTTTACTTAGCTGGGCACTATTCTATAGTAGGGGCAACTTTCAACGTTGAAAACCTGCTTAACTGGTTTTCGATATTATTACTGGCAGCCATTATTGAAGAGGTTGCCCTTCGTGGCATTGTGTTCAGGATGATTGCCGACAAGTGGAACGTGGTGGTTGGCTTGGTTGTTTCCTCCTTAGCCTTTGGGTTTATACACATCCTTAATCCAGAGTGCACGGTATGGAGCTGTTTGGAAATAGCAGTTACAGCCGGATGGCTGATGGGCATAGCCTACGCTTACCATCGAACGCTGTGGGTTCCCATTGGCATACATTGGGCATATAACTTTCTTATTGGTTGCTTTTTTGGCCATTACGCACCAGATACGGCATTAGATAATTCCCCCATTTTCATCTCTATCGTTAAAGGCTTCGAGTTTATGCCTGGCGGGAAGTACGAACTAGAAGGAACAATTGTAAACCTAATAATATCAGTAACTATCTCAATGATGTACACCGTGCTGTATATCAAGAAGAAGAAAAAGCTTGGGGCAGAACCAGAAATACTGTTTTGACGGCGATTTCAAGGCGATATGCAATGGAACTGGCGGTGAACAAAGTGGCTTAACCCCAATCGGTTAATTTGAGCCTGTACACGTTTTGTGTATTGCAGAGCGTATTGCTTGTCTTATTCTTGAAGGTGTAACACATGCTGCGCCAAGAGGATAAGACAGGTAAGATGCCGACAAGCAAACGAAAGATGGATAGGAAGCAATGGAAACGACGCAAAATAGTTGATAAGTGGCATAATGGCCGATGAGGGTTTAACCTAATCGGTTTGTTAAACTCCTTCTTTCAATCTGTTTTTAACTGCCCTATTAACGTTAAAACTATGTTATAATATTTTACAAAACGCACTCTCCCGGCCAACACCTTCTAGCGAAAACAAAGCCCCAAAGCATGCTTTTAGTCGCTAATTCCAGCTTTGGGCGTTTCGGTTTTAGTCTAAATTTAAGTGTTTTGGGTGCATTTTGCACCATTTAGCCTTTCTAGATGGCATCCACATCGTGTTTTTTTCGATGCCAAATTCCCCCTTTTAGACCCTAAAATCCCACTTTTTAATGTGTATTTTGCTCTTTCTGGCCATGTGTTTCATGGTTCTAGAAGGTTATGTTTATGCCATTGCAGTGTATATTTATGCTTTTCGCCTTGCATTTAGCTGCATTTTGCACTGCGTTTTGCACCATTTTACCTTGCGTTTTGCACCATTTTACCTTGCGTTTTGCACCATTTTACCTTGCGTTT